>DASREP010000102.1:0-208669 GCA_035652015.1 Bradyrhizobium sp. | reverse complement strand
GGATAGCGGTCGGTCTGTCGGTAGCATGATCGAGCAACATCGTTCGTCTCCAGGTGAGTGGTTTGAGCAACCTCAGTCTGGCTTCAGAACTGGTCGCTATCCACTCCCCATGGAATCTTCGCTGCGCTCGCAATGACGGCGAAAAGAACAGGCATCCGATCGGAGTAGCAAATGCAATTCGACACCAAGATCGCGCTCGTGATCCGCACCGACCTCGAAGCCTGGCAGAAGCTGAATATCGCCGCCTTCCTGGCCGGCGGCATCGCCGCCAGCTTCCCTGAATGCGTCGGCGTGCCTTACGAAGACGGCTCGGAGACCAAATATCTCCCGCTGATCGGCCAGCCAATCCTGATCTACGGCGCCGACCGCGCAACGCTGTCGCGCGCGCTGGAGCGGGCGCTCGCGCGCAACGTGACGCCTGCGCTCTACACCGAGGACATGTTCAAGACCACCCACGACGAAGCCAACCGTGCCGCGGTGAAGGCGGTGGCGCGTGCCGATCTCAATCTCGTCGGCATCGCCGTGCGCGCCGAGCGCAAGGTGGTCGACAAGATCGTCGATGGGTTGAAGTTCCACAGCTAACTCGATCCGCGCGGTTTGAGCATAATCTTTTCGGAAAACCGCTTCACACTTTTTCGGAACATGCTCTCGGACGCAGGCTTGAAGCCGGTTGACAATGACTGACTAGTCAGTCATACATGAACCATGAGCAAGACCCCTCCAGAGCGCACCGACAGGTCCGGTTCCACCCGGGCCCGCAACGCAGGCCTCTCCCGAGGCGAAAGCCCGCCCTTGCGCGCGGCTGGCACCCGCTCGGCCAAACCCGCATCCAGTCGGTCCGAACGGTCGGCGGAGCGGCGGGAGGCGATTGTCGCGGCGGCATTCGACGAGTTCATCGCGCGCGGTTTTGCGGCGACGCGGCTGGACGATGTGGCCAAGCGCGCCGGCGTCGCCAAGGGGACGATCTATCTGCACTTCAAGGACAAGGAAGCGCTGTTCGAGGAACTGGTGCGGACCGCGATCGTGCCGTTGATCACGCGCCTGGCGCCGCCGGCGCAGCCGGTCGGATCGGTCCGCGAGGCGCTGGAACACTTTGCTTTCACCTTGATCCAGGAGGTCGCGACCACACGGCGCGGCGACCTGGTGCGGCTGATCGTGGCGGAGGGGCCGCGCTTTCCGGCGATAGCCGATTTCTATTACCGCGAGGTGGTCTCGCGCGGGCTCGCCGCCATGCGCGGCCTGATCGAGCTTGCGGTGGCACGCGGCGAAATCCGCGTCCCGGAGCTGGCCAATTATCCGCAGATCGTGGTCGCACCGGCGATGATCGCGGTGATCTGGAAAAGCCTGTTCGAGCGTCACGCGCCGCTCGATGCCATGGCCATGCTGCGCGTGCATCTTGATTTGATTTTTGGCGAACGGAGCGCGTCATGACGGCGTCGCGAACTTTGATTTGTGTGATGGCCGCTTTGGTTGCGGCAACTCTCGGCGGCTGCAAGCGGGGGCGCGATCCGGGCTTCCAGGGCTGGGTCGAGGCCGACATGATCTTTGTCAGCCCCGACGAGACCGGGCGGGTGACAAAGCTCAACGTCCGCGAAGGCGACGAGGTGAAGGTCGGCGAGGAACTCTATTCTGTCGATGACGATCTGCAGCAGGCTGATCTCAACCAGAACAAAGCGACGCTCGCCAACGCCAAGCAGACCTATGATCGCGCCGCCATGCTCTCCAAGACCGGCGCCGGCACCCAGGCGACGCTCGATGCCGCCGTCTCCGCGCTGCGGGTGGCCGAAGCGCATGTCGTGACCTCGGAAACGCGGCTCGCGCGCCGCAAGGGTTTTGCCCCGGTCGCGGGCACCGTCCAGCAGATCTATTTCCGCGAAGGCGAGATGGTGCCGGCGCAGCGGCCGGTGCTCTCGATCATGCCGCCCGGCAACATGAAGATCCGCTTCTTCGTGTCCGAGACCGAGCTGCCGAAGCTTGCAATCGGCGACGAGGTCAAGGTCACCTGCGACAACTGCTCGCCGGATCTGACCGCGCGCATCTACTTCATCGCAACGCAAGCCGAATACACCCCGCCGGTCATCTACAGCCTCGATGAGCGCAACAAGCTGGTCTATCTGATCCAGGCGCGCCCCTCGCGGCCCGATGCGCTGCGCGTGGGACAGCCGATCAGCGTCTATCTCAATCCCAAGACTCCCGTTGCGGCCAGGCAATGAACGGCGCGCCCTCAAATCCCGTTGCGATCGACGTCAAGGGCCTGTCAAAATCCTTTGACGGCCGCGAGGTCGTGCACGATCTGTCGATGCAGGTGAAGCGGGGCTCGATCTACGGCTTCCTCGGCCCCAACGGCTCCGGCAAGACCACCACCATCCGCATGCTCTGCGGCCTGCTGACGCCCGACAGCGGCGAGGGCACCTGTCTCGGCTACGACATCCGCCGCGACGCCGAGAAGATCAAGCTCAGGGTCGGCTACATGACCCAGCGCTTCTCGCTGTACCAGGATCTCTCGGTGCGCGAGAATCTCGAATTCGTCGCGCGCCTGTACGGCGTGCCGGACGCGCGCGCCGCCGCCCGCGATATGATCAGGCGCTTGGGGCTCAGCGGCCGCGAGGAGCAACTCGCCGGCGAACTCTCCGGCGGCTGGAAGCAGCGGCTGGCGCTCGGCGCCTGCACGCTGCCCAACCCGCAATTGCTGCTGCTGGACGAACCGACCGCGGGCGTCGACCCCAAGGCGCGGCGCGATTTCTGGAACGAGATCCATGCGCTGGCTGCCGAAGGGCTGACGGTGCTGGTCTCCACCCATTACATGGACGAGGCCGAGCGCTGCCACGAGATCGCCTATATCGCCTATGGTCATCTGCTCGCGCACGGCACCGTGGAAGAGGTGATCGCGCATTCGCGGCTGACGACCTATACCGTCACCGGCGATGATCTGCAGCATCTCGGCGAAAAGCTGCAGGGGCAGCCCGGGGTGGACATGGTCGCGCCGTTCGGCACCTCGCTGCATGTCTCCGGCCGCGACAGGACGGCACTCGAAGCCACCATCGCGCCGTGGCGCGACAAGGAGGGCCTGAAATGGCAGCTCTCCGCGCCGTCGCTGGAAGACGTATTCATTGAACTCATGAACCGCTCCAAGGATAATTTCCAATGAGCGCCGTCGATGCATCTGCTCCCGTCACCGAGACGCGCCTGCCGTTGTTCGGCTTCTGGCGCCGTTCCTATGCAATGGTTCTGAAGGAGTTCATCCAGCTCCGCCGCGACCGGGTGTCGTTTGCGATGATCGTGATGATCCCGGTGATGCAGCTCTTGCTGTTCGGCTATGCCATCAACACCACGCCGCACAATCTGCCGACGGCTGTCCTGCTGCAGGAGGACACCGATCTCGGCCGCTCGATTCTCAAGGCGCTGGAGAACACCGCCTATTTCCATTTCGTTCGCGAAGTACATGATGTCGATGAATTCGACAATCTGCTCAAATCCGGCAAGGTGCTGTTCGGCGTCGAGATCCCGCGCGGCTTCGAGCGGGCGGTGCGGCGCGGCGACCATCCGGCGCTCCTGGTCGCGGCCGACGCGACCGATCCGATCGCCGCGAGCTCGGCGCTGTCCTCGCTCAGCGTGGTGGTGCAGACCGCGCTCGAGCATGATCTGTTCGCCGGCGATCCGCCGTCGCTGCCGTTCGAGATCCGGGCGCATGCGCGCTACAACCCGGCTGCGTCAAGCCGGCTCAACATCGTGCCGGGCCTGGTCGGCACCATCCTGACCATGACCATGCTGATCTTCACCGCACTCTCGGTGACCCGCGAGGTCGAGCGCGGCACCATGGAAAGCCTGTTGTCGATGCCGATCAAGCCGGTCGAGGTGATGTTCGGCAAGATCGTCCCTTATGTGATGGTCGGTTTTGTGCAGGCGGCGCTCATTCTCTCCATCGGCATCTTTCTGTTCGGCGTGCCGGTGTTCGGCAGCCTCTTTCTGCTGGCGCTGCTCTCAACCCTGTTCATCACCGCCAATCTTTCCATCGGCTACACCTTCTCGACGCTAGCGCAGAACCAGCTGCAGGCGATGCAGCTGTCGATCATGTTCTTCCTGCCGAGCATCCTGTTGTCCGGATTCATGTTTCCCTTTCTCGGCATGCCGGTCTGGGCGCAATATATCGGGGAATGCCTGCCGCTGACGCATTACTTGCGGATCGTGCGCGCGATCATGCTGAAGGGCTCGACCCTGCAGAACCTGGAATATGACACGCTGGCGCTGCTCGGCCTGACGCTGTTCGCCATGACGGTCGCCGTCACGCGCTTCCGCCGCACGCTGGATTGAGGCAGTATCGCTTTCCGTCATTCCGGGGCGGTGCGCAGCGCCGAACCCGGAATCTCGAGATTCCGGGTTCGCCTCTGCGAGGCGCCCCGGAATGACTGGGGAACACATGACCGCAATTACTGATTTCTGGCACGGCATCGGCGGGGCTCGTTCGAGAGTTTCCGCCGATTTCGAGCATGCGCTGATGCGCGAGGTGATGGCTTCCGAGCTGTTGCGCGTCAAGGCGGTGATCATCACCACCGGCATCATCGCGGTGGTCGTGGTTGCCACCTATTATCTTGAGCAGCCGGTCATCGAGCGGCTCTGGCAGGGCGGCATGCGGCCGATCTTCATCTTTCAGATCCTCGTGCCGTTCGTTCTCTTCGAGATCTGGGTCCTGACCGCGATCAAGCGGCACATGAAAATGGATCAGGATCTGCCGATCATCCGCCGCTATATCGGCGCGCTGATCGAGACGTCGATGCCGACCTTTGCGTTGATGCTGCACATCCAGAATATGGGGACGATCAAGGCGGTCGGCTTTGTCATCCCGGTTGCCTACGGCATCTTCATCGTGCTCTCGACGCTGCGGCTGGATTTCTGGCTGTCGGCGTTTACCGGGCTCGTTGCCGCCGCCGAGCTGTTCTGGGTGTCCGTCTTCTATCATCCGGCCGGCGCGCCCGCCGCGGCCGCCGATGCCGTTCCGGACCTCTATTATCACGGCGCACGCAGTGTCGTGGTCCTGATTTGCGGCGTCCTTGCCGGCGCCGTCGGCTTGCAGCTGCGGCGCAGCTTCGCCGCGAGCATTCGTGCAGCGACCGCGCGCGATCATGTCACCAACCTGTTTGGCCAGCATGTGTCACCGCAGGTGGTCGAGCGCTTGATGGTGGAGGGCGCAAGCACCGAGAGCGACATCCGCCGCGTGGCCGTGATGTTCGTCGATTTCCGCAGCTTCACCGCCGCGGCGCGGTCGCGCTCGCCGAAGGAGGTGGTGGAGCGGCTCGATGGTGCGTTCGCGGTGCTGGTGGAAATCCTCGACCGCCATGGCGGCATTGTGAACAAGTTCCTCGGCGACGGCTTTCTCGCGCTGTTCGGTGCACCGCTCGATGCGGCGGACGCCGCGCATCGCGCCGTCGCGGCGGCGCGGGAGATGCTCACGGCGATGGAGCGGATCAACGACGTCTCGGACTGGAAGCTGCGCATCGGCATCGGCATTCATTTCGGCGAGGTGGTCGCCGGCAATATCGGCTCGCCCCGGCGCAAGGAGTACACGGTGATCGGCGACACCGTGAACTTCGCCGCGCGGCTCGAGGCGCTGAACAAGGAGTTCGGCTCGCAGCTGCTGATCTCCGCTGCAGTGCGGGAGGCGCTCGGTGAGCATGGCGACGACGCGGTTTCCCTGGGCGCAGTGCCGATCCGCGGCTATGAGCAGCCGATGACCGTCTGGCAGCTGGGATAGGGCAAGCCTCGAAGAAGTACCCGGGCAAGGAGACTGTTGACAATACTTCATATAGTCATCTATATGACTATATGAGTACCCTCGACCAGCGCCTGCCGCGTTACCAGCGGCTGCGGGACGACATCGCGAGCAGGATCAACCGCCGGGAATGGCTTCCCGGCGAGCCGATCCCGTCGGAGGCGGAGCTCGCCGCGCAGCATGGCCTTGCGATCGGCACGGTGCGCAAGGCCATCGACCAGCTGGTCGCCGACGGCGCGTTGGAGCGCCAGCAGGGCCGGGGCACGTTTGTTCGGCGCGCCCGCTTCAATTCCTCGCTGTTCCGGTTCTTCCGCTTCCAGTCCGAAAGCGGTGAGCGCCGCATCCCGCAAAGCCGCATCCTCAGGCGCAAGGTCGTCGCGGCACCGTCGGCCGTCGCCAGCGCCTTGCGCCTGCCGCAAGGTGAGCCCGTGATCAGCCTGTCGCGCCTGCGGCTGATGGACGGCGAGCCGCTGCTGGCCGAGGAGATCTGGCTGCAGAAATCGCGCTTCGAGGCCGTGCTCGCGCTTGCGCCGGAGGATTTCGGCGACCTGCTTTATCCGCTCTACGAGGAGCGCTGCGGCCAGATCGTGGTGTCGGCCGACGAGAATCTGTCCGTCGAGACCGCGAGCGCCATGCAGGCGCGATTGCTGCGGCTGGAGGCGGGGGCGCCGCTGATCGTGATCGAGCGCCTCGCCTTCGATCTCGAGCGGCGTCCGATCGAATGGCGCCGCTCACGCGGGCCCGCGACGCGGTTTCGATATCACGTCGATATCCGCTGAGAACTAAAAAAGAACACACAAGAGGAAAGCAGGGAAGGGACGAGATGGCCAATTGGTACAGCGAAAGCTCGCCGCTGGAGCGGCGCACATTCTGGGCAAGCTTTGGTGGTTGGGCGCTCGATGCGCTCGATGTGCAGATGTTCTCCCTCGCCATTCCCGCGCTGATCGCAGCGTTCCACATCACCAAGGCGGAAGCGGGCCTGCTCGGCTCGATCACGCTGTTTTTCGGCGCCATCGGCGGCTGGTTCGGCGGAGCGCTTGGGGATCGTTTTGGCCGTGTGAAGGCGCTGCAGATCACCATCGCGACCTTTGCGCTCGCGACGTTCGCCTCTGCCTTTGCCATGAGCTACAGCCAGCTCGTCGTCCTCAAGGCGATCCAGGGCCTGGGCTTTGGCGCCGAATGGGCCTGCGGCGCGGTGCTGATGGCCGAGATCATCCGCCCAGAGCATCGCGGCACCGCGCTCGGCGCCGTGCAGAGCGCATGGGCGGTCGGCTGGGGCACCGCGGTCGTGCTTTCGGCGGTGGTTTTCACCTATGCGCCCGCCGAGATTGGCTGGCGCGTGCTGTTCGCACTTGGGCTGCTCCCGGCGCTCTTGATCCTCTATGTCCGGCGGGGTCTGAAAGAGCCTGTTCGCGCCGGCAAGCTCGAGGCGCGGCCGCCGTTGCTTGCGACGCTCGGCGGAATCTTCCATGCTGACGTGCTGCGCTCCACACTGGTCGGCGGCCTGTTCGGCATCGGCGCCCATGGCGGTTATGCCGCGCTGACGACGTTCCTGCCGACGTTTCTGCGCGAGGAGCGGCATCTGTCGGTGCTCGGCTCCAGCGGCTATCTCGCGGTGATCATCGTCGCCTTCTTCTGCGGCTGCGTGGTCTCGGGCTATTTCAGCGACCGCTTCGGCCGCCGCGCCAACGTCAGCTTGTTCGCGGCCGCATGCGTTGCGACCGTGCTTGCCTATATCTTCGCGCCGCTGTCGAATACTCAGATGCTTGTGCTCGGCTTTCCGCTCGGCTTCTTCTCCGCCGGCATTCCTGCGAGCATGGCCGCGTTGTTCAGCGAGCTCTATCCCGCGGGCGTGCGCGGCACCGGCGTCGGCTTCTGCTACAATTTCGGACGCGTCGTCTCCGCGGCCTTTCCGTTCCTGGTCGGATATCTCTCCGACCGTATCGGGCTCGGTCCCGCGATCGGTATCGACGCCGCCTTTGCCTATTCGCTGGTGCTGGTCGCAGTGCTGCTGCTGCCGGAGACGCGCGGCAAAGTGTTCGAGAAAGAAGCGGCCGCTGCGCGCGCTTGATCATCAGGGGATGGAAATGGACATGCAGAAAGGCCGCCTCACGCGGCGGGAATTTGTTGCCGGCAGTGCTGCGCTGCTATCGTTGGTCGGATCGGGAAAGACGGCATTGGCTGATACTGGGCCCCAAATCGTGATCGATACCCACGCTCACGTGTTTCACCGCGGGCTGAAGCTCGCGCCCGGCCGGCGCTACGCGCCCGATTACGATGCGCCGCTGTCGCTTTATCTCGAGCAGCTCAACCAGAATGGCACGACCAATGGCGTCCTGGTGCAGCCGAGCTTTCTGGGCACCGACAATTCCTATCTGGTCGATTGCGTGAAACAGAACGCGGGCCGGCTGCGCGGCATAGCCGTGGTCGACCCGACGATCTCGTCGCAGGACATTCTCGCACTCGACAAGGCCGGCATCGTCGGCATCCGCCTCAATCTCGTGGGCCAGCCGCTGCCGGACCTCACCGCGGCGGAATGGAAGACGCTGCTCGCCAATCTGAAATCCGCCGATTGGCAGGTCGAGATCCAGCGCAATGCGTCCGATCTTGTCGGCCTTGTGCCGCAGCTGCTGGATGCGGGGGTTGCGGTGGTGCTGGATCACTACACGCTGCCCGATCAAAAGCTCGGCGTCGATGATCCCGCGTTCCGGTCGATCCTCGAATTTGGTGCGACCAAGCGGGTCTGGGTGAAGATTTCCGCGCCCTATCGCAATGGCCCCAATGGCGAGACCTTCGCCAAGCAAGCCTATCCCTTGCTGCGCGCGTCCTTTGGCCTCGACCATCTGCTCTGGGGCAGCGACTGGCCGCACACCCAGTTCGAGAAGACGGAGAGCTATGCCAAGAACCGGCGCTTTCTTGACGAAATCATCACGGACCCGGATGAGCGCGCCAAAGTGCTGATTGCTCCGAGATCATTGTTTCGCTTCTAGCCTGTGTCGGGGTCGTGCTAATTGCAACCGAACCTGATTGCAGAAAAGGCGAGACCATGCAGCGGCGCTACATCACCGTCGACGTCTTCACCGACCGTGCCTTCGGCGGCAATCCGCTTGCCGTCGTGCTGGATGCGCAAGGTCTGACGACCGAAGAGATGCAGGCGATCGCCACGGAGTTCAACTATTCCGAGACGACCTTCGTGCTGCCGGCGCGCGAGCCGTCGCATGATGCGCATGTGCGCATCTTCACCCCGGTTCGTGAGCTGCCGTTCGCGGGCCATCCCAATGTCGGCACCGCGTTCGTGGTGGCGAGGCAGGCGGCGAGGCCACCCGCGCGCTTTGTCTTCGAAGAAGGCGCGGGCCTTGTGCCCGTCGATGTCCTGACCGAAGACGGCGAGGTGGTTGGTGCCGAACTCACCGCACCACAGCCGCTCAAGCGGCTGGCGCAAATCTCTGCGGCGGAGGCGGCGAGCCTGATTTCGCTGACGGCCGAGGATGTCGCAAGCACTCGCCACCCATCGCAAATCGTCTCGGTCGGAACGCCGTTCCTGGTCGCGGAAATCCATTCGCGGGACGCGGTGCGCCGGGCGAAGCCTGACCCCGCCGCCTTCGCACGCATTTTTCCCCGCGATGGCGCCTTTGCGATCTACTTCTACACGCGCGAGGTGGCGCTTGCCGCGGCGCCCTGCGAATTGCAGGCGCGCATGTTCTTTCCCGGCGCCAGCGGCCTGATCGAAGACCCCGCAACCGGCAGCGCCACGGTTGCGGCTGCTGCGTTGCTCGCGGACATCGATCCCACGCAGGATGGCGAGTTGCGGCTCGCGATCGGACAGGGGTTTGACATGGGGCGGCCGAGCCTGTTGTTGACACGCGTGGTCAAGCAGGGGGGCAGGATCGTCTCCGCCCATGTCGGCGGCCGCTGCGTGCCGATGATGCAAGGGACGCTGTCGGTGAAGGGGGAGGCATAGTTCGTCTTGCTCCGTCATTCCGGGGCGGTCCGCAGGACCGAACCCGGAATCTCGAGATTCTCAGGTGCGCGCTCGCGCACCATAGTTCGCCTCTTCGAGGCGCCCCGGAATGACGGATGACGAGCCTACATCTGCCGCGGCAGCAAGTTCTCCGTCTTCACGCCGTCCCGTCCCTCGATGATCTCCGCGATCATCTGCCGATGGCAATGGCGGTGGTCGCGCTCGTAGCAGAGCAGGCAGACGGGGCCGGCTTTCATCACCAGCGCGGCGAGCTCGTCCATTTCCTGCCGCGCCTCCGGCTTTTTCAGATGCGCCGAATAGATCTTCTCAAGCTCCGGATAGTTACCGCTGCGCGCGGCTTGCCGGCCTTCCTTCGGCGTGCCCAGGGCTTTCAGATGCACATAGGCGATGCCGCGCTCATCCAAGCTCGCTGCGAGCTGGTTCTTGGAAAAACCGGGCCGGCGCGAGGAAGTGACCGCGCGGACGTCGACCAGGAGCTTGACGCCGGCGTTCTCCAGCTCGTCCAGCACCGCCTTTTGCGGCGTCTGCTCGTAACCGATGGTGAAGAGCTTCTTGGACAGCTTCTTGGACAGCTTCCTGGCCTTGGCCATTGTTGCATCACCTGAGCCGTTCGATCAGCTCCATCGCGCCCGCGGGCGCGCGCACCTTGCCCTCGTGGATGACATAGGCGAACACATCGCGCGGCTTGTTCGGTGCACGCGCCGCGTCAACGCGTGGCAGGTCGTCAGGTTCGCCGCCGCTGGCCCAGAGCTGCAACCGCTTCGCCCATTGATCGAGCTGCTGCGGCGGATAGCAGGTGGCGATGTCATCATTGCCCTTCTGCAGCCGCGCATAGACGAAATCGCCGACCACGTCTGCAATGCCGGGGTAGGTGAAATGTTCGGCGAACACCACGGGAATCTCGAATTGCCTGAGCAGCGCGATAAAGGCGGGGGTGCGAAAACTGTCGTGGCGTACCTCGACCACATGGCGCAGTTTGCGCCCGTGCATTTCGCGCGGCAGCAGTTCGAGGAACTTGCCGAAATCGACCTCGTCGAATTTCTTGGTCGGGGCGAACTGCCACAGCACCGGCCCGAGCCGGTCACCAAGCTCCAGCACACCGGTGTTGTAGAAATGCTTGATGGAGTCGCCGGCCTCCGCCAGCACGCGGCGGTTGGTGGTGAAGCGCGAGCCCTTCACCGAGAACACGAAGCCATCGGGCACCTCGCGCGCCCATTTGCGAAAGCTCTCCGGCTTTTGCGAGCCATAATAGGTGCCGTTGATCTCGATCGAAGTCAGCTTCGAGCCGGCATATTCCAGCTCCTTCGCCTGCGGCAGCTTGTCCGGATAGAACACCCCGCGCCAGGGCGCGAAGGTCCAGCCACCGACGCCAATGTAGATGTGACCTGAACCTTGCGCTGCAACCGCAGGCTTTGGGGCAGGGCGGCTCGGACTCGCAGCCGCTGTTGCGGAAGAGGCCTTTGTGGCCGGCGTCTTTGCCGCCGCCTTCTTGACTACGGCCTCCTTCGCGGGCGCCTTCTTTGCGGGAGGCTTGGTCGAGGACTTCTTTGTCGAAGCGCTTTTTGCTTGCTTGGCCACGCGGCAGGTCTCATTTCCGACAAGATGCTTGCGGGAACAAGACTAGTCAAATTGACGCGCATTGGCCAGTACGGGTCGAGAAACTCGGACGAAACCGACCTCCTGCGCCTCAGGTGGTGACGCCGGTGATGGCCGCATGGGCATGGTTGTAGCGTAGCCATCGGCCGGCCGACCGGCCCGTGGTTTGGCCCGGAACACCGCATGCGGGCGTCTGGTGCTCGCGCACATTCGCCTCTCCGATCTGCTTAACCCCCGATCGACTTCAAGCTAAGCTTCCCAAAAAAAGGAGATTGGAATGCGGATGATGTTGGCTCTCGCGCTTGCTCTTGGCGTCACAGTCGCGCATGCGGATGATGTCGGGGATGCGCACAAGCTCGCGCTGCAGGGACGCGATTCCTACTGGAATTGTCTGGCGCGGGAATATTCCCGGCCGGATGCCAAAACAATGTCCGCGCAGGACTTCACCGCCAATATCGCCAGCGCCTGTCCGTCCGAGCGGCAGAATTTCCGGGTCACGCTGCTCGACTATCTGAGCCAGCAATTTCCCGACAATCAGCCCGATGCCAACCTCGCCACGGTCAACCACGCCATCGAGCTTGCGCAAAAGGACATTGTGACAGCCTTTGTGCACCGGAAGGGGTCGCTGAACTGATCTTGCTGCCATCCGGTTCCGTGCTATCAATTGCACGAGGTCAATAGGGGTATGTCGGTATGACGTCGCAGTCCTTCGCCGGCCTGTTGGGTACCATTGTTGCGATTGTCGTGCTGGGCGCGGCCGTCTATTTCGGGCCGATCGGGCAGTTCGGCAAACCACCGAAACCCGCCCCTGTCGCGCAGCCGGCAACGCAGCCCGCGCCGGCGGCGCCGGCCCCACGCGGCCCGGTCATCCGCGAAGTTCCGAACTAGGAAGCCGCCGCTGGTGGAAGGCGCCTTATCCAGCGACTCGGCCGTGCCTAACCAGCTGCTAACGGACTGTTGATGCTCTTTGGCCTCAAGCTCAGGCGGCGGGGCGACCACGATATCGCGAGCCAGCGCCGGATCTACGCGCGCGGGGCGTGGTCGTAAGCATTTCTCCACTATGGGCGCGTTTTCCAACCCTTCCCCCGGGTCGATCCGGCTTGGCAGGGCGAGGTGCGGCGGATATACGCTTCGCCAGCATGAACGAAGCCCTCCGAGCCGCCGCTGAACGCCCGCAAGCCATCGCGGCTGGGCCGGTGCTGTCCATCATCGTTCCCACCTTCAAGGAGCGGGACAACGTCCGCAAGCTGTTCGGCAAGCTGGAGGCGGCGCTGCAGGGCATCGCCTGGGAGGTCGTCTATGTCGACGACAATTCCCCCGACGGCACGTGGGAAGTCGTGCGCGAGCTCGCCAGCCAGGATAGTCGGGTGCGCTGCATCCGCCGGATCGGCCGGCGCGGCCTGTCGGGCGCCTGCATTGAGGGGATCCTTGCCTCCTCCGCGCCCTATGCCGCCGTCATGGATGCCGACCTGCAGCACGACGAGACGCAGCTGCCAAGAATGCTGTCGCTGCTCGCGAGTGGCGCGGCCGAGCTCGTGATCGGCAGCCGCTATATCGCGGGCGGCAGCGCCGACAGTTTCAACAAGCACCGCGCCAGCGCCAGTGCCTTTGCCACCGAAGTCGCCAAGCGCGCGCTCGGGGTCGAGGTCGCCGATCCCATGAGCGGCTTTTTCATGATCCGGCGCGACCGGTTCGAAGAACTCGCGCCATCACTGTCGACGCAGGGGTTCAAGATCCTGCTCGACGTGATCGCGACGGCCCACGGCAAGCTGAAGACCATCGAGGTGCCCTATACGTTCGGCTCGCGGCTGCATGGCGAGAGCAAGCTCGATTCCATGGTGGCGCTGGATTTCCTTGGCCTCGTGCTCGCCAAGCTCACCAATGACGTTGTGTCGCTGCGCTTTCTTTTGTTCGCCATGGTTGGCGGCACGGGTCTGTTCGTGCATCTCGGTACGTTGTTTCTGGGCCTGAATGTCTTGGACCTGCCGTTCGCGGAGGCGCAAGCTCTCGGTGCCTTCGTCGCCATGACCAGCAATTTCATCCTCAACAATTTCCTGACCTATCGCGACCAGCGGCTGAAGGGGTTTGCCATCCTGCGTGGCCTTTTGGCATTCTATCTGGTCTGCAGCGTCGGCCTGTTTGCCAACGTCGGCGTGGCTTTTTCGGTCTATGACCAGGAGCCGATCTGGTGGCTCGCAGGTGCTGCGGGCGCGCTGATGGGCGTGGTGTGGAACTACGCAATGTCCGGGCTGTTCGTCTGGCGCAAGCGATGACGCTGCCGGTGAGCCCGGGCGACCGGCGGCTCGTCCGCAATACGGCTCTCATCATCGTTGGTCTGACCGCGCTGCGGCTGGTCGCCGCCGCATGGACGCCACTCACCTTTGACGAAGCCTATTACTGGCTGTGGTCCAAGCATCTTGCCGGCGGTTATTACGACCATCCGCCGATGGTCGCGCTCGTCATCCGTGCCGGCACCATGACTGCCGGCGACACCGAACTTGGCGTGCGCCTGGTCTCGGTGCTGCTGGCACTGCCGATGAGCTACTGGATTTTTCGCACCGCCTCGATCCTGTTCGGCGGCATCCGCCTCGCGGCGAGCGCAGCGCTCCTCATCAATGTCACGCTGATCGCAGCCATTGGCACCATGATCGTCACGCCGGATGCGCCGCTGCTCGTGACGTCCAGCCTCGTGCTGTTCTGCCTTGCCAAGCTGCTGGAGAGCGAACGCGGGCCGTGGTGGCTTGCGGTTGGCGCCGCGGTCGGGGCGGCGCTGCTGTCAAAATACACTGCACTGTTCTTTGGACCGGCGATCCTGATCTGGGTGTTGGTGACGCCGCGGCAGCGGCGCTGGCTTGTCACGGCCTGGCCCTATCTCGGCGGGCTGCTTGCAGCCGCGTTGTTTCTGCCGGTCATTCTCTGGAACGCCGACCACCAATGGGTCTCGTTCCTCAAGCAGGTCACGGGCAGGGCGGAAATCTCACAGTTTCGTCCCGGCTACCTCGCCGAACTCATCCCGACCCAGTTCGCCTTTGCGACGCCTTCGGTCTTCATCCTTGGCGCGATGGGGCTCTATGCCCTGATCCGCCACAAGATCGGCGCTTTGGCTGCGCGCGCGCTGATCAATTCGATGTTCTGGACCATCACGCTCTATTTTCTCTGGCATTCACTTCATGCGCGGGTCGAGGCGAACTGGTTCGCGCCGGTCTATCCGCCCTTTGTCATTGCGGCGGCGGTTGCGGCACAGCTCGTGCCATGGCAGCGCCGCGCGCAGGCGTTGGCCGATGTCTGCCTGCGCTGGGCCGCGCCGGTCGGCATCGTGATGTTCGCAGGGCTGATCGTGCAGGCCAATACCGGGGTGCTGACGGGATTTAGGCGCGATGCGACCGTGCGCAGCGTCGGCGTCGGCTGGCGCGAGCTGGCCAGCGAGATCGAGGCGGTGCGGGCGCGCACCGGCGCCACTTGCCTGCTGGTGCCCGACTACGGCACCACCAGCTGGCTCACCTTTTACATGCCGCGCGGCAGCTGCGTCGTGCAGCCGGACCAGCGCATCCGCTGGGTCAATATGGGTGAGCCCGATGCGGCCAAACTTGCGGGCCCGTTGCTCTATGTCGACGAGGTGCGGCCGTGGGAGTCGCCTTATCTGAAACAGCATTTCGGGCAGGTCGAACGAGTTGCGGAGCTCCCGCGCAAGCGCGGGCCGCTGGTGATCGAGACCTACGGACTAGACCTGGTGCGCGGGCCCAAGGGCGACGTGATCGATCACTCGCCGCCGCCCGAGCTTCTGCCTTGACCAATCATCCCGACAGCGTGTGAAGCATTTCGATCCGTCATCCTGAGGTGCCGGCGCGAAGCGTCGGCCTCGAAGGATGAACGGCCCCGCTGCGAGAGCCGGGCCGTCACCCTTCGAGGCTCGCTGACGCGAGCGCCTCAGGATGACGGTTTGAAATGACTCACGCGCTCTCTCAGGCCGCTGACGGTTGCAGCCTGGGCTTGAGCTCAGCAAGCGTCTTGTCGCTTGCATGGATCACCAGCATGTTGATGCCGGCATCGATCATCTCATAGCCTTGCGCGGACAACCATTGCACCAGCTCGGTTGCGTCGGCCTTGATCCTCTCGATCAGCATGATCGGATGCGTGCGCCTGATGGTTTCCTTGGCACCTTCGAGCGCTTCGAGCTCCATGCCTTCGACGTCGAGCTTGATCAGGTCCAGCCGGGGCAGTTTGAAGTCATCGATCGCGAGCTTGCGGATGGTGGACATATTTTGCGTATAGTCGATGGCCTGGCCGATAAACTCGTTGCCGCTGCGCTGGCGAAGCTCGAGGCTGCCGAATGACGAGGGAAGCAGATAGTTGGGTGTTGGGATCGACAGCATGCCGCTTTCCGACGATACCGCCGCGTGGACTGCAATCGCGTTGAAGCAGTTGTTGATCGCGATATTTCCGGCCAGCGCGTAGTAGATGCGCTCCTGCGCCTCGATC
Source organism: Bradyrhizobium sp. (assembly GCA_035652015.1). Classification (GTDB taxonomy): domain Bacteria; phylum Pseudomonadota; class Alphaproteobacteria; order Rhizobiales; family Xanthobacteraceae; genus Bradyrhizobium. Next base: position 192,845 of record DASREP010000102.1, on the reverse strand, counting down.
GAGAGCACCGACCCCCAGTTGGTCATGTGGGTGGCCCATTCGATGGTGTGCACGCCGATATTGGCGCCACAATCGATCGCCACCACGCCATCGCCGTAAAGTCTCCGGCGCGTTGCCAAAAGGTTGACCGCGAGCGTCACTTCCTCGGGATCGAAATTGCCGGTCTCCAGCACCTGGAAGCCGACGCCATAGCCGCGGTCGGCATCGACCATGCGATAGTCCAGCCGGTTGACGATCATCGTGCCATGATTGGATGAGGCCAACACGAATGCCAGCTTGCGTCCCGCGCGCTGCATGAATTTCTCCTGATGCGTCCGGGAAAGCGTTCCCGGCCGGTGGTTGCAAACAACGCAGGTACGAATCGCTTCTCAAAGCTTACTGTGGCCCAAGGGCGAGTGCCATCGCCCTTGGTTTGACCGGCAGATGTCACGGCCCTCGCGGACAGGCGAGCGACGGCCACATGGGGGCCTATTTCTGGCCTTGGTACCGTCCAATACCTTGTCGGTACGCAGCGGTACCGCAGCGCCTCCCCGGATTATGACGGGGCCGCCGGCCGTATTTTCGCCGGAAAAGACCGCTGTTTACGAGGGGCCCTCACACCCGCGCGGACTTAATCCGCATTTAACTAAAAGTGGCCTTAATGACGCTCTGCGCCTCCGTGGGATGCTGTGCCGATGACCAGTTGACCGGCGAAGCATCGAGCGAAACGAACTGGACGGGTTCGGGCGCCTGGTGGGTCAGTAAGAGTAGAGTAGCGTTGGCCAGAGTAGCTGTGACGGTGCGAAACCGTCAGAAATCGTCGGGGAAAGCTGGCTTTGTCGGCGGGGCTGCGATTGCATGCCTCGTGCTTGGCTGCAGCTGGACCGTCTATAGCAAGATCATTTCCGCAAGCGTCTATCCGACGATTGGTGGCGGAGGCTATGAGGAGCCGGTGGCGACGTCCGCGCCGCAAGCCCCGACGCGCAGCGCCGCCCAGGCGATCAAGGACGCCTTTGCTTCGTTGCCCGTGATTGCCGAGCGCGCCAGGCCCGCGCCCGCGGTCCCACTCACGCCATCCGAATTCAACGAGCGCTTTGCGGCCTCCGAGCCGACCGGCGTTGCCTCGCGTGCAGCGGAAGCCGCGCCCCCGCCTGAGGCGCCGAAGGTTGCGGCCGCATCAAGGCCTGCAGACGCGCCGAGGCTGGCCGAGGCTGCGAGGTCGAAGGAACCTGCATCAAAGCAGCCGCCGTCGCAGGTTGCGATGAACGTGCCGCCGCCGGCGCATCCGGTCGAGACCAAACCCGCCGCAAGATCCGGCGGCGCCTCGCTGCGTGACATGGCCGAGCGTGCCAAGGTCGCCATGATGTCGCTGACCTCGCGGTCGAGCATTGTGGACAAGCTGTGGGGCAAGCGGGACTCCCAAGGTGCGATGCTTGCCTATGCGTCGGCCGACGCCAGTGTGACCGATTCGATCGGGCATGAGCAGAACCCGATGCATGGCGGCTCGCCGCCCTATGACCGCTCGACCGCGGTCTACGACATCTCGGCGCACATGGTGTACCTGCCAGACGGCACTAAGCTGGAAGCCCATTCCGGCCTCGGCTCCAAGCTCGACGATCCGAACTCCGCGCCGATCCGCATGCGCGGCGTGACACCGCCGCATATCTATGAGCTGAAGCCGCGCGAGGCGCTGTTCCATGGCGTGCCGGCGCTGCGGCTCAATCCGATCGGCGGCGAGAATGCGATCTACGGCCGCGAGGGTCTGCTCGCGCACACCTACATGCTCGGCCCCAACGGCGATTCCAACGGCTGCGTCTCGTTCCGCGACTACTATGCGTTCCTCAACGCCTATCGCAACCTGGGCATCCGCAAGCTCGCGGTCGTGGCGCGGGTGGAGTAGGGCGTCCGGTCAGGCCGCCAGCGTCTTATACAAGGCAGTCTCCGTCTCGATCGCCGCCTTGACCTGCGGACGATCCCGCATCCGCGCAAGATAATCGGCCAGCGACGGCCAGTTGGCGACATCGACCCCTGCGGGTCGAAGCAACAGCAGCGCCCAGGCGAGATGGGCGTCGGCGACGGTGAAGCGGCCGCCGACCAGGTGGTCGCGGCGGCTCAAATGATCGGCGGCGATCGACAGGCTTTTGCTGATCCGCTCGCGCGCCGCGGCCTTTGCTGCATCATCCTTGTACCAGAAGGTCGGGAACAGAAACGCCTTGTGGATCTCGCTGCCCGTGAAACTCAGCCATTCCTGCAGGCGGTAGCGGTCGGGATCATCTCGCGGTGGCGCGAGGCCCGTGTCGGGCTTCAGGTCGGCGATATATTGCAGCACGGCTGCGCTCTCTGTGAGCCGCTCGCCGTTCGCAAGCTCGAGCACCGGCACCGCGCCCTTGGACGATATCTCGCAAAAGTCGCGGTCGTTCTCGACCAGCTTCTTGGTCCAGATATTGACGAGGCGGTAGCGCGCTTCGATACCGGCTTCCATCAGCGCAATACGGCTCGCGAGCGAACAGGCCATCGGGCAGAAATAGAGCTGCAGCATGATGCTCTCCGGTTTGACGCGCCGACGCGCGATGGCGGCTTTCGGGCCTGGTCGACGGCTGCAGGCTATCTCAATCCTTGGCTGCCATTATGCAGGAATTTTGCAGCAGGCGGCTGCAATATTGCAGGCCGCCACAGCCGGTGCTAGCCATGGCCACATGAATTGGGACGACCTGCGCATCATTGCCGCGATCAGGGACGAAGGCACCTATGCCGCCGCCGGCGCGCGGCTGCGCATCGACGAGACCACCGTTGGCCGGAGGCTCGCGCGGATCGAGCGCACGCTACAGTTGCGGCTGTTCGATTCCATCGACGGCCTGCGCCGGCCGACGCGGCAATGCGAGACGATCCTGGCCCACATCCAGGCGATGGCGCGCCATGTCGCCGACATCGAGCAGGCCGGCAATGCGGTGCCGGGTCTCGCCGGTCGCTTCCGCATCGCCTCGACCAATGCTGTCGCGGAAGAGATTCTGGCGCCGCGTGCCGGCGACCTGCTGGTGCGAAATCCCGGCCTCAGCCTGCACTTCCTCACGTCCAGCGGGAACGTGAAGTTCTCGCGCTGGCAGGCCGATCTCGCGATCCGGCTGAACAAGCCGGACAAAGGCGACTTCACAATCACCAAGCTCGGCGAGTTCAGGCTGTTCCTGATCGAACCTGTTTTCGACAGGGATGTGAAGCCCCTCGTCTGTGCCTATCCGGAGGAGCTTGGCGCGATTCCGGAGACTGCGCTTCTGAAAGCGAAGGGATTGCAGCAGCATGCCCGCTGCGTCGCGGACAATCTTCGCCTCATCCGGACGCTCCTGATGACGCATCAGGCGGTCGGTGTCTTGCCGGAGTATTTTTGTCGCGAGTTGTTGGCCGATCGCAGATTGCGCGCAACACTGTTGCCGCGGCGACGCGACGTCTGGCTTTTGGTGCAGAACCATCTCAAGCGCGATCCCGCTGCGCGCGCCGTCATTGACTGGATCAGGGAAGCGTTTGCGGAAACGGCGAGGGCATGAACGTGTGAGGCAGGTCACACGATCGAACGCAATGTGCTGCTGATATACAATCCAGGTCGTTGCTTTTGCGGGAGGGACCTCTATGACGTCGACGCCGGACCAAAGCTTCCGATCGCCATGGCTCACCCTGTGGCTCAGCCCGCGGCTAACCATCGAAGGGATCGTCGGGACGCGGCCGCGGCATCTGGTCCTGCTGCTTGCAATTCTCGGGGCGATGGCCGGCCTGTATGGCGAGTTGGTGGCCTTCGGTGCCGAGGGCCTGCTTGCGGATTGGCGCTTCTGGCTTGGCTTCGTGCTGATCTGCGCCATCGTGGGGCCGGTCTGGCTCTATATTTCAGCCCTGATCCTGAACTGGATCAGTAGACTGCTCGGCGGCCGGGCGCCGCCCCTTGCCCTTCGTGCGGTCATTGCCTGGAGTGCGGTGCCCAGCATTCTCGGTTTCGTTGTGGTTCTGATCGCCGGTGCCGTCGCTGGCGATCGCCTCCCGCAGCACAACATTCTCGCGGTCCTCGTCGGCGCGTTCGGTCTCTGGTCGACCGTGGTGTTCATGCTGATGCTGGCGCGGGTGCAGCATTTCGGTTTTTGGCGGACGATCGCAACCTATGTGCTGAACGCCGTACTGGTTTCTTTTCTGCTCGCGGTCTCTATTCGCACGCTGCTCTACCAGCCGTTCAACGTCCCGGCCGCCTCGATGATGCCGACCCTGCTGGTCGGCGACTATTTCTTTGTCGAGAAGTTCACCTACGGCTACAGCCGCTTTTCGCTGCCGTTCTCGCCGCCGCTGTTCTCGGGGCGCATCTTGGCATCCGAGCCGCAGCGAGGCGACGTCGTCGTGTTCCGTGCACCGAACGATGTCTCGACCGATTTCGTCAAACGCGTTGTCGGCCTGCCGGGCGACCGCATCCAGATGAAGGACGGCCGGCTCTATCTCAACGATATGCCCGTCACCCGCGAGCGGATCGCGGACTATGCCGGCGGTGCTGCTTGCGGCTCGGCGACAAGTCGTCCTGTGAAGCGCTGGCGCGAGACGCTGGCGAATGGCAGGAGCTATGAGACCCTCGATTGCGTCGACAATGGCTTCTATGACAACACCAATCTCTTCACCGTGCCGCCGGGCCATGTCTTCGTGATGGGTGACAACCGCGACAACTCGATCGACAGCCGCGTGCTGCGGCAGATGGGCTATGTCCCCTACGAGAATCTGGTCGGCCGCGTGCGCATGATTTTCTTCTCGCGCGCGGCGGGCGAGGGCGGTGCCGCCCCTGTCGTCCGCACCGAGCGGATCGGGATGCTGGTGCGGTGACCTCGCCGCAGGCCAAACAAAAACCCCGGCATTGCTGCCGGGGTTTTGCATTTCTTGATCTCTCGCCTTGAGCTGTGGACTTAGAAGTCCATGCCGCCCATGCCGCCGCCCGGGGGCATGCCGCCGCCGGCCGGAGCGTTCTTCTTCGGCAGCTCGGCGACCATGGCTTCGGTCGTGATCAGGAGCGCGGCCACGGAGGCTGCGTTCTGGATCGCGGCGCGCACCACCTTGGTCGGGTCGATGATGCCCTTGCTGACCAGGTTGCCATATTCGCCGGTCTGGCTGTCGAAGCCGAAGGCATACTGATCCTTTTCGAGGATCTTGCCGACGATGACCGAGCCGTCCTCGCCCGCGTTGATGGCGATCTGGCGAGCCGGCCAGGACAGAGCCTTGCGCACGATCTCGACGCCGGTCTTCTGGTCGTCGTTCTTGGTGCGAATGCCCTTGAGCTGCTCGGAAGCACGGAGCAGGGCGACGCCGCCGCCCGGAACGATGCCTTCTTCCACAGCCGCGCGGGTCGCATGCATCGCGTCATCCACGCGGTCCTTGCGCTCCTTCACCTCGACCTCGGTCGCGCCGCCGACGCGGATCACCGCGACGCCGCCCGCGAGCTTGGCGAGACGCTCCTGCAGCTTCTCACGATCGTAGTCCGAGGTGGTCTCCTCGATCTGCGCCTTGATCTGCGCCACGCGCGCCTCGATGTCGGCCTTCTTGCCGGCGCCGTTGACGATCGTGGTGTTCTCCTTGTCGATCATCACCTTCTTGGCGCGGCCGAGCATGTTGAGGGTGACGTTCTCGAGCTTGATGCCGAGATCTTCCGAGATCGCCTGGCCGCCGGTCAGGATCGCGATGTCCTGCAGCATGGCCTTGCGGCGGTCGCCGAAGCCCGGCGCCTTGACGGCAGCGACCTTCAGGCCGCCGCGCAGGCGGTTCACGACCAGGGTGGCCAGCGCCTCGCCCTCGACGTCCTCGGCGACGATGACGAGCGGCTTGCCGGTCTGCACCACGGCTTCCAGCAGCGGCAGCAGCTCGTTCAGCGAGGAGAGCTTCTTCTCGTTGATGAGGATGTAGGCATCGTCCATCTCCACGCGCATCTTGTCGGCGTTGGTGATGAAGTAGGGTGAGATGTAGCCGCGGTCGAACTGCATGCCCTCGACGACGTCGAGCTCGGTCTCCAGCGACTTGGCTTCCTCGACCGTGATCACGCCCTCGTTGCCGACCTTCTTCATGGCGTCCGCGAGGAACTTGCCGATCTCGGCATCGCCGTTGGCCGAGATGGTGCCGACCTGGGCGATCTCCTCGTTCGAGGTGACCTTCTTGGAATTCTTGACGAGGTCGGCGACCACGGCGTCCACTGCCAGGTCGATACCGCGCTTCAGATCCATCGGGTTCATGCCGGCGGCAACCGCCTTGGCGCCTTCGCGGACGATGGCGGCGGCGAGCACGGTCGCGGTGGTGGTGCCGTCGCCGGCCGCGTCAGCGGACTTGGAGGCGACTTCGCGCACCATCTGGGCGCCCATGTTCTCGAACTTGTCGTCGAGCTCGATTTCCTTGGCAACGGTCACGCCGTCCTTGGTGATGCGGGGCGCACCGAAGGACTTGTCGAGCACCACGTTGCGGCCCTTCGGACCGAGGGTGACCTTCACGGCGTTGGAGAGAATGTCGACACCGCGCAGCATGCGGTCGCGCGCGTCGACGCCGAATTTGACTTCTTTTGCTGACATTTCTGGTTTCCCTGAGTGTTTGAGATCTTCACCCTTTTAAGGAGGCGCCTCGCGGCGCTCCTCAGGGTGAGCGTTGCGAGAGGCGGGTTAGGCGGCCTTCTTCTTGGAGCCGGCGTCGGTGAGAACGCCCATGATGTCGCTCTCCTTCATGATCAAGAGCTCCTGGCCGTCGATCTTGACCTCGGTGCCGGACCACTTGCCGAACAGCACGCGGTCGCCGACCTGGATGTCGATCGGGATCAGCTTGCCGCTCTCGTCGCGGCCGCCGGGGCCAACGGCGATCACTTCCCCCTGGGAGGGCTTTTCCTTGGCCGTGTCGGGAATGATGATGCCGCCAGCGGTCTTCTCCTCGGCGTCGATGCGCTTGACCACGACGCGATCGTGAAGCGGACGGAATTTCATGCAGTCCTCCTAAGATACTGAAATTGTTAGTGAGTTCCCGGGTATTAGCAATCCAGCGCGGTGAGTGCCAGCGCAGGCGCACCGGAGATAAGCGGGAAATCTGGCGGGGGCAAGGGCTTTTAGCGAAAAAATTGGCACTCGAAATCAGTGTCTGCCAACAATTTTTATCGTCGTTAATGCGGCTCCGCAGGCCTCCGAACCCCGTATTAGCACGTGCGGTAAGCTGCTGCTAACGCGGCAAATTTCAACAACTCGTTAAACATTTAGGCTTGTGATGGGTTGGTTTCGTGCGTCACATTTCTCTCATGTGAGCGCATCTCGACCGGGTGGCTCAAGTTACGAGTCGCCATCCCAGACAATGCGCTCCAGCAATGGAGGTTGGCATGGTTTCGCGGGTTGGGGGTGTTTCCGACGACTTTCGGAAACAGGTGTTGGGTTACGGGCTGACGACGGCGCAGATTCTCTATCGCATGCCGGATCATCCTTCGTTGCTGCAGACCTATGTCTGGCAGAATTACGATCTGTTTCCGAAATTTCCTGCGCTGCAGGACTTCCTCGCCTTCTGGCAGCAGAAGCTCGAGGGACCGCTGCACTCCGTCACCGTGGCGCATTCCCGGCTGATCAAGCCCGCCGAGCTGCGCGCCGTCGACGGCGTGTTCAGATTGCACTGAGGGCATTTGCAGGGCGGGCAAAGCGCAGCGCAGCACGGCACATCGCTGCTGGTGGGCACGCTTCGCTTTGCCCACCCTACCAAACCGCATTTGTGTTAGCCTCTCTCGTTCAAACATCAGGGAGGCACACATGCCCAAGAAGAAAGCCGCCTCACGACCGGCTGCGCGGCCCGCCGTCACCAAGAAGTGGACCGGCCGGCACGCCAACGCAAAATCATCGACCCGCAACGCCGTAGCAGCCAAAACCCGCAGCACATCCAAGGCCCGCAGCGTGGCGGCGAAGCCGCGCAGCAAGCCCAGGCAGCGTATCGCTGTAAGTCATCATCGCGAGGAGGATTTCAAGGCCGACGGCCTGCGCGCTTACGCGAAATACCGTGACCTCGGCATCGCCGACGCAACGAGTGGGCTCGCCCGCGCGCATGTCATTCGCTTCACCGGTCCGTGCAATCCGGCCGAAGTCTCCAAGCTGCATTTCCATGCCGTCGATTTTCAGATGGTCTATGTGCTCAAGGGCTGGGTGAAGACCTACATGGAAGGACAAGGCGAGACCTTGATGCAAGCGGGCAGCGCCTGGACCCAGCCGCCGAAGGTCAAGCACATGATCCTCGACTATTCCGACGATGCCGAGGTGCTGGAGATCATCCTGCCGGCGGATTTCAAGACGGTCGAGTTGACGGCGTGACCAAGGTTCTGCTCGTCATTCCGGGGCGGTCCGGCAGGACCGAACCCGGAATCTCGAGATTCTCAGGTGCGCAAGTGCGCACCATAGTTCGACGCTGCGCATCGCCCTCGAATGACCACAACCGCTGCACTGGTTTTGTTGATCTTTGGCGGTTATAATTTCGGCACTCCACGATGACGCGAATGCCCATGTCCTCATTCAAATCAATTCTCCCAATCCTGTTGGCCTCGGTCTGTCTCGGCGGCCAAGCTGTGCATGCCCAGACCGCCCCCCTGACATATTGGACGCCGGGCTGGCCCATGGGCCTTACCGATGCGAGCGGGCAGGGGGCGACCACTTACGGCAACTTTCCGGGCTTCACCTACGGCGATGCCGGCGGGAGTTCCGTGTCGCGCTACAATTTCTCGAACGGCATGTTTGTCGGCACCGAACGCAGCACGTTGGGTTTCGGCATGAGCGGCATCGCCTCGGGCGGCGCGTTCGGCAATCTCCATTACGATGGTGCGCAATTCGGCTATAACTTCCAGAACTCGCCCGTCATGGTGTTCGGCAGCGTCGGTAGTTTGAAATATGACTCGGGTCTCGGCACGGCTCTGAGCAGTTCCTTCAGCAATCCCAACTCCAGCACGGTCGCCGGCTACAGCTCCCATGTCGGCGTGGAATTCCGCCCCACCTCGAATCTCAGCTTCTCGTTCGGGGCGGGCTTCGCCCAGCAAGGCCAAGGCTCGGGGCTCGTGGACAGCGATATCCACTCCGACCTGCCGCCCGGCGCCTCGCCACTGGCCTTCGGCCATCGCTGATTGGCGCAGCTTAAGTCATCACCCCCACGATCGCGCCCATCAGGCACGTGGTCAGCGTGCCCGAGACGATCGACTTCACGCCCAGCGCGTTGATCTCCTCGCGCCGCTCCGGCGCCATGGTGCCGAGGCCGCCGATCATGATGCCGAGGCTGCCGAAATTGGCGAAGCCGCACATGGCATAGAGCATGATCAGCCGCGAGCGCGTATCAAGGGCATCAGGCGCGAGCTTCGACAGGTCGATATAGGCGATCAACTCGTTGAGCACCGTCTTGGTGCCCATCAGGCTGCCGGCGGTCACCGCTTGCGACCACGGCAGTCCCATCAGCCAGCACACCGGCGCCATCACGAGCCCAAGCAGCCGCTGCAGCGAGATCGCGGCGCCGCCGACATGCGGCAGCAGGCCGAGGATTGCGTTGGCGAGATAGACCAGCGCCACCAGCACGATCAGCATGGCAACGATGTTGAGCAATAGCTCGAGCCCGGCCGCGGTGCCCTTGACGATTGCATCCATGGTGCTCGACGCTTCCATCTTGGGATCCTCGCCGAGCGCGCCGCCGGTCAGATGATCGCCGGTCTCGGGCACCATGATCAGGCTGATGAGGATAGCGGCGGGTGCGCCGAGCACGGAGGCGATCACGAAATGCGCGGCGGCATCGGGAATCAGCGGGGCCAGCAGCGTCGCGTAGAGCACGAGCACGGTGCCGGCGATGCCGGCCATGCCGCCGGTCATCACCAGAAACAATTCGCTGCGCGTCATCTTCGCCAGATACGGACGCACGAACAGCGGCGCCTCGACCATGCCGAGGAAGATGTTGGCCGCCGTCGACAGGCCGACCGCGCCGCCGACGCCGAGCGTGCGCTCGAGCAGCCAGGCCATGCCGCGCACCACCGGCGGCAGCACCCGCCAATAGAACAGCAGCGTGGTCAGCACGCTCATGACCAGCACGATCGGCAGCGCCTGGAAGGCGAGGATGAAGTCGGCGCCCGGCGCCTTGACGTCGAACGGCGCAGGTGCGCCGCCGACATAGCCGAACACGAAGGAGGTGCCGGCGCGCGAGGCCGCCGAGATGGTCTCAACCGCGGCGTTGATCGCGCCGAAGGCGTGCGCGACCAACGGCAGTTTGATCAGCACGACGGCGGTGACAAGCGTCGCCACCAGTCCGATCGCAGCCTGTCTCAGCGACACCGCGCGGCGGTTCTCGCCCAACATCCAGGCAATCGCGAGCAGTGCGATGATGCCGATCGCCGATTGCAGTTGAAGCATGTGTCCCCCATGCGGCCCTGGTTCTCGATTATGCCGAGCCCTGATTGCAGTGCAATGCCGCCTCCCGCTGCAACTTGAAGAATTGACAAGGCCGGTCTCCTCGGTCACCGATCCGTTATGTCCTCCGTGCTGTCCGTGAGCGCCGGCGCGCTGCTCAAGCAATCCTCGTTCCTGCTCTTCCTGTCCTCGCGAAGCCTGTCGCGCCTTGCGAGCCTGGTGGGGATCGTGGCGATGGGCTGGCAGATCTACGATCTGACCGCCAGCGCCTTCGCGCTCGGGATGGTGGGACTGGTCGGCTTTCTTCCGACCGCGTTTCTGGTGTTCGTTGCGGGACACGCCGCGGATCGCTACGAGCGCAAGCGAATCATGCAGGCGTGCCAGCTTGCGGAGGCCCTGACGACGGCCTTTCTCGCCTGGGGCGCCTTTGCCGGCTGGCTCAACGTGGTTCACATCTTTGTGGCCACCCTGGTGCTGGGTACGACGGCCGCGTTCGAGAATCCGGCGACCGCGGCGCTGTTGCCGCTGATTGCGCCGAAGGGGGCGCTGCAGCGCGCCACCGCCCTGTCGAGCGGCGCCGCGCAATTGGCCACGATCGCTGGCCCCGCGCTCGGCGGCTTGGCCTATGCCGTTTCGCCCGGCTTGCCCTATGCAATCATGGTGCTGTTCTGGCTCCTGGCTGCGCTGTTGGTCGGCGCCATCCAGCTCATGCAACCGGACGAGCCCGAAGCGGCGGAGAAGGGCGACGCAACGCCGGGCGATCTGTTCGCCGGCGTGCATTTCATCCGCCAGAGTCCGCCCATCCTTGGTACGATCTCGCTCGATCTGTTCGCGGTGCTGTTCGGCGGCGTCACCGCGCTGCTGCCGATCTATGCCCGCGATATCCTGACGGCGGGCCCGCTCGGCCTCGGCATCCTGCGCGCGGCGCCGGCGGTCGGCGCGCTGCTGATGACCTCTTACCTCGCGCGTCATACCATCCGCCGGCACGTCGGCTTGCGCATGTTTCAGGCGGTGATCGTGTTCGGCGTGGCCACGGTCGTGTTTGCGCTGTCGCACTGGATGTGGCTCTCGGTGCTCGCGCTCGCCGTGCTCGGGGCGGCGGACAATGTCAGCGTCGTGATCCGCTTCTCGCTGGTGCAATTGGCGACGCCGAACGAGATGCGCGGACGGGTGGGCGCGGTGAATTTCCTCTTCATCAACGCCTCCAACAATCTCGGCCAGTTCGAAAGCGGCGTCACCGCGGCGCTGTTCGGCACGGTGCCCGCCGCCGTGCTCGGCGGCGTCGCCACGGTCGCCGTGGCGCTCGCCTGGATGAAGCTGTTTCCCACGCTGCGCGACGTGGACCGGCTGGAGTGAGTGTTGGAATTGACCGCGGACTTCCAATTCTCACCGTCACCCTGAGGTGCTCGCGGAACGCGAGCCTCGAAGGGCGACGGCCCGGCTGCGAGCACCGGGGCCGTTCATCCTTCGAGGCTCGCTCCGCTCGCGCCTCAGGATGACGGTGAGAGAGCGTCGCCCGTTTGAAACAATGGCCCGCCGTTCTACCCCCGTCCCACGAACGGCATCTTCGAGGCCATCACCGTCATGAACAGCACATTGGCATCGAGCGGCAGGCTGGCCATGTAGGCCACGGCATCGCCGACCGCCTTGGAGTCCATGCGCGGCTCCGGCATCTTGCGGCCGTCGGGCTGCAGCACGCCCTCGACCATGCGCTCGGTCATCGGCGTCGCGGCATTGCCGATATCGACCTGGCCGACCGCGATGTCATAGGCGCGGCCATCGAGATTGCTCGCTTTGGTGAGGCCCGTGATGGCGTGTTTGGTCGAGGTATAGGCGGCGGAGAAGGGGCGCGGCGCATGCGCCGAGATCGAGCCGTTGTTGATGATGCGGCCGCCGCGCGGCGTCTGGTCCTTCATGATGCGGAAGGCGTGCTGGGTGCACAGGAAGGGGCCGGTGAGGTTGGTGTTGACCACCGCCTGCCACTGCGCGAGGCTCAGATCCTCGAAGGGGACCGCGGGCGCGCCCATGCCGGCATTGTTGAAGAGCAGGTCGAGCCTGCCATAGGTCTGCATCACCTTGGCGAACAGCGCGGCGATGGATGCGGGATTGGTCATGTCCGCCACCACGGGAAGGCTCTTGCCCACGCTCTCGCCGAGCTTCTGCGTCTCCTCGAGCTTGTCGAGGCGCCGCCCGGCCAGCACCACCGTAAACCCTGTCTTCATCAGCGCCAGCGCCGCGGCGCGTCCGACGCCGGTGCCTGCGCCGGTCACGACCGCAATCTTGTGTGCTGCCTCGCTCATCGTTTTTCCTCTTCTTTTGACTTTTGGGCTTCGGATTCGGACTTGTAGGGCGGCAGCGGAATGTTCCGGTGCGCCGCGCGCAGCGCCGCCGACCAGCGCGAGCGCAGATCGTGGAAATAGGGTTCGCCCGCCTCGATGCGGTGGTTGAGATCGGCATCGCAGACATCGTTGCGCACCACCAGCACGTCGATCGGCAGCCCGACGCCGAGATTGGAGCGCATGGTGGAATCCATCGAGATCAATCCGGTCTTCAGCGCCTCGTAGAGTTCGACGTCGTAATGCATGGCGCGGTCGAGCACTGGCTTGCCGTATTTGTGTTCGCCGATCTGCAGGTATGGCGTGTCGGTGGTGCATTCGATGAAATTGCCGGCGGTGTAGACCATGAACAGGCGCATGCGCGCGCCCTTGATCTGGCCGCCGAACAGGAAGGAGACGTCGAAGGAGACATCCTCGGACTTCAGCGCCGGCCCTTCGGTCGCATGGATCTGGCGAATGGCGCGACCGATGCGCTGCGCCGCCTGGAACATGGTCGGCGCGTTCATCAAGGTCTCGATCTCGCCCGTGTCGGGGTCTTCCATCCCTTCCGTCAGGGTCGAGAGCACCGACTGGCTGATGGCGAGATTGCCGGCGCTGGCAATCGCCATGATGCGATCGCCGGGTTTTGCGAAGATGTGCAGCTTGCGGAAGGTGGAGACATTGTCGAGGCCGGCATTGGTGCGGGTGTCCGCAATCATCACCAGGCCTTCGCGCACCAAGATGCCGCAACAATAGGTCATTTCCGTCCCCGAACCTTTTTCTCGCGATGACCGGCTGGAATTACTATCCCAATTTCGTTGAGACCTCCAACCCCAATCCGGAAAGACAGCTTTCCGCGTTCCCGCGGCGGGATTTGCCCGGGTTCTGCATCACAAGGACTAGCGGCGTGATCCCCTGCCAGGTCAGTCGTTCCTGATGTCGCGGTAGGGGCTCGATGTGGAGCGGGCGCCGCTGCGTGCAGCCGTGGTTCTTGAAGATGCGCGATCTCGACGCTTGCATTCGTTAACCAGAACGATGGCCCGGTCATTTGCCGCCAAATTGAACGAGGCTTGTTTACTCAACCTTAGGTCGGGCGCCGTAAAGCGACGCTTCGTCTGCATCTGTTCATGCGGACCCAAAAAACATGCGGGGCCCCTCCGGGAGGCTCGCGCCGATCGTGGTGCCGCTTATGAACGCGCTGGAGGCTTGGGACGACGCTCGGCCTGACGGGAGCGTGAAGGCGATCGGAACCCAGTTTCAGGGAATCGGACTCTACGTCTTCCTGATTGCCTTCACGTCCGTGTATTACCTGTCGAACGCACAGTTCCTGCTCAGCCACTACGATCTGGGCTGGCACCTCGCCGCCGGCGACTTGATCAGAAACCGCGGCGACATCCCCTTCCAGGATCCCTGGTCATTCACGCTCGGAGACAGGCAATGGTATAACCTGTCCTGGCTCTGGGACGTGCTGGCCAGCCTGTTGTTTCAATATACCGGGTTTCCTGGCCTGACGATATCGGTCGTTGCGTGTGGCGCAATCATCACCGGATATCTGACCTTGCTTTGCCGGAGCAGCGGCGCTTCGGCGGCCGCGGTCAGCATTGCCGTTTTCGCTGCATGTCTGCTCTATCCGAGCTTCCCGACCGCCCCGAACGTCTATCTTGCCGCGTCGCCCAACACGGCGACGATGCTGTTTGCCGTCATTTTCTATGGAGAATGCCTGAGGCGAACGCGATGCCTCCTGTTGCCCGCGATCATGGTCCTTTGGGTCAATCTGCACGGCGGCTTTCTGCTCGGCTTTCTCATCATCGGCGTTTTTGGCGGTGTGGCTTTGCTGCGACGGGACGGGGCAGCCGTCAAGCTCTACGGCGTCGCGGGCATCGCCTGCCTTGTTGCAATCCTGATCAATCCCCTCGGCTGGCACATCTACCAGGGCGTGACGGCGACATTGGGCCACTTTGTCCAAGCCTACATCACCGAATGGCTATCCTACTATCACGAGATGAGCATGCCCGGGAGCATCCCAGGCATCATCTTCATGTTGATGTTTGCCGCGCTTGAATTGCGCTACGCGGTCTCGTCCGCTGTCCCTCTCGAGGCGCGGCTGTTGGGCTGGTTGTTCTTGTTCCTGGGACTGTATCAATTCAGGTATATATCCCTCTTCTTCTTGTTCGCGACAATTCCGCTGGCTCTGCACATTGACAGGCTGCTCCCCAAACAGCTGAGCGATCTCAAGATCCAGGGGGCGCTGCTGGTTGCCGGCATCCTTGCGGTATGCGCACTGCCGTGGACCTATCTGCGCGTCGCGCCGGGCTTTGGATTTCCGCAACTGCTTTCAGAACAGGATGCTCGCTATCTGCAGGCGCATTTTCCGCATGCCCGGTTGCTGAACCACTGGAATGTCGGCGGGCTCCTGATCTTCTTCGACCGCGGGGCCGTGCCGCTGTTCGTGGATGGCCGGGCGGCGACGGCCTATCCTGACGATCTGCTGCGTGACTATTTCAAGCTCGCGCAATGGGATGTCGATGAGGCCGCCTGGGACGCGGTGATCGAGAAATACCGGATCGACACCGTGCTATGGGTGAGGGCGCATGACGAGCTGAGGCGCTTTCTCGTCGACAAGAGAGGGTGGAAAGAGGCCTACGACGGAGAATACGAGACGATCTACGTCAAGCCGTGAGGTTGCGTCACGACTGCGTCTGGCTCTGCCATTGCCCCGGCCGGCCGGCTTGCTCCACCTTGACCTCGACCGACAGCGTCTCCGTGCCGCCGCCGTAACGGGTGCCGCGGATCGGAGCGGCGCCGAGATAGTCGAGCCCGGTGGCGACGCGGACGTGGGCATCCGTGGTGCAGATGCAGTTGGCGGCATCGAAGCCGACCCAGCCCAGATCGGGCACGAAGGCTTCCGCCCAGGCGTGGCCAGCCTCCTGCTTGACCATGCCGTCGGAGCGCAGGAAATGGCCGGAGACGAAGCGCGAGGGCACGCCGGCCGCGCGCGCGCAGGCGATGAAGATATGCGCATAGTCCTGGCAGACGCCGCGCTTGAGCGCGAATGCTTCCGCAGCCGAGGTGCCACTATGGGTCGGGTCCTCGTCGAAGATCATGTGCTCGTTGACCTGCGTCATCAGCGAATGCAGGTAGCCGAGCACGTCCTGTTCGGACTCCGCGCGCAATTCGCGGGAAAACGCCGCCATCGCCGGATTGACCGCGGTGAGCTGGGTGGAGCGCAGGAACAAGCTCGGCGGAAAACGCTCGTCGGTGCCGCGCAGCACCCCGCCATTGTCGTGGGTCTCGACCAGCCCCTCGACAGTGATGGTGAGGTCTGACAGCGAGCCGTGGGTCATCACATGGGTGAGATTGCCAAAGGCGTCTTCGTGGACGTCGAGGCGGGAATCCGTGGAGACATCGATCTGCCATTCCGCGACATATTGGCCGTCATGGCTGCCCGGCGTCATCCGCAGGATCTGGATCACACTACTGGCCGGCGGGTCGTAGCGGTAGGTGGTGGCGTGGAAGATTTTCAGGCGCATGGCGGTCGTTCATGGCTCGAGGCAGCTAAATGGTGATCATTCTGGACGAGCAGATCCAAATCTGCCCGTCATCCTGAGGTGCGAGCGGAACGCGAGCCTCGAAGGATGAACGGCCCCCGCTGCAGCCACCGGGGTCGTCGCCCTTCGAGGCTCGCGTTCCGCGAGCACCTCAGGGTGACGGTGATGGTTGGGAGTCCGGTCCTGTTCAACACGATTATGCTCTAAAACACCCGGCCAACCAAGACGTGGATGGCCGGGTCAAGCCCGGCCATGACGTGGGGAGGATGTGTGCCCGCCTTACGCATCAAATCAAATACTGCTTCGTGATGATCTCGCCCAGCCGCGCATTGTCGGCGATGAACTCCTGGATGAACTCGTGGACGCCGTGCTGGAACACGTCGTCCATGTGGCTGTGCTCGAGCCGGTTGCGGACGCCGCGGGCGTGGCGCTGGGCGGGGCCCTGGCGGCCATAGGCGACGCCGATCTGGTCGAGGTTGCGCACCAGGTTGCCGTAGCAGCTCGCAAGCGAGCGCGGCAGCGAGTCGTTGAGGATGAGCAGGTCCGCGATCAGCCACGGCTTCAGCGTCTCGCGATAGACCCAGTGATAGGCGGTCAGCGCCGAGACCGAGCGCAGGATCGAGCTCCATTGATAGAAGTCGAGCGGGCCGCCGACATGCTCCTCTTCCGGCAGCAGCACGTGATATTTGACGTCGAGGATGCGCGCGGTGTTGTCGGCGCGTTCGAGATGCACGCCCAGGCGCGAGAACCAGTAGGCGTCGTTGCGCAGCATGGTGCGGTAGGCCGAGCCGTCGAAGCGCAGCGAGGTCTCCTGCACAAAGCGCAGGAAGCGCGCCAGCTCCTCGCGGCTCGTGGCGCCCTTGCTCCAGACCTCCTGCAGCTCGATCCAGGCCGAGTTGATGGTGTCCCACATCTCGCTGGTCAGCGCCGTGCGCACCGAGCGCGAATTGAGCCGCGCGGCCTCGATGCAGTTCTTGATCGAGGAGGGGTTGTTCACATTGAACGAGAGATATTCGACGACGTTCTGCTCGTTGGCCTCGCCATACGCCTCGTAGAAGCTCTGGCTGACGCCGGCGGTGAGCAGCGCCGACTCCCACTCATTGGTCTTGCCGACATAGGCGGCGGGCAACGCGGTGACGCGCAAGGTCGCGTCGATGGTGCGCGCGATATATTCGGCCCGTTCGACATAGCGGGCGAGCCAGTACAGGTTTTCGGCAGTTCGCGACAGCATGAATTACTCGTCCAATATCCAGGTGTCCTTGGTGCCGCCGCCCTGGCTCGAATTGACCACGAGCGAGCCTTCCTTCAGTGCCACGCGGGTGAGACCGCCGGGCACGATGGTGACGCGGTCCTTTCCCGTCAGTACGAACGGCCGCAGGTCGACATGGCGCGGCGCCAGGCCAGACTCGACGCAGGTCGGGCAGGTCGAGAGCGCCAGCGTCGGCTGCGCAATAAAGCCCTCCGGCTCGCGCTTGAGCTTGTCGCGGAACGCCTCGATGGTCGCTTTGGTGGCAGACGGCCCGATCAGCATGCCGTAGCCGCCGGAGCCGTGCACCTCCTTGACCACGAGATCGGCGAGGTTGTCGAGCACGTAAGCGAGATCCTTCGGCTCGCGGCAGCGCCAGGTCGGCACGTTCTTGAGGATCGGCTCCTCGCCGAGATAGAACTTCACGACGTCAGGCATGTAGGAATAGATCGCCTTGTCGTCGGCAATGCCGGTGCCGACCGCATTGGCAAGCGTGATGTTGCCGGCGGCATAAGCCGACATCAGCCCGGGCACGCCGAGCGCGGAATCCGGGCGGAAGGTGAGCGGGTCGAGGAAGTCGTCGTCGACGCGGCGGTAGATCACGTCGACGCGCTTGAGGCCCTCCGTGGTGCGCATGAACACCTCGTCGTTCCGGACGATGAGGTCACGGCCCTCGACGAGCTCGATGCCGAGCTTGTCGGCGAGGAAGGAGTGCTCATAGTAAGCGGAGTTGTAGATGCCGGGTGTCATCAGCGCGACCGTCGGCTCGGCCGCCGCGCTCTTTGGCGCCACCGAACGCAAGGCCGCGAGCAGCTCGTCCGGATAGCGCTCCACCGGCGCCACGCGATGCCGGGCGAACAGGTCAGGAAACAGCCGCATCATGATCTCGCGGTTTTCCAGCATGTAGGACACGCCCGAGGGCGTGCGGGCATTGTCCTCCAGCACGATGAAATCATTGTCGTCGACCCGGATGATATCGATGCCGGCGATATGGACGTAGACATCATGCGGCACGTCCTGGCCGTTCATCTCGGGGCGGAATACCGGGTTCTGGAAGATCAAATCTTCGGGGATGATGTTGGCGCGCAGGATGTCGCGGCCGTGATAGATGTCGCGCAGGAACATGTTGAGCGCGCGGGTGCGTTGCCTCAGGCCCTTTTCCAAGAGCGTCCATTCCCTGGCCGACAGGATGCGCGGGATCACGTCGAACGGGATCAAGCGCTCCTGGGCTTCGGAGTCGCCATAGACGGCGAAGGTGATGCCGATCCGGCGGAACAGAAGCTCCGCCTCCTGCCGGCGATATTGCAGCGCGTCCGGCGGCGTCTCCTTCAGCCAGCGGGAGAGCTCCTGGTAGGCCGCGCGGACTTCGCCGCCGAGACCGTTCATCTCATCGAAGGCAACTGCCATAGACCCCGATCACCCCCTTGTGCCAAGCCGAACAGTGCATGACCGAAAGGGATGGTAGCAAGGCCCGGGCCAGCGCGATATGCATTGCGTGGCGGCATTTGGTCGGCGGCTCGCGTGGTTTGCCTGAAAAACTGGCGGCCGGGTGCTCATTTCGACGGCAAAATCCCGTGACTTCAAGGTTTTATTTCAGGATCTTGGCCGGGCAAGTTCGGGACCCCTATAAGGGGTGGGAAAGAAAGTTGGGGAGTAGACATGACCGAGATCGTCACGGCCGGCTTGCTCGTGATCGGCGACGAGATCCTGTCCGGACGGACCAAGGACAAGAACATCGGCTTTATCGCGGAATACCTGACCAATATCGGGATCGACCTCAAGGAGGTCCGCGTCGTCGCCGACGAGGAGGCGGATATCGTCGCCGCATTGAATGCGCTGCGGCACCGCTACACCTATGTCTTCACCACCGGCGGCATCGGCCCGACCCATGATGACATCACGGCCGACGCGGTCGCCAAGGCATTCGGCGTCGGCATCGACCATCACCCGGAGGTGGTCGCGCGCTTTCGCGAGCGCTGGGGCGAGCAGGACCTCAATGAGGCGCGGCTGCGCATGGCGCGGATTCCCGACGGCGCCGAGCTGATCCAGAGCGCGACCATCCTGGCGCCCGGCTTCAAGCTCGACAATGTCATCGTGATGGCCGGCGTGCCCTCGATCATGCAGGCAATGATGGACATCATCTCGCCCAAGCTGAAATCCGGCGTGAAGATGCTCTCTGACAGCGTGCGCGCCAATGCGCGCGAGGGCGACATCGGCGGCCCGTTGCGGGCCATCGCGGAAGCCCATCCCGATACCATCATCGGCAGCTATCCCTTCACCGACGAGGACAGGAAGCCGAACACCAATCTCGTGGTGCGCTCGCGCGATCCGGACAAGCTGGCGGCCGCCATGAATGCGGTGAAGGAGATGCTGGCGGGATTGAACGTGAGCCGCTAAAGCGCGGGCGGCAGTATCATTTGTAGGAGAGAGGCTGATGAACGGGGAAACGACGCTGAGCGCTCAGGAGCGGGCGGGCAAGGCGTTTCCGGTGTCGTGGGACCAGTTCCACCGGGATTGCCGGGCGCTGACCTGGCGGCTCAACGAGGTCGGGCCGTTCCATGCGGTGATCGCGATCACCCGCGGCGGCCTCGTGCCAGCCGCGATCGTCGCGCGCGAGCTCGGCGTTCGCATCATCGATACCGTCTGTGTCGCAAGCTACGATCATGACAAGCAGGGCGACCTGAAGGTGCTGAAAGGCATTTCGGACGAGGCCGCCCGGCTCGGCGGCGGCACCGGCAAGGGGCTCCTGATCGTCGACGATCTCGTCGACACCGGCAAGACCGGGAAAATGGTGCGCGAGCTGCTGCCCGACGCGCATTTCGCGACCGTCTACGCCAAGCCCAAGGGACGGCCTCTGGTCGACACTTTCATCACCGAGGTGTCGCAGGACACTTGGATCTTCTTCCCCTGGGACACCGCGCTGAGTTTCCAGCCTCCGATCCGCGACGGAGCGGCGTGAGTTCTTGCCTCGCCCCGCTTGCGGGGAGAGGCCGGATTGCATCGAAGGATGCAATCCGGGTGAGGGGGACTCTCCGCGCACTGAGCTCGCGGATAGAGCCCCTCATCCCGACCTTCTCCCCGTGAAGGACGGGGAGAAGGAGAAACAACATGCCCCTGCAAAACCGCGTCACCCCATCCGGCGACATCATCGCCACCCCCGAGCGCGGAATGTTTGTCGGCAATCGCGGCATCATCCATGATCCCGCGACCAGAACCCTGCTGAACAAGCGCTGGTCGACATCGGCCTGGCTCACCTGTGTGCTCGAATTCCGCGGCCGCCGCCGCGAGGTGATGGCGCGGCGCAGCTGGACCGAGCTGTTCTTTCTCGACGAGGCCACGGCCTTCGCCGCCGGCCATCGCCCGTGCTTCTATTGCCGCCGCGACGACGCCAACCGGTTTCGCGCAGCCTGGGAGGAGGGCAATCGCAAGCGCGAGCTGCTCGCGCCCGAGATCGATGCGGTGCTGCATCACGAACGGCTCGACGGCCGCAGCAAGCGGCTGCATCCGCTGCCGCTGCCGCTGGCTAATCTGCCCGATGGGACGATGGTGCAGGCCGGGGCGGACAGTTTTGTCGTTGCGCAGGGCCGGCCGCTGCGTTGGTCGCCGGGAGGCTACAGCGACGTCGCCAGCGCGCTGCACGAGCCGATGCTCTTGACGCCGCCCTCGACCTTGCGCGCGCTTCTCGCCGGCTATCGACCCGTGTTGCATCCAAGCGCGAACCGATGATCCTCACCGTAGTGGCCGGCCGTTCTCGTCCACGCTCATGCGGGAGTCCCGCAGTGTCCATTCCTTGATGACCTGCCGGCAGTGCTGGAGCTCGGCGCTCGCAGCGGAAGCCTGCGCCACCAGCGCCTTGCAATGATTGAGCAGCGTGCGGTCGTCGGCGGCCTGCGCGCTGCTCGCCACTGCAAGCCAGGCGAGCAAAGCAACACGACGCATCAGCCGAGCTTCTCCCGCGCAAGCTTGGCACCCGCGCCAAGCGCGGCGAGCTTGGCTTCCGCGATCTCCCGCCGCATCGGGGCCATGCCGCAATTGGTGGTCGCGATCAAATTGCTCGCGGGCACGAATTTCAACACTTGCTCGATGCTCTTGAGGACATCCTCGGCGGTCTCCACCTCGTCAGTGGCGACATCGATCACGCCGGCCTGCACCACCTTGTTGGGCAGAAGCTTCAACAAATCCAGCGGCACTTTCGAATTCCGGCATTCGATCGCGACCTGCTGGATCGGGCTCCTGTCGATGACCGGAAAGATCTCCTCATATTGCCGCCATTCAGCGCCCAGCGTCTGCTTCCAGTCGGTGTTGGCCTTGATGCCGTAGCCGTAGCAGATGTGCACGGCGGTCGCGCAGGTGAGCCCTTCGGCGGCGCGCTCCAGCGCCCTGATGCCCCATTCGTTGACCTCGGACATGTAGACGTTGAACGCGGGCTCGTCGAACTGGATCAGGTCGATGCCGTCGGCCTGCAAGGCTTTCGCCTCCTGGTTCAACAGCTCGGCGAAGGCAAACGCCATCTTGACGCGGTCGTCATAGTGGCGGTCGGCGATGGTGTCGATGATGGTCATCGGGCCGGGCAAAGTGAACTTCAGCTTGCGCGTGGTATGCGTGCGGGCGACGCGCGCCTCGTCTGCATGGACGCGGCCCTTCAGCTTCAAGGGCGCCACCACCTGCGGCACCATCGCCTTGTAGCGGTCATTGCGGATGCCCATCTCGACCTTGTGGGCGAAATCGATGCCGTCGATCTTCTCCAGGAAGCCGTGCACGAAATGCTGGCGCGACTGCTCGCCCTCGGTGACGATGTCGATGCCGAAATCCTCCTGCAGCTTCAGCCACACCAGCGTCGCGTCGCGCTTGGCGCGCAGCAGCGCCTCGCCGGAAGCTTTCCAGGGCGCCCAGAGGATATTGGGCTCGGCAAGCCATTCGGGCTTCGGCAAGGAGCCGGCAATGGTGGTTGGAAACAGCATGGAGCCCTCCCGGTTTTGGCTGATTGAGCCCTTCTGTGCCATGTCTTATGCTCAAGGTACAGAACAACAAAAGTCGTCCCGACACGGGGCGGCTTATCTCCGGGGAAACCATGATCGACCTGCATTATGCGCCGACGCCGAACGGCTGGAAAATCTCGATCATGCTGGAGGAGCTCGGGCTTCCCTATCAAGTGATCCCGATCAACATCCGCGCCGGCGAGCAGTTTCGCCCCGAATTCCTGGCCATCAGCCCCAACAACCGCATCCCTGCCATTGTCGATCACGCGCCGGCCGATGGCGGCGAGCCGTTCTCGGTGTTCGAGACCGGCGCGATCCTGATCTATCTCGCCGAGAAGGCCGGCCGCTTTCTCCCGGCGGATTTGCGTGGTCGTTCCAGAACCATTCAATGGGTGATGTGGCAGATGTCGGGCCTGGGGCCGATGCTCGGCCAGCACGGCCATTTCGCGCTCTATGCCGCCGAGAAGATTCCTTACGCCATCCAGCGCTACCGTGATGAAGCCGCGCGGCTCTATCACGTGCTCGATGTGCAGCTCGGCAAGACCGGCGCCTATGTCGCGGGCAGCGACTATTCCATCGCCGACATCGCCTGCTTCCCCTGGGCCATGACCCACAAGGCACAGGGTTTCACGCTCGACGATTATCCCAACGTCAAGCGCTGGTACGCCGAGGTGCGGGCGCGGCCGCAGGTGCAGGCGGGGCTCGCGATCGGCAAGTTCGTCAAGGAGCCGTTCGACGAGGAAGCGCGGCGCAACATGTTTGGTGAGCGCGCGAGGGAGATGGCCGAGAGGAAGTAGTGGTTAGCGTCAACCGAAGACGCGATAATGTTCAAACCGTCATCCTGAGGTGCCACAGCGTAGCGGAGGCCTCGAAGGATGAACGGCCCCGCTGCCAGCACACGGGCCGTCGCCCTTCGAGGCCGTCGCTTCGCGCCGGCGCCTCAGGGTGACGGTGCAAAAGCCGAGTTAGGACGAACAAAAGGAAACGCCCCATGATCGAATTCTTCTTCGACTGCTCCAGCCCCTGGACCTATCTCGCCTTCCACAACATCCAGCCGCTTGCAAAAGAGTTCGGGGAGGAGATTTCGTGGCGGCCGATCCTGGTCGGCGGCATCTTCAACAGCATCAACCCCAGCGTCTATGCGTCGCGGGATAATCCGGTGCCGGCCAAGCTCGCCTACATGAAAAAGGACATGGAGGACTGGGCGCGCTCGGCGGGGCTTGCGATCAAGATGCGGCCGACGGTGTTTCCGGTGAACAGCGTCAAGGCGATGCGCGGCTGCATTTTCCTCGGCAAGGAGATGGTGCCGTTCGCGCGTGCCGTGTTCGAGATCTATTGGGGTGAGGATCAGGATATATCGCAGGACGCGGTGCTGGCCGAGGTCTGCCGGCGCGTCGGCGTGGATGCGGAAAAGCTGTTCGCCGGTATCGCGCAGCAATCGATCAAGGATCAGCTCAAGGCCAACACGGACGAAGTGATGGCGCGCGGCGGCTTCGGCTCGCCGACCATCTTCCTCGACAGGACCGACATGTATTTCGGCAATGACCGGCTGCCGCTGATCCGCGAGGCGCTGATCCGGCGCAAGGAGCGTGCCGCCTGATGGGACGCGCGGTGGTCTGCCGCGAACTCGGCCCGCCCGAGCGCCTGCGGCTGGAGGAGGTCGCCTCGCGCGCCTTGCGCGAGGGCGAGGTGCGGGTTGCGATCCGCGCGGCCGGCATCAATTTCCCCGACATATTGATGGCGGCGGGCGACTATCAGCTCAAGCCAGAGCTGCCGTTCACGCCGGGCGTGGAGGCGGCCGGCGACGTGATCGAGGCTGATGGTGCTTCGCGCGTCGCTGTTGGCGACAAGGTGATCGTCAAGATGCGGCACGGCGCCTATGTCGACGAGGCGGTGGTGACGCCCTCGCAGCTCATACGGATGCCCAGCAATTTCGATTATGCGGAGGGTGCGACTTTTCTCGCCGCGCACGGCACGGCCCATCATGCGCTGGTCGATCGCGGCCAGCTCGCGGCCGGCGAGGTGCTCCTGGTGCACGGTGCCGGCGGCGGCGTCGGCCTCGCGGCGGTCGAGATGGGCAAGCTGCTCGGCGCGACCGTGATCGCCGCCGCCTCGTCGGAGGACAAGCTCGCGGTCGCGCAGGCGCGCGGCGCCGATCATCTTGTGCTATATTCGCGCGAGCCGTTCCGCGACGCGGTCAAGCGCCTCACCGACGGACGCGGCGCCGACGTGGTGTTCGATCCCGTCGGCGGGGAAATCTTCGAGAACAGCCTGCGCTGCATCGCCTGGGGTGCGCGCCTGCTCGTGATCGGCTTCACCGGCGGCGTCGGCCTGGCCCGCACCAACCTGGTGCTGATCAAGGGCGCGAGCGTGCTGGGCGTGCGCGCAGGCGAAGCGGCGCGCAAGAACCCGGCATTGGGCCAGGCGCGGTTGAATGCGCTGCTGCAATGGGCGGAAGACGGCCACATCCGCCCCCACGTCTCGCACCGCCTGCCGCTGGAGGATTTTGCGAAAGCGATGCGGCTATTGATCGACCGCAAGGCGATCGGACGGGTCGCGCTGGTGATGTAAGTCGGTAGGGTGGGCAAAGCGTAGCGTGCCCACCGGCCCGGAGTCCGGAGCAAGATGGTGGGCACGTCGCTTACGCGCCTTTGCCCACCCTACAAACTGCGGCGACCTTCCGAAGTTACTTGTACTCGCGCTCGTCCCACCAGGGGAAATAGTCCGGCATGTCGGCTGACACCTTGTTCTTGAACACCGCCGGGCGCTTCTCCAGAAACGCCGTCACACCTTCCTTGACGTCCTCCGAACGGCCTCTGGTGTAGATGCCGCGGCTGTCGACCTTGTGGGCTTCCATGGGATCGTCGGCCCCCAACATGCGCCACATCATCTGGCGGATCAGCGCGATCGAGACCGGCGCGGTCTTGGCCGCGATCTCGCGGGCCAGGGCGCGCGCCGTCGGCAACAGTTCTTCCGGCGGCACCACCTTGCTGACCAGGCGGCCGGCAAGCGCCTCCTGCGCCGGGAAGACGCGGCCGGTGTAGCACCATTCCAGCGCCTGCGAGATGCCGACGATGCGCGGCAGGAACCAGCTGGACGCCGCCTCGGGCACGATGCCGCGCTGGGAGAACACGAAGCCGAAGCGCGCTTCCGAAGACGCGATGCGGATGTCCATCGCAAGCTGCATGGTGACGCCGATGCCGACCGCGGCTCCGTTCACGGCGGCAATCACCGGCTTGAGGCATTTGAAGATGCGCAGTGTGACCTGGCCACCGCCGTCGCGCACATTGGCATCGCTGTAGTCGACCTTGCCGTCGGGAAGGCGCTTCACCGGCCCGCGCCGCGCGTCCCGGTCGAAGGTGTTGGCGCCGGAGGACAGGTCGGCCCCGGCGCAAAACGCGCGGCCCGCGCCCGTGACAATGATCGCACGCACCTCGTCATCCTTGTCGGCGCGGTCGAAAGCGTCGATCAGTTCCTGCTGCATGGTCGCGTTGAAGGCGTTGAGCTTGTCAGGCCGGTTCAACGTGATTGTGAGGATATTCTCGGCGACCTCGTATGTGATGCTCTCGTAGGCCATGGGTGTTTCCTTCGCTTGATTCTTATTTACTTGCACCGTCATTCCGGGGCGGTGCGTAGCACCGAACCCGGAATCTCGAGGTTCTCAGGTGCGCAGTTGCGCACCATAGTTCACGCTTCGCGTGCCCCGGAACGACGGAATGTAATTACTTCCCCGGCAGGCTCGGCCATGGTCGCTGCGGGCCGCGCAAACCCTCAAACGTCTTAGCCATTGCGAGGACCCCGAGATCGTCGAAGCGGCGGCCGATGATTTGCACGCCGATCGGGAAGCCATCGGCATCGTAGCCGCCATTGATCGAGACGGCCGGATTCTCCGACATGTTCCACGGCACGGTGTAGGCGATGTGCTCGAAGGGCTTGTCGGGGTCGTTGAGCGGGGAGGCGAACTCGGCCGGGAATTTCACCACCGGCGATACCGGGGAAATGATGTAGTCGAGATCGCAAAACAGCTTTGCCGCGGCAGCGCGGATCGCCATGGTAGCGTTGAAGCCGCGGATCACCTCGAGGCCCGACAGCTTCGCGCCGCGCTCGCCCCATTGCACGATGTAGGGCAGCGCCCTGGCGCGCTCGGTGGGCTCGAGTTTCGACAGGTCGTCCCACATCCGGGCGCGCCAGAAATTGTCGAGCCCGTCCAGCATGTCGCGGGTGAGGATGCCATCGACCTCGGTGACGACGCTGCCCGCGGATTCGAACGCCTTCGCAGCCTGCACCACGACCTCGCGCACAGGCTTTTCCAAAGCCTGCCCGGTGCCGGCATCGAGCATGAGTCCAAGGCGCAGCTTGCGCGGCGACTTCTCCAGCGCCTTCCAGTGGATGTCGTTGGGCGGCAGGCTCATGCCGTCGCGCCGGTCGGGCTTGGACAGCACGCTCATCATCAGCGCGGCATCATCCACGATGCGCGTCATGGGGCCGGCGACGCGGCCGACATAGGGCGGATCGATCGGGATGCGCCCGAGGCTTGGCTTCAAGGCCACAAGGCCGCACCAGCAGGCGGGCAGCCGCACCGAGCCGCCGATATCGGTGCCGAGATGCAGCGGGCCATAGCCGGCCGCAGCCGCAGCGCCGGCGCCCGCGCTCGATCCGCCGGGATTCTTGGAGAGGTCCCAGGGATTGCGCGTCAGGGGATGGAAGCTGGAGAGGCCGGACGACAGCATGCCGTAGTCCGGCATGGTGGTCTTGGAGAAGATGATCGCGCCGGCCTCGCGCAGCCGCGCGGCAGGCGGTGCATCCGCCGCCGCCGGTAAGAGCTTCACACTCGCCGCGCCCAGCGGCACCGGCTGGCCCTTGGTCGCGATATTGTCCTTGATGGTGACGGGCACGCCGTCGAGCAAGCCGGTCTTTTCATCCTTTTGCCAGCGCTCGGTCGAAGCCTTGGCGGCCGCGCGCGCGCCGTCGGGATCGAAGGCGTACAGCGCCTTGATATGCGGCTCCCAGCTTTCCGCATGCGCCAGCACCTCTTCCATCACCTCGGAAGGCGAGAACTGCTTGGCACGATAGCCGGCGAGGAGATCGACCGCAGAGAGGTCGTGCAGCGAGGTGACAGCGTCGTCCGATGCCGGGTTATGCATGGGAGCCCACCGGGAGCCGCGTTTCGATGATACGGGCGAACATGCTGGCGCCGATCGGCAGGATCTTGTCGTCCAGCACATAGCCGGGATTGTGCACCGGCACCGAGCCGTCATGGCCGATCCAGAAATAGGCGCCGGGAACCGCCTGCATCATGTCGGCGAAATCCTCGCTGCCCATCTTGGGCTTGGCCCGGGTGAAGACTTTTGCGGGATCGACGATGGTGCGGGCGACGTCCTCGACCACGCGCGACTGCTCTTCCTGATTGACGAGCACGCTGAACGTGTCGCGGATATCGGCTGATATCTCGCAATTGAAGGCGGTCGCCATGCCGGCGCAGATCGCGCGCATGCGCTCGCGGATCAGCGCGCGCGCTTCATCGGAGAAGGCGCGCACGGTGCCGCAGAGTTTTGCCTCGCCGGGGATCACGTTATAGGCGGAGCCCGCGTGGATCTGGGTGATCGACAGCACCGCCGGATGCATCGGGTCGACATTGCGGCTGACGATGCTCTGCAGCGCCTGCGCGAGCGTGATCGCGATGACCACGGCGTCCTTGGAGCGCTCGGGCATCGCGCCATGGGCGCCATAGCCCTGGATGGTGATGTCGAAGAAATCGGCGCCGGCCATCGCGGGGCCGGGCAGGACCGCGATCTCGCCGTGATTGAGGTCGGGCGCATTGTGCAGGCCGTAGATCTCGTCGCAGGGGAATTTCTGGAATAGCCCGTCCTTGATCATGGCCCGGGCGCCGCCGAGGCCTTCCTCGGCCGGCTGGAAGATGAAGTGCACGGTGCCGTCGAAATTCCTGGTCTCGGCCAGATAGCGCGCGGTGCCGAGCAGCATGGTGGTGTGGCCGTCATGGCCGCAGCCATGGAAACGTCCGGGAATGGTGGAGCGCCATTTCAGATTGGTGTTCTCCTCCATCGGCAGCGCGTCCATGTCGGCGCGCAGGCCAATCCGCTTGTCGCCATTGCCCTTGCCCTTGAGCACGCCGATGACGCCGGTGCCGCCGAGGCCGCGATGCACCTCGATGCCCCATTGCGCAAGCTTCTCGGCGACGATGCCTGAGGTGCGGACCTCCTCGAACCCGATCTCGGGATGGGCGTGCAGGTCGCGCCGGATGGCGGTCAGCTCGTCGGCGTAGCCTTGGATGCGGTCGATGGTTGGCATGTCTCTCTGGTCCGGTTGCGCGGGATGGCGCTTGGCGGGCGACGTTAGCCCCGCGATTGCAACCAGCGCAAGGCGTGGAGCAATTCCACTTTTGCATGACGAGTGAGCGTGAGTGCTGCGGTCCGCCGTCATTGCGAGCGGAGCGAAGCAATCCAGGGCTGCGCGTGAGGCCCTGGATTGCTTCGTCGCTTTGCTCCTCGCAATGACGGCGGCAATGCCGTCGCGCGTTACGCCACAGCCGCGTCGCCCACGGGACGGAAATTGGCAAAATCCCAACCGCGGCTGGGGGCGGCCTCTAACAGGGCGCGCGTATAGGGCTGCTTCGGGTTGGTCAGCACTTCCGCGGCGGGGCCCTGTTCGACCACGACGCCATGCTGCATCACCACGACGTCGTCGCAGATCTGTGCTGCGACCCGCAGATCATGGGTAATGAACAGCAGCGCAATGCCGAGCCGCTGCTGGATCTCGTCGAGCAGCTCCAGCACCTGCGCCTGCACCGAGACGTCGAGCGCGGAGACGGCTTCGTCAGCGACCAGCACGGCTGGATCAAGCGCGAGGGCGCGCGCAATCGCAATGCGCTGGCGCTGGCCGCCGGAGAACTGGTGCGGATAGCGCGAGACCGCATCGGCTGGAAGCCCCACAAGCTCAAGCAGCTCGCGAGCGCGGGCCAGCGCCTTTTCGCGCGGCACGCCATAATTGATAGGACCCTCGGCGATGCTTTCGCCGGTCGTGATGCGCGGATTGAGCGAGCGATACGGATCCTGGAAGATCATCTGGATGCGCTGGCGGTGCGGCTGCAGCAGGCGGCGCGACAGGCCGGAGATCTCGCGGCCGACCAGGCGGATGCCGCCGGACGTCGGATCGATCAGGCGCACAATGCAGCGCGCCACCGTCGATTTGCCCGAGCCGCTTTCACCAACGATGCCGAGCGTGCGGCCCTTGCGCAGGGTGAGCGTGACATTGTCGGCGGCCTTGACCTCGCGGTGTTTGCCGAGGAAAGACCGCTCGCGATAGACCTTGCCGAGCTCGTTGGCCTCGAGCACCACCGGCTCCTCGGTCTCCGGGCGCGGCGCGCGCGGCACGAGGCTCGGCACCGCCGAGAGCAGGTTGCGGGTGTAGTCCATCTGCGGCGTGCGCAGGATGGCATCGAGCGCGCCGGTCTCGACCAGGCGGCCCTGGCGCATCACCGCGACGCGGTCGGCGATCTCGGCGACCACGCCCATGTCATGGGTGATGAACAGCACGGCGGTGCCGTGGTCGCGCTGCAGGTCACGGATCAAAGTGAGGATCTGCTTCTGGGTGGTGACGTCGAGCGCCGTGGTCGGCTCGTCGGCGATCAGGAGTTTTGGCTCTAGCACCAGCGCCATCGCGATCATGATGCGCTGGCGCTGGCCGCCGGACAGACGGTGCGGATAGGACGCAAAGATGCGCTCGATCTGGGGCAGCCGGACCTGCTCCATCATCTCGAGAATCTTCCTGCGCCGCGCCCGCGCATCGAGACTGGTGTGCGCGCGCAGCACCTCGTCGATCTGCCGGCCGACCGGCACCACCGGATTGAGCGCGGTCATCGGCTCCTGGAAGATCATCGCCATTCGCGTGGCGCGCAGCTGGCGCAGCCGGGCTTCGCTCGCCGAGAGCAACTCCTCGCCGACCAGCTTGATGCTGCCCGAGGTTGGCACCAGCGTGCCCTTCTGCAACAGACCCATCACCGTGAGCGAGGTGACGGACTTGCCCGAGCCGCTTTCCCCGACCACGCACAGCGTCTCGCCGCGCCCGACCTGAAGCGAGATGTGGTCGATGATTCGCCTGGCGTCCGCCTTTTTGCCGATGCTGACGACGAGGTCGCGGATGTCGAGGATGGTGTCGGTCATGGTCTCTCAAATCTCTCCGCTGTCATTCCGGGGCACGCGAAGCGTGACCTATGGTGCGCAATTGCGCACCTGAGAATCTCGAGATTCCGGGTTCGGTGCTTCGCACCGCCCCGGAATGACGGAGGGTGTGGCGGGTCGCTCGCAATGACGGCCTTCTTTGGGGTATCACTTCCCGCCCTCGCGCTGCTTCATGCGCGGATCGAGCGCATCGCGGGCGGCGTCGCCGACCAGGTTGATGGACAGGATAGCAATCGACAGCAAGAGGCCCGGCCAGAAGATCAGCGACGGCTTGATCTGGAAGTAGGTGCGGCCCTCGGCCATGATGTTGCCCCAGGTCGGCGTCTCCGGGCTGATGCCGGCGCCGAGGAAGGACAGGATGGCTTCGGTGAGAATGGCGGAGGCGCAGACGTAGGTGCCTTGCACGATCAAAGGCGCCACCGTGTTCGGCATCAGATGCCGCCACATGATCTTCGGCAGGCTGGAGCCGACCGAGATCGCGGCTTCGACATAGGGCTCCTCGCGCGCGGCCAGCACCACCGAGCGCACCAGGCGCGCCACGCGCGGCACTTCCGGAATGGTGATCGCGATCAGCACGGTCATGATGCTCGCACCCGAGAGCGAGACCACCGCAATCGCAAGCAGGATGCTCGGGATCGCCATCAGGCCATCCATGACGCGCATCAACACCGCATCGACCCATTTGAAGAAGCCGGAGACGAGCCCGATCAGGAGCCCGACCGCCACGGAGAAGATCGCCGAGCCAATGCCGATCAAAAGCGAGATGCGGCCGCCATAGATGACGCGGGACAAGAGGTCGCGGCCATAGCCGTCGGTGCCGAGCAGGAATTGCGCGCTCGACGGCTTCAGCCGCAAGGCCGGCGCAAGCTGCAGCGGGTCATGCGGCGCAATCCACGGCGCCAGCACCGAGACCGCGACAATGAGCACCAGCAGGATGGTTGCGACCGCGATGATCGGGGTCGCGGTCAAGAAGCCGAGCTTCGGCCGCAGCGGCGTCGTGATCGGCAGCGACGGTTCGGGAAGGGTATCGATCGCCATCAGTACCTAATCCTCGGATCGAGCAGCGTGTAGGCGACATCGATCAGCAAATTGACCGTGACATAGATCAGCGACGTCAGGAGGATCATCGCCTGGATCACGGGATAGTCGCGCGCCAGCACCGCGTCCACGGTGAGGCGGCCGATGCCCGGCAGGTTGAACACGCTTTCGGTCACCACGACGCCCGAGATCAGCAGCGCAAAGCCGGTGCCAATCACCGTGATCACGGGCACAGCCGCATTGCGCAGGCCGTGGCGGAGCAGCACCGCGATCTCGCCAATGCCCTTGGCGCGCGCGGTGCGGATGAAATCCTCGCCCATGACATCCAACATCGCTGCGCGCGTCATGCGCGCGATCAGTGCGACATAGATGAATGAGAGCGTCAGGGTCGGCAGGATGATGCGCTCAAGGAATGGCCCAAAGCCGGCCGTGATGCTCTTAAA
This sequence comes from Bradyrhizobium sp., assembly GCA_035652015.1. Classification (GTDB taxonomy): domain Bacteria; phylum Pseudomonadota; class Alphaproteobacteria; order Rhizobiales; family Xanthobacteraceae; genus Bradyrhizobium. Next base: position 160,717 of record DASREP010000102.1, on the reverse strand, counting down.
GCCCTGGACCGGCAGCCAGCGCAGGTCGATGGCAAAGACCTGGATCAAGACATAGCCGATCACGAAGACCGGGACCGAGAAGCCGAGCACCGACAGCCCCATCACAAAGCGGTCGATCCAGGTGCCATGCTTCCAGGCCGCGATCACGCCGAGCGGCACGGCGATCAGGACCGCAAGGATGATGGTGGAGAGCGCAATCGAGATCGAGGGCTCGACGCGCTGGCCGATCATCTTCAGCACCGGCACATTGGAGATCAGCGATACGCCGAGATCGCCATGCAGCAGCTTGTTGACCCAGGTGAAGAACTGCACATAGAGCGGCTCGTTGAGGCCGAGTGAGGCGCGGATGCGCTCGAGCTGGGCCGGCGTCGCATTGTCGCCGGCGAGGATGGCAGCGGGATCGCCCGGCGTGATCCGCAGCAGCATGAACACGAACAGCGCCACCACGCCCATGACGGGAACGGCAGCGAGCACACGGCGAACGAGATATCCGAGCATGATGAGGTCTCAGGTCGTGAACTTAGGCCAGATGTCGGCGGTCGCTTGCGCTGTCAAACGCGACTGTGAATGCATCTGCATGACCTTGTAAAGTGTGCATCGTTTCGAATGGCGGTCGATCGGGTTTGCCCAATCGCTTGCAAGGCGCATGCCATCGCATCTGCGAAATGCGCCGTCCTGGCTTGCGGAACAGCATCAAGCGGCGTGGTCTTCGCTGCGGTTCTCTCCGATGGACAGCGCGCAGATCCGGGACAGCTGCACATAGGGCAAGCCCGTCTCCTCGGCCCAGGCATTGAACTGCGCCTGCACTTTCGCAAGGTCGCTTTTCGATTTGGCCTCAGGCCCGATATCGAGCCCCGCATCGCGCAGACATGCGATCACGTCCTGCGAGGTGACGAAGCCGTCATACCCGACGAAGCGCAGGAACATCTGGCCGGTGTTGCCGCCGAGCCGGCTTCCGCGCTTGGCGAGGAGATCGAGCAGGGCGACCTCGTTCGACGAAGGCCAGGCGGCCAGGAACTTGCCGAACGAACCAACCTCCTTCGCGATCTCTTGCACGAAGGCGGCGTTCTCGCGCACGGACTGAATCTTGGCGCCGTTGCGCACGATGCGTTCGTCGCGCAGCAGCCCGTCCCAGTAGTCGTCGGGCTGGAACAGCAACTTCCCCGGCACAAAGCCGAGGAAGGCTTTCTTGAACCCGTCCCATTTCGCCTCGATCACGTTCCAGGCAAAGCCTGCGGAGAACACCCGCCTGGTCATTTCCGCGAGCGCCCGGTCGTCGGAAAGTTTTGCCAGCGCCTTGGGATCGGGCTTGCGCGGCAACAGCTTCTGCAAGGCGTCCGCGCCGCCCTTGCGCTTCTCCGCGCGAGCGCGAATGGTCTTGAACGGAATGATGCGAGGTGCTGCGGCGGGTTTTGCCATGCGCGGGAGCCTAGCGCCTCACATCAACGTCGCCAACAGGCCCGCCATCAGCCGGCCGCGCTCGGCGAGGCTTGCCACAATCAGGTGCTCGGAGAGCGTGTGTGCATCCGCACCACGCACGCCCAGGCCGTCGAGCGTTGGGATGCCCATGGCGCCGGTGAAGTTGCCGTCGGAACCGCCGCCGGCGCTGCCATGCGGAAGGTCCATCCCGAGCTCAGTTGCGATGCCGCGCGCCTTCTCATAGAGCGTCATGGTGCCGGCGTCCGGCTCCCAGACCGGCCGCGTGACGCCGCGCCGCACCGTGAATGTCACGTCGTCGGCGGTGCCTGACAGCGCCAGCATTTTTTCCACGCCGCGATCGAGATCGGCCTGGCGCTTGGCCATGCTGAGCGCCTCGCCGGTGCAGGTGGTCGCGACGCAATTGACCCATTGCCCGCCATGCACGATGCCGACCGAGAAGGTGCAGTCCTCGCTGCTCATGCCGTCGATCACAAGGATCTGCCGGGCCATTTCCCGTATTGCGGAACGGCCCGACGACAGCGTCGCACCGGCATGGCTCGGCCGCCCGACGGCCTCGAGATTGAAGCGCGCGATGGCATAGCGTCCGGTGACGACGCCGTTGTTGGTACGTCCGGGCTCGGGCACCAGCACATACTTGTTGCGCGCAGCCTCCGCCTCGATGATGTCGCGGGTCGAGGGCGTGCCGACTTCCTCATCCGGCGTGAACAGCACGGTGATCGGCAGCGGCGTTGCGACGCCCGCGCGCGCAAGCTGGCGGATCGCCTCCAGCGAGAGGTAGTTACCGCCCTTCATGTCAAAGATGCCGGGGCCGTAGCACTTGTCGCCCTCGCGGCGGAACGGCAGCTTTTCCAGCGTGCCGATGGGATGCACCGTATCCAGGTGCCCCGCGATGAGAATGCCGGGCTCGCCCTGCTTTGGATGCGGAAAGCGTGCGCGCACGCAGCCGGCAAATCCCTGCCGTCCCGCGATGCGTTCGATGGTCGCCCCCATGATCGCCATCTCGCGCGCCGCGAGGTCGAGCATCCGTTCGACCGCGCTTGCGTCCCAGGTCGGGCTTTCGCATTCCACCCACGTGCGCAAGCCCTGCAGCATGGCTTCGGAATCAAACAGGAGGTTGGCGGGATTCATGACACTCTCTTGATGGCTTTGGCTTGATGGCTTTGGCGAGGAAGGCAAAGGGACAGAAGGACGCGTAGTGAGACGGTGCGGTGAACTGTTTGTAAAGCAAAACATCTGCAGGGCAGCACCCGACCAAATCTCGATTGACGCGCCGCATGCTTGGTGCAAGTCTCGAATCTGGATGAATTTACAGCGTGTTAGTTCGCCAATTCGCCTAAATAACGAACCGCATGCTCAAGCAATGACCGGGCTTTGACCGCTTTCAAGTCACTCCAGGAGACCTACCGAATGTCCCAGATTTCGCGCCGCAAACTGCTGAAGCTCGCCGGCGTTGCACCTGTCGTCTCTGTGTTCTCGGACGCATGGATGTCAAAAGCCTCCGCAGCCGGCAAGAAGACCATCACGGCGGTGATGCATTCGGATCTGCGCATCATCGATCCGCTGTTCACCACCGCCTACATCACCCGCGATCACGGCTACATGGTCTACGACACGCTGCTCGCGACCGATTCCAACTTCAAGATCCAGCCGCAGATGGCCGACTGGAAACTGTCCGACGACAAGCTGACCTATACCTTCACCCTGCGCGACGGCCTGAAATGGCACGACGGCGCGCCGGTGACCGCGGAAGACTGCGTCGCCTCGCTCAAGCGCTGGGGCAAGAACGACAATATGGGCCAAAAGCTGATGGACTTCACGGCATCCATCGAAGCAGCCGATGCCAAGACCATCGTGCTCAAGCTGAAGGAGCCTTACGGCCTGGTGCTGGAATCCATCGGCAAGCCGTCATCCTATGTGCCGTTCATGATGCCGAAGCGGCTGGCCGAGACGCCGGTTGGCAAGCAGATGGCCGAGCAGGTCGGCTCCGGTCCGTTCAAGTTCGTAGCATCCGAATTCCAGCCCGGCGTGAAGTCGGTTTATGAGAAGAACACCGATTATGTGCCGCGCAAGGAGCCGCCGAGCTGGACCTCCGGCGGCAAGGTGGTGAAGGTCGACCGCGTCGAATGGATCACCATGGCGGATGCGCAGACGGCGGTGAATGCGCTGCAGTCCGGCGACATCGATTTCATGGAGCAGCCGCCGTTCGATTTGTTGCCGATCCTGGAGGGCAATCCGGATCTCAAGGTCGAGACGCTCAACAAGTTCGGTTTCCAGACGCTCGGGCGCATGAACTTCCTGCTGCCGCCGTTCGACAACATCAAGGTCCGCAAGGCGGCGCTGCTTGCGCTCAGCCAGAAGGACGTGCTCGACGCGCTCGTCGGCAATGCCAAATATCAGCAGACCTGCGGCGCGTTCTTCATCTGCAACACGCCGCTGGCAAGCGACGTCGGCGCCGGCGACCTGATCAAGGGCGGCAACATCGAGGCGGCGAAGAAGGCGCTCGCCGAATCCGGCTATGACGGCACGCCGATCGTGATCATGGCGCCGGGCGATGTCACCACGCTGAAGGCGCAGCCGATCGTGGCCGCGGAAGCGCTGCGCAAGGCCGGCTTCAAGGTCGACCTGCAGGCGACCGACTGGCAGACCGTGGTCAGCCGCCGCGCCAGCCAGAAGCCCGTCAGCGAGGGCGGCTGGAACATGTTCTTCACCAACTGGGTTGCCGCCGACGTCATGAACCCGGTGGTCAACTTCTCGATCGGCGGCCGCGGCAAGAATGGCGGCTGGTTCGGCTGGGCCGACGATCCCAAGATCGAACAGCTCAAGGACAAGTTCGTGCGCGCCGCCTCGGTCGACGAGCAGAAGAAGATCGCCGAGGAGATCCAGAAGGAAGCCTATGATCAGGTCATCTACATTCCGCTCGGCCAATTCCTGCAGCCGAGCGCGTGGCGCAAATCGCTGACCGGAATTCTCGACGGTCCGGCAACACCGATCTGGTGGAATGTCGAGAAGAGCGAGGCGTGAGGCGCGGGGCTTCTCTGGCATCGTCCGCGCAGGCGGACGATGCCGAATTCCAAAGGCGGCGGTGGTGAACCGAGAGGGCGCGGCGGACTGATTCCCCTTCGCGGGGGAATGACAGATTGATGCGGGGTTGAGGTGACGATGCCTTTCGATCTGATCCTGCGCGGCGGCCGGGTGGTCGACCCCTCGCAAAAGCTGGATGCCGTCACCGACGTCGCGTTTGCGGGCGGCAAGGTGGCGGCGATCGGCAGCGAGCTGAAGGCTGACGCAACCGCCAATGTCCGTAACGTCTCCGGCTTCATCGTCACGCCCGGCCTGATCGATCTGCACACGCACGTCTATTGGGGCGGCACCTCGCTCGGCATCGATGCCGAGGAATTCTGCCGCACATCCGGTGTCACCACGGCGGTCGATACCGGCAGCGCCGGTCCAGGCAACTTCGCCGGCTTCCGCAAGCATGTGATCGAGCCGAGCCAGGTGCGCATTCTTGCCTACCTGCATGTCTCGCATGCCGGCATCTTCGGCTTCTCCAATCGCGTCATGGTCGGCGAGAGCGAGGAGCTGCGGCTGATGAATCCGATCGATGCCGTGGAGGTCGCGGAAGCCAACCGCGACCTGATCGTCGGCATCAAGGTGCGGGTCGGCCGCCACTCCTCCGGCACATCAGGCATCGTGCCGCTCGATATCGCGCTCGAAGTGGCCGACCAGGTCGGCATGCCCTTGATGGTTCACATCGATCATCCGCCGCCGAGCTATGAGGAGGTGCTGGCGCGGCTGCGCCCGGGCGACATCCTCACCCACGCCTTCCGGCCGTTTCCGAACACGCCGACGACAGCGCAAGGCACGGTGAAACGGATCGTGCTCGAGGCGCGAACGCGGTGTGCTGTTCGACATCGGCCATGGCAAGGGCTCGTTCGCGTTCAAGACGGCGCGTGCCATGCTCGCCAACGGCTTTTATCCCGACACCATCTCCTCCGACATCCACGCACTTTGCATCGACGGGCCGGCCTTCGATCAGGTGACGACCTTGTCGAAATTCCTCTGCATGGGAATGCCGCTGTCGGATGTGGTGACCTCGTCCACCGTCAATGCGGCGATGGCGCTGCGCCGCCCCCAACTCGGCAGCCTGAAAGTGGGCAGCGTCGGCGACGCCACGATTATCTCGATCAGGGAAGGCCGCTTCGACTATATCGACGTCGTCGGCGAGCATCTGATGGGCGACCGCAAGATCGCCTCCGAGGCGTCGTGATCGGCGGCCGCTGGTGGCATCCGACATCTTCACCGGAGGCCGAATCGTAAAGAACCATCTGCGCGGTCGGTGACCGCGTGCCGAGTGCTGTCACATCGCGTCGGGAGGCAAACGAATGGCGCAAATTTCACGCCGCAAACTTCTCAAGCTCGCGGGCGTCATGCCGCTTGCGTCCAGCTTCTCGTCAGCATGGCTCTCGCAGGCCAAGGCCGCCGACAAGAAGACCATCACGGCGGTGATGCATTCGGATCTGCGCATCATCGATCCCGGCTTCACCACCGCCTATATCACCCGCGACCACGGCTATATGGTCTACGACACGCTGATCGCGACTGACGCCAATTTCAAGATCCAGCCGCAGATGGCGGACTGGAAGGTGTCCGACGACAAGCTGACCTACACCTTCACCTTGCGCGACGGCTTGAAATGGCATGACGGCGCGCCGGTCACGGCGGAAGATTGCGCCGCGTCGCTGAAGCGCTGGGGGCGCAATGATGTGATGGCGCAGAAGCTGATGGAGTTCACAGCCTCCATCGAGGCTGCCGATGCCAGGACCGTCGTGCTCAAGCTGAAGGAGCCCCACGGCCTCGTGCTCGAGACGATCGGCAAGCCGTCGTCGCTGGTGGCGTTCATGATGCCGAAGCGGCTCGCGGAGACGCCGCCGGGCAAGCAGATCGCCGAGCAGATCGGCTCCGGCCCGTTCAAGTTCGTAGCATCCGAATTCCAGCCTGGTGTGAAGGCGGTCTATGAGAAGAACGCCGATTACGTGCCCCGCAAGGAGCCGCCGAGCTGGGCGGCCGGTGGCAAAGTGGTGAAGGTCGATCGCGTCGAATGGATCACCATGCCGGATGCGCAGACCGCGGTGAATGCCCTGCAGGCGGGCGATATCGATTTCCTCGAAAGCCTGCCTTACGAATTGCTGCCCGTGCTCGAGGCGAATGCGGATCTGACTGTCGAGACGCTGAACAAGTTCGGCGCCCAGACCTATGGACGCATGAACTTCCTGATTCCGCCGTTCGACAACGTCAAGGTCCGCCGCGCCGCGCTGCTCGCGCTCAACCAGAAGGACGTGCTCGACGCGCTAGTCGGCAATCCCAAATACTATCAGACTTGCGGCGCGATGTTCGTCTGCAACACGCCGCTTGCGACCGACGTCGGCGCGGGTGATCTCACCAAGGGCGGCAACATGGAGGCGGCCAGGAAGGCGCTGGCCGAATCCGGCTATGATGGCACCCCCATTGTGGTGCTGGCAGCGAGCGACGTGCTGATGCTCAAAGCGCAACCGATCGTGGTGGCGCAGGCGCTGCGGCAGGCCGGCTTCAAGGTCGACCTGCAGACCATGGATTGGCAGACCGTGGTCACCCGCCGCGCCAACCAGAAGCCGGTGGCCGAAGGCGGCTGGAACATGTTCTTCACCTTCTCGACCGCGCCCGACGTGATGAACCCGATCGCAAGCTCCATGATGGGCGCCAAGGGCAAGACGAGCTGGTTCGGCTGGCCCGAGGACGCCAAGCTCGAGGCGTTGCGCGACAAGTTCGTGCGCGCGTCTTCGCTCGCCGAGCAGAAGATGATCGCCGAGGAGATCCAGAAGGAAGCCTACGACCAGGTGATCTACATCCCGCTCGGCCAGTTCCTCACGCCAAGCGCCTGGCGCAAGTCGCTGACCGGCGTGCTCGAGGGACCCGCGACGCCGGTGTGGTGGAACGTGGACAAGAGCGAGTAGGGGACCTGCCGTTGCGAGCCTACTAGGACAAGAGCGAGCAAGGGGACGCCTTCGTAGGGTGTGCAAAGCGCAGCGTGCCCACCATGCCAAGCAATGATTGCATATCGGTGGGCACGCTGCGCTTTGCCCACCCTCCAACGCACCGAACCCACCTTGACATCCCCGTAAGCCATCGCTTACCGTTAGCCATGGCTTACGCAACGGCATTGGCTGTCCTGGCAGACCCGACGCGGCGGGAGGTGTTCGAGCGGCTGCGCGCCGGGCCGCGTGCGGTGAACGCGATCGCTCAGGGCATGCCGGTGTCCCGGCCGGCGGTGTCGCAGCATCTGAAGGTGTTGAAGGATGCCGGGCTGGTCGAGGAGCGCAGCGAGGGCGTGCGGCGGATCTATTCGGTGCGGCGCGAGGGCCTGGCCGAATTGCGCCACTGGCTCGATAGTTTCTGGGGCGATGCACTGGATGCGTTCAAGCTGGAAGCCGAGCGGTCCTATTCCGCGAAGAAAAAGAAGGAGCCGAAATGAGCGAGCGCGTTGCGATTGCGCCGGTACGCAAGACCGTTCACGTGAAAGCCCCGATCGACCATGCTTTTGACGTCTTCACCAGCGGGCTCTCGCGGTGGTGGCCGTTTGATCACGGCGTCGGCAAACAGCCGATCGCCAAGGTCCTGATGGAGCCGCGGCTCGGCGGCCGCTGGCTGGAGATTTCCACCGACGGCACCGAGACCGCGGTCGCCACCATCACGGTCTGGGAGCCGCCGCATCGCGTGGTCCTGATCTGGCAGATCAACGCGCAGTGGAAGCCGGACGTCGCGATGAGGTCCGAGGTCGATGTGCGCTTTGTTGCCGACGGGCCGGAAGCGACCAACGTCGAGCTCACGCACCACAAGTTCGAGACCATGGGCGCGGAGGCGGGCACCTCCATGCGCAACGATGTCGACCGCGGCTGGCCGGGTCTGATGGAGCGGTTCGCGCGCGAAGCGGAGAAGCAGGACTAGCAACTAGCCAAGGCGGAGGAGATCATCATGTCGGAATTCGTTGTGTATTCTCATCCCGGCAGCCCGTTCGGGCGGTCGGTCATGGCAACATTGGAAGAGAAGGGCGCACCCTTTCGGCTCGCCAGGCTCGCGCCGAAATCACCCGAGCATCTGGCGCTGCATCCGTTCGGCCGCATTCCGATCTTCGACCATGGCGATTTCCGCCTCTACGAAACCCAGGCCATCCTGCGTTATCTCGACAGCGTGCTGCCGAACCCGCCGCTGACGCCGGCCGATCCGAGGCGCGCCGCGCGGATGGACCAGGTGATGAACATCAACGATTGGTACCTGTTCCAGGGCGTCGGCAACGTGATCATTTTCCATCGCGTGGTGGGTCCGCGCGTGATGGGGACCGCGCCGGACGAAGACGCGATCAGGGCGGCGATGCCGAAAGCGCACACGGTGTTCGACGAGCTGGCGCGGTTGCTCGGCACGCAGCCCTTCTTCGCGGGCGATGCGATCTCGCTCGCCGACCTCATGATCGCGCCCCAGATGGCTTTCTTCGCCTTGACGCCCGAATGGTCGGAGCTCACGGCCTCCCATGCCAACCTTGTGACCTGGCTCGCCAATATGCAGGCCCGGCCGAGTATGCAGGCCACGACCTGGGAGCGTCTCACTGAGGTCGCCCAGGCGGCGTAGGCGCCACGCGCAGGCTAAGCCGGATGCGCGCGCAGATGCGCGAGCATCAGCTCGCTGACGCGCTCCGGCGCCTGCTCGGCGGCGAAGTGGCCGACATCCTCCAGCTCGACAAAGCGGTAGGGCGCGGCGATGAAATCGATGGTGCCTTCGGCCGCGGCGCGGCCGACGGTGTCGTCGGCATTGCCCCAGATGTAAAGCGTCGGCACCCGCGTTGGTCCCAGCGGTGTGCGGATCGCGCCGCGGGCGCGGTACCAGGCGAGCGCGGCTTCCATCGCATCCGTGTTGCCGAGCACGGCGAGATGCTGCTCGATGGCAAAGCCGGGCACGCCGGCTGCGGCCAGCCGGTCGCGCAGCCATTTGCAATCATCGGCCAGCACCTTGTCGGCGGCGTCGCGCTCGAGAAACGCGCTGTGATGGCGCGAGCGGCGCTTTTGGTCGCCATCAGGCAAGAGCAGTGCGCGGTTGAAGGCATTCGGATGTGGCCGCGACAGCACGGTGAGCGAGGCGAGCCGGTCAGGGTAGAGATCGGCGAGCGCCCAGGCGATGCTGCCGCCCCAATCGTGGCCAGCAAGATGGAAGCGCTGCCGCTCATAGCCGCACGCTGCGACGATGGCCATCGCATCCTCCATCAGCCGCTCCATGTGATAGCGCGATGGATCGCGCGGATCGGGCCGCGCGCCGCTGGAATAGCCGCGCTGGCCAGGCGCAATGGCGCGATAGCCCATGTCAGCGAGGGCAGCGAGCTGCGCGCGCCAGCAATGCAAGGACTCGGCAAAGCCGTGCAGCAACAGCACCAGCGGCGCGCCATCCTCGCCGGCGACCAGCACGTCGAAGGTGAGATCGGGTGAGATGGAGATCTGCTGCATCGTCATCACGCGCCGTCCTCACCTTGTCGCGCGATGAATGTTCTCGCGCGATTCTGTTTCCCGAGAAGATCGGCGGCGATCGTCGCCTGCAGGTCGCCGCGAATGCGCGCGATCACGCTTGCGTAACTCCGGCTTGCGTCTTGCCTGTAGAGCCGGGCGCTCGGATACCACGGGCTGTCGTCGCGCTCCAGCAGCCAGCGATAGTCCGGCGTGTAGGGCAGCAGGATCCAGACCGGGCATCCCAGCGCGCCGGCGACGTGGGCGACGCTGGTGTCCACGGATATCACCAGGTCGAGGCAGGCCATCAGCGCTGCCGTTGCGCTGAAATCGGTGAGATGCGCGGACACGTCGATAATCTCCGCATGTTCGCGCAGGAACGCCTGGTCCGCGGGCCGAGGGTCCTTCTGCAGGCTGACAAAGCTGGCGTCGCAATCGAGCAGGGAGCTGAGTGCGTGCAAGGGCAGCGAGCGGTTGTGGTCATCCTTGTGCTTGGGATTGCCCGACCAGACCAGCCCGATCCGCAATGTCCGGTGTGGCCCGAGCCGGGCCTCCCACGCTTCAACCTGCGCCGGCTCCGGTGCGGGCAGATAGGGCATCATGGCAGGGATACTGTCGAGCGTGGTTGCGAAGGCAAGCGGCAGGCTGGAGATCGGGCAATAGGTGTCGAAGCTGATCGTCCTGTTGCCCGACATCGGCACACATTGAAAGACGCCGGGAAGTGTCGCCAGGAGGGCGTGCAACGTCTCGGGCACGAGCAGGATGACGCGCGCACCCAGCGCGGCCACCATCGGCACATAGCGGGCGAACTGGATGGTGTCGCCGATGCCTTCGTCGGCATAAAGGAGGATGGTCTTGCCTTCGAGCGGCGTTTCGCCAAGCCAGAGCGGCTGGGCGAAAGTGTAGCTGGTAACGGGGAGGCCGGGAATCTTGAAGCGCGCCTCGCGCCCGCGCCAGCCGTCGGCGAAATTCCCGGTCAAGAGCTGCAGCAGCGCCTCGCTCCAGATCGCGTCCACATTGCCGGGATCGATGGCCTTCAACGCGCCATAGGTTGCGAAAGCTTCGGCAAAGCGGTGCAGATGGGTCAGCGCAAAGGCCTTGTTGGTGTAGGCTGCGAAAAACTCGGGCTTCCGCGCCAGCGCCGCATCGAACCAGCCGATCGCCTCCTCGCCGCGGCCGAGGCGCCGCAGGAACACGCCGATGTCGTTGCAGACCGAGGCATTGGCGGGATCGAGCGCATGGGCTTTCATGAGATCGGCAAGCGCGCCCTCCAGCCGGTCGAGGCTGTGCAGCGCGAGTGCGCGCACCTGCAGCGTCGGTGCGTGGTCCGGGCGGAGCCGGTCGCATTCATCGAGGCATGAAATCGCCTGCTCGGTGCGCCCGAGCTGCAGCATCACCGAGGCGCGCTTCATCGCAGCATCCCAATCGTCGGGCACGCGCATTTGCAGCTGCCCGAGCGCAAGCAGCGCCTGGTCGAATCTTCTCAGCTCGATGAGCAGGCCTGCGAGATCGCGCCAGGATTGCGCCGCGGCGGGATCGAGCTGCACCGCCTTGTCGAAGGCCTTCAGCGCGTCTTCATGCTGTCCCTGATGATAGAGCAGCCTGCCGAGGCTCGACAGATATTGCGGCCTTGCATGCTGGCGGATCGCACGCGACAGCCATTCCAGCGCGAGGTCATATTGCGCGGCTTGCGCCGACAGAAGTCCGAGCAAATGCATCGTATCGGCATGCTGTGGATCAATCGCAAGGGCCTGCTGACAGCAAAGCTGCGCGTCGAGCGCTCGGCCCGCCTCGAAATGACGGCAGCCGGCCGCGCACAGCGCCGCGGCGCGATCGGCATCGCCGGACGTCGAAGGGGACTGTCCTGCCGCAGCCTGGCGATCGCGATTGTTCATGGGGCGGGTTCAAGGTAGCGCTGCGCCCCGAGCATATCTGATTCTGTACCTACGCGATCAGGTGCGTGAAAGGGGAGCCGCCTGCGCGCTTTGGGCAATGCCCGTCACTTGGCGTCCGGCCGCGCGTCGCAGCTGGAGGCGAAGGGAACGTTGGCCCACCGCCATTCGAAGCTGCCGTCGTTCAGGTCGACGCAAGCGTGTTTCGATCCTTCGCTCGCCCGCGATGCTTCCGCGACCTTCAGCCCTTCGGCGAGCCGGGCGCGGGCGATAACGACAGGCGAGGGCGACCTGGCGGCCTGCACCGAGACGCCGATGCCGCCGCCGACCACGAAGCCGACCACTGCAATTCCCAACAGCTTGTGAAACCGTGTCATGGCTCTGCCTCCGTCCGGTGCATCTTCACCGGTCGGCCGATCCTGCCCGCTTCCGCTTGCCGGCAGCTGTGATCAAGATCACTGGGGGCGTCGAGTCGCCAGACTTTCGAAGATGGGAGTGATCGGAAAACCCCTTGGTGCGGGCGGTGGGACTCGAACCCACACGACGTTGCCATCGAGGGATTTTAAGTCCCTTGCGTCTACCAGTTCCGCCACGTCCGCGCTTTGATTCCCTTAGCTTTTTCGTCCCAGGGCCGCAAATGTTTTCCAACCAGGCCCTCGCGTTTTCCATTTGTGCCGCAAGACCTGTTGATGCGGCCCAGCGGATCGCGCCGGGCCTCGCCCTGGCGGGCTGTTCAAGCTGAAATGATCCGGCCCCGGAGCGAGCGAACTCACTCCTTGAGCAGCGCTTCGTAGGCTTGGGCGAAGCCGTTGAAGGACAGCGGGACGGCGACCTCATGGCCGCTCGCGTCGGCGAAGGACAGCCTGCCGACGCCGCTCGCGGCGCGAAGCTTTCTGAGCGTCTCTTCCCTGAGGTCGAATTCGGCAAAGCAGCCGCCCGGTACGCAGCGGGCAAACGGCGCCGTCAGGTCGGCGTCGCTGGTCTGGATGCGGATGGCGGTAGCAAACGAGGCGTTCACCGGGACCTGGACGGTGAGCTTGACCGGGTGATCCTTGGCGGGATGGCCGAGCGCGACGCGGGAGAACGGTACGTTCTTGCCCTGCAGCTGGGTGAGCTGCGCCATCTCGCACAATTTCTCAGGCAGTGGGTCGGCGCGGGTCTGGCACTGCACCACCCAGTCGGCATAGGTGGCCGTCGTGCTTTGCGGCGCGACGCTTTGAGCCGGGCTCTGCTGCGCCTGAGTTTGCTGCGCGTTTTCTGGCAGAGCCCGCCGCAGCGCCGGGCGCGTGATCGGCTGCTGTGCAGTCGCGCCGCCGGCACTTGTCATCAGGAGAATCATGCCGGCAATCGCCGGCCTTATCCGCAATTTCTCCATCGCAAAGTCGAACTCCAGGCTGCGCTCGAAAGGCAAACAGGAATGGTCTCGGATATGCAATGGGCTTCCGAACAAACCGACGGCGATGCCCACACGATACGGAGCAACAGTACAACCAGCGGCTGTTTCGGCCGTTGCGGCTGATGCAATTGCGCGAGTGACGTGCTCCGAAATGCAATGCATCGCGCAAGGCGTGTAGCAGGCGGCGAGCCGGCAACCCGGTGTTCACAAGCGAGCCCATGGTAGATAACGTGCGCGGCATCGCAGGCGGGCAGGGGCGAATCGGGGCAATGAACAATACGGCTGGGCAGACCCAAGCGGCCTTCATGCCGCTCGGCGAGGCGTTGCAATACGCCGATCGCTGCCGCAACGAAGGCCGGCTGATGGAAGCCGAGGCGGTGTGCCGTCAGATCCTCCAGGCCCAGCCGAGCACGCCGGAAGCCGAACACCTGCTCGGCGTCATCTCGCATCAGAATGGCAAGCTTGCCGACGCCATCCAGCATGTCGAGCGCGCGACCAGGCTCGCGCCGCGGGTCGCGCTGTTTCATGCCAATCTCGGCGAGATGCTCCGCCTGGCCGGGCGGCCGAAGCTCGCGGTCGAGGAGGCGCGGCGCGCGCTCGCCATCGAGCCCGAAATGCCGGCGGCGTTGAGCAATCTCGGCGTCGCGCTCTACGAGCTGAAAGACTACGAAGGGGCCGCACGTGCGCAACGCAAGGCGATCGCTGCCGCGCCGCACTTCGCCGAGGCGCATGGCAATCTCGGCAATGCGCTGCACGCGATGCGGAAGTTCGACGAGGCGATCGCCGCCTATCGCCGCGCCGTCGAGCTCAAGCCCGATTATGCCGATGGCTGGGCCAATTACGGCACGACGCTCCACCATAGCGGCAGCTTCGATGAAGGCGTCGCCGCGCTGCGGCGCGCGATCGCGCTGGCGCCGCATCACGCCAACGCCCGCTCCGGCCTCGGCATTCTGCTGTTGATGCGTGGCGAATTCGGCGAGGGTTTGGACGAGTATGAATGGCGGCTACGCTCGAGCGAACGCAAGGGTCCGCGCTTTCCGGAAATCCCCTGGGCAGGCGAGAGCCTTGCCGGCAAACATATCTATGTTCAGGCCGAGCAGGGCTTCGGCGATACGTTGCAATTCGCGCGTTACATCCCGCCGCTTGCCCGGCGCGCGGAGCGCGTCACCCTGCGTGTGCATCAGCAGCTGGTCAGGCTGTTGCGTGAGAGCCTGCCCGGAATCACTGTGCTCGGCGACCGCGGCAATCCCGCGCCTTACCAGTGCGACGCCGTGCTTTTGAGCCTGCCGCGGCTGTTCAGGACGAGGCTCGAATCCATTCCCTCCGGCGTGCCTTATCTGCAAACGCCGGCCGATGCCGCGCAGCGCTGGCGCAAGCAGCTTGCTGGCATGCAGGGCCTCAAAGTGGGGCTGGTGTGGGCCGGCAATCCCGAGCATGTCAACGACAGCCGCCGCTCGCTGGATCTGAAAGCGCTGGCGCCGCTGTTCGCGGTGCATGGAGTTTCATTTGCAAGCCTGCAGTTCGGCGCGCGCACGGCCGATCTGAAGCGGCTCAAGAGCAAGCCCGCGATCGAGGATCTCGGCGCACAATTTGCAGATTTCGCCGATACTGCCGGCGCGGTCAGCGCGCTCGACCTCGTCATCACCGTCGACACGTCGGTCGCGCATCTTGCCGGCGCGCTCGGCAAGCCGGTCTGGGTGCTGCTGCCCTGGGTGACGGATTGGCGCTGGATGCTCCATCGCGAGGACAATCCCTGGTACCCGACCATGCGCCTGTTCCGGCAAAAGCGCGATGAGGCGTGGGCCGATGTCGTGCCGCGCATCGCCGACGAGCTGGCGGCTGTGGCGCAAGGCGATCGCGTCCGGCTCACGCCGTTCAAGGCCGAGGGTGAGCGCCGCGCCGCGCACGCAGCCGCCATCATGGCGGCGGAAGCTGTCCAGCAAGCGGCGCCAACCGCGGCGCCGGTGCAAGCGATACCGCCGGGCCAAGCGCTCATCGTCGCCGAACAGAAGCGCCGTGGCGGATTTCTGGCCGATGCAGACGAGCTGACGCGCCGCGCGATCGAGGCCGAGCCGGACAATGCCGAAGCGGCACACATGCTCGGCATCATCGCGCATCAGTCCGGCAAATTGTCCGACGCCATTGCCCATGTGCAGCAGGCGATCGCGATCAATCCCGATGTGGCGCTCTATCACGCCAATCTCGGCGAGATGTGCCGGCTTGCCGGCCGCGTCGACGAGGCGATTGCGGCGAGCCGCCGTGCCATTGCGCTTGACCCGAGCAACGCCGGGGCCCACAGCAACCTCGGTATTGCGCTGTTCGATCAGGGCAGGTTCGAGGAGGCGCTGTCGCTTTACGAGCGTGCGATCGCGCTGCAGGACCATTTTGCGCAAGCGCACAGCAATCGCGGCAACGCGCTACTGCGATTGAAGCGCTTTGCCGAGGCTGAACCCTCCTATCGCCGCGCCATCGAATTGCAGCCGGGCTTCGTCGACGCCTGGAACAATCTCGGCACCTGCCTGCGTGAGCTCAAGCGCACCGAGGAAGCCGAGGCCGCTTACCGCAAGGCGCTCGAGCTTGCCCCCAACAATCCCGATACGCTCGATAATCTGGCGCTTGCGGTGAAAGACCTCGACCGGCTCGACGAGGCCGCCGATCTGTTGCGCCGCGCGCTCCTAATCGAGCCGAACAGTGACAACATTCATCTGCATTATGGCGCTGTGCTGCTCGACCAGAAGAAGGTGGATGAGGCGGCAGCGGCAACCGACCGGGCGCTCGCGCTCAACCCAACCAATCACGACGCCATCAATCTGACGGGGCGGATCGCATTCGAGCGAGGTGACCTCGATGCCGCGCTCGCATGTTGTCGCCGCGCACTCGCGCCCAAGCCGGATCTGGCGGATGCATATAACAACATGGGCAACGTGCTGAAGGAGCTGGGCCAGCTGGGCGAGGCGGAAGACGCATATCTCGAAGCGCTGCGGCTCGATCCGACCGTGGCGGGCGTCTACGTCAATCTTGCGGACTCCAGGAAATTCGTCGCCGGCGACCCCCATCTCGTCGCCATGGAAGCGCTTGCGGCGAAGCGCGACGGCCTGTCGCCGATCGATCGCATGCAGATCGACTTCGCGCTCGGCAAGGCCTATGCGGACCTTCAGGACTATCCGCGCTCGTTCCAGCATCTCAAGGCCGGCAATGCGGCCAAGCGGGCCATGATTGCCTACGACGAGACGACGACCTTCGCGCTGTTCGACGAGATCGAGCGGATCTTCACTCCGGACATGATCAAGGCGAAGGCCGGCAGCGGCGATGCTTCACCGCTGCCGATTTTTGTCTTGGGCATGCCGCGTTCGGGCACGACCTTGATCGAACAGGTCATCGCCAGCCATCCCATGGTGCACGGCGCCGGCGAGCTGCAGATCTTCAATGACGTGATTCTTGCGGTCCGCGGCACGGAAGGCCGTACGATCCCATATCCGGAATTCGTCTCCGCGCTCGACGGGGCCGCCTTGCGGCAAATCGGAAAGAATTATGTCACGCGGCTCGGCGCGGTTGCCCGGCAGGGGGCAGGCGCGACCGGGCAGCACGTCACCGACAAGATGCCGTCGAACTATTATTTCCTTGGGCTCATTCATCTCGCGCTGCCGCAGGCAAAAATCATCCACGCCATGCGTGACCCGGTCGACACCTGCGTGTCGTGCTTTTCCAAGCTGTTTTCCGCCGAGCAAAACCACACCTATGATCTCGGCGAACTCGGCCGCTACTACCGGCGCTACGAGCGGTTGATGATGCATTGGCGCCGGGTGCTGCCCGAGGGAAGCTTCCTCGACGTCCGTTATGAAGACGTGGTGGTTGATCTGGAAAGCCAGGCGCGGCGCATCATCGACTATTGTGGCTTGCCTTGGGATGACCGCTGCCTCTCGTTTCACACGACCGGGCGGCCGGTCCGGACTGCAAGCGCGACACAGGTGCGCAAGCCGATCTATCGGAGCGCAGTCGGACGCTGGCGAGTCTATGGGGAGCAGCTTGAACCACTTCTAACCGCGTTGAGTGGCCGCGCTCAATTATGATGAGCATCATCGGATAGCGATTTCGCCCAAGCGCGCGCTTCGGCTCATCAGGTCATAATCACGGCGATGTGCGTTATGCAACCATAGCGAGAGCAATTGATGTATCTCCCGCGGCAACCTGAGCGCAACCCAGCGGGCGGGAAGCGCGTTCAACAATTTGGCGGCCGCCAACGCTTTGGCGTGCTGCTGGCGTCAAGCTCGCTCGCCGCGCTTCTGATCGGCGGCGGCGCGAGCCCGGCTTTCGCCGCCTGCGTCACTCAGAACGGCGGTACGTCCCTTGCGCTGAGCAACTCGAGCGCGATCAACTGCATCGAAGTCTTCAATGCCGCAGCGATCAGCGGTGACGTCACCAATACCGGCGGCGGCGTGATCACCGCGACCGGCGGCGCCGCGCCGACGCGGACCGGCATCACCATCAACAATGCCTCGATCGGGGGCGCCATCGTCAATGCCGGCTCGATCACCGCGTCGAACAGCGGCATCGCCGCGGTGAACGCCACCATATCGGGCGGCATCAGCAATTCCGGCACGATCACGGCACACACGCACGGCGTTTACGTCAACGCCACGACATTCGGGGGCGGCATCGGCAATGCCGGCATGATCTCGGTGGGCTTTACCGCCATCACCGTCAAGAATGTCTCCGGCTTCTCGGGCGGCATCACCAACAGCAGCTCCGGCACGCTCTCGGTGGGCTGGACCGGAATTAACGTCAACAACGTTTCGACGTTCTCCGGCAATATCAGCAATGCCGGCGCGATCTCGGCCGGTACCGCCTACGGCATTATCGCCAATGGCATTTCGACGTTCGCCGGCGGCATCAGCAATACCGGCACGATCAGCGCTCGCCTGTCCGACATCTACATCGAGAATGTCGGGACCGTGGCCGGCGACATCAGTAATGCCGGTACGATCTCAGGCGGCTCCGGGGTCACTGTTCACTCTGTCGCGGCTTTCGCGGGCGGGATCGGCAATACGGGCACGATCACGACGCGCACCTACGGCATTTACGTCAACAACGTCTCGACCTTCACCGGCGGCATCAGCAATTCCGGCACGATCTCGTCGAACAAGTTTGGCATCGTCATTTCGGTCATCTCGACCTTCTCCGGCGGCGTCAGCAATACCGGGACGATCTCGGCACATACCCACGGCATTTCCATCACCGGTGTTTTGAGCTTCGCGGGTGGCATCAGCAATGCCGGTGTGCTCTCGGCGAACCAGAACGGCATCAACGTCACAAACTCCGGCACGTTTGGCTCGTCGATCGCTGGCGGCATCAGCAATTCCGGCACGATCTCGGGCGGCAGCCATGCCATCCTCATTTCCACCGTGTCGGCTTTCTCCGGCGGCATCAGCAATGCCGGCGCGATCTCGGCGGGCTTCACTGGCGTTGGCGTCAACAACGTTTGGACATTTGCGGGCGGCATCACGAGTTCCGGCGTGATCTCGGCGAGCAACAACTACGGCATCTCCATTTCGAACGTCTCGGTTTTCTCCGGCGGTATCAGCAGCGCTGGCACCATTTCGGCGCAGAAGTCTGGTATCGTCATTTCCGGCGTCTCGACCTTCGCCGGCGGCATCAGCAATGCCGGCATGATCACGGCACGCACCACGCACGGCATCTACATTAGCACTGTTTCGAGCTTCGCGGGCGGCATCGGCAATGTCGGCACGATCTCGGTGGGCCATACCGCCATCAAGATCGGCAATGTCTCGGCGTTCTCGGGCGGCATCACCAACAGCAGTTCCGGCACGCTCGCGGCGGGCTGGACCGGAATCAACATCAACAACGTTTCGACGTTCTCAGGCAATATCAGCAGCGCCGGCGTGATCACGGGCGCTACCGCCTACGGCATTCTCGTCAACGGCATCTCGGCCTTTGCCGGCGCCGTCGCCAATACCGGCACGATCACCGCCCGGCTGTCCGACATCTATGTCGAACATATCGGCACCTTGGCCGGCGGCATCAGCAATGCAGGCACGATTTCGGGCGGCGCCGGCATCAATGTCCAGTCCATTTCCGCTCTCGCGGGTGGGATCAGCAATGCCAGTTCAGGCACGATCACGGCACGCAGCTACGGCATCTACGTCAACAACGTCTCGACTTTCGCGGGCAATATCAGCAACGCCGGCACGATCACGGGCGCGCTGGCAGCCATCCGCATCGACAGCGGCGTGACCTTTGCGCCGGGCAGTGCCATCGTCAATTCGGGCATTACAACCGGCACCGGCGGCACTGCGATCGATGCCAGCGCCGCGACCAGCGCGGTGACCATCGATCAGACCGCGGGCGCTATCAACGGCGCGATCAAGCTGTCGGCCAATGCCGACGTGGTGAACATTTCAGGCGGGGCCATCGCCGGCAATATCGTCGGCCAGGGCGCCGCGAACACGATCAACTTCAATCTCGGCGGCGGCACCTTCACCTATGGCGGCGCCTATGCGTTCACCGGCGTCAACCAGGTCAACGTCAATTCCGGCACAGTGGTGCTCAACGGAGCGAACAGTGCCAGCTCTATCGCCGTCAACAACGGCGGGATGCTTACCGGCAGCGGCACGCTCAATTCAGCGAGCGTCGATATCAGCGGCACGCTCGCGCCCGGCAACCTGGGCGTGGCCGGCACGATCATGAACATCAACGGCAATTTGGCTTTCCAGTCCGGCGCGATCTATCTCGTCACCTTGGCCGGCGCGAACGTCTCGCGCGTCGACGTGACCGGCGCGGTCTCGCTCAACGGTGCGTTGGACGTTGTCATGCAGCCCGGCAACTTCAAAGGCAACACGCATTGCGACATTCTCGATCCGACCAGCATCACCGGCCGGTTCAGCAGCGTCAACATCCTCAACTTGCCATCGAGCTTCTCCGCCGTGGTCACTTACGACACAACCGCCGTGTATCTGGATTTGAGGGCCAGTCTCGGGGCTGGTGACCGGCTCAATGTCAATCAGCAGAATGCCGCGAGTGCCATCAATGGCTACTTCAATGCCGGCGGCTTGCTGCCGGCCGGCTTCTCCGCGCTGTTTACAAGCGTCAACCCCGGCAACGCGCTGTCGCAGCTCTCGGGCGAACCGGCGACAGATGCAAGCAAGGGCGCCGGCCAGTTGATGAACGACTTCCTCAATCTGATGCTCGATCCGACCGCGGGCGGAGGAGGCGAGGCGAAGGGCGGCGGGGCCGCGGGCTTTGCGCCGGCGCAGGATCCGAGCCTGCCGCCCGATGTCGCGCTCGCTTACGCCAAGGCGCTGAAGGCGTCGCGTCCGCAAGACCAGCTGTCGTCAAGCTTCGATCAGCGCTGGAGCTCCTGGGGCTCGGCGTTCGGCGGCACGAGCTTGACCGAAGGCAATGCCGTGCTCGGCTCCAACAATGTCGCGGCCAGCGACTACGGGTTTGCCGCCGGCAACGACTATCGCGCTACGCCGAACGTCACTTTCGGCTTCGGTCTGACCGGCGGCGGCACCAACTGGAATCTGGCGCAAGCGCTCGGCAGCGGGAGGAGCGACGCATTCGGTGCCGGCATCTATTCCAAAACGCATTGGGGGCCGCTCTATCTTTCCGGCGCGCTCGCCTTCGCCAACCACTGGTTCACCACCGACCGCAGCGCGCTCGGCGATCAGCTGCGCGGCAAGTTTACGGGGCAGAGCTATGCGGCGCGGCTCGAGACCGGCTACCGCTATGCCGTGCCGATCATCGGCGCGCAGAACACCGGTGCCATCGTCGGCGTGACACCCTATGCCGCCTTGCAGGCCCAGGACTTCCGCACCCCGGGCTACAGCGAGACTGATTTGACCGGCGGCGGCTTCGGCGTCTCTTACAATGCAATGAGCGCGACCGACACCAGAAGCGAGCTTGGCGCGCGCTTCGATAATCTGCAAGTCGTCAGCGGCATGCCGATGGTGTTGCGCGGCCGCCTGGCCTGGGCGCATGACTGGGTGAGCGATCCGTCGCTTGGCGCCGTCTTCCAGGCCTTGTCCGGTGCGACCTTCATCGTGAACGGCGCGGCGCCTCCCAAGGATTCTGCGCTTACCACCGCTGCGGCTGAACTGCACATCAGCGCCGACTGGACCGCCATGGCGAAGTTCGACGGCGTGTTCGGCATGGGATCGCAGACTTACGGCGGCGCCGGCACGCTGAAATATTCGTGGTGAACGCATGAATAGCGCCGCGGCTGGGCGCAGCCGTTGCCCCGCTACGATGCTGTCGGTGGGGCGGGCCGTCGTTTCAGAAGCCAGCCTGCTCGCTCGCGTAGAATGTGTTCAGGATCGAGATGCGGGGCCGGTCGGTCGTGATCCTTGGTCGGCCGTGCCAGCTCATCTGCGTTAGCGAGTGGTAGGCTTTCAGGACGACGAACGCGTAGCCGATATTTGGAATAAACGGGATCGTTTTCACGGGCTCGAGGCAATAGGAGCGCGGGTGCAGCAACCCCTTAAGTGACAGCTGGTAGATGGTCGTGCCCAGGTTTTCCTGGCTGTCGTCTTCCGGGCAGTAAAGCTGCATCGTCACCACCTTCTTCCTGGTGTCGGGATGCGGCTTGATCTCGTAGCCGTCGCTGTCACGATAGATCACGGGCTTGGCAAACAAGGTCAGATCGGCTGCGGTTTCGACCTTGTCGCCGCGAGCGCGGATTTCGAGGCCCGCATGCAGGCGGCGCCGGATCGCACTTTCCACCTCGCGCGAGGTCAGCATCTCCTGGACGGCCTTCCAGAGCGGCTGCAATTCCGGTTCGATGCGCTCGACATGCCCGCCATAGAGACGGAGCGCCATCCGGCTGCCGGTGCCCGTGATCGGCTCATAACCCTCGTTCGGAACGCTTCGGATCAGATCCTGGTAGAATCGATCCGGAAAGATGTCGCGGAAGACGAGATGGGGGTAGGGGGACGCCGAATACTCACCCGCCTCGATGCTGCTGACCGCATGATCGATCAGGACGTGCGACAGGTGTTCGGACGATCTTGATTCGGATGCTTCTGGTGATGCGAGCATGCCAAAGCCTTATCAGCAGACAACCCTGGTTCAACCAACCGATGTTAACTACCTTTGGCTGCATGCGGGGTGAAATTAAGGCAGGGCGAGCTTGCAAATGGCCCCAACTTTGCGCGATGAGAGGCGGTCACGAGGCGGAATTAGACACGCGAAAGCCTCAATCCGGACAAGAGCGGCTGCTTTAGCCAATCCTTAGGGTTCATCGACTTACGAACGACCTATGACCGCCGCCGCATCCTGTTCGCGAACTCCGCGCCAAACCATCGCTTGCCGCACGGCTGGCTTTGCGCACGCCTTGGCGCTGCTTGCGCTTGGCCTCGCACTGTCCGGCTGCGCCAGCATGAGCGAGAATGAGAGCGTGACGGCGGCTTTCGCCGATCCGGCCAAATACGAGCTGTGGGATTGCAGACAGCTTGAGCCCGAGCGGAAAAGTCTCGCCAAGCGCGCGGCCGATTTGCAGGCGTTGATGGACAAGGCCCAGACCGGGACTGCGGGGCCGCTGGTCGCCGAAATGGCCTACCGTAACGATTATCTCTCGGTCCGTGGCCAGGCTCATTTTGCCGAGGAGGCCTGGCGCAAGAACAAGTGCCGCGAGACGCCGCCTGGCGCAGTCACGGCGTCCACGGCCGCCAAGCCGGGTGCGCCGCCAGCCAGGTCCGTGCCGCTTTCGCGCAGCGGCGTCTACTAGAGCATGATCTGGAAAAGTGTGAAGCGGTTTTCCGAAAAGATCATGCTCAATCAAAGAGCTAAAGCGCGATGACGATTCATCCTGATCTCATCGCGCTTTAGGCAAACCGCTGCGCTAAAGCCGCCAGTCGTAGATCCAGGCCTGCCGCGCCAGCATGCGCTGCGGCCCCAGCGCGCGGATCGCAAGGTCGCGCGCGAGCGCCATGGCGCCGGCCATGTGATAGATGCGGCCCTGCTGTCGCGCGAGCCGCTGCACGGGTGTGACGCGCGCGCGCCGCATCTTGCCATAGCGCCGCAAGGCGGTCGCGACCTGTGCGCCGGGCTCGAGCGGCGCTTCGCTCAAGACGTTCGACAGCACCGCAGCGTCCTCGATCGCCATGCCGGCGCCCTGGGCAGCAAAGGGCAGCATGCCATGCACGGCATCCCCAAGCAGCGCAACCGAGCCCTCGTGCCACGCCCAGCCCTCGGGCATGGTGAACAGCGCCCATTTGCGCCAGCTGTCGACGGCGCCGACCAGCATCCGCGACTTTGGTTGCCATAGCCTTTTTGCCGGGTCGCTGCAAATCCCGGACAGCCGCTGCCGCGCCTTGCCCGATTTTGTCGGGCTCTCGGAGGCCGAGGTCTCCATGGCAAGAATGGCAGAGCATCACGAGGTGCTGCGAGGATGGGTTGGCACCGTGAAGTGGAAGATCGCGCCACGGGGCGCGTTGGCGGTGACCCACAGGCGCCCGCCATGCGCTTCGATGATCGAGCGGCAGATCGACAGTCCCACCCCCAGACCGCTGGGCTTGGTCGTGTAGAACGGTTCGAAGACGCGCGCGAAACTGCCGGGGTCCAGTCCGGGTCCGAAGTCCTTCACCTCGACGAGAACGTCCCCAGCTTCGGCCCGAGCGGTGGTGATAATCACCTCTCGGGCCCCGTCCGTGGCCGGGCCCATGGCCTGGATTGCGTTGAGAACCAGGTTGAGCACCACCTGCTGCAACTGGACGCGATCGCCCTCGACCAGCGGCAGGTCTTCGGTAAGTTCGGTCTGCACCGAGATGCCGTTCTTCAGTGCCACGCTGCGGCTGAGCTCGATCACGTCGCGGATCGCCTCGTTGATGTCGAGGCAATCCTTCTGTGGCGGTGCGCGTTTGACCAGAGCGCGAATCCGCCCGATGATGCCGCTGGCCCGCTCGGTGTCCCTTAGAATGGAGCCGATCGCTTGCCGGGCCTGCTCGAGTTGCGGCGGGTCGCCGGCGAGGAAATGCAGGGCGGCATCGGCATTCATCAGTGCGCCGGTGATCGGCTGGCTCACCTCGTGGGCGATCGAGGCGGTAAGCTCGCCCATTGTGGCGAGACGGTTCGCATGCGTCAGTTCCCCCTGCACCTCCCGCAGGGTTTCTGCGGCCCGCTTGCGCTCGCTGATGTCCCGACCGACGCCGCGATAGCCGGTGAAGCGCCCGGCCTTGTCGAAGACAGGCAGTCCCGAGATCGACATGTAGCGCTTGCCGCCGCCAGGCGTCGGCCGCGCCAGCTCGAAGTCACGGAACGGCAGGTGGGCATCGAGCGTCTGCCGGTGCTTGCGCCAGCCCTCGGCGTCAGGCTCCAGATAGGGCACTTCCCATCGCGTCTTGCCGATTTCAGAGCCGGGCGCCGGCGCGTCGGCAAAGCCTTCGCCGAGTTCCTGGCGGGTGAAGCGATGCTGCGCATCGGATTCCCAGTACACCTCGAAGGAGAACTGGATGAGGGTGCGAAAGCGCTCCTCGCTCTCCCGCAGGGCCTCCTCCGACCGCTTTCGCTCGGTCAGATCGACGACGAAGGAGACGCCTTGCTCCCGCTGCTCGTCGAACGCGGCCATGCCGATCAACACGGGCACGCGCTCGCCGTCCTTGCGGATATATTCCTTCTCGAACGGCTGCACCGTTCCAACCCTTCTTAGCTCCGGGATCCAGACTCGCTCTTGATACTCGAGCCATTCCGGCGGCGTAAGGTCGGTCCAGGACAGGCGACCCGCGACCAGGTCCTCGCGGTCGTAGCCCACGATGCGCAAGAATGCTTCATTGGCCTCCAGGATCTGGCCTCCGATCTGCCAGATGGTGATTCCGATGACATTGGCCTCGACGAGGCGGCGGATCCTGGCCTCGCGTTCGCTGAGGTCGCGGTACAACCGCGCATTTTCCAGCGCGATTGCCGCCTGCGAGGCCAGCAGCTTCAGCACCGCTATGCGTGCCGGGGCGAAAACGTGGGCTGCCAAGGTGTTCTCGAGATAGAGCACGCCGACGAGTTTGGCGTGGTTGATCAAAGGCAGGCAGAGAATCGAACGAGCCTGGCGCTGAATGACATAGGGATCGGCCGCGAACGGAGGCTCGGCTGCGGCGTCGTCGAGAATGGCGCATTCGCGGGTTCGCAGCACGTAGTGGAGAACCGACTCGGGAAGCAACGCCGCCGTCACGAGGACCTGGCGCAATTGCACCGTAACCGTATCGCCGCTGGTCGTTGCTTCCGCCGCGATGCGCGGTTCGGTTCCGTGCGACAGGACCAACAGCCCCCGCTCGGCACCTGCCTGTTCAATGGCCGTGCGCATCAGCCTGTCGATGAGCTTGTCCAGCAGCATCTCGCCTGACACTGCTTCGGACACCTTGATGACGGTCGCGAGGTCGAGATGTTCGACCGGCGCCTCAATCGTGCTCATCGGGCCGGGCTCTGACCTCTCCATCCTGAGATGCGGGTAGGTCTCCTCGAGTTGCCGCGCCTTTCCGGCGGCTCCCCAGCGCGTGTAGCCATAATGGGCCTCCCGCAGATATGCATGCGAGATGGTCTCAAATCCGCGCGCCGCATAGAAGCGCGCGGCAAGCTCGCTCGCGAGCGCCTCATTGTGCGCGAAACCGTTCTCTCGGGCCGAGCGGATGGCCCGGTCGTAAAGGCGCATTGCATCCAGATCGCGGTTTTCGATCCGCGCCATCTCGGCCTGTACCAGTGCGAGGCGGTCCTCGAAATTTGGCGGGCAGGAACGGGCCCAGCCCTCGAGCTGGTGCTGGTGTCCGGACAGCAGGTCGAGCTGATGCGAATGCCGGCCGGCAGGCACGGCATCCAGCTGCGCGGCAAGCGCCAGCGCGGCATAGAAATGCTGTTCCGCGATTTCGAAATACGCGAGAAAGGATGGGGAAAGCAGCCGCTCTGCATGAGCTGCCGCCTCGATGGCCGACGCATACTCGCCTGCGAAGTAACGCGCTTGCAGCTTGCGGATCCAGTATCGCCAGGCCGCGTATGCCAAGCGCGGGGCGGCCGCCAGGTGCTGCTCGAACCGGCACTCGTCGAGTTCGGCGTCGCTGAGTGAGCCAAATCTGGCCGTCTGACCCCGAAGCATGCGGATCAGCCCGAGCTGGGCTCTGATCACGTCGGCTACGAGGCCGAATTGCGCCTTTTGCGCAAACGCGAGCGCGGCTTCGGCCTCGCTCTGGATCCTCGCAAGAGGCTCGCCGCTGGCGAGAAGATGGGTGATCAAGGCGCCGCGCGCAATGTTCGCAAAGCTCAAGTCGCCGGTTTCCTGCGCTGCTGCAAGTGCGGTTCGCACCAGCGGAACCCCCGTGCGCACGTGCCGTGTCCAGGGGACCACGTGCGCGAACCCCAGGTAGACTCGGGCCTTGAAGCCGAGCAGCCCGCCGTTCTCGACCAGATCGACACTGAGCTGGCCGAAGCGGAATCCCGACTGATAGTCGCCGAACCGGGGGCCCAGCAGCATTCCAAGCCAGACATAGGCAAAGGATGAAGCGGCGCCGTTGCCATGCTTCAGGCTCAAATTGGCCATGTGGGCAATGACGAGACAATGCAGATTGCTGTCCGTGAACAGAGCGGGCGGCAGCAGCTCTGCGAGGACATCCGTGGTCGCGCACCAGGTGCGATCAACCATCTGTGGCAAGTCAACCAGTGCTTCGATCGGGCGGCTTCCGAGCTGCCGCCACATTTCTTCGAATTCCCGCCGGACCTCGTCGTCCGTTGGATGCGGCGACCACGCGATGCCGGCGCGCCGGAGATAGTCGAGACCCACCTCGACCGAGCGGTCGCTCTGAGCGAGCGTCATGTAAAGCGGGATGCGCAGACAGGTGATTGCGGCAAGATCGACCAGGTTTGCGGCGCGACGCCACAGCATCGCCAGCCGTTCCTCCGCTGCGCCCACTTCGCCCGTGAGAAACTCGCATTCGGCGCGAAGCAGGTGCAGTGCAAGGCAGAGCTCGTATCGCCGTTCCCAGCAGTCTTCAGCCAGCAGGCGCGTTCCTTCGCTGAGATATTTCAGCGCCGGCGCATACGCAGTCGAACGTTTGGCGCGTTTGCCGGCGAGCAGATTGAGCTCGGCCAGTTGCTCGCGTTCCTCTCGCGAGGTGATCAACGCGATGCCGCGGTTGAGCTGATTGACGATGTCGAAGATCGTCTCCTCGCGCCTCTCGGGGGGCGTCTGTGCGAGCAGCTGCCGGCCGATTCGCAGATGGGTCGCCGCGCGGCGCTCATCCGCGATCAATGAATAGGCTGCTTCCTGTACCCGGTCGTGGACGAACCTGTAGGCCCCTGCCAGGTGTTCGACCAACTCCTGACGGACGGCTTCCCACAGAATCGCATTGACCTGCTGCTCTGAGCCTCCCACGAGGATCGAGAGCGTGGTGATCTCGGCGGTGTTGCCGAGACAGGCCAGGTGTTGCAACGCCTTCTGTGTGTCGGTCGGCAGCCGCGCCAGCTTGCCGATCATCAGGTCCACCACATTGTCGGTGTGACCCTTGGCCTCAATGCGATCGAGATCCCAACGCCAGCGCCCCGCGTCATGGTCAAAGTGCAGCAGGCCCTCTTCGGCCAAGGCGTAAAGGAACTGAACGACGAAGAACGGGTTGCCGCCTGTCTTGCCCTCGATCAGCTGCGCCAGCGGCGTTGCGCGCTCGGGCTCGCAGCGAAGAGTATCGGCAATCAAATGCGCAATGTTTTCGCCGGCAAGCGGCGCAAGGGTAATATGCTCGAGCTTCGTGCCGGCATTCTTGATGGCCTCGATCGTGCGCTGCAATGGATGAGCGGCATCGACCTCGTTGTCCCGGTAGGCGCCGATCAACAGCAAGTGCCGCAGGTCCGACCGGGTCAACTGGTCTTCGATCAAATCGAGCGTGGCGGCGTCGAGCCATTGCAGGTCGTCAAGGAACAGCGCCAACGGATGGTCCGGGCGTGCGAACACGCCGATGAATCGTCGAAGCACCAGATGAAAGCGAGTTTTCGCCTGCTGTGGCGGAAGCTCGGGGACGGGCGGCTGCTCGCCGATGATCAGCTGCAATTCGGGGATCAGGTCGACAACCAGCCGTCCGTTCGCGCCCAGTGCCTCATCAAGCGCTTGACGCCAGTTCGCCAACTCGGCGTCGTCCTTGCTCAGAAGGGATCGCACCAGGCCCTGAAAGGCCTGCACCAGCGTCGCATAGGGAATGTCGCGCTTGTACTGGTCGAACTTGCCCGATGCGAACAGCCCGCCGGACGGAAGAAGCACGCGATGCAGCTCATTGACCACCGAGGATTTGCCGATGCCGGAATAGCCCGACACCAGCACCAGCTCCGGCGCACCGCTGTTGATCACGCGGTCGAACGCGGCGAGCAAGGTTTCGATTTCGCGCTCTCGCCCATAGAGCTTCTCCGGGATCAGCAGTCGGTCGGGCGTGTCATGCTGGCCGAGCGGAAACGCTTCGATGCGGCCCGTCGCTTCCCATGCACTCAGGCACTGCCGCAGATCATGTTCGAGGCCTGCGGCGCTCTGGTAGCGCTGCTCGGCAGACTTGGCGAGCAGCTTGAGGACGATGGCCGAGACCACGCCCGGCACGGCGTTCACCCGTTCGCTCGGCGAGACTGGCATTCTCGCGATGTGGCAATGCACCCACTCCATCGGATGCGCGGCCGTAAATGGCAGGGCGCCGGTCAGCATCTGGTAGAATGTGACGCCGAGCGAATAGAGGTCGCTGCGGGCATCGATCGAGCGGTTCATCCATCCGGTCTGTTCGGGGGCCATGTAGGGCAGGGTGCCGACGATAAACTCAGGCGCTCCGGGCGTGCGTCGCTCGCGCAGCAGGCGCGATGCGATGCCGAACCCTGTGAAGCGGATCCGTCCGTCCGGGCAATTCACCAGGATATGTGCGGGCTTGACGTCCTTGTGCACGAGGCCACCCTGGTGGACCTTGCTCAGAGCGCTCGTGATGCCGATCGCCAGTTGCAGGAAGCGGCCGATCTCCATGGGCGCGCCGAGCAGCCGCTCCAGCGGCTCGCCGCGGGGATCCTCGAGCAGCAATAAGGGGCGACCGCGATCGCGCCCCCACTCCAGCGGTCGCGTGGCCCACGCGCTGTCCAACTGGTCCTTCAGCGCATATTCGTGCGCCAGCCGATCAAGGCTCGTGGAGGGAGCGTGCTCGGTGGGAAGCACAGCCAGCACGGTGTTGTGGCCGCCATCGGAATCCTGGCGCGAGGCCCGGCAAACGATGCGGTCGTCGTCCTCCCACAATATCTGGAAGCTGTTGTCCATGCGCGCCGAACTGGGACACAGGGTCCAACTGCCACGCCACCCAATGTCGCTTAGGGAGGTACCCTGTTGTGCTTCTTGAATAAAAATCGAGGTTGCCACAGATGGAACGGTGTGGCCAGCAGAGCCAAGTCCGGTTGCCAACAGCGAGGTCGCGAATTCGCGGCTGAACGTCGGGCAGGATTCGACCCGTATAAGCCTCAATCCGGACAAAAGCGGCTGCTTTAGCCAATCCTAACCTTCATCGATCTACGAACGGCGATGACCGCCTGCGCACCCTCGTCGCCAACTCCGCCCTGGGCTCTTGCCCGCCGGGCGCCCGGCGTCGCATCGGCTTTGGCGCTGTGTGCGCTTGGCCTTTCGCTATCCGCTTGCGTCAGCATCAGCGACAACGACAGCACGACCGCCGCCTTTGCCGATCCTGCCAAATACGAGCTGTGGGATTGCAAGCAGCTCGAGGGCGAGCGGAAAAATCTCGCGATGCGCGAGACCGAGCTGCGGGGATTGATGGCCAAGGCCCAGACCGGCACTGCGGGGCCGCTGGTTGCCGAAATGGCCTATCGTAACGAGTATCTCACCATCCGCGGCCAGGCTCACTTTGCCGAGGAAGCGTGGCGCAAGAACAAGTGCCATGAGACGCCGCCTGCCGCCGCGACTGCTTCCGCAACGGCCAAGCCGGGCGTGCCACACGCCAAATCCGCGCCGCCCTCGCGCAGCGCGGTATATTAGCCGCCACAGCCCCGCCTGGCTAAAGCCGCCAGTCGTAGATCCAGGCCTGCCGCGCCAGCAGGCGCTGCGGCCCCAGCGCGCGGATGGCAACATCGCGCGCCAGCGCCATTGCGCCCGTCATGTGATAGATGCGTCCATTCTGTCGGGCTAGCTGCTGCACGCGGGCGACGCGCGCGCGCCGCATCTTGCCATAGCGCCGCATGGTGGCGGCGACCTGCGCGCCGGGCTCGAGCGGGGTCTCGCTCAGCACCTTTGCCAGCACCGCCGCGTCCTCGATCGCCATGCCCGCGCCCTGCGCGGCAAAGGGCAGCATGCCATGTACGGCGTCGCCGAGCAGCGCAACCGAGCCCTCGTCCCAGGCGCAGCCCTCGGCCATGGTGAACAGGGCCCATTTGCGCCAGCTGTCAACCGCCCCAATCAGCATCCGTGCCGCACCCGCCCAGCGCGCGTCACCGAAGGTCTCCCTCAGCTCGTGGGGCTCGCCTGCCGTGCTCCAGCCCGGCCGGTTCCACGTCCCCGGCACGACCGCGACCAGATTGACCTGCTTGCCGGCCGAGATCGGATAAGCGACGAGATGCGCCTTCGGGCCCATCCAGAGCTGCACCCTGGGCGCGGTATATTCGCGCGGCAACGCCCGGGCATCGA
The DNA here is from genome assembly GCA_035652015.1 of Bradyrhizobium sp. Lineage (GTDB taxonomy): Bacteria > Pseudomonadota > Alphaproteobacteria > Rhizobiales > Xanthobacteraceae > Bradyrhizobium. The sequence continues at coordinate 129,838 of DASREP010000102.1, read as the reverse complement.
GTGTGCCACGCCAGGCAATCAGGCCGGAAAACTGCGGCTGCTTGTCCGGAAACAGGTGATTGCGTACCGTCGACCAGACGCCGTCGGCGCCGACCAAGGCCATCCCGACGTCCTGGCGCCGTTCGTTGCCGGAGCGGTGGACGATGGTCAGACCCCTGGCATGGGGCGCGAGGTCCTCGAACTGGCAGCCGAGCTTCAGTTCGATATCGGGATGCTCGCGAACGGCGTCGGCAAGTGCGGTCTGCAGATCGGCGCGATGGATCACCCAATAAGGGGCGCCGGCGCGCGCGCTGGCCGCTTCGCCGAGTGGCAGGCGAGCAATCTCGCCGCCGGCACGCGCACTCACGATGGTGATCGCCTCGGGCGTGATCGCGCGCGGTCGCAAGCGCTCCTTCAGCCCGAGGTCGATCAGGATCCGGCTCGCATTGGGCGACAGCTGCAGGCCTGCACCGGCTTCCTCGAGCCGCTCGGCCTTCTCCAGCACCACCACGCGAAAGCCCTTGTTGGCAAGCGCGAGTGCCGCCGTGAGACCTCCGATCCCGGCACCGGCGATGAAAATCGTGCGTGTCAGAGCCACGCGCGTTGAGGCGTCACGCGACGTCCTTCAGCACGCATTCCGGCGGGCGAGCCTCGCCGGCCTTCAGGTCGGGCGCGTAGCGATACAAGGTCGAGCAGTAGGGGCAGATGATCTCGTTGTCGTTGCCGAGGTCGAGGAACACGTGCGGATGGTCGAACGGCGGATTGGCGCCCACGCACATGAACTCCTGCGAGCCGATCTCGATCACGGCAACACCGGCATCATTGTGGAAGTGCGGGACGACATTGTCGGACATCGAAATTCACCTTGAGTGGCAGCAGACACGGGCCCAATCGAAACTGTACACGATGGCGGCCACCGCGCACCCTATCCATCGGTTTGGGTTGATTCCCTTTAGCCCTTGGCTACCGGTTTGTTCAGGAAATTCGACACAATCTTGCCCTTTCAGAGAAGCCCTTCTTTCGTCGGGGCCGTTGTGTCGCAAATTCGGCACACTATCTTGAAGTTACGCGAAAACGTTCGGGTTTTTGATGAGGCCAGCACGTCTCGGTTCGGCTTTGCTATGCGTCACGCTCAGCGCAGTCCTGAGTGCTGCGCTATGGCCGCATGCGCGCCAGGCGGGCTCGGTTCTGGCCGCGCAGGACGATCCCGCGCGCCTGTCCGAGGCCCGACTCGACTCGGTGCTGCGCGACGATCCCGGTGTGATCGCGCGGAATATCGACGCGGCGTTGCTCGCCCATGATGCGGACCTTGCCGACAGCTTTGTCGCGCTGGCACGGGAGAAGCGGATTCCGCTGTCCGACGACATGATCCATCGCGTGAGCGATGCGGTTGGAGAAGAAAATTCTTCCTCTCATGTCGCGAAGCGCTTTGCCAGCGGGCTTATCACGGGCGAGGCCGATGACGTCGCGAGCCTGTCGGGGACCGTGGCCGGCGACCTCTTTGTGATCGGCGATATCAGGGACGTGTTGCGCGAAGGCAAGCATCTGGCGATGGGCGAGGATACCGATCGCCTGGTGCTGTCGCTTGCCGCCGCAGGCCTTGCCGTGACCGCGGCGACCTATGTCTCGGTCGGCGGCGCCTCGCCGCTGCGCGCCGGCCTGTCGCTGGTAAAAGACGCCCGCAAGGTCGGCCGGTTGGGCGAGGGGCTTGCGGCCTGGGCCGGGCGCTCGGCACGCGAGGTCGTCGATGCCCCGGCGCTGGAGCAGGCGGTCGCCTCCGGCTCGGTGCTGCGGCCGGGCGAAACCGCAACCGCGATCCGTGCCGCGTTTCGCGCCGAGAAGGCGGACGCATTGGTGGGACTTGCCAAGGATGTCGGACGGGTGACCGAAAAGGCCGGTTCGCGGGGCGCACTCGACACTCTGAAGATCGCCGAGGACCCGCAGGACGTCGCGCGGGCCGCACGGCTCGCGAAAGCCGAGGGCGGCCGCACGCGGGCTATCCTGAAGATCCTCGGCCGCGGCGCGCTCCTGCTCGCCAGCGGCGCGTTCGATCTGGCGCTGTGGCTGTTCAGCGCGCTGCTCGCGCTGTTCGGGTTCCTCGCCTCGGTCAAAGCCACGACCGAGCGGATCACGCAAAGCTGGCTCAATCGGAAAAAGGCCCGGCGTCTGCACAAACAACTGGCAGCTGCGAGCCTCGCTCAGGGCTGAACCTCAGCCAAAAGGCTAAACAACCCTGGGTAAGAACGGCTAAATTGGGCCGAGCCTGAAATCTTCGTCACAAGAATGGACTGATTGATGCCGAGCTTCGACAACGGCGCCGTCGAGATCGCCTATCTCGATGAAGGCGAGGGCGAGCCCATCTTCCTGGTGCACGGCTTTGCCTCGACCAAGAACGTCAACTGGGTCTATCCGACCTGGGTCTCGGATCTGCGCAAGAACGGCCGCCGCGTCATCGCGCTTGACAACCGCGGCCATGGCGAATCGGCGAAGCTCTACGATGCTGCTGAGTACTCGATTCCGATGATGGCAAGCGACGTGGTCGCGCTGATGGATCATCTCGATATCCCGCGCGCCGATATCATGGGCTATTCGCTCGGCGCGCGCATGACGGCCTGGCTCGGGTTGACCAAACCCGAGCGGCTGCGCTCGGCCATCCTCGGTGGCATCGGCATGGCCATGATTGATGGCGGCGGCCCGGGGGAGAACGTCGCGGCTGCCCTGGAAGCGCCCTCGCTCGAGGAGGTCAACGATCCCGTCGGGCGCACCTTTCGCGCCTTTGCCGAGCAGACTCGCTCCGACCGTCGGGCGCTTGCGGCCTGCCTGCGCGGTTCGCGCGGCCTGATGAGCCGCGAACAAGTGGCCGGCATCGACGTGCCGGTCCTGGTCGCGGTCGGCACCAGCGACGAGGTCGCGGGCTCCGCACATGGGCTCGGCGAACTCATTCCGGGTGCGCAGGTGCTGGACATTCCGGGCCGCGACCACATGCGCGCCGTCGGCGACAAGGTCTACAAGAGCGGCGTGGTCGACTTCCTCTCACGCCGGCCTTGAGACGTCAGCCTCGTCGTCTTCACCGAGGAAACGCGACACCGCGATCAGCGCCACGAAGGTCGCGATCCACACCAGCCGCGCGCCGTAGCGGTCGTGCGGGCCGGAGATGATGCCGCAGATCATGGCATTGCCGAGCAGGGTGAAGCACACGGTCGCCGCCAGCAGCGTGACGTCGTCGAACTGGCGTCGCCCGAGGCCGATGGCAAACAGCGCGAGAACCGCGAGCATCGAGATCCGCGCCATCGGCACATGCAGCCAGTTGACGGCGGTGAAGCTGAGCTCCTTGTGTTGCTGGCGCGCGGCGCGCATCGGCTGCGTTTGCGCCGGGACGTAGCGCTCGATGATCCCATAGGTGTGGCCGAGCCACTCCGTGCAGCCTTCGCCGGTGGCGATATCGACCAGTTGCTGCGCGGTCGCCTTCAGCGCCGCCTCCGCCTGCCACAGCGGATACTCCTTCAGCGCATGGATGACGATGTAGCCCATCTCGCCGTCCATTCCTTCGAAGCGGCCAAGTTTGTCGAACATGCTGTGGCCCCACAGGAACTGATCGGCGGTCGCAGGCAGTTCGTTGCGATAGGGGCAGAGCTTGAAGCTTTCACGCCCGCAATGATCGTTGAGGAAGCGCGCGACGATGCCATCCTGCATCATCCGTCCGAAGGCGACACCATAGCCGCCCGGTGTCCACGCCCATTGTCCTGACAGCGCATAATTCGCCGAGAGCAGCATCAGCGCGCCGGCAACGAGCGACAGTGCACCTTGCGCGAGCCCGGCAAGCGCGATGCGCTTGCGCAGGAAAGGCTTGGCGAGCAGGGCGAGCAGGACGAGTCCAAACAGCACGCCGAGCGTTGCGCTGTGGGTGGCCGCGGAGAAGGCGATGAGGACGAAGAGCAGGATTTTCTCCAGCGCAGAGACCCTGTCGCCCTTTACGACCAGGATGAAGAGCGCGAGCACCGACAGGCCGGAGAAAATGTCGGTGAGCAGCATGCTGGAGAGCCAGGGCAGGGCCGTGGTCAGGATCAGCGTGAGACCGATTGCGAGCAGGCGAAGCGGCTGGGCGAGGCCGAGCACCCGCAGGGTCAGTTGCAGGATCCAGAAGGTCGCGAGCGACTGGATCGCGATATTGAGCCAGAAGCCGGAGGCTTCGCCGAGATGCAGATAGAGGCCGAACACCGTGGAGCGGCTCGGCACCAGATAGCCCTCATACCAGCGCGCCAGATAACCGCCGGTGTCCCATTGCAGCAGCGGATAGCGGTTCCAGATCGCGGGCGCGACCAGGAACAATGGAATGAGGACCGCAGCCGTCCAGACCGCGCTGGCACCCGCCAGCCGCGTGCGCAAAACCCTGGTGTTGATGATCAGCCTCCCGTCGTTGGCGCCACCATGCCGGGAACTCCGGCGCGGCTGAAATTCCCCAATAGTCGCAGACCACAGCCTTGATTTCGCGAAAACGCTGACCAAGTTGGAACAACCCCGTTTCGGGGCTTCCGCGTTGGAATTCGGACCGGCACCCGGAAAGGGGCCGTTTCAAGGTTCTGGCGTAGCCGGAAGCGCGAAACTGCCATTCACCTTTTGCGGGTGCCCGTCAGGACACCGTCTTGGGCGCATGGTATACAGGCCACCGCGAGACGGCTTTAAAGTATGTGAGGTCACCCATGGCAATGCAGCATGCCAATCCACAGAGCGGGCGACTTGCGGCGCTGGACCCGATCTGGGGCCGGGTCCGCAGCGAGGCGGAAGCCATCGTCCATCACGAGCCGGAACTCGCTACCTTCATCTTCTCCACTGTATTGCATCACGACCGGCTGGAAGATTCGGTCGTTCACCGCCTCGCCGACCGTCTCGACCATTCGGCGATTTCGGGCGACCTGATCCGTCAGACCTATGACGAGGCGCTGCGCGACGACCCCGATATCGGCAATGCCTTCCGCGCCGACCTCGTCGCCGTCTACGACCGCGATCCCGCCACCGCGCGCTTCATCGACCCTTTGCTCTACTTCAAGGGCTTTCATGCGCTGCAGACCCATCGTCTGGCGCACTGGCTGTTCAAGAAGGGCCGCAAGGACTTTGCGTATTATCTGCAAAGCCGCGCCTCGGCGGTGTTCCAGACCGACATCAATCCCGCCGCGAAGATCGGCCGCGGCATCTTCCTCGACCACGCCACAGGCTTCGTCTGCGGCGAGACCGCTGTGATCGACGACGACGTCTCCATCCTGCATGGCGTCACCCTGGGTGGCACCGGCAAGGAGAATGAGGACCGCCATCCCAAGATTCGTCATGGTGTGATGATCGGGGCCGGCGCCAAGATCCTCGGCAATATCGAGATCGGCCATTGCGCGCGCATTGCCGCGGGCTCGGTGGTGGTCAAGCCGGTGCCGCACAACGTCACCGTCGCCGGCGTGCCCGCCAAGATCATCGGCGAGGCCGGCTGCGCCGAGCCGTCGCGCACCATGGATCAGATGATCAACGCACTCGGGCTGTAAACGTCTCTGACGAGCGGCTCCGCGGGAGCGGGATCATGCTCTGATCGTGTTTGCAAGCGCTGTCTGCAGGTTTTTTGTGCCGGTCAAGACTGGCGGTTTGCGTCGTCTCGTCCTAAAAACTGCCCGGAACTTGAGCATGGTCCGGAAAAGTGGGTACCGGTTTTTCGACGAGATCATGCTCCGATCTCAAGACATCCGATTGGAGACTTTGCCGTGGACGTTCAAGAAGTCAGGAAGCTCGACGCCTATCTCAAGCGCGTGTTCGGCAATCCCAAGATCAGGGTTGTGCCGCGGCCGAAAAAGGATGACTCCGCCGAGGTCTATATCGGTGAGGAGTTCATCGGGGTGCTGTTCGTCGACGACGAGGACGACGACCGCTCGTTCCAGTTCCAGATGGCGATCCTGGAGGACGATCTCGTCGAATAGCGCGAGCTGCGCTCGCTCACATCTTGTTGCGCGCATCTCAACGACAGGCGGTCAGGCCATAGTTCTAAAACATGAGAAGTGTCCTGATCGCGGGGGCAGGAATCGCCGGCCCCGCGCTTGCCTTCTGGCTCAAGGCTGCCGGCTTTGAGCCGACGCTCATCGAGCGCGCGAACGGGCTGCGCAGCGGCGGCTATGTCATCGATTTCTGGGGCCTTGGCTACGACATCGCCGAGCGGATGGGGCTGATCGCCGAGATCGACCGCCTGGGCTATCGTGTCCGCGAAACCCGCATCGTCGATGATGAGGGCCGGCGCATTGCAGGATTTGGAACGCGCGTCTTTTCCGAGCTGACGGGCGGACGCTATGTCACCCTGCAGCGAAGCGATCTATCGCGCCTGCTGTTCGAAAAGGTCAGCGGCCGCATCGAAACCATCTTCGGCGAGGAGATTGTTGCGCTCGACGAACTGGCGGATGCCGTTCGGGTCGAGCTCAAGAGCACCGGAGAACGTCGGTTCGATCTCGTGATCGGCGCCGACGGGCTGCATTCGTCGGTGCGCGCGCTGGCGTTCGGACCGCAGTCCCGGTTCGAGAAGCAGCTCGGTTATGTCGTCGCGGCATTCGAGATCGGGGGATTTCGTCCGCGCGACGAGAATGTCTATCTCATCTACGGGCAGCCGGGCCGCATGGTCGGGCGCTTCACCTTGCGCGACGACCGCACCTTGTTCCTGCTGGTGTTTGCTGCGCAGGACGCGCAACTGCCGGCGACGCGGGATGCGCAGGAGGCGATGTTACGCGAGGTCTTTGGCGAGGCGGGGTGGGACTGCCCGCGGATGCTGGCGGAGCTTCCGCGCGCCGCAGAGCTTTATCTCGACCGGGTCAGTCAGATCAGGATGCCCGGCTGGTCGCGCGGGCGTGTTGCGCTGGTTGGCGACGCTGCGTTCTGCGTGTCCCTGCTGGCGGGGCAGGGATCGGCGCTGGCGATGATCTCGGCCTATGTGCTGGCGGGCGAGCTGGCCGCCGCAGGCGGCGACCATCGGCAGGCGTTCGCGCAATACGAAGCGCGGCTGGGCAGCTACATCGGTGCCAAGCAGCGGGGCGCCGAGCGTTTCGCCGGCGCTTTCGCGCCGAAAACGCGCGTGGGCCTTCACATCCGCAATCTCGTCGTCAAGGCGTTCGCGATTCCCGGCCTTGCCAGCTTGGCCGTGGGCAGGGACATCGCAGACAGCATCCAGCTTCCGCACTACAGGTGGCCGCTGCTTGATCGGCTGGCGGCCTGATCGGCGGCCTGTTGGAGCATGATCCGGAAGAGTGTGAAGCGGTTTTCCGAAAAGATCATGCTCAATCAAGGAGCTAAAACGCGATGACATTCATCCTCAATCTCATCGCGCTTTAGTGGGCAGCGTGCAGCTGTGCCGTGAGGCGATCCATCGCATCCGCGACGTCGCGCCACGCCGAGAGCCAGCTGCGCGGAAAACGGAAGGTGAGGTCGGCGCCGCCGATGCGGCGCTCGCTCAGGCACGTTCCGGGCGTTTCGGCATCACGCATGCAGCGCGCGTTCAGGGGCGGAGTTGCGGCGAAGAACAGGTCCTCGCCGCCATAGGGCGTGCCTTCGCGGAAGGCGCGCATGGACAGGCCATTCTCGAGCTGCGTCGCATTGTCCGAGAGATAGCGTGGATAGATCGTGCGCACTCTGCTCTCCGGCGAGAGCGCGTCATGATGAGCCGCAATCGACAGGAAGATGCGGTCGACCGGCTGAATCGCCTGTTCCACCATGTCGGCAGTGATGTGCTTCGGCGCCAGCGGGGGCGTGAGCGAGGGATAGTTGAAGGCGAGATCGATCCGTTCCTGGGGCCCGGAATGGCGCTGGATCTTCATGCGCACGGCGCCGGTCGGCACGTTGAACACGGTGCCGCCGACGCTGACCGGCAGCTGTCCCGGGTCGCCCACGGTCTCGGTTCTCCAGGTCGGCCACAGCAGATAGGTGACGAGCGCAATCGCTGCCAGCCCGAGGCCGACACCCGCGATGATGGGAAGGAGATGGCTGGTCTGGCGCCAGACGCGCGCGCTGGAGAAGGAACTCGAAAACACCGTCATGAGGGAAAGATCGTGAGCAGGAGGCGAATCAGCGCGACTATGCCACGCGATTGCGGTTTTCTGACTGCATTTGGCAGGGGCTGCAGGCGATAGCCTCGCGCCGGGCGCATGCTCACCTCTTGACGTTAACCGTTTCTTAAGGATGCTGTGGCGGGCCGCCCGGGATTTTGTCAAAGCTTGCGGGGTGGTCGGTTGTTGCGTTAGTGGGGTAAAGCGTTCGATGTCGCCGGAAGCCTTGAATTCCCTGTTTTCCCTTTGCATCGGCTTTGCCGTGGCCGGTGCGCTCGTCAGCGGCTACCAGCTCTTCACCGAGCGGCAGGCGGGGTTCGGCTTGCTGCAGGAGGGAGTAACGCCACGGCGCTTTGCCGCCGTGCCGTTTTTGGTCTTTGCCGCGCCCTTCATCATCATGCGCAACACGCTGCTCGGCGTGCAGGTCGAACGCCGCCGCTTCGAATTCGTGATGATGGCAACCGTCATCGCCGGGTTCTGGAGCATGATGTCCGGAACCTTCTTCCTGATGACGCTGCGCGCGGCCGGGCTGTTGGCCTAAGCAGCCCAGTTCGCTTGAAAATCCGCATTTGCCTGTGCCAAGGTCTTCCGAAGATGAGGAGATCTTGATGGCTATCTACGAACTCGACGGGCAGGCGCCTGATCTTCCGGCCGACGGCGACTATTTCATTGCAGAGACCGCCACCGTGATCGGCAAGGTGCGGCTGAAGAAGGGCGCGAGCGTCTGGTTCGGCGCGGTGCTGCGCGGCGACAATGAATGGATCGAGGTCGGCGAGGGCTCGAACGTGCAGGACGGTTCGATCTGTCACACCGATCTCGGCTTTCCCCTGACCATCGGCAAGAACTGCACCGTCGGGCACAACGTCATCCTGCATGGCTGTACGCTGGAGGACGGCGCGCTGGTCGGCATGGGCTCGATCGTAATGAACGGTGCCATCATCCGGCGCGGCAGCATTGTCGGCGCCGGCGCCGTGATCACCGAGGGCAAGGAATTTCCGGAATATTCGCTGATCATCGGCGCGCCCGCGCGCGTGATCAGGGCGCTCGATCCCGCGCAGGTCGAACGGATGGGCAGCGCGGCAAAATTCTATGTCGCTAACGGGCCGCGCTTCAAGAAGGGGCTGAAGCGGATCGGCTAGGGGCGATTCCGGGGCGTAACGCTTACGCGTGGAATGGCTGAACTCATCCGGCCGCCAATCGGGAGCCTGTCATGAACGTGACCATCCTCGATGACTATCACGATACGGTGCGCACGCTCCCAAGCTTCGCCAAGCTCGCAGCTCACAAGGTCACGATCTGGAATGACCATGTGCAGGATGTCGATGCACTGGCCGAGCGTCTCAAGGATACCGAAGCGCTGGTGTTGATCCGGGAGCGCACCAAGATCCGCGGCCCATTGCTTGATCGGCTGCCGAAGCTGCGGCTCATCAGCCAGCGCAGCGTCTGGCCGCATATCGACATCGACGCCTGCACCCGGCTCGGCGTCGTCGTCTCGTCCAACATGCATGCGGACACGCCGTCCTACGCCACGGCCGAGCTGACCTGGGGCTTGATCCTCGCGGCGATGCGCCAGCTTCCGCAGCAGATGGCGGCGCTCAAGGCCGGGCGATGGCAGATCGGGGTTGGCACGACGCTGCGCGGCAAGACGCTCGGTCTCTATGGCTGGGGCCGCATCGCCCATGCGGTTGCGAGCTACGCGCGCGCCTTTGGCATGGACGTGATCGTCTGGGCCCGCGAAAGCTCGCGCGAGCGCGCGCGCCAGGAGGGCTTTGCCGTCGCCGACAGCAAGGCGGCATTCTTCGAGCAGAGCGACGTGCTCTCGCTCCACATGCGCCTCGTCGATGCGACGCGCCACATCGTAACCGCCGACGATCTCGCGCGCATGAAGCCGACGGCGCTCCTGGTCAATACCAGCCGCGCGCCGCTGATCGCGCCCGGTGCGCTGGTGGCGGCATTGCGGGCGGGCCGACCGGGTCTTGCCGCCGTCGATGTCTACGAGCAGGAGCCGCTGACCGATCCGGCCGATCCGCTGCAATTGCCGAACGTCGTGGCCACCCCGCACATCGGCTATGTCACGCGCGAGGAGTACGAGTTGCAGTTCTCGGATATCTTCGACCAGATCGTCGCCTATGCAGCGGGCAGCCCGACCAATGTCGTGAACCCGGATGTGCTCGGGCGGATGCGAAGCTGAAGACAGAATTCAGCGTCGCTCACTCTTCTTTTTCGCAGGTTTCAGCCGCGCGCCTGGCTTTGCCGGCTCGTCAGAGCCTGCGCCTAGCCTCGCACTCTTGCGCAGGGCATCTTTCAGGTCGATCGGGACGCCGTGCTTCTTGAGCAGGTCGGCGAAGGCTTCATCGGCGAGCTCCTGCAGCGTGCCCATGCGGTCGCGGGCCAATTGCTTCAGCTTGTCGAAAGTGTCGTCGTCGAACTCGATCAGTTTGCGCATGGCTGACCCGACGCGGTGGCGCGCTGCTTTGTCGGCATGGGGCACAAAGAATTGAGCAGCGTCAAGCGCAATGCCATGGGCTCGTCCTAGATTTCGCCATCTGTCGTGTGCCTTAAGACATTCTCAGGCGTAGGACCGGAGCAGGGAGACAATGAGCATGAGCAAGTTGCGTAAGGCGATGATCGCGTTGTGGGCCGTCGCCGCGATCGGGGCCGTTGCCCCGCAAGCCGCATCAGCGCACGGGCCTGGCGGCCATGGCGGGTTCGGCGGCGGTGGTTTCCACGGCGGGTTCGGTGGTTTTCACGGCGGCTGGGGCGGCTATCACGGTCTTCACCACGGCTATGGCTTCGGGCCCGGATTTGCTGTGGGGTTGGGGCTTGGCCTCTATGCGCCCTATTATTACGACTACCCCTATTATGATTATCCCTATGTCGGCTATGACGAGGGCTACTCCAGCGGCCAGTGCTTGATCATCCACCGCCGCGTGCACACCCGTCATGGGTGGCGCTACCGCATCGTGCATGATTGTGAATGAGACTCGCACGGCGAGCGGCAGGCAATGCCGCTCGTCGCTTGGCGAGCGAGAGCTCAGCTCAGCACGCCGTATGTCTTGAACCACGCCTGCATCTGATTCCAGGCATCTTCCGCGGCTTCCTTGCGGTAGCTGGTGCGGTAGTCGGCGTGGAAGCCGTGGGGCGCGCCGGGATAGATCTTGAACTCGGCCGTCTTCTTGTTGGCCGCAAGCGCCTCTTTCAGCTGCTCCACCTGGGCGACCGGAATGCCGGCGTCGGCGCCGCCGTAAAGGCCGAGCACGGGCGCCTTCATCTCGGGCGCGAGCTGGAGCGGGCTCTTCGGCCACAACGGATTGGGCGGATCAACCGGCGGGCCGTAGAAAGCAGCGCCGGCCTTCAGCGCAGGGTTGTGCGCTGAATATTCCCACACCGTGCGGCCACCGCGGCAGAATCCGATGATGCCGAGCCGGGTGGTGTCGCCGCCTTGCGCCTTGGCCCAGGCGACCGTCGCGTCGAGATCCGACAGCAGCTCCGCATCCGGCTTGGCGTTGACGATCGGCAGCAGCTCCTTGATGTCGGTGATCTTGGTGAGATCGACGCCCTTGCGGAAGTAATAGTCGGGCGCCACCGCGAAGGCGCCGAGCTTGGCGAGCCGGCGCGTCACGTCCTTGATATATTCGTGCAGGCCGAAAATCTCCATCGCCACGACGATGACCGGTGGATTGGTCACCCCCGCGGGGCGGGCGTAATAGCCTGGCATCTCGCCATCGCTAACCTTGATCTTTGTGTCCCCGGCATCGAGCCCGGTGGTGTCGGTCCTGATGACGTCGGCGCGGACCGGGCCGGTGGCCAGCGTATAGCCGGCGGCGAGCGCGGCGGAGGCGGTCATGAAGCCGCGCCGCGAGACCGGGGCGGCCTTGGTCAATCCGATCACGTCTGACGTCACTATGGTTTCTGCATTCATCAGTTTGTCCCTCCGGCTGATCTGCCGCACGCGGGTCGGCGGTGACGGGTTCGCATACGCAACCTAAGCTTGAGACGCGCAGCGCCGCGCGTCTCGAGCGCCCAGCGCATTCACGAGCAAGCCTCTCGCAAACGCAAGTCACCAGCCTGCGAGGCAGGACCAAAAAAAGCGGTTGGGGAGGGGAATAAATAAACAAGGCCGTCGGCGTAGTATGCCACCGACGACCTTGCCAGCCCCGGAAATTGAAATTGGCTCACGCCTTCCGGTGCGGTGGAGCTTGCCCCGGTTTTTCACGGACGAGTGTGAGCTGGTTCACATTGGAAGCGGAAAATTGCAGTGCGGTGCAGCCGGAGGGGCAGATTTTTTCTCCGATCAGCCGCTTAGCCCCCGGATTTGCCCGGGCTGTGGCTCGCCCTGAAGGCGTGCGCCCTGGCGCGCAGCCCATGATGGTGCACGGGCGCTGGACTGGAATCGTCCGAACTCCGGGCGCTGGCAAAGGACTCCCGCAACCCGCTGATGGCATCGGTGAGGGCCGTGATCTGGTCTGACAGGCGCTTGGAGTCGGCCTGTTGCGCTGCGAGCTGCTTGCGGACCTCGTGCAGCTGGTCCTGCACCATCTGCAGCTGGTCGATCGATTCCTGCTGGGTGACCTCGAGTCCCCTCGTTTTCTCCACCAGCTGCTCGGAGGCCTGTGCGGCGCGGGCCTGCAGCTGACGGGCGGCCAAGGTGCGGTCGAGCTCCGGCGAGGCCCCGGTATAGGCGCGCCAGAATGCAATCCCGGCAATCGCCGCCAGAATGACGACAAATGTGATCGCTGCCAGCGCAATCGGCTGGGAGCCCATCCGGATTGCGCCTTGGCCAGACTCGTCGCGCGCGAGGTCAATCATCGGATTGCAAGCCCCAAACGAAGGTGGACGTTTTGGAACGCAACGCCGTCGGCTGATGCGAAAACCGCGCAACTCGCGGAAACGGCCGCTTCACGCCGGCGCAAAGTCAAGATTTGAGCAGGGAATCCGACAAAAAGGTGGCTGACAAGTCCAAAAACGCGCGGGCAAGTGCGATCCGCAGTGGATCAAGCCCGCTTCCCAGACGGGCCGTCCGTTGCTCACGACCAATCGATCGGCGTGAATCTCAGTCGCCGGCGATCCAATTCGTCGCGCAGGCGCTGAGCCTGCTGTTTTGCGGTGTCGCCGAGCAGGCGGTATTTGCTTCCCAACTGAATATCTGCCGCCACTTGCTGGCGGATGCTCTCGTAGAGCTTCAGAATGCTCTCATCGGTGAGCTCTTGAAGAGCCATGGCGAGGACCTGCAATCGACACGGTGTCTACAAGTCCGGGTGCACGCAAAAGTTCAAAAATGCGGATCAGTCCCCTGGAATCGGATGGGTTCCGCGGGGGGACAACGTTAGCCACAAGCGTTGGTGTGCAGGGCGACCTATTTCTCGCCGAGCAGCTTGCCCGTTTCGGGATTGATGAAATGAATCCGGGTGCAGGCAGGGCAGTCGATCTGCCGGTATGAGTGCGGCGGTGCGTTCGGCTCATCGGCCAGCCAGTGCTGGACGTGCATGCCGGTCGTCGGACATTTGAGAAGGATGGGGCGGGCCATGCGTGACAAGTAGGCGACACACCTCAGTCAGAAAACTCCGGATGTTTGCGTAGGCTGACCGCCAAATAAGGTTGCGGCCAGGCTTTGGGGGAAGCCTGGCCGCGCGCGAACCGGTCTGGGACGGGGAGGGGTGGGGATGTGACCGGGTCGCGTAACTCCTTAAATCTCTCTTTGGCCTCAGCGTCCGTCGCGGGCGCTGGCGGTCGACACGGCCGGGCGTCCGTCGCCGAGCGAGACCCAGACGTTCGGGTCTGCCTGCGACTGACGCTTGACGAAGCGGTAGCCGGTCTCGGTCCAGAGCACGACGTTCTCATTCTGATTGTCGAGAATGAACTCGCCCTTGTCCGTCTTCACCGTCAAAACCGCGTGGCCTTCGCCTTTCTTGTCGCGCACGACGGTGATCAACAGCGCCTCCCGTGGCCATCCGGCGTCGATCAGCATCTTGCGCTTCAGCAGCACATAATCCTCGCAGTCGCCGTAGCCGTCGGTCGGCAACGACCACTTCTCGATCACGCCCCAATGATCCATGTCGGTCATCGGCTTGATCGTGTCGTTGACCCAGCGATTGACCTTGAGAAGGTCGCGCCAGGCCGTCTGCGACATCACGATGTCGCGCGGCTCGCTCGGCCCGCCCCGGCACTCGACCGGGTTCTCGGCACAAAAGTCGACCCATCCGATTGGCGCCCGCGTGGTGTCACCAAGGCTCGCGTAGAGCACGCGCTCGTCACTGGCCTTGGCCTGCGTACCGATCGTGAGCAGGATGGCGACCACCGCCAATCCCTTTGCCTGTCCCCGAAAGTCCATCGTGGCCCCCGTTTCTTGTTGGGACCACGTTTCGCATAGAGATTTTGCGCCCCGGCTAAGCCGGCGAAGTACAATTGAAGCGAATGAAAGTAAAAACCACGGACAAATCGATATTTACTTGAATATCATTCGCCTAGAATTTGAAATGACTGCAATTGAATCAAATCTTATCGATTAAGACCTCAAGCGTTGCTGTTGTTGCCGTTTCCGAGGCTTGGCGTGCCTCACGTTAACTGCATTGGAGACCATCGCATTGCGCGCTGCGCCGCCGCCGCAACGCAAACGGCGCCCGGAGGCGCCGCTAAGCCAGGGATTTTCGAATTCTGCGCTTTACCGCGCGGTAACGCTCTCTTCGAGAGTCTCGGCCATCTGCTCATGGACGAACTCGAGGGCAAAGCCGTCCTCGAGATTTCGCACCACGCGGGATTGCACCCGGCCGAGCATCACCAGTGAGCGCAAGGGCGGCCTGGTCTCGGCGACGATCGCAGCGCCCGACAGCGACAAGTCGATGATGCGGCAGGTCATCTTGCTGCCGTCCTCGAGCGTGAGGATGGCAATGGGGTTGCGGGGCACGATGCGGTCGTGGCGGCGATCCTCGGGCAAATTGAGAATGTCGCGGTTGGCGAGCCAGGTGAGCTGGGCTGCGAGCTTGTCGCGCTTGCGCGCGGTCGCGGCGACCGTCATGGCAAAGCCGTTGTCGATGATGCGGGTGATCTTGCCCTCGACCCGGCCAATATGGTCGAGATAGGCGATCACGCGGTCGCCGACATTGCCGATGCCCGGCGCAAGCAGCGCGAGCCCTCCAGGCGACATGTTAATAATCTGGCAAGGAAATTCGCGGCGGTCCGGCAGCATGTAGCGGCCAAGCAGATGCACTTTCACACGCTGAAAGCGCCGACGCTCTTCCGCCGCCGGAAGAATCGATTTCTTGTTCGCCAACGCCATCGTTGTACCCACACCGGTCGAGCGGAAAAAACCCTACGTCCAGCAGGGTTAATGAGGGGTTAGCAGGGCTGTCAGATGTTAGTGACTGTGGCGCGGCCGACCGCCTGGCTCTAGGCTCTCTCAAGCCCGCGCCAACAGCGACAACGAGCGGCGGGCGGGAGGACGTTCGCTCATGCAACAGATCCGCGTCTGCACCTATGACGGCCCGGGCACCGAGCCCGTCATCCGCACCGTTCCCTGGCCGAACATTCCGAAAAAGGCCGCCCTGATCAAGGTCGGCGCCTGCGGTGTCTGCGGCACCGATTTGCATATACTGAGGGGACATTGGCCGAAGCCATTGCCCTGGCCATTCACCCTCGGCCATGAGATCGGCGGCGTGCTGGTCGAGACAGGTTCGGAGTTCACGTCCGATTTCATGGACAAGCCGTTGGGCGTGGGCTCGAAGGTGATGATCCCGCCGCTGATGCCCTGCGGCCGCTGCTACTACTGCGTCCATTACCCCGAACATGCCAACAAGTGCCTCACGCCGGTCTATTACGGGCGCTATCTCGGCTTCGACAAGGCGCCGCATCTGTGGGGCGGCTGGGCGGAATATGTCTATGTCGATCTCGAGATGCTGCCGGGCACCAAGATCTACAAATTGCCCGACGACATGTCGCTGCGGCTTGGCTCCCTGTCGGAGCCCTTGACCTCCTGCATCCGCGCGTTCAACCGCGCCACGCGTGCCGGTGGGTTTTCGTGGGGAGCGACGGTGGTGATCCAGGGCTCCGGCCCGATCGGGATTCTCGCCGTCGCCGCGGCGCAGGAAATGGGGGCAGGGCGGGTGATCTGCGTCGGCGCGCCGGAAGAGCCGCGGCTCAAGCTTGCCCGCAGGTTCGGCGCGGAAGCTACCGTCGACATTGAGCAATACAAAACCGCGCCAGAGCGGATCAAGGCCGTGCGCGACATTGTCGGCGGCTTCGGCGCCGACCTCGTGATGGATTGCTCGGGCCATCCGACCGCCGGGCCGGAGGGCATCGAGATGCTGCGCGACGGCGGCACCTATGTCGAGATGGGCCAGTTCACCGATGCGGGCTCGATCGAGACGTCCTGGCACCGCATCTGCACCAAGGACCTGACCGTGCTCGGCTCCTGGGGCTTCACCGGCAACGACCTGCCGCTCGGCGTCGATATGCTCTACCGCACCCGCGACAAATATCCGTGGGAGGCAATGCAGACGATTTACCCGTTCACGGAGGCGGGCGTGGCCAGCGCCGTTGCGGATGCGATGGCCATGAAGACGGTGAAGTCGACCATCGTGCCGTGGCCCGAGCTGGTGGGGTGAGCTCGCGCCGTGGCTTGGCGCCGCCACGGCACGGAGGCTGCGGCGGTCACGGTCATCGTTTGGATGTCACCCAGGCCATGAACGCGCCCGCTGCGTCGAACACGATGGCGATGCGCCCGAAACCGGGAACCTCGAACGGCTGGCGAATGACGCTGCCGCCGTGCTTCTCGATTGCCGCAACGCGTCGGTCGACGTCGTCGACTTCGAGATAGCCGAGCCAATGCGGCGGCACGTCATCGGGAACGATGCCGCGCATGTCGAGGATGCCGGCGACCGGTTTGCCTTCCAATTTGGCCATCCAATAGGTCCGGTTCTGGTGCGGCATCGGCATGCCCTCGAACGTCCAGCCGATGGTCGCGGCATAGAATGCCTTCGCCGCCTCGACATCGCGCGTGTAGAGCTCATTCCAGGTGAAACTTCCGTGAGTCATGGCTTTCTCCGTGCTGCTGTGGGCGGGCGCCGCCGGCCGGTCAGAAGCTGCCATGGCGGGCGCCTATGCAGAGGACGAACGAGACCTGGCGGAGACGACAGCCCGTTGTGACTTTGGTCAGCCCTTCGCGACCGGCTTGCCTGTGGTTCCGATCTGCGTGCAGAGGCGCAGCGCTGCCAGCAACGCGGTGAAGACCATGGTCAGGAGCAGGATCGCAACGATCGCTTCCCGAATGTCGTGGACTTGCCAGTCATAGCCTCTGGCGTCGATCGCTTCGCCTGTCTGTCCGGTCATCCAGGGCACGACATGGGTGAGGCCGGCGCCGACATAGAACAGGATGGCGATTGCCTTGAGCTTGATGCCGGCGCGTGCGTCCTCCGGCGGATCGCCAAGGCGCAGGCAAAATGCAAAGGCGAGAAAGATGAGCCAGGAGGTGAGCAGCCAGCCGAGATAGTTGGAGAGAGGAACGCCGAAGACGCCGCCGCCGTCGTGCCATATCCAGGCCTTGGCGATGGTGGCGCTGGGGGCATCCATCACCAGATCCCATTGGGTCATGACAAAGGCCGCGACGAGGGGCAGCGCGATCATGTTGAAGGGGCGGTCGAGCTTCCGGTCGGCGCCGTCAAGCAGAACAGAGGCGACCACCCAAGAGAAATAGCCGGCCCCGAACCACAACGGTCCGACGACGATCGGTATGAGACCGACATGCGGCAAGTCCGCCCCGACCTCGAAATGATAGGAGCCGAAGGGAAATCCGGTCACCGCGCTCAGATTCTCCATCGCAAAGGCGATCGCGATGCAGGCTGCGAACAGCACCAGGGCGGGCCGCGCGCCATAGTTGAACGCAGCATGAAGCAGCGCACAGCCGATGAAGATGGCTGCGAGCGCTTGCGCAACCGGGGTCGGATTCCAGGAAAATCCGACGCCGGCCGCAAGAATGGCGGCGATGGCCAGCCATAACAACATCTCTTGCCGCAGGCGAGGCCGATTGTGGGCGACGTCTGGTTGCATCGATCGTCCTCGTTCTAATCGTCATTGATCTCGCGAAACCGCGTGGCAAAGCCGGCTTGAGGCGGCTGAATGCGGGAGTGAATCAAGCTCCGCAAGCTAGACTAGCTTGGCCGGTCCTTCCGGCCAGGCTAGCGCTTTAACTCGACACCTGCGGCAATGCCCGCGAGCGGGCGAATTTCTGTGCGCTGACCGGCTTGCCGAACAGAAATCCCTGCACCATGTCAAATCCCATTCCCTGGATGGCGAGAAAATCGTCGCGGGTCTCGATGCCCTTGGCAACGGTGCGCGCGCCGTAGTTTGCGGCGAAATCGATCACACCGCGGCAGACCACCTGCTTCAGCCGGTCCTCCGCGCAGCCCGCAACGAATTGGCGCGCGACCTTCAGCTCGACAAAGGGGAAGATCGGAAGCAGCGCGAGCTCGGGCCAGTCGGCGCCGACATTGTCGATTGATATCGCGAAATTGCGGAAGCGCAGCTCTTTCGCGAACTCGACCACAAGATCGCGGTTTTCGATGATGTCGTCGCTCTCGATCTCCACGAGCAGACCGCCGAAGGCCGGGTGGCTTGGCAACTTCCGGCAGAGATCGAGCACCGCGGGCCGGTCCTTCAGGAAGGCGAGCGGCAGGTTGATCGAGAGTTCGAGCGCGCCGTGGCTTTGCATGAACAGATGCCAGTCCTCGACCGCGCGGGCGACCACGAACTCGGAGAAGCCGCGGAAGCTCGGATCGTTGGCGTCGGGGATGAAATCGGCCGGCGCGACGATGCCCCAGGCGGGATGACGGATGCGTACAAGCGCCTCGGCGCCGCGCGCCAGCAACGAGCGCGCGTCGACCTTTTGCTGATACCATAATTCGAGCCAGCCGAGCTTGAGCGCCTCCGCCACGTCGATCACGGGATGCGGCGCGTCGCCATTGCGGAGGAACGGCGCGATCCGCCGCTTGAGCGCCTCGATGCTGAACGGCGTCGCGAGCGGCGTCAGCATCGCAAGCCCAAGCTCGCTGCAGAGCTGCCGGACGGCGGTGACCAGGACGGAACCGGCTGGGCCGATCGCCAGGACGGAACCCTCGAATGCAGCGTCGCCGAGGTGATGCAAGATCCTGCCGATCTCGACCGCCTCGCCGCCGGCGATGCCAAGCACCACGAGATCCGGTGCGGTGTCCATGATGGAGTTGGGCTCAGGAGGGCATTCAGAAGCAATGAAGCCGAGCTCGGTGAGGGCTTCCGTCAGGAAAACCTGGTTATGCTTCTTGCTGTCCACGACAGTGGCGCGAGGCACAACCTTGCGGCGTCCGAATATGGGACGCCTGACGTCGGCAATATCGGCGTGTCGTTCCATAGTCTCCATCCGGAGCCGACCATCAAAGCGGATTGTGACGCTTCCGCGACAATCGCTGATGCCTAGCGCAAATGGAGACGCTACGAACTAACTTGTGCAAATCGGCGCAAGATGATTCAGGAGTCTACCAGCTCTGCGCACACACGAATATTTATCATCCCGCGGGCCGGGAAACCCGAGGGACCAATATCAACCATAAGGTGCAGTCTACGCCGTTCCGAATCGACTCTCAAGCCCGGATCAGCCGCTGGCCTTTACGCTAGTCCTTTATGAAGGCTAGCAGATCGGCGTTGATGGTCTCGGCCTCGGTGGTCGGCATGCCATGTGGAAAACCTTTGTAGGTTTTCAAGCTCCCGTTCTTCAACAACTTGGCCGACAGCGGGCCGGAATCGGCGTAGGGAACGATCTGGTCGTCGTCGCCATGCATCACCAGGACCGGCACGCTGATCTTCTTCAAATCTTCGGTGAAGTCGGTCTGGGAGAAGGCGACAATGCCGTCGTAATGCGCCTTGGCCCCGCCCATCATGCCCTGCCGCCACCAGTTGAGAATGATGGCCTGCGACGGCTTTGCTCCGGGGCGGTTGAAGCCATAGAACGGACCGGCGGCGAGGTCGTAATAGAATTGCGAGCGGTTGGCGGCGACCTGCCGCTGCAAATCATCGAACACGCTCTTGGGCAGGCCGCCCGGATTGTCCGGGGTCTGCACCATCAGCGGCGGCACGGCGGCGATGATCACAGCCTTTGCCACCCGGCTTTCGCCATGGCGAGCGATGTAATGCACGACCTCGCCGCCGCCGGTGGAATGGCCGATATGCACGGCGTTTTTCAAATCGAGATGCGAGGTCAGCGCGGCGAGATCGTCGGCATAGTGATCCATGTCGTGACCGGTTGCGACCTGGCTCGAACGACCATGCCCACGCCGATCATGGGCGATGACCCGGAAGCCGCTATTGAGGAAGAACAACATCTGGCTGTCCCAGTCATCGGACGACAGCGGCCAGCCATGGCTGAATACGATGGGCTGGCCCGAGCCCCAATCCTTGTAGAAGATCGTGGCGCCGTCTTCGGTGGTGATGGTCGGCATGGATCAAGTCTCCTCGAGATTAAATCGCGCTGTGTAGACGGGTTTTCGAAGGCACTGTTGCACGCTGGTGCCCTGAGCGTTTCCCCGTTGTCTTCTGTTTGCGATTGTCGTGATCAGGCCGCATCCTTATCCGCGGCTGTTCCCGTTGTCCAAATCGGAGCTTAACAACGAGATTGGGTCGAGGTGGGTATCACGATGGCCTATCAGCCGGTAAATTGCGCGTTACGTGATTGTGGAGCGCATCAGCGCCTTGAGCGGGCTTGCACAGGGGACGGCACGATGGCCTAGAATGGGCCGGTTTGATCGCCCGATCCTGATCGGTTTTGGGATGCCCATGCTTGCCTCGCAGCGCGAGCTCTTCGAGATGCCGCGCCATGTCTGTTATCTGAATGCGGCCTCCTATAGCCCGTTGCCGCTGCGGACGCTGGAGGCGGCCCGCGCGGCAGTTGGCCGCAAGGCGACACCCTGGACGCTCGATCCCGGCTTTGCCAATGCGCAATATGAGCGCACCCGCGCAGCCGCCGCACGGCTGATCAACGCGGATGCGGCCGACGTCGCGCTCACGCCTTCGGTCAGCTACGGCGTTGCGACCGCGGCCAAGATCCTTTCCATTCCGCGCGGCTCGCGCGTGATCGTTTTGGAAAACGATCATTCCTCGCCGGTCCTGGAATGGCGGGCACGCGCCACCGCACAAGGTTTCACGGTCGAGACGGTGAGCCAGCCTCACGACGGCGACTGGACCTCGGCCGTGCTGGCCATCATCGACCGGCCGCTCGCACCTCCCGTCGGGCTCGCCTCGATCTCCTCGGTGCACTGGTCGGACGGCGGGCTGATCGACATCGACGCGGTGCGCGCTGCGCTGAGGCGGCAGGGCGCGCTGTTCCTGATCGATGCGACCCAGAGCGCCGGCGTGCTGGCGATGGATGTCAGGCGGCTCGATCCTGACGTCGTGCTGTTTCCAACCTACAAATGGCTGCTCGGCCCCTACGGCCGCGCCTTCATGTACATCGCCAAACGCCACCAGGGCGGCATTCCGCTGGAGCAGACGGCCTATGGACGCCGTGATGTGCGTGCCGAGAACGCGGTCTATTTCGCCGATTTGCGTTACGTGTCTGACGCGCGCCGCTTCGACATGGGCGAGCGGGATCATTTCATCTCCATGGAGATGGCGGCCATCGGCATGGAAATGATGGCGGAGTGGGGTGCGGGTGCCATCGCCCAGCGACTGTCGATGCTGACCGATCGCATTGCACAGGAGCTGCGCGGCCTCGCAGTTGGCGTGCCGGATCGCAGCCTGCGCGCGCCGCACATCCTGTGCCTCGCCTTCAAGGGCGGCATGCCCGCCGGCCTGATCGAGGGCCTCGCCAGCGAGGGCATCTACGTCGCCCCGCGGCTCGGGCGCATGCGCATCTCGCCCCACGTCTATAATGACGAGATCGATGCCGACCGTTTCGTCGCTGCGCTGACGCGGCGCCTGAAGGCCTAGAGCGAAACCGCTTTTCGCCGCTAGCTGTGAAGGGGGCTTGTTCGCGCGATGCGCGTCGCCCAAGTGAACGCATCATTTGCGCAGCACAGCCGGCGAGGACCGCTCACAAAACCTACATAGCGCTGTTACCCGAGCCGGCTAAAGCGTCGCCGATCAAAAAAACGTCCGCTCTGGGTAACAAAATGAAAAACAAACTGCTCTCCACGGTTGCAACATCCGTGGTCGCTGCCTCCCTTGCGTGCAACACGGCCTTCGCGGAAGGCTATACCAACCCGAACAAGCTGCCGACCACGACGCCGATCAAGCACGTTGTGATTCTCTTCAACGAGAACCGCTCGTTCGATCATTATTTCGCCACCTATCCGAAGGCTGCGAATCCGCCCGGCGAAATCCCCTTCGTCGCCAAGCCGCACACCCCGACTGTCGCCAACCTCGCCACTGCCGGTTTGTTGACCAACAACCCGAATCTCAACGCAGCCAACGGCACCGGCGCGACCAACCCGTTCCGCCTCGACCGCACCCAGGCCAACACCGCTTCGCAGAATCACGACTACACGCCCGAGCAGCAGGCCTATGATAACGGCAAGATGGATCTGTTCCCCAAATACACCGGGACGGCGACAGTTGGAGGCGTCGGCGCTTTTGGCACCACCGGCCAGGTGATGGGCTATTTCGACGGCAACACCGTCACGGCGATGTGGAACTACGCCCAGAATTTCGCGATGAACGACAACAACTATACCGACACGTACGGGCCGTCGACACCCGGCGCAATCAACGTCATCTCCGGCCAGAACAATGGCGTGAAGAACGTGATCGGTCCGTCGGCTACGATTCCCGACGGTCAAGGCGGCCTGACCCTGATCGGCGACACCGATCCGGCTTACGACAAGTGCTCGAGCACGACCAACACCATCACCATGCAGGGCAAGAACATCGGCGATCTGCTCAATGCCGCCGACATCAGCTGGGGCAGCTTCATGGGCGGCTTCGACCTGACCCGCACCAATATCAACGGCACGACCGGTTGTCAGCGCAGCACCTATTCAAGCGTCATCAGCGGCACGACGGGGGACTACATTCCGCACCACGCCTCGTTCCAGTACTACGTGTCGACCTCCAATCCGACCCATGCGCGCCCGAGCTCGCTCCAGGCGGTCGGCCACACCCTCGAGCCGAACGGCGAGACCGTCGATCCGGCCAACCACAACTACGATCTCCAGGATTTCTACGCCGCGGTCCTCGCCGGCAACTATCCGGCTGTCTCCTACATTAAGTCGATCGCCGTTCAGGACGGCAATGAGGGCTATTCCGACCCGCTCGACGAGCAGGAGGGGACGGTCCAGCTGATCAACTTCCTGCAGCAGCAGCCGGACTGGGACTCGACGCTGGTGATCATCACCTATGACGATTCCGACGGCTGGTACGACCATCTCTACGCCAAGCCGACCTGGGCGTCCTACGATCCGACGGCCGATCAGGTCAACGGTCCCGGCCAGTGCGGTGCCGGCGTCGCTACCCAGGTCCAGCCGAACGGCCTCAAGGGCAAGCCCGTGAACGGCCGCTGCGGTCCGGGCACGCGCACGCCCTTCATCGTGGTCTCGCCCTTCGCCAAGCCGAACTATGTCAGTGCCAAGCGCATCACCCAGTCGTCGGTGATCCGCTTCATCGAGGACAACTGGCTGAACGGTCAGCGTATCGGCGGCGGCTCGCTCGATGCCACCTCCGGCCTGATCACGGACATGCTTGATTTCACGCAAACCCCGAACAACAAGCTGTTCCTCGATCCGGTCGCCGGCACCGTCGTCGTGAGCGTGCCGGAAGCTCACTAGGCGCCGGCGCGACCCTGATACGAACAGCGGCAATTCGCGGCTCCGCGGACGCCGGCCATGCTCTGCATGGCCGGCGTTGCCTGTGCAGTCGAGACACGGGCGCTCGGCCTTCATTCGGAGAAGTGCAGGGCGGCCGTTCTCGCGGAGGCGCGAAACGTTTCCGTGAGCTGCATGAGCAAAAAAACGTGAGGCGCAAGCAAGCGCAAGCGTGGAGTGCTCATAAAACTTACACAGCTCTGTCACCCACGGCGGCTAAATCGTCGCCGATCGATAAAATAATTGCTTCTGGGGTAACAGGATGAAAACCAAACTTCTTTCCACGGTCGCGCCGACCGTGGTCGCAGCGATGCTCGTGAACAGCACCGCGGCCTTCGCCGCCGGTTATGTCAATCCGAACAACTTGCCGACCGCGACGCCGATCAAGCACGTTGTGGTCATCTTCGGCGAGAACCGCTCGTTCGACCACTATTTCGCGACCTATCCGGTTGCGGCCAACCCGGCCGGCGAAATTCCCTTCGTCGCCAAGCCGCACACGCCGGCGGCGGCCAATCTCAAGACCGCGGGTCTTCTGACCAACAACCCGAATGCCACCAACACCGCGAACGGCACCGGGGCGACCAATCCGTTCCGTATCGACCGCACCCAGGTCAACACCGCAGGGCAGAACCACAGCTACACGCCCGAACAGGAGTCCACCGACAATGGCAAGATGGACCTGTTTCCCAAATTCACGGGACACGGCACCTCCGGCGGCGTCGGCGCCTTCGGTACCACCGGCATGGTGATGGGCTATTTCGACGGCAACACCGTCACCGCGATGTGGAATTACGCCCAGAACTTCGCCATGAGCGACAACAACTATACCGACACCTATGGTCCGTCGACGCCCGGCGCGATCGGGGTGATCTCCGGCCAGAACAATGGCGCGGTGAACGTTATCGGCACGTCGTCGTCGATCTCGGACGGCCAGGGCGGTCTGACGCTGATCGGTGATACCGATCCGGCTGGCGACACCTGCTCGAGCAAGACCAGCACGGTGATGATGACCGGCAAGAACATCGGCGACCTGCTCAATGCCGCCAACATCCCGTGGGGCGGCTTCATGGGCGGCTTCAACCTGAACGCCACCAATATCAACAACACGACCGGCTGCGCGCGCTCGACTTTCTCGAGCGTGTTGAGCAGCAGCCCCACTGACTATATCCCGCACCACAATTGGTTCCAGTACTATCAGTCGACCGCCAACCCGACCCATGCGCGGCCGAGCTCGGTGCAGGCGATCGGCCATACGCTGGAGCCGAACGGGGAGACCCTCGATCCGGCCAATCATGAGTACGATCTGCAGGACTTCTACGACGCGGTCCTCGCCGGCAACTATCCGGCTGTGTCCTACATCAAGATGCCGGCCATCCAGGACGCTCATCCCGGCAACTCCGACCCGCTCGACGAGCAGGAAGGCGATGTCCAGCTGATCAACTTCCTGCAGCAGCAGCCGGATTGGGACTCGACCCTGGTCATCATCACCTATGACGACTCCGACGGCTGGTACGACCATCTCTACGCCAAGCCGACCTGGGCGTCCTATGATGCGACCGCCGACCAGGTCAACGGCCCCGGCCAGTGCGGCACCGGCGTGGGCACCCAGGTTCAGCCGAACGGCCTGAAGGGCAAGCCGGTGAACGGCCGCTGCGGTCCGGGCATCCGTGTTCCCATGCTGGTGATCTCGCCCTTTGCCAAGCCGAACTACATCAGCAGCAAGCGCGTTACCAGCTCCTCGGTGGTGCGGTTCATCGAGGACAACTGGCTGAACGGCCAGCGTATCGGCGGCGGCTCGCTCGATGCCACCTCCGGCCTGATCACGGACATGCTGGACTTCACCCAGACGCCCAACAACAAGCTGTTCCTCGATCCGGTCGCTGGTACGGTTTCTGCCAGCGTGCCCGCGCGGTAAGATCGCGAGCGACGGAAGCAATATGAACAGCCGCACTTTGTGGCTCCTCGGCGCCGGCCTGCTCTGCATGGCCGGCGCCGTTTCTGCGGTCGAAACGCAGGGACTGTCGGGAGCAAATCCGCACCCCGTTCACCTCATGCGCCCGCGCACCGGGCCGCTATCGGCGATGGCGCAGCTCGGCCGGGAGATCTTCTACGACGCCTCCCTTTCTTCCTCCGGCGCGCTGTCATGCGCCTCCTGTCACAGCCCGGAACACCATTATGGGCCGCCCAATGACGGGCCAGTTATGCTCGGCGGTCCCGATCTGTCGCGGCAGGGCGCGCGCGCCGTTCCGTCGCTGACCTATCTGGAGCGCCAGCCTCCTTTCAGTATCGGCCCGGAGCAGAGCGACGAGGACAATATCGTTCCCGTCGCACAGATGGCCGCCGTCGGCCAGCAAAGCACGCGCTCCAGGAAAATGGCGACAGGCACCGCCGCGTCGGCCGCGAACATCGTGCCGCAAGGCGGCCTGTTCTGGGACGGGCGCGCGGACACGCTGCAGAATCAGGCGTTGTTTCCGCTGCTCGACCCGCGCGAGATGGACGGCGGCAGTGCCGAGACGGTCGCGAACAAATTTCGCCATGCGTCCTATGCCGACCGCTTCACCGGCCTGTTCGGTGAGGGCGTCTTCTCAAATTCCAAGCTGCTGGTTGCGGAAGCGATGTTCGCCGTCGCGCGCTACCAGATCGAAGAGCCGAGCTTCCATCCCTACACCAGCAAGTATGACTACTGGCTGGAAGGCAAAGCGCGGCTATCCGAGAGCGAGCTGCGCGGCCTGCAATTGTTCAACGATCCCGAGAAGGCCAATTGCGGCGGCTGCCATCTGTCGAACCCGACCCGCGAGGGTCTGCCGCCGCTCTTCACCGACCATCAGTACGAGGCGTTGGGCGTGCCGCGCAATGGGCTACTCGCGCAGAACCGTGATGGCGGCTTTTTCGATCTCGGCGCCTGCGGCCCGGCGCGCAAGGACATCGTCGAGCAGACGCAATATTGCGGCATGTTCGTTACGCCGACCTTGCGCAACGCGGCGACCCGTCATGCGTTCTTCCACAACGGCGTCTTCAACAGCCTGCAGCAGGTGCTCGATTTCTACAACTTCCGCGACACGAACCCGGACAAGGTCTATCCGCGCGCTGCGGACGGGTCGCTGCAGAAATACGACGACCTGCCGGCGAAGTATCATGCCAATGTCGATGTCAGCGATCCGCCGTTCGACCGGCATCCGGGCGAGACGCCGGCCATGACGGCGCAGGATGAAGCCGATATCATCGCCTTCCTCAACACGCTGACCGACGGCTACCAGCCGGAGAAATGAGTGAGGCGCGCTCCGCGAGCGCCGCCGGCCCTTCATCGATCGCGCGATGGCGGCGGCGAGGTCGCTGTTTTCAGGCAGCCGCGAGCTGTGAAAGCGAGACCGCGCCTTCGGTCGTCAAGGTCTGACCTGGTCCTCCCAGTCCTCCCACGCTACATTGTTCACTTTCAGGTAGTTTGAAACGGCCGCGCCAAGGGTCGGGAAGAAGCCCTCCTCGCCGAGCTGCGCGAACAGTCCAAACCGCTTCAGCTTGTCCTTGACGGGATCCTTGAGCTCGGCGAAGAAAAGCTCGATGCCTTGCGCGTGCAAGGCCTCGTCCAATTCGGCGACCGTGTCGCAGGCGGTGACGTCGACGCTAGTGACCGGCTCGGGCCGCGCAGCTGCGATGCCAAAACAGAGCTTTTCGCTGTGCCTCCGATGCGCCGGGTCGGTGCACGAGCCCTTGGAGCGCGACGCAGTCATGCTGCGGCAATTGGCCTTTGGAAGCGCGGTCAGCCTTTCCAACATCGCTGTTCATGCGGTGGCGATGCTCGTGGTGATCCGCACCGCGCGAGGGACGGCCGCGAACTGGCTGTCCTTCCCTGCGCTTCGCCTTGCTGCGGTCATGATCGCGACTGTTGCCGTGCTGATGGTAGCTCATATGTGCGAGATCTCGATCTGGTCACGGGCCTACGCAATCGTCGGCGCAACGCCGGAAGGTGCAGACCGGCTGTACTTCGCCTTCGTGAATTTCACGACGCTCGGATATGGTGATATCGTTCCAGTGCCGCGCTGGCGCCTGCTTGGGCCCATGACTGCGATGAACGGCGTGCTCCTGTTCGGCTGGTCGACCGCGGTGATCTTCGAGGTGCTGAGCGTGACGCTGCAGAGAAAATAGTCGAGGCGAATGTCCGCCGGGCTTGCGTCTACGGCCTACCCGCACCCGGCGGCAGGATGTAGAGCGTCATTGCGAAGATGGCGTAGATGAAGACGAGCAAGATGCCGACGAACCATGCCGAGCGCCCGCCATTGGTGATGAACGCGGCGGTGACGGCGGAGATCATCACCATGGTCACCGCGCCCGGCCAGAACTGCAGATCCATCGGTTGCGGTCCGATGACATAGCTCAGCAGCACGAGCACGGGAGCGACGAACAGGGCGATCTGGGACGCGCTTCCGAGCGCAATGCTGACGCTCAGATCGAGGCGGTTCTTGCGCGCTGCGGAAAACGCCACCGTCATTTCGGCGGCGGCGCCGACGAGCGCGACGATGATGAACCCGACGAAGGCCGGACTCATTCCCAGCGTCTCGCCCGCCTTTTGCACCGAACTGACGAATATCTCGCTCACCAGCGCCACCAGCACCGTGACGACAAGCAGCGTGCCGACGGCAAGCCCGATCGGCCAAGGCTTTTCGTTCGCCTCACCGTGATCTTCGCTTGCGAATAGTTCCTTGTGCGTCTTGAGCGAGAACAAGAGGCCCAATCCGTACGCAGTGATCAGCAAGACAGCGAGACCGGCGCTGAGCTTCTGCGTCATTCTTTGCCCCTGCGCCAAATCCAGGTCGGCGATCGCCGCCGGAGCGACAAGGGCGATTGTCGCCATCAGCAATAGCGCTGAATACAGCCGTCCACCGGTGCGGTTGTAATCCTGAACGTGGTGGCGGAGTCCACCGAGCAGAAAGGACGCTCCAAGCATGAACAGCGCATTGGTGACGATGGCGCCCGCGATCGATGCCTTGACCAGCGTGTACTCGCCGGCCTGAAGCGCGGCTATGGCGATGATCAGCTCGGTCAGGTTTCCCAGCGTTGCATTGAGCAGGCCGCCGACGGCATCACCGGTTTTCTCGGCGACGCTCTCGGTGGCGTGGCTGAGGAGGGCGGCAAGCGGTATGATGGCGAGCACCGCGAGCACGAACAGCGTCGTATGGGCAGACGGCGCGATCGCTTCGACTACCAGCACGAGGGGCACGAAGACCAGCATCCGGAGCAGCGGGTTCTGCCGGATGTCCTGCAACAGGAGGTTCATCATCGGCTCCCTATCGTGAGCGGCTCGATGCGAATGTTTTCAGGACAACCGGGCGAGCTGACGTTGATCTAGGTCAACGATCGCGATGCGCTGCGGGCGCCGAACTTCAGCAGGTCGATGCCGGATCTGGTCCGGCGAAAACGCCGGCGCGATCCTGCCGGCCCTGCGGCCGATCAGGCCGTCAGCAATGAATCGTGCCACGGCTCAGCGCAGCCCCTCATAGACCATGAAGCCGCGGGCAAGCGCGAGCTTGCGCAAGGCCCGCGGCACGATCTTTTCCGGCCGGTGCAGATAGCGATGCGAGGTCAACTCCAGCTTGTCGAGCCGGCCGAGATTGGTCTCGAACGGCGCGAGCAGGCCGGTCATGCTGACCGGCATGTGCGCGCGCGCATGAAAGGGGAGCAGCAGCAGTTCGAGATGGGTGACGCCGCCGGACGGCGTGCGCGCGCTCACGCCCGCGAGCGCGCCCAGCGTTTCCTCGGCAACGATAGTTGCAATGTCCTCCATCTCCCGGCGGCTGTCGCCTGCGAACAGGGAGAGCAGGCTCTTGTCCTTCAAATCGCGGCCGAACAGTGCGCAGACCCGGGTGCCCGCGACGCGGAACGGAAAGCCGGCATGGCTGTCGGAAGCGAGCACGAAAATGTCGCCCAGCAGGTCCCTGATGTCGCCGGGCTCGATCGCGCTGCGATCGGGCGCCCGCTCGCCGGCGCGTTTGCCGTCCCAATAGGCGAAATAGGCGTTCGTCGACGGATGCTTCATGACGCCACCCAACTGGTAGCGGCGACACCTGGGACAGTTCTGTCCCAACCTTCGCGCGCTAACACTCCCTTAACCTTTTGCAGGAAGGTCAGTGCAGCGTCCATGCCGGAGGCGGAATTTGGCGGGTGAGCTAACGGGTTTGCGTCGTTAAGGTTAAATTAACGATCGCCTTTGCGCGCGAGGCAGTGCTGGTTAAGCTTCCCTTGCTCTAGTCGCTGAGCCGCTTTCTCCAGGTTGCCGGCTCGTCGACGATACACAGGTGGCGTCAAACGGATTGGACGTCGCGCGGGAGGGGTGGGGATGTCATTTCCTCAAGTTGCCCCGCGCGGAACGGCCGACCAGATGAGGGCGGGTCTTCTCAGGGCCCGCCCTTTGCTTTTTCGGCCGCGTGCCGTCACCTGAAAACATGAACCAGCCCGATGCTCATTCCGAGCAGCAGCATCAAGGACAGCGTCACCGCCGCCGTCACCTTGCCGCCGACGCTGGCGAGCACGCGCACATCTACACCCAGGCCGAGGGCGGCCATCGACACCACCGTCAGCAGCGCTGCCGTTCGCGTCACCGGGGCGGTGGCGGCATCGGGTATCACCTGCAGCGAGCGCAGGCCCGCCAACACGAGAAATCCGATGATGAACCACGGCACCAGCTTGAAGGGGCTGATCTTGCTCGCACCCGCCTTTGCTGCCGCGCCGGCGCGCTGCTGCGAGGCGAACAGCGATAGCCCGACCACGACGGGGCCGAGCATCAACACGCGCACAAGCTTTACCAGCGTGCCGATCTGGGTGCTGACCACGCCCGCCGGCACCGTTGCAGCAAGCACCTGGGGGACGGCATAAACGGTGAGGCCGGCGAGAATCCCGTATTGGGTCGCCGATAATTTCAGAAGTGGGATCAGGAGCGGCAGGCCCAGCACCATCAGCACGCCGAGCACCGCGGTGAACGAGATCGAGGAGGCGATGTCGTCGCCGTCGGCGCCGATCACCGGTGCGACAGCGGCGATTGCCGAATTGCCGCAGATCGAATTGCCGCAGGCGATCAGGATCGCAAGCTTCTTCGACAGTCCGAGCGCCCGGCTGACACCAAAGCTCACGCACAGCGTTACCGCCACCGTGCCCGCGATCGCGGCGAGCAGCAGCGGACCGGAGGCGGCGATCGCCGCAAAGCTGATGGACGCGCCGAGCAGGGTGACGGCGACCTCGAGCAGCTGCTTGGCCGAGAAGGCGATGCCGACCAGCCAGCGCTCCGACGGACGCCAGAATGTGCGCACGGCCATGCCAAGCAGGATCGCGATGACCAGCGCTTCCACATAGGGATGTGCGAGCGCGCGCTCCTCCACGTTCTGGATCGCAAGCGAAACCAGCGTGATCGCGAGGCACAGCGCGACGCCGGGGATCGCGGCAATAAGGATTTGGAACGCGGCGGCGAAGCGGCTTTGCGCCACAGGCTTTGGCGGTGGATCTTGATCGGTGGGCGGCACAAACCCTCGCTTCAGAGCAGATCATCTGCTGAATGGGGTCTGGAAAGTAATGTATTTCGTGATGGCCGCGATAGAAAGAAATTGCATCCCTCCGCATGCCATGCGCATGGCGCATCCGCACGGGGATGAAACGGTTACAGCGCGGCGATCAGGCTGTGGGCGAAGGCGATCGCCCGGTCGAGGCCGTTGAAGACGCCGGGCTCGAAATAGACCGCGCGCGCGGCGACGATGGCGATCACCAGGGCCCAGAACAGGCCAGCGCCGGTCCGTGCGAGCCAACGCGCGGCGGGCGCCGGCTCAAGCGCATCGACGATTGCGACCGGTTCGCCAAAAGGATCGAATTTCGAGGGCTCAACCATGATATTCGCGCGGCTGTTGGTGAGGCCAATGTCGTGAATCGGGGACGTGAAAGCAATGGCAGCGAAATCTGTTTTCTCCGTGCCTTGCGCGCGAAATCTTCTCCGCGGCGGCCTCAAGACGGGATTTTCGCGTTTT
This sequence comes from Bradyrhizobium sp., assembly GCA_035652015.1. Lineage (GTDB taxonomy): Bacteria > Pseudomonadota > Alphaproteobacteria > Rhizobiales > Xanthobacteraceae > Bradyrhizobium. The sequence goes on along the minus strand of DASREP010000102.1, from coordinate 97,984 downwards.
CCGCCGCCGTGCTCGTGGTGACCCGCCCCCTTGCGCTGCCGGGACAAAGCCGCCTATCTGGCCATCATCGCGCGCTAGGGCGCGCTTTTTGAAAGTCCGGACCGCCCTTGGAAGCCCCCCTCGACCCCCCGCAGGATACCTCACCGGAACTGCCCGCAGAGCAGTCGCCGCATGAACCCATCCTGACGTTGCCGCCGGCGCTGACCGCCTACATCGTCCTGCTCGCGGTGATCCATTTGCGCGTGCTGCTGCCGCCCGAATGGGAGAACTGGACCATCGACGTGTTCGGCTTCATCCCCAAGCGCTACGATTCCGCGATTGTCGACCTGACCTTTCCGGGCGGGGCGGGGGCGAAGGTGTGGACGTTCGTCACCTATTCGCTCCTGCATGCCAATCTCACCCATCTCGGCTTCAACGTGCTGTGGCTGTTGCCATTCGGCAGCGCGCTGGCGCGGCGATTCGGCGCATTGCGCTTCTTCCTGTTCATGGCGGTCACCGCTGTGGCAGGAGCGCTGGCGCATCTTGTGACCCATGAGCACGCGGTGGCGCCGATGATCGGCGCGTCTGCCTCGGTTTCGGGCACCATGGCCGCCGCCATTCGATTTGCCTTCGTGAAGGGCAGCTTTCTCTCCTTCAACCGCGGCGATGCGGATGAGGCGGCGAAAGTGCCGGCGCTGTCGCTTGCGCGTGCGCTGCGCAATCCGCGCGTGCTGGCGTTTCTCCTGGTCTGGTTCGGGGTTAACCTTATCTTCGGCATCGGCTCGATCGCGATCGGCACCGAGGGCGCGAGCGTCGCCTGGCAGGCGCATATCGGCGGCTTCTTTGCGGGCCTTGTGCTGTTCTCGCTGTTTGATCCCGTGGCCCACCAGCGCGGCGATGCTGCAGGTGCTGTGTGACTGCCTTGCGGCTTCCTGCGATTTGATTCATCATCGGTCGTCTCAAGAAGACGCCACGGGCACGTGACGTGCCCGCCACAAACCGCGCGGCATTCAAGACAAGCGACAAGAAAAGCAAGAAAGAAAAGAGCAAAACCAGAAGAGCGCGCGCGACCAAAACCGGCGCCAGTTCGTTGTTTGGAACTCAAAATAAGACCGCGCTCGTCTTTGCAAGGCGCGCGGACGCTTCAGGGAGACGACAATGACGGTACGTGCAATTCTCGACACCAAGGGACATCAGATCATGAGCGTCCCGCCGGATGCTGCGATGTCCGAGGCGATCAAGCTCTTGAGCGAGCGCAGGATCGGCGCCGTGCTGGTCATGAGCCAGGGCCGCATCGAGGGCATCCTGTCGGAGCGCGACATCGTGCGCGTTCTGGGCGAGCGCGGCGCGTCCGTGCTCGATGAGCCGGTCTCGAACGTGATGACGCGCAAGGTCGTCAACTGCCGGCCGAGCGACACCGTCAGCGCGATCATGGAAATGATGACGCTCGGCAAGTTCCGCCATCTGCCGGTGATCGACGGCGAGCGCGTGGTCGGCCTGATCTCGATCGGCGACGTCGTCAAATGGCGCGTCCAGGAATACGAGAACGAGCAGGAAGCCCTGCGGACCTACATCAAGACGGCGTAGCCTATTCCGCCTTTGATGTGCTGTCGGGCGCCAGCGCAGGGATCGCTTCCTGGATCGAGTCCAGCGCGCGCTCGGCGGCGCGGGCGCCGAACTCGATCAGGTCGGCGGCGCGATGGAAATCAAACCAGCCGATTTGGCCGACGCGCGGCGTGATCAACAAGTCAGGCGGGTCGCCGGCGAGCCGCGCGCGCGTGATCCGATCCTGCATGATGTTGAACGCGTCGACCATCACGGACGAAATGCCGGGCCGGCTGGCGCTGCCGAAGAATTCCCGTTTCACGGTGCGCTCGGGTGAGAAGAATTTGCCGAAGCGCCGCTTTGCGGTTTCCTTCGATGGCTCGTTGGGAGACTCGGCTGTCACCACGGTCTCGGGCACCTCGACCGGCGTGCCATGCGAATAGATCGTCGTCGAATGGGTGAAGATGTCGCTGGAGAGGTTGGCGGCGATGACGATCTCCGCACCGAGCGCACGCGCCGCCGACACCGGCACCGGATTGACCAGCGCGCCATCGACGAGCCAGCGGTCGCCGATCAGCACGGGGGCGAAGATGCCGGGCAAGGCATAGGAGGCACGCATCGCCTCGACGAGTTTGCCATGGGTCAGCCAGATCTCGTGGCCAGTGCGCACCTCGGTTCCGACGCTGGCGAACTTCACCGGCAGGTCCTCGATCAAGGTCTGGCCGAGCGAGGCTTCGAGCTTGGCCGCAAGCTTCTCGCCGCCGATCAGGCCGGAGCCGTTGAGGCGGATGTCGAGATAGCCGAGGATGTTGCGCACCTGCAGGCTGCGCGCCCATTCCTCCAGCGTGTCGAGATGGCCGGCCGCATAGGAGCCGCCAACCACGGCGCCAATCGAAGTGCCGACCACAATGTTTGGCACGATGCCGTGGGCAAGCAGTGTGCGCATCACGCCGATATGGGCAAAGCCGCGGGCAGCACCGCCGCCGAGCGCAAGCCCGATCACGGGGCGGCGAATGGTGCCAAGCCCGACCTTGTCCATATCGTCTGATTCTGCGCGACCGCGTCCGATCAGAATGTCCAACACTAAACTTGTCTCCCGAACGCCTTCAGACTACGCGCGACAGTTACAGCCTGCCAGAATCGGAGGGAAGCATGGTTTATGCCGCGTATGAGGTCGCCTAGGCGGGATTTGTGACCTGATCGAGACATCAACAACGACCTGTTCCGACCGGTTCCAACATGCTGTGACCGTTAATGCTTAAGGCTTGAATTTGCCGTGTTTTCGGTGAAAAGCAGGTCCATGACCTCTCTTGGCGACGGACCTTGCGGTTTCCGGCGCAGCCTTGCGCTGACGCCCCGCTTTGGCCTGCGTCTTGACCTTCCGCGGCGCCTGAACTTGTCGCGGCGCCTTGCTCGCACCGCAGTTCTTACCGCAATGCTTGGCCTTGCATCGGTTGCGCCCGCCAGCGCCCAGTTGTTCAGCGATCGCCCGCCGCCAGTGCCGCCCGCCGCGGTGCCTGATCCCGGCCCCGCCGTCAGTCTCGCGCCGTCGTCCGGCCCGTCCTCGAACCTTCCCCCGGTGCTCACCCAGCCACTGCCGGGCCAGCCGACGCTCACCCAGCCTTCGCTCAACCCGCCGCCGGCGGCGGCTTTGCCGCCCGCGGCGCCGCCGAGCCTGGCGCCGGGGCAGGCGGTGCTGGCGCTGAGCGCGCGTTATGGCAAGGACCTGCCGGTCATCAATGGCGGGCTGGTGTGGCGGGTGTTCGCCGACCATCCCGACGAGACCGGCTCATTCAAGATGATTCGGGAAGACCGGGGGGCGACCCCGAACATCGTGCTGCCCCCGGGCAATTACGTGGTCCACGTTGCGCTGGGCTTGGTCAGCGCCATCCGCGCGGTGTCGCTCAAGCCGGAGACCGACCGCGAATTGTTCCTGTTGCCGGCGGGAGGCTTGCGCATCGAGGGCCGCGTCGGCACCAGCAAGATCCCGACCAACCAGATCTCCTTCGCGATCTACAAGGGCAGCCAGTTCGAGGTCGGCGAGCGTGCGCCCCTGGTGCCGACGGTCGCCGCGGGCGACGTCGTGCTGTTGCCCGAGGGCACCTATTACATCGTCTCCAACTACGGCGATGCCAATTCGGTGGTGCGCTCCGACATCCGCGTGACCGCGGGCAAGCTGACCGACGTCACCGTCACCCACCGCGCCGCCGTCATCACGCTCAAGCTCGTCACCGACAAGGGCGGCGAGGCGCTCGCCAACACCGCCTGGTCGGTGATCACGCCGGGCGGCGACGTCATCAAGGAATCGATCGGTGCCTTCCCGAAGGTGGTGCTCTCGGAAGGCGAATACCGCGCCATCGCCAAGAACGAAGGCAAGGTCTATGAGCGCCCGTTCAACGTCGTCAACGGCGTCGACGGCGAGGTCGAGGTGATCGCGCGGTAAGGTTGCGATCTTCAAGCAAGCTCACTTTATGACCGTAAGCCTCAGGATGACGGGTCCGGTAATGCTCGCGCGAGTCTCGCTTGAGCCTACAACTCCTTCGCGCATCGCTGTCATAGTCGCTAAAGCGCACTAACCATCGCCCCACTTAAAACTGTCACAATCGCGTCTTCACGCGACGGATTGTTGATTTTTTACACGGCATTAAGCCGGCCCGAATTGGATACCGCCCCGGGAAGATAGCCAGTGCTTCGGCAAGCCAAAGGCTTCGGGGACGAGTGGTTTCGGGGAAGTGTCATGGGATCTGCCAGAAAGCAGTCCGTCAAAGTCGCGAGTGAGATGTTCGAGGACGTGCCGGTGCTACGCCGCAAGTGGCAGGCTGGCCTGCGTCCCGGCGAAGCGCTTCCGCACTACGAAGACGTGATGCTCGGGAGCCTGGGGCGGCTCGCCGACCACATCGTGCTGCTCAAGAGCGACACGGACGGTTTTGCGGTCTCGCGCACCGGCCGCTATGCGCAGAAATGGCTCGGCGATGCGCGCTGGGACATCCCGATGTCGGCGCTGCCGCCGGATTGCGCCACCATCCTCAGCGAAGCCGCCGCGAACGCGGCCAATAACAACCGTCCATATCTTGCCGCAGCCCATTGTGTGCGCGACGGCATGGTGCGCACCTATGACGTGCTGGCGCTTCCGACCGTCTCGCGGTGGGGCGGCATGCTGATCGGCGCCTATGTCAACGAGCGCGGCGCGCAGTATAATCTTCTCGACGCGATCTTCTCGACCACCGACGACGGCGTGATCGCAGTCTCGACCATCCGCGATGCGAGCGGCGAGCCGGCCGATTTCCAGATCGTGCATCACAACTAGGCCGCAGCGAAGCTGCTCAAGATGTCCACGGGCAGCCTGCAATGGCAAAGGCTGAGCGAGGGCGGCCACGTGCTGCGCAGCGATGCGGTGCGCGCCCGCTTGCGCGAGGCGGTCAGGAGCTCTGCCGAGGCGCGCGAACAGTTCGAGATCGACATTGATGACCGCAGTCTGCGGCTCGGCGTCACAGCCTTCGGCGACATCCTGTCCCTGACGATTTCAGACGTCACGCCCCTGAAGCGGCGCGAAGCCTCGTTCCGGCTGCTGTTCGACAACAATCCCGTGCCGATGTGGGTGTTCGACGCCGAGACCATGGGCTTTCTTAAAGTCAACGACGCCGCGGTCGGCCATTACGGCTATAGCCGCGAGACCTTCCTGAACATGAAGCTGCGCGAGATCTGGCCGCAGGACGAATGGGTCAGCCACAGCCAGGCGCTGGCGCATATCGGCGACACCTATCAGTCGGAGCGGCACTGGCGCCATCTCAAGGCCGACGGCAGCGAGATCTTCGTGCTTACGTTCGGCCGACGCATCGCCTTCGAGGGCCGCGACGGCTATCTCATCGCGGTCATCGACATCACCGAGCGGCGCAAAGCCGAGGCCCGCATCGCCTATATGGCCCATCATGACGGGCTCACCAATTTGCCGAACCGCGAGTTCTACCAGGAGCGGCTGAAGCAGGCGTTGGACGCCGCACAATCGATGGGCAAGCGCGTTGCCGTGCTTGGCGTTGATCTCGACCTGTTCAAGAACGTTAATGATTCCTTCGGCCATCCAATGGGCGATCGCCTGCTGCGCCAGGTCGCCGACCGCTTGCGCGCGCTGATCCGCGGCGAGAATCTCGCCGCTCGCCTGGGCGGCGACGAATTCGCGGTGATTCTCGCCGCCGACCTGCCGCCGAAACAGGTCAGCGACTTCTCCGCGCGTCTGATCAAGGCGCTGAGCGCGCCCTACGAGATCGACGACAATGAAGTGGTGATCGGGGCCTCGATCGGGATTGCGATGTCGCCGGACGACGGCACGACCTGTGAGGAGCTGATGCGCAACGCCGATATTGCGCTCTACCGCGCCAAGCAGGATGGCCGCGGCGTGCACCGCTTCTTCGAGCGCGACATGGATCTCCAGGTGCTGAAACGCCGCGAGATGGAGTTCGACCTGCGCCGCGCATTTGCCAATGGCGAGTTCGAGCTGCACTACCAGCCCCTGGTCGATATCGCCAGCGACAAGATCTCCGGCTTCGAGTCGCTGTTGCGCTGGCGGCATCCGGAGAAGGGCATGATCTCGCCGGCGGAGTTCATCCCCGTCGCTGAGGATATCGGGCTCATCACCGCGATCGGCGAATGGGTGCTGCGCGAGGCCTGCAGCGAGGCGGCGAAATGGCCGGCCGAGGTCAACGTCGCCGTCAACCTGTCGCCGGTGCAGTTCCGCAGCCGCAACCTGGTGCAGGTGGTGATTTCCGCGCTGGCCAATTCCGGCCTGTCGCCGAGGCGGCTTGAGCTCGAGATCACCGAGTCGCTGTTTCTGGCGGAGACCGAGGCCAATCTCGCAACCCTGCACCAGCTGCGCGAGCTTGGCGTCTCGATCTCGATGGACGATTTCGGCACCGGCTATTCCAGCCTGAGCTATCTGCGCAGCTTTCCCTTTGACAAGATCAAGATCGACCGCTCCTTCGTAAAGGATCTCGCCGAGCGCTCCGACTGCGTCGCGATCGTGCGTGCGATCTCAGGGCTCGGCCGCAGCCTCAACATCACAACGACGGCTGAAGGCGTGGAGACCACCGACCAGCTCGACTGGCTGCGCGCCGAAGGCTGCAACGAGGTGCAGGGTTTCCTGTTCAGCGCGGCCAAACCAGCGGCAGAGGTGGAGCAACTGCTGTTCCGCTTCGGCGCAAGGGCGACCAAGGCGGCGTGACGAACGACCAGAGTTTTCGCGCCGGGGCGACGGCTAAAACCGCGTCACGATGTCCGACAGCACGGGCCGCGGGCGGTCTTCGTTGGGTTTGGTGACCTTGCCGATGTGGATGAAGCCGGCGATCTTTTCGTCCGCCTTCACGCCGAGCCCGTCGAGCACGTCGCGGTCGAAGGCGAACCAGCCGGTCAGCCAGCAGGCGCCGTAGCCGAGCGCGGTCGCGGCTGTCACGATGTTCATGGCGCTGGCGCCAGCGGAGAGCTCCTGTTCGAACGGCGGCACCTTGGGATGCGGTTTTGTCAGGCTCACCACCGCGATCACCAATGGTGCGTCGGTCAGGCGCTTCTTCTCGATCTCGACATCGGCGGCGCTGGCCTGCGGATTCTTGTTCGCGAACACCTTGGCGATCACCTCACCGGCGCGCTCGCGGGCATCGCCCTCGAACACGATGAAGCGCCAGGGCGCGAGCTTGCCGTGATCGGGCACCCGCGCGCCGATGGTGAGGATGGTCTCGAGTTCGGCCGGCGAGGGACCAGGGCCGGTCATTTCGCGCGGCTTCACCGAGCGGCGGACTTTCAACAGTTCAAGGGCGTCGGGCACGATGTCTCTTTCGTCGGACATGATGATCGGCTGACAGATAGGTCTGCGCCTCCGCGAGCGGAAGCGCAGTTTAGAGCGATTATGGACGGTTCACGCCGCAGCCGCGTTGATCCGCGCCCGCCGCACGTCAGGCGGAATGGCTTCCTCCACCAGCGCGGCGACCGCCTCGTCGGTCGGCATCACCGTCTGGCCGTCCTTGCCGAACCGGCGCACCGAGACCGAATGGGTCTCGGCCTCCTTCTTGCCGACCACGAGCAGCGCCGGGATCTTTGCCAGCGAATGCTCCCGGACCTTGTAGTTGATCTTCTCATTGCGCAGGTCGATCTCGACGCGGAGGCCCGCGCGGCGGCAGGCTTCGACCACGCGCCTGGCATAGTCGTCGCCTTCGGAGGTGATGGTCGTCACCACGACCTGGACCGGCGCGAGCCACAGCGGGAAGTTGCCGGCATAATGCTCGATCAGGATGCCGATGAAGCGCTCCATTGAGCCGCAGATCGCCCGATGCACCATCACGGGCGCCTTCTTGGCGCCGTCATGGTCGATGTAGAACGCGCCAAACCGCTCGGGCAAATTGAAGTCGACCTGTGTGGTGCCGCATTGCCAGTCGCGGCCGATGGCATCGCGCAGCACATATTCGAATTTCGGGCCGTAGAAGGCACCTTCGCCGGGGTTGATCTCCGTCCGGATGTTGTTGCGCTGGGATTTGATTTCCTGCAGCACCGTCGCCATCACCCGCTCGGCATGATCCCACATGGCATCGGTGCCGACGCGCTTGTCCGGCCGGGTCGAGAGCTTGACGGTGAGCTCACCCTCGAATCCGAAATCGGAGTAGGTGGAGAGGATCAGGTCGTTGATCTTCAGGCACTCCTCCGCCAGCTGGTCCTCGGTGCAGAAGATATGCGCATCGTCCTGGGTGAAGCCGCGCACGCGCATCAAGCCGTGCATGGCGCCTGATGGCTCGTAGCGATGCACGACGCCGAATTCGGCGAGGCGCAGGGGCAGATCGCGATAGCTCTTCAGGCCATGCTTGAAGATCTGCACATGGCCCGGGCAGTTCATCGGTTTCAATGCAAACCAGCGCTTGTCCTCGGCTTCGTCGCCCGCGGATTGCGCCGCGAACATGTTCTCGCGATACCAGTCCCAGTGCCCCGAGGTCTCCCACAGCGACTTGTCGAGGATCTGCGGCGCGTTGACCTCGCTGTAGTCGCCGGCGAGCCGCCTGCGCATATAGGCGATCAGCTGCTGGAAGATGGTCCAGCCCTTGGGGTGCCAGAACACCACGCCCGGACCTTCTTCCTGGAAATGGAAGAGGTCGAGCTCGCGGCCCAGGCGCCGATGGTCGCGCTTCTCGGCTTCCTCGATCTGCTTCAGATAGGCGTCGAGCTCTTCCTGCTTGGCGAAGGCGGTGCCGTAGATGCGGGTCAGCATCGGGTTGTTGGAGTCCCCGCGCCAATAGGCGCCCGCGACCTTCATCAGCTTGAAGGCGTTCCCGACCTTGCCCGTCGAGGTCATATGCGGGCCGCGGCAGAGGTCGAACCAGTCGCCCTGGAAATAGATCTTGATCGGCTCATTGCCGGGAATGGCGTCGACCAGCTCGACCTTGAAGGCCTCGCCCTTGTCGCGGAATACGTCCTTGGTCTTCTCGCGCTCCCACACTTCCTTGGTGAAGGGTTTGTCGCGCGCGACGATCTCGCGCATCTTCTTTTCGATCGCGGGGAAATCCTCCGGGGTGAACGGCTCGTTGCGGAAGAAGTCGTAGTAGAAGCCGTTCTCGATCACCGGGCCGATGGTGACCTGGGTGCCTGGCCACAGCGACTGCACGGCCTCCGCCAGCACATGGGCGCAGTCATGCCGGATCAATTCCAGCGCGCGCGGCTCCTCGCGCGAGACAAATTCAATCCTGGCGTCCTCCGCGATCGGATCGTTGAGGTCGGCGAGGTCGCCGTTCAGCGCCATGGCGACCGTCCGCTTGGCGAGCGACGGGGAGATGCCCTTGGCAATGTCGAGGCCGGTGATGTTCTTGGGAAACTCTCGCCTGGCGCCGTCAGGGAAGGTGATGGTGATCTTTTCCAAGGGCTGCGCGGGCTTGAGGTTGGAAAGGCTGTACTGGAAGCCGGATTCGGACTTGCGGTCAGGCGATTTTGGATCGGACATTGCGGGGCTCCTGAGGCTCACTCCTGCGAACGAGCGCAGGTAAGCGGGAAACCGTCGATATAGCAGGGGATTCGGGCGTTGCAATCGGTGCAAATGCAGAAAATCGGCGGAAAATCGCCTTCGTTCCGACGCATCCCTTGGTTGCCGCGTCATGGACTCGTCGCCGCGGGCTTGTTAGGCTCAAAGCCGTCCCTCACTGGCAATTTTCTCATTCTCATGATCGTGCGTGCGTGTCTGGTCGCTGCTCTTGTCCTCTCTTGCGGAGCGGCGTGGGCAGCTACGCCCGGCCGGCGGCCTGTGGCGCCTGCGCCGCGGCCGGAGCCGATGATTTTCTATGTGGTCAAGGGCGCCAGCGATGCTTGCGGGCGCGGTTGCGACAGCTGGATCGAGGCCGAGGGCAAGATCGAAGTCAGCACCGCGGCGCGCTTCAAGACCTTTCTGGACCACCTGAACGACCGCAACCTGCCGATCTATTTCAACTCGCCGGGCGGCAATCTCGATCAGGCGATCCTGATGGGCAACATGCTTCACGTGAGGCTTCCCATTGCCAGGATCGGGCGAGCGCTGGTGCGTGAATGCGGCTTTGAGGCGCAGGACAGCGAGGCCTGCATCAAGGTCAAGCAATCGGGCCGCGAGCTCCATGGTGATCTCTTCACCCGGGCTGCAATCTGCGCCTCGGCTTGCCCTTACGTGTTCGCGGCCGCGCCGGTGCATGAGGTTGCGCCCGATGCGGTGCTCGGGGTCCATTCGCCGAAGATCGTGTTCAATTTCCACGGCGCGCCCCAACCGGACGCGGCTGTCATCGCTGCCGCCGATCAGCGCGGTCACGAGCGTGCGGATCGCATGGTCGCCGCCTACCTCAGCAAGATGGGGATCGATCCCGGGCTGCTTCGCGTCGCCGACAGCGTCAGGTTCGAGGACATTCATGTTCTGACCCGTGAGGAGATCGTCCGCTTCGGCCTCGACCGCCGCGAGCTGGTCGAGACGCCCTGGGTTTTCGAGAGGAACGGGCTGAACATGATGCACAAGCTCGCCGCCGTGCGGGCGCCGGGGGAGACGTCCTTCCGCTTGCTGCACTGGCACGTCGCCTGTTTCGATACCAACCGCTTCGCGCTCGATTTCCAGCGGCCGGCGCCGGGATCCGCGAACTACACCACGGTGGCGATTGCGGCGAGCGACGCCAAGCCGGTTTATTTCTCATATCCGCCGGTCAAGAGAAGCGGGCTCGAACAATGGATCCTGCGGGTACCGCGGCCGACGCTGCAGCAGCTGCTGGACCGGCCGCAGGTCGAGTTGACCGAGACCGCGCTGCGCGGCGATGGGCAGCGGGCTCCGCAAACCACAAGACTGTCCAATGAAGGCTGGAGCGGCGCGCTGGAGACCTTGCTGGCCACCTGTCCGCCGGCCAGGGCGCCGGCACCTGCGGCGCAGGCGGCCCGGGTCCAGGAGGGGCCTGCGAAATAGCAAGGCAGACCTTTTGCGGGCCCGGGGACGGCCTTTTTGGAACTTGGCAAACCGAGCCGGACGGGCTTAAAGCCCAAGCCGCACACCGGGTTTGCCGGTCGGTCGCCGGCCCCCCCATTCCGATACTTACGAGAGTGATCAGAGATGAGATTAGCGTTGAGACCGGCTGTGGCCTTCTTTGCCGTTGCTTGTTCGGCCGCAGCCCTCGCCCAATCCGCACCGCCGCCGTCCGAGCCCCCGATGGTGGGGGGCAAGCCACTGGTGCAGGTCAAGCCGCACGGCGCGAAGCCCGAGAAGGTCGCGGCGAAATCAGCGGCCGGCAAGAACCAGCCGATGGCGGTTCGGCTGCAGGCCTGCCTCGATATCGACGACGGCACCAAGGAACGGCTGAATTGCTACGACGATGTGATCAAGCCGGAGCCGAAGGAGAAGGCGGCCGCCGCCAAGCGCGTCGTCGATTGCAAGTTCACCAAGGAAGAGGACGAACGGCTCGCCTGCTACAACGGCTTTGTGGAGAGCATGCCGAAGCTGCCGAAGTCCTGAATTGGAGAGTCTCGTCATTCCGGGCGATGCGAAGCATCGAGCCCGGAATCTCGAGATTCCGGGTTCGCCCTTCGGGCGCCCCGGAATGACGGCGCGCATGGACAAGGTGCGCATAAGCGCTGGCCTTGCCGCGGCTGAGGAGAGGCGAAGGAATAGACAGTCCGCGGCTAGCGGCTGGCGGAGGCGGGCAGGCCGGAGGCGACTTTCATCGCGGGTTGCGCGGCCATCTTCACCAGCACCTTTTCGATCGGGTCCTTGGTCCAGGCTTGCGTCACGTAGCTGCGGTGGGTGATGCCTTCGCCGGTCTCGACAAACACCACGCTGCCGGGCTTGAGCGGCGCCTCCATGTCCTCGGAGACGGCGATGCCCTTGTTGCGCAGCATCTGCATCAGCTCATGGTCGTGTGGCGCGGTGTAGTGCGTATAGGAGCTCACGAAGAAGCCGGAACGATGGGTTTCGATCCAGGTCGCGAATTTGTCGAGCTGGCCATAGACGGCGTCGAGCAGCACGACACCGCGCACCTGATCGGAGAGGCCGCCGACATCGAGGCTGTAGGCGGTCGGCAGGAACCCGCCGCTATAGCCCACGATCACGATCGGCAGCTTGGCGAAGTCCTTGGCCGCACCGGGGTCGCCATAGAGCTGGGCGAGGTGGTCGGCTGATTCCATGATGAAGCGGCGGAAATTGCCGGGCTGCCAGAACTTGCCAGCACTGGAGTCGGCGGCGTCGACCGCCATCTGCGGCGCGAGCAGCACGGCGTTGACGCCGGACTCCGTGATCTGCTGCGGCACCAGTTGCCGGTCGCGCACGTCGCGCTCGAGCGTCGCGCCATTGCCGTGGAAGAACACCACGATCACGCCGGGCTTGCGCAGGTCGAAGGTCTCGGGGATGTGCACCAGCACGCGGTTGTCGTTGTAGGTCTCGTTCTCCCAATAGACCCGCCCCGAATAGCTGCGATGGCCGCGGCGACCGCCGCTGGAGACGTTGAGGAAGGCCGAGTCGGACTGGGGATTTTCGCCAAAATAAGGGAAGGCCGAATATTTCATGCTGACCAGCGTGGTCACGTCCTGCTGGGCGGTCGGCCGATGGTAGGGCACTTGCGGCTCGAGCGAGGCGACGCGGTAGGGCGCCGGCGCGCGCGCGACCGCGGGCTTGAGCGCGAAGTCCGACATCTCGTGCTGGGCGAGCCGCTCGCTCGCGCTCGGGAAGCGGTCGCGGAATTGCGGCGCAGGGAAGCGCTCGTCAAAGGTCGCGCCGGGCGCCTCCGCGCTCACCGGACGCACATTGGCGGCAAGCGCGCCGGCATCGGGGGCGCGACTGCATTGCGCGATCAGGAGGGAGGCGGGGATCACAAGCAGGGCGAGGGCCGCGCGGCGGAGACACGCATGGGCACGCACGCCTGGCTCATTGTCCAGGCATGCGTGATCATTCCCATGGCTACGCGGATCGTCCCCGACCATCCACCCCTTACCCAAGCCAGATCTTCCGGCGAAAAGCGTCAGCTCGCTTTTGCTCTTCAAGCTCACTCACGCTGGTCGCCAGGCGACATCGGCAATTTTCCGGAAAAACTCCCCACAACCGGAAAACCCCAAGAAGAACATCGGCAAAGAGACCACCAAATCATGTCCTGATTGTGGGGAAGCCGATTCCGTTCGGCAATGCCGTGATCACCCGGGGGCCTGCCCCGGTGCCAAAATACCGGCCTCGCGCGCCAAATTTAGCCCGTATTAACCATTCCTTGAATCGGGCTCAGTCACTCTGCACCATGTGGCGAACATCGGGGTGCGCAACGCAATGACGGCATCAGAGACGGGAAGCGCGGCGTGGCCGGCTCGGCTTCTCGAAAGCGGGCCCTCGGTGTCGGTCCTCGTCGCCACCGCCATCGTCGTCGCCGACATGATCGGGGTCGGCGTGTTCACGAGCCTCGGCTTCCAGGTCAAGGACATTCCCTCCGGCTTTTCGATCCTGCTCTTATGGACCGTGGGGGGCCTGGTCGCGCTGTGCGGGGTGTTTTCCTACGGTGAGCTGTCGGCGATGTTTCCGCGCTCGAGCGGGGAGTACAATTTCCTCAGCCGAGCCTACCATCCGGCGTTCGGCTTCCTCGCGGGCTGGGTCTCCGCAACCGTCGGCTTCGCCGCGCCTGTGGCGCTGGCTGCAATGGCGTTCGGGGAATATGGCAAGTCGGTGTTTCCGACGGGCACGCCGCTGTTTCTTGCCATCGGCGTGGTGTGGCTGGTCTCGCTGGTGCAGCTCAGCGGCGTCAAGCACTCGTCGACCTTCCAATTGGTCGCAACCATCCTGAAAGTGCTGCTGATCGCCGCCTTCCTGCTGGCAGGCTTTTTCGTCGCGACACCGCAGCCGATGTCGTTCGCGCCGCAGGCCGGTGATTTCGCCCATGTCGTCAGCGCGCCGTTCGCGATCAGCCTCGTCTTCGTGATGTACTCGTTCTCGGGCTGGAATGCCGCGACCTACATCATCGGCGAGATGGACAATGCGACGCAGAATGCGCCGCGCGCGATGCTGGCGGGCACGCTGGTCGTGATGGTGCTCTATGTCGCGCTCAACGCGGTATTCCTGCACTCGGCGCCGATGGACAGGCTCGCCGGCCAGCTCGACGTGGCCAGCGTTTCGGGCCGCTACATTTTCGGCGAGATCGGCGGGCGCATCGTCGCCGCGATGATCTGCATCGGGCTGATCTCCTCGATCTCGGCCATGATGTGGATCGGCCCGCGCGTGATGATGACCATGGGGGAGGACATCCCCGCCTTGAGGCTGTTCGCCCGCCGCTCCAAGAATGGCGCGCCGATCCCGGCCATCCTGTTCCAGCTCGCCGTCGCAAATCTGCTGCTATTGTCGCGCAGCTTCGAGGCCGTACTCGACTTCATCCAGTTCGCACTTTTGTTCTGCTCGTTCTTTACTGTAGCCGGTGTGATCAAGCTGCGCATCACGCGTCCTGATCTGCCGCGGTCCTATCGCGCCTGGGGATACCCGATCACGCCGCTGGTTTTCCTGCTCGTGACCGGTTTCATGATGTACTATCTCCTGACTGAACGGCCGCTGCAGTCATTGCTGGGAATGTTGATCATGACGTCGGGCCTTTTGATTTACGCCATTTTCCACACGCGGGTCGAAACGGGCACCGCAGCTTGAGGCCGCGACGCAAGATGCATCACATGCTGAAAATGGCGGCGGCTGCCGCGGGTCTGCTCCTCGTGATTGTCATGCCGGCACGCGCCGCTGAGGTCAGCGCCGACGACACCGCGCGCTTTCTCGCGGGAATGCAGCCCTCGGCCGACTCACCGCTGATGCCGCTCACCAGGGATCCGGCCTGGCAGCACCATGCCAAATTCTTCGACGCGGCGTTCGCCCAGCTCGAGCAGCGCCAGCTCTCCAGGATCCACGCCTGGGCGGACGCCAATCTCGCGGCGCCGCGCCCGACCATGTTCTACATGTTCTCCGGGCCCGACTTCCTCTACGCCAACGCCTTCTATTCTAAGGCGACGACCTATGTGCTGGCGGCGCTCGAGCCGCCGGGCGCCGTCCCTGATCTGACCAGGGTGCCGCGCGGCAGCATCGGGCCGGGGCTTGCGGGTATCGAACACTCGCTAAGCTCGATCCTGAGCTTCTCGTTCTTCAAGACCAAGGACATGAAGGTCGACTTGCGTGAGAGCGAGTTCAACGGCGCGCTGCCGATCCTCTATGTGTTCATGGCTCGCTCCGGCAAGACGCTGCGAAGCGTCGAGCCGATCGGGCTCGACAACAACGGCACGCTGCTTACGGGGGCCGATGCGGGCAGGGCAGTTACCCGCGGCGCTCGCATCACATTCTCAGGCAAGGACGGTGTGGAGAGGTCGCTGTATTACTTCTCGACCGATCTCTCCAATTCGGGCGTGAAAGCAAGCGGCTTCCTCAAATTCTGCGACACGCTCGCGCCCGGTAACAGCCTGATCAAGAGCGCGTCCTATCTGCTGCATTCCGGCAATTTCTCTGCCGTGCGCGGCTGGCTGCTCGCCAACAGCTCAACCATCATCCAGGACGATTCCGGCATTCCGCTCGCCGACTATAACGCGCGGAAATGGCACTTCTTCCCGTTCGGCCGCTATGCCGGTCCGATTTCGGAATTCCCGGGGCGCTACCAGCAGCAATATGCCGAATTATTCACGCGTGCCCAGCCGATCGATTTCGGCATCGGCTATCGCTGGCGCTCGCATGAATCGAATCTGTTGCTGTCCGTAAAGACGGACTCCGACGAGCCGGCCATGGCAGAGACGACCTCGGCGGCCGAATCGGCCACGGCGCCGAGGCCGGTGCGGGTGAAGAGGCAGCGCTCGCCGGCGCCGGTCTGGCCGCAACAGGGCGGCTTCGGCTTCTTCTTCTGGCGCTGATCACCACCGAACGTTCTGGCTCGGGACGATGAAAGCCGTGGCGCTCGGCGCCTTCGAGGTGGCCGTGCTTGTCACGTAAACAAACGCGCCGAGGCTGGCGAGAATGAGCACAAGGACCGCCAGCAGATCGATCTGCCTGGGGTCGTGGCCATGGCCCTTGATTTTCCACCGCATTGTTGCCTCCCGAAGGAGTGCTTTTCAAACCAATGCGAGGACGGCGCGCGCGTTCCTTCCGACGTTCAAGCAATGCGCGGGGGCGCTTGAAAGCAGCGCAGCAAGATCAAGGTGCCAGGATCAATGTGAAGATCAATGTGAAGATCAAGGTGCATTGACGCCGCGCCAGCGCGCGTAACGCCACGGGAGGTACCAGCGCGCGCCCGGCGGCGGCGCCGTCGGCACGAGATCGATGCCCGAGGTGCCCCAAGGTTGGCACCGCAACAAGCGCGCCAGTGTCATCCAGCCGCCGGCCCACAGGCCGAAGCGCTCGATCGCCTCGTCGGCATAGACCGAACAGGTCGGCAGGTGACGGCAATTGTAGCCGACCAGCGGCGACAGCGTGTGCCGGTACAGCCAGATCAGCACACGTCCGACGTTGCGCGGCAATCGCATCAGCGCGCGCAGATGGCCAAGGTGATCGTGATCTGTCGTGTTCATAGGCGCATTGCAACCGCGATGAGCGCACATTTGCGCGGTTCCTCGGCAGGGAGCTGCAGTTCCATTTTGTCTTGCCACATTTTCTGCAACTATCACTGTTTTTTAGGCGCAGCGCAGCAAGCCGCTATGGACGATGCGTAATCCCCCGGATACCATTTTTGTGACCGTCGTGTGAGACTTGCTGTTGGCTGCTGGGTCGATTGGGGCTTGGGGAAGGAACCGATTTGACACGCTTGACATCTTCTACACTTCGCACCTCGACACTCCTTGGCGCGGCGCTGCTTGCGCTCGCTCTGTTGACGTCGTTCCATCCGCTCGGGACCGCGCATGCGGGCACGGCGCTGGAGCAACGCAAGCAGCCGATGAAATTCGACTGGGTCGACTGCCAGCCCAACTGCCGGGGCTGGGTCAGCGCGGTCGGCATCGTCACGGCTGACACTCCGAAAGAGTTCGACGACTTCGCCCGCGGCCGGCAGCTCGGCGGCAGCACGGTGGTGCTGGACTCCAGCGGCGGCTCGGTCAATGACGCGATCACGCTCGGACGGAGGTTCCGTTCCCTCGGGTTGCTCACGACGGTTGGTATCAGCGTGCTCGCGCATTCGCCGCAGGGCGACCGCGCCAGCGTGACGCCAGGCGCCTACTGCGAATCGATGTGCGTCTACCTCCTGCTTGCCGGCACGTCGCGCTATGTGCCGCAGGGTGCGCATGTGCGGGTGCATCAGATCTGGATGGGCGACAGGGCCGATGACGCCAAGGCCGCAAGCTACACCGCCCAGGACATGACCATCGTCGAGCGCGATATCGGCCGGCTCGCCAAATACACCTTCGACATGGGGGGCGCCGGTGATCTGCTCGCGCTCTCGCTCAGCGTCGCACCGTGGGAAGATCTGCACGAGCTCACGCCTGCGGAACTGCGGCTGACCAACCTGATCACCACGGATCAGGTTGCCGATGTGCTGCCGCGGACCGACAAGGTTGCCGGGCTCAAGCCCAAAGTGGTCGAGGACCGTTTCGTGAGCGCGGAGGCGGAGACGGAAGCCGCGGTCAAGGCCACCAAGACCGCCGAGGCGACGGGTGCAGTCGCGCCGGTGCCGAGCGGGAAATAATCCTAAAGCGCGATGAGATTAGGATGAATCGTCATCGCGCTTTGGCTCTTTGATCGAGCATGATCCTTTCGGCAAACCGCTTCACACTTTTCCGGATCATTCTCTAAGTCGGGGCCGCTGCGGGTTCGCTGCGTTTGGCCTCGATCTGGCCGATTGCGTCCACCACGGCATCGAAGGTCAACAGGGTGGAGGCGTGGCGCGCCTTGAAGTCGCGCACCGGTTCCAATAGCCCAACGTCGCCCCATTTGCCTTGCGGCGGCGCGCCGTTCTCCTTCAGCATTTTGCGAACGGTTTCCCGCAACTCGCGGAGTTCGCTCGCGGTCGAGCCCACGACATGGCGCGCCATGATGGAGGAGGAGGCTTGGCCGAGTGCGCAGGCCTTCACCTCATGGGCGAAGTCGGTGACCACAGGACCGTCCATCTTGAGGTCGACCTTGACCGTGGATCCGCACAGCTTGGAGTGGGCGGTGGCACTGGCGTCGGGGGCGGGCAGGCGTCCGAGTCGCGGAATATTTCCTGCCAACTCGATGATTTTCTTGTTGTAGATGTCGTTCAGCATGGCGGCGAAGTCTTCCGCAGGCGCTAGGAGATGGCCTTGGCGGCCGGGGTTCACCGTCCTATATAGGGGCCGTACGGCGCAAATACAGCTTCACTGTATGTTCAGGCGTCCGGCGGGAAACCCGCCCCGTCTGCCGGTGACACTCCGGTCGTTGCAAGTCCCTGCAAAATCGGCCGGTCGAACGGAGTTGACATGGACGCATTGATCAAACCGATCCGCCCCAACAAACCTTCCGACGGCAAGCTCCCCGAGGCCCGCCCGGGAGAGCTGGACCCTGCCGAATTCATGGCGGCTGCCGTCAAGCCTGACCAGCCGCGCCCGTCACGGGCCGAGGCCGAATCGGCGGTCCAGACATTGCTCGCCTATATCGGCGAGAACACTAGCCGCGAGGGGCTCCTGGACACCCCGAGGCGGGTGGTCGAGGCCTTCGACGAGCTGTATCAGGGCTACCATCTGTGCCCGGCCGAGGTCCTGGATCGCACCTTTGGCGAGACCGCCGGCTATGACGATTTCGTGCTGGTCCGCGACATCGAGTTCACCTCGCAATGCGAGCACCACATGATGCCGTTCTATGGCAAGGCGCATATCGCCTATACGCCGGTGGAGCGGGTGGTGGGGCTGTCCAAGCTCGCCCGGCTGACCGACATCTTCGCCCGCCGCCTGCAGACCCAGGAGCATCTCACCGCCCAGATCGCGGCTGCAATCGACGAGGTTTTGAAACCCCGCGGCGTTGCGGTGTTGATCGAAGCAGAGCATACCTGCATGTCGGTGCGCGGCGTTGCCAAGCATGGCGCGATGACGTTCACCAGCCGCTTCACCGGGATGTTCCGTGACAATCCGGCGGAGCAGCAACGTTTCCTGTCTTTGGTGCGAGGGCCGCACCGCTGATTTGCGCAGCCCTCGCCTGTTGAATTTGCGAGGGTCTGTCGTGTCGTCCCCATCCGTTGCCGTCGATGAGCGCGAGGAAGGGCTGAGCTTTCAGCCCAAATTCGACGCATCTGGACTTCTCACCTGCGTTGCCACCGATGCCGCCACGGGCGAACTCCTGATGGTCGCGCATATGAACGAGGAGGCGCTGCGCAAGACCATCGACACCGGCGAGGCCTGGTATTTCAGCCGATCGCGCCAAGCGCTGTGGCGAAAGGGTGAGACCTCGGGTCACGTCCAGCGTGTGCGCGAAATCCGCACCGATTGCGACCAGGACGCAGTCTGGATCAAGGTCGAGCAGGTGGGCGCCGCCTGCCACACCGGCCGGCACTCCTGCTTCTACCGCAAGATCGAGACGGCCGAGGGCGGCACGCGCCTTGCTTTTGCCGATGCGGAGCGGCTATTCGATCCGAACGCGGTCTACAAGAAGTAGCACCGCCGTCCGTACCCACGATTCCCCCGTCTTCCAGACAGGAGCAGGCTCGCGCATGACGCTCGCGTGCGGCATCGATTTCGGCACCTCGAATTCCTCCGTCGGCGTCTGCGACGCGGACGGACCTCGACTGCTCCCCATCCAGAGTGGCGCAACGTCGGTGCCGACGGCGCTGTTCTTCAGCTTCGACGACGATTCCACGACCTTCGGCCATGAGGCGCTCGAGCGCTATTTCGCGCGCGAGCAGGGCCGCTATTTGCGGGCCATCAAGAGCGTGCTCGGGGCCAAGCTGTTCGATGAAACGACACCGGTCAAATCGAAGCGCTATGCCTTTGGCGAGATCATCGCGAGCTTTCTTCATTTCCTGCGCATGGCAGCGGGCCGAAATCTCGGCGCGCCGCCAACCCGCGTGGTGCTCGGTCGTCCCGCGTTCTTTGTCGACGACAATCCGGAAGCCGATGCCGCGGCGGAGCGCCAGCTCGAAGCCGCGGCGCGGGCGGCCGGCTTCGAGCAAGTCGCCTTCCAGTTCGAGCCGATCGCGGCTGCGCTGGACTATGAACAGAGCGTTAGTGCCGAAGAGATCGCGCTGGTGGCCGATATCGGCGGCGGCACCTCGGATTTCTCGGTGGTGCGCGTCTCGCCTGAGCGTTCGCGGTTCGCCGACCGGCGCGAGGATATTCTCGGATTCACCGGCGTGCACATCGGCGGCACGGATTTCGACCGCCAATTGGGACTGGCGAGCGTGATGCCTGCACTTGGCCTCAATAGTCCACTTCGCCGCAAGGGCCTGGATGCGCCGGCGTGGTACTTTTCCGACCTCGCGACCTGGCACAGGATCAATTTTCTCTACGATCAGAAGGTGCTGACCGAAGTTCGCGGCGTTTTGCGCGATTCGGCGCAGCCTGAGAAAATCGAGCGCCTGTTACGCGTGCTCGAGCAGCGCAAGGGGCACGAGCTGCTCGCGGATGTCGAAGCCGCCAAGATCGAGCTGTCGCAGGCCGATCGCGCCAGGCTCGATCTCGATGATAGCGTCGCCGACGTCTCGCTCGAGATCACCCGCAAGCAGCTCGACAAAGCGGTCGCCGGCAGCCTTCGGCGGATCCGCTCCCGCATCGATGATGTGCTGCGACTGGCCGGCTTGACGCGGGATTCGGTGTCGGCGGTGTTTCTCACCGGCGGTGCGACCAGGATGCCGTCGGTGCGCGACTGCATCGCGGCGGCAGTGCCGAACGCGCGCCTCGTTGCGGGGGATGCCTTCGGAAGCGTTGCGTCGGGTCTGGCGCTGGATGCCGGGAAGCGATTTGCCTGACTGTGACGGGATGGCCAGGGTCCGGCCAAAGCGGCGCCGGGATGAGAGGGCCACTGGCCGAGTTTTAACTCCGCGTTAACCATAATCATCCCAGTGTGCCGGCCAACAGAGGCGCCGAAACGGGGCTCCAGGCAATGTCGGTCGACACCTCAAACGCTACGGCTGCGACGGGTGCTCCGCGCGTCACCGGCGCGATCAAGCAGGCGTCCAATTCGACCGGCGCGAGCTTCGAATATCTGCTCGCGACCGCCAAGATGGAATCGGACTTCAACCCGACCGCGGGCGCCTCGACCTCCTCGGCGCGCGGGCTCTATCAGTTCATCGACCAGACCTGGCTTGCCACGGTGAAGGAAGCCGGTGGCGAGCTCGGCTACAGCCAATATGCTGACGCCATCACCAAGACCGCCTCGGGCGATTATGTCGTCAGCGATTCGTCGACGCGGCAGGCGATCATGAAGCTGCGCGACGATCCGGCCATCGCCTCCGCCATGGCCGGCGCGCTCACCCAGTCCAACAGCTTTCAGCTCACCGGCATGATCGGCCGCAGGCCGAGCGACAGTGAGCTCTACATGGCGCATTTCATGGGCGTCGGCGGCGCCGCCAAGCTGATCACCACGGCCGAGGACAATCCGCAGGCCAACGCAGCACGGATGTTTCCGAGCGCGGCTGCCGCCAACCGCTCCATCTTCTTCGATCGGTCGGGCAGCGCCCGCAGCGTCTCGGAAGTCTACTCGGTGCTGAACGCGCGCTATGCCGGTGCGGCCAATTCGTCGCAGACACAAACGGCGCTGGCGATGTTTGGCGGAGGGGCCGCGGCGAGCGCTTCGGTGTCGGGCGGTGCCGTGTCGCCTGGGGTCGCGAGCGCCGTCTATCTCTCAACCTTCCCCGACGTCCACGCCGCGCAGGCCGCGTCATCGGCCAACGCCGATACCGGCGGTCATTCGCAACAGAGCGACCCGATGTTCCGCTCGCTGTTCCAGGCCGACGAGGGCGCGCCAGCGGTGTCGCCGACGGTCCAGGCGCTGTGGGGCAACGCGTCATCGCTGACCTCCAATGCTGCCTCGAGCAACACTGCGGCAAGCGGCAATACAAGCGCGCCGGCGCCGCTCGATCTCTTCAGCGATCGCGACGGCACGTTCAGTGGCTAGGATCGCGTGCGCGCAGCCGCCGGAAATCCATCAGCATCATACGGCACGCAAGCGTGACCAGCGTGGATGTGCTCTCAAGCTTGTTCTATTTGAGGTAGAGCCTTAGTCTGGACAGCGGGGACCTTCACTGGAGGATACTCTATGTCCATTAATGTGAAAGTTTATGACAACGGCGACCACGCTTGTCTCGTCTGGCTGCCGGCCGACGGGAAATCGATTCCGGGATGCCGCGGTTTCACCATTCGCCGCATCGTGCAGGGCAGTCCCGACGTCTATCTGCACGGCTTTGCCGGCTTCTCCGACAACGATACGCTCGATCTCAACGCGCCCTGGAAACACCCGGTGCAGCGATTCATGTGGTGGGATTACGGCGTCAAGCCGGGGCAGGTGGTGCAGTATTCGGTGATCCCGGTGGCCGGCACGAAAGACAATCTGCAGCGCGACGACGCTGCGGCAAGTCCCGTTACCGAGCCGATCACGATTTCAAGCCAGGCGTCACCCAATATCGGCGCCTTTTTCAACAAGGGCATCGTGTCCGCGCAATGGGTGTCACGTGTGCTCGCGGCCTTGGGCCCAAAGCCCAAGATTGCCGATATCATCGGCACGCCGGGAAATCCGCTGCGCAACGCGTTGAGCGGGCTGTTGCGGCCGGAGCTGTTGCAGTTGCTCAAGGACGTGAAGGACAATAGCGGCCATGTCTATGCGGCGCTATACGAGCTCAACGACCCCGAGCTGCTCGCGGCCCTGACAGCGCTTGGAAAGAACTGCCACCTGATCCTGGCCAACGGCGCGTTCAGCAAGAAGAACAACAATGACGAGAACAGCGCGGTCCGCGCGAAATTGAAAGGCGTGGTCGATCTGCACAATCGGCTGGTTCCACAGGGGCATTTTGCGCACAACAAATTCCTGGTGGTCTGCGATTCCGCCGAGAAGCCGCTGAAAGTGCTTTCCGGCAGCACGAATTGGACCATGACCGGGCTGTGCACGCAGGCCAACAACGGCATCATCGTCAACGACGCGAGGCTTGCGCAATATTTTGTGGACGAATGGAATCGTCTGAAGGCTGCCGGGAATAGCTATCCGCCGGGCCTCGCAAAAGAGAACGGTGCGGATGGTGCGGCGGGCAAGAACACCTTTGAGGTCGACGGCGTCCGCATCACGCAATGGTTCGCGCCGACCGACAAGGAAGAGGATCTGGACTATGCGCGCAAGCTGATCAATGACGCCAAGGAAGGCATTCTCTTCCTGTTCTTCAATCCCGGCGTTTTCGAACCTGAGGACGAGCCGGAAAAATGGACGCTGTTGCAGAACATCCTGTTTCGCCATCACGAGGGGACGGAGAACTTTGACCCCGCTCTCTACATCCGTGGCGTCGTGAACCAAGAGATCGCAGGCCTCACGACGGCGTCAGATTCCGCTCCCGACGAGAAAACAGGCGACGCCCAGCCAGAGAAACCCACGCGGCGCTCCGCGCTTGACCCGTCGGTCGGTACGCCCGTCACACTGTTCAGCGGCGGCAACGAGCCGCCGCAGCGCCTTGGCTATGAATCCATGGTGCCCAAGAACATCAAGGACACTTTCCATGACTGGGCGACCGAAATTCTTGGCCAGGGCGTGCACATTCACAGCAAGGTCATCGTGCTCGATCCGTTCGGCGCGCATCCGGTCGTCATGACTGGATCGCACAATCTCGGGGTCAAGGCCTCGAGCAAGAACGACGACAATCTGATGATCGTGGAGGGCAATGGCCGGCTGGCCGCGGCCTACGCCGCCAATATCATCGCGATCTACCAGGCCTATCGCTGGAACAGCTATGTCGAGCAGCACCGGCAGGACCCGAAGGTCTGGCACGGGCTGGTCGACAATGACACCTGGCAGCAGAGCTATCTCGACCCCAATGGCAAGGACCTGGCCGAGCTGGAGTTCTGGATGGGCGGGATCGTCGAAGCGTCGCAACCGGTCCATGTGCCACAAGCGGCGGTGCCTGTGCAGGGACCGGCGCAGCCGAAGCAGCGTGAGCATGCGAACCATCCGCACAAGGCGGCTGCCGCCAGCAAGAGGCGCGTCTACAAGAAGTCGCCGGCGCAGACCTCGCATCACGCCGCCAAACACCGCACCGTGAGGCGCAAGCCCAAATGAAGGCGGCCGCTCTGATCGGGCGATGTGCCGCGCTCGAAGCGTGAGTATCAAAAACCTGACGGCAGCCGCGGGACCTGCGGCTGTTTTTGTCTCGTGGTATCCGGCGCCTCCGCACCCTTAACAAAACGTCAACGAAACCAGTCGGTTATGCTGAACGCTTTGTTAAGCGTCATGGTTTATTTTCCCTTCTCATGGCCAACGGGCCTGCTCCGCGGGAACGCGCGGATCAGGGTGCCGTCGACGGCCTGTGTGGTTTGGTTGCGTAGGCCGGAAGGACAATGATCGTTCGGCAGTTCATCAGTTGGATCAAAACGGCTTCCGCGGGCGAGCGGGCGGAGGCGACGCGTTCACTGGCGCGGGCCTGGTTGATATCCGATCTCAGCGCAGACGACCGTGCGGCGGCCGAAGGCGCGCTGCTCATGATGCTGGACGATCCGTCGCCCCTGGTGCGTCAGGCCATGGCGAATGTGTTCGCCCGCAGTGCTGAGGCGCCGGCCGCGATCGTGCAGGCGCTGTCGCTCGACCAGCCCTCGGTCGCGCTCCCTGTGCTCGAACATTCGCCGCTTCTGATCGATGCCGATCTGGTCGATATCGTCGCGACCGGCGGTTGCGAGACCCAATGCGCGGTGGCCCGCCGCGCCAAGCTGCCGATGTCGGTCTGTGCTGCGATCGCGGAGGTCGGCAGTGCGGCGGCTGCGCTCGAACTGATCGAAAACCCTTACGCCGAGCTCGCGCCGTTTTCCTGGGACCGCATTGTCGAGCGGCACGGCCATCTCGCCGCCATCAGGGAAGCGATGCTGGTGCTGGACGGCCTGCCGGCCGCGACGCGCGCGGCGCTGGTGGCAAAACTGTCGGAGACGCTGGCGCAGTTCGTGGTGGCCAGGAATTGGCTGAGCGCCGACCGGGCAGGGCGCCTCGCCAGCGAAGCGCGCGACCGCTCGACGCTCAACATCGCGGCGGGCTCGCGCGGCGAGGACATGCGCGGCCTCGTCAGGCATCTGCGCGAAACCGGCCAGCTCACCGCGGGGCTCGTGCTGCGCGCGCTGCTCTCGGGCAATCTCGAACTGTTCGAGGCTGCGCTTGCGGAACTCTCGCAGCTGCCGCAGGGACGGGTTTCCTTGCTGCTGCATGATCGCGGCGGCGCCAGCCTCGAAGCGCTGCTGCGCCGCGCCGGCCTGCCGGAGACGACCTTTGCCGCCTTCCGCGTCGCGCTCGAGGTCTGCCACGAGATCGGCTTTGCGGATTCGGCGGGCACTGCCGCACGGTTGCGGCGGCGGATGGTGGAGCGCGTGCTCACCCAGTGCGAGACGGACGGCAGCGCCACCGAGCAGCTGTTGATCCTGTTGCGTCGCTTCGCAACCGAGTCCGCCCGCGAAGAGGCGCGCCTGTTCTGCGAGGAGCTGGTGTCGGAGGAGACGATCGCCTCGCTCCGCCAGGATCTGATCGCGGCGTAGCGTCACAACATTGTAGGTGGGCAAAGCGAAGCGTGCCCACCATATCAACGAATGGCACGTGGAATGGTGGGCACGGCGCTTTTGCGCCTTTGCCCACCCTATCCCGGCCTTCGCCGGGACGAGAGACGCCATGCTGCGGCTTTTGCTCAGTCGCCCGGCACGATGCTCGGCGCGAGGATGGCTTCGAGATGCTCGGGGCGGTCGCGGTTGGCGTGGGCGAGATAGTCGTCGGCGACGCGGCGAAGCCGTCGGCTCAGCTCGGTTGCCACCATTGTCGCGTCGAACTTGGTGTGATCGCGCACGATCGCCTGGATCGCGTTGACGTGGTGCTCGATCAGTTGCGACGGCACTCTGCTGAGGTCGGGCGCGTGTTCGATGACGCGGCACAGGCTGTCGGCCACCGCACCGGCATGGACATAGCCGAAGGTCGCGGCATCGCCCTTGATGTCGTGGGCAGCCCGAAACAATTCCTCGTTCGCCTGCTGCGTGAAGCCTTTGTCGCGAATGACGGCATAGGCCGCCGAAAGCCGGTCGGCTTCGCTGAGCATCCAGCCCTTGAACTCGCCTGATAGTCCCGCGAGCGCCTGCTCTGCGCGCGCCACCGCATCGTCGGCATCCTGCTCGCCCTCCACGCGCCGCAACACCTTGCGCAGCGGATTGGGCTGGGTGATCACGTGATGCGTTGCGAAGGTTTTGACTTCGATGTCGGACGGCTTCTTCTTGCCCATGTTCCTGCCTTTGGCGCGTCGCGCTCTCTCGCCGCTAGATGGCGGATCTGGCCTTGTCGAGCAGCGAGGGCTGCTGCAGCACTTCCACTTCGCCGCCGACGCGACGCTCGGGACCCATATAGGCGGTGTTGGTGTTTCGCCTCCGGTCGGGGCCGAAATAGGTCTTGGTCCTGATGAAGGGGCGGGGATTGGCGACCACGTTGAGGATGCGCTGGTAGAGCCCCTTGGCCGAAATCGGCTTGGCCAGGAATTCAGTTACCCCTGCATCGCGCGCGAGCGTCACGCGCCGCTTCTCGGAATGGCCGGTGAGCATGATGATGGGGGCATAGGGATTGCCCTTGGATTCCGGCTGCCGGATCATCTGCGCAAGCTCAAGCCCGTCGAAGATCGGCATCGCCCAGTCGGTGATCACAATGTCGGGCACCGAGTGCGTGTACATCTCGAGCGCGGTCGCGCCGTCCTCGGCCTCATAGACTTCGCGCGCGCCGAAGGAGTGCAGGAGCGTGCGCAGGATCCGTCGCATGTGCGGGTTGTCGTCGCAGACGAGGAAGCGCAGCTTGTTGAAGTCAATGCGGAACATGGCCCGGCCCTGGAACGCTGAACGCGCGACGTCGGTATATTGCTGTTAACCATATGGGCCGGCGGTTAACGAACGGTTGCGGCGTAGCGGAACCGAGGCGATTTCAGGCGCCGAACTGCTCCCGCAGGATGCGCTCCTCGAGGCTGTGCCCGGGATCGAACAGCATGCGCATCGAGATGGTCTTGTCGGAGAGCACCTCGACGCGCCGGACGTCGCGCACCTCGTCATGATCGGCGACGGCGGCGACCGGGCGCTTTTCACCTTCCATCACCTCGATGGTGACATAGGCGGTGTTGGGCAACAGCGCGCCGCGCCAGCGCCGGGGGCGGAACGCGCTGATCGGCGTCAGCGCCAGCAGCGCCGCGTTGATCGGCAGGATCGGGCCCTGGACCGAGAGGTTGTAGGCGGTCGATCCGGCCGGCGTTGCCACCAGAACGCCGTCCGCGATCAGTTCCGGCATGCGCTCCTGCTCGTCGATCAGGATGCGCAGCCGCGCCGCCTGGTAGGTCTGGCGGTAGAGATAGACTTCGTTGAAGGCGTGGTGGACATGAACGACGTTGTTGTTGTCGGTGGCGCGCATCAAAAGGGGATGGATCACCGACTCCCGCGCGGCCGCAAGCCGTGTGCGCAGGTCGTGGGTCGAGTACTCGTTCATCAGAAAGCCGACAGTGCCGCGATGCATGCCGTAGATCGGCTTGCCGGAGCGCATCTGCCCGTGCAGCGTCTGCAGCATCAGTCCATCGCCGCCGAGGGCCACCACGACGTCGGCTTCCTCAGGTGCGCAATTGCCGTAAATCTCCGTCAGCTGCGCGAGCGCGGTCTGCGCTTCGGGCACGGTGCTCGCGACAAAGGCAATCTTGTCGTATCGCTTGGATCTACTCATCAACTCGAGGCTCGTTGCAGGCGCGACAACGGACTGGGCCCGCGTCGTCTATACATCCAGGCCGCCCTTGTCGAGGTCGGGTGCGTCGCTTTTGCGTCAAAGACGGTAAACGGCATGGTCGGCCTGGGGCAATTGCACGGTGCTGATCCGCGCCCGCGGACCTGGCTTGCCGATGGCGTGCACATGTCGCAATTTCCGGATACAACCGCCGCAATGGCGGCTTCGCCCCGCGAACGGCATGGGTTTTTGCCGTGGCCGCGGACGGTGGGAGAAAACAAATCATGCGCATGGCGATACAGGTTCTCCGCTCCCTCTGTTTCCTGGTTCTGCTCTGTACGGCGCTCGCAAGCGCCCGCGCCGATGATGCGGCTCCCGCCGATACGCCCGCGGCCGCTGCGCCGGCTGCACAGAAGGGGGGCGGCGGGCGGGCTGCCAATCCGCCATCATCAGCGACAACCGCCGAGCAGCATAAGCTGCCGCCTGACTCCGTGACCAAGCAGACGCTCGATCTTCCCGGCCGTAACCTCACCTTCAGCGCCACGGCCGGCTCGATCCGCCTGTTCGACGACAAAGGCGAGGCGCAGGCCGATATCGCCATCACCGCATATCAGCTCGACGGCGCCGATCGTGCAAGCCGCCCGGTGACCTTCGTCTTCAACGGTGGCCCGGGTGCATCCTCGGCCTGGCAGCAGCTCGGCAATAACGGTCCCTGGCGGCTCTCCATCGATGCGGATTCCGTGACGCCGTCGACCTCGCCTGAGCTCAAGCCCAATGCCGAGACCTGGCTCGACTTCACCGATCTCGTCTTCATCGATCCGGTCGGGACCGGCTACAGCCGTTTTGTCGCATCGGGCGAGGAGGCGCGGAAGAGATTCTATTCGGTCGATGGCGACGTCGCCTCGATCGCAGTGACGATCCGTCGCTGGCTGGAGAGGAACGATCGTCTGCTGTCGCCGAAATATATAGCTGGCGAGAGCTATGGCGGTATTCGCGGCCCGAAGGTCGTGCGCAATCTGCAGATACAGCAGGGCATCGGCGTCAGTGGATTGATCCTGCTCTCACCCGTGTTCGACTTCCGCGAATTCTCCGGCTCCAGTCTTCTGCAATACGTCTGGAGCCTGCCGAGCTATGCGGCAGTGGCGCGCCAGCGGGAGGGGAAGAACGTCACCCGCGCCGACATGAAGGATGTCGAGACCTACGCGCGCACCGATTTCCTCACCGATCTCGTCAAGGGGCAGGCGGACGCCGAAGCCACAAACCGGCTCGCGAACAAGGTCGCGGCGCTCACCGGCATCGACCAGACGGTGAGCCGCAGGCTTGCCGGCCGTTTCGACGTTGCCGAGTTCAGGCGTGAATTCGACCGCCGCAACGGCAAGATCACGGGACGCTATGACGGCTCGGTGCTCGGCACCGACCCTTACCCCGATTCAAGCTTCTTCCACTTTGGCGACCAGTCCGGAGATGCGTTGCAGGCGCCCTTGACCAGCGCCGTGGTCGATCTCACCACCCGCAAGCTGAACTGGCGGCCGGACGGCTCGTACGAGGTGCTTAATCCCGCGGTCGAGCACGCCTGGGATTTTGGCCACGGCCTGCAGCCGCTGCAGTCGCTGACGGAGCTCAGGCAGATCCTCGCGCTCGATCCGAAGCTGAAGGTGCTGGTCGCGCACGGGCTGTTCGATCTGGCGACGCCCTATTTCGGCTCGCAGGTGGTGCTCGACCAGCTGCCGCCCTTTGCCGCGCGCATCAAGCTCGTGGTCTATCCGGGCGGGCACATGTTCTATTCGCGCGATGCCTCGCGCCAAGCGTTCCGCAGCGAGGCGGAGGCGATGATGAAATGACGAAACGGTCGTCGACCGTTTCGTCATTCCGGGGCGGTCCGAAAGGACCGAGCTATGGTGCGCAATTGCGCACCTGAGAATCTCGAGATTCCGGGTTCGATGCTGCGCATCGCCCCGGAATGACTCATTCTCAGTAGACGAGACCGGTGCCCGGGGGCTGCTCGAGTGCCGCGGCGAGCGAGCGATATTCGTCGCTGTCCTTGCCGGCCAGCTGGGCGATCTTGTTCAGGTGATACTCCGCCTGGTCTCGGTTGCCCTGCTCGACCTGCCACAGGCCGTAATACTGCCAGGTCTTGACGTGGTCCGGATCGGCCTTCAGTGCGCGCTCGTACCACACCTGCGACAGTTTGTAGTCGCCGAGCTTGCGGTAGGAATAGCCGATCAGATTGGCGACCGCTGCGTTGTCGTCATGGCCGAGCGCCTTGAGCTGATCGATTGCGCTCGCATAATCGTGACGATCGTAGATCGTGGTGTAGGCGGTGTGATAGCCCTGCTCGAACTGCGCGTAGTGCCGTGTATCCTCTAGCGATGAGCCCTTCTTCTTGTCCTTTTTGCTGGACGCGGGCGGAGACGGATTCTCGTCGCCGGCGGCATACACCTTGGTGATGACCGGCGCCGTTGCCAGTGCCATCGACAAAGCAGCGAGTGTCAGAAGCCTGGCGGCAGATTTTCGCATGCATCTTCTCCTGTTGAGGTCGTGGTTCGGTAGCCCGCCCGAAACAAGGAACTTCGGAATGTTACCCGAAGGCCTGAGGACAGGAACCTCCCTTGGTTAGAAAAATTCCCGAGGCCGGCTTTTATTTGTCGGAGCCTTGCCGATCCGGTGCTCAAAGCTTGCAGCGAACATGACCGCTGCAACGATATGCCAACATGACCGAATTGTCATGGAGATGAACGGTATCCCTCTGTGCGTTTCAGAACGGGTTCAGTGCGGAACGCTTAAGGTCGCACTCATGATCGACGAGCCCGGCAAGGCCGGCACCTCCGATCCCCGAAAGAAGGAGACGACCATGCTGAAGACGATTTCCGCAGCTCTGATTGCAACCTCGCTGATCGCTGCGCCCGCGCTCGCTGCCAATTCCGGCAGCACCGCAAACACGGCCACGCAGACCCAGTCGCAGGCTGACACGACCACCGCGGCGCCGAAGGCCAAGGTGACCTCGACCAAGAGCAAGAAGCTGCACACCAGCGCAAAGACGAGCCGTCATCACAGCAAGAAGATCAGCATGCACAAGAGCCACAAGCTCAGCATGCACAGGTCTCATGCCAAGGTTGCGTCGAAGGTCTCGGCCAAGCCGGCGTTCACCACGACCAAGCGCAGCTGATCGCATTTCGCTGCCTCGCGCGGCTGATCCGTTGCCCCTTCCGCGCAGGGCGGTATCAGGACCGGCTCGCTCCATCCGTCCCCGGGGTGGATGCGGGCCGGCCGCTGTTTTGGGGTGGTGCTCCGAAAAGGCGATTTGCTTTTGGCGTTTGAAGGTCTAGAAGGCGCCTCGCGGGCAAGAGCCTTATCAAGAATCAAGCATTTTCAGAGCACGTGTTGCACCTCGTCAGACCAGCAAGGCGCCTTGCCATCCTGCTGCTGCCGCTTGCGCTTGCGGCGTGTTTCGGGAGCGATGAGAGCGGGCCGCCGTCCTTCATGGAGGACTCCAGCACCCCGCAGCCCTTTCCCGACAACTACCGCTCTGAACTGCTCGCGTTCATGAAGACCTATCTCAATAATCCCGTCGGCGTGCGCAACGCCATGATGGCCGATCCGGTTCAGCGTACGGTTGGCGGCAGGGTGCGCTATGTGGCGTGCCTGCGCTTCTCCGAGCCGCAGTCGGATGGCACCTACCGCGACCCGCGCGAGCGTGCAGTGCTCTTTATCAATGGACGGCTGGATCGCATGTTGCCGAACGCTGCCGAGGTGTGCGCCGGCGCCAGCTATGCGCCGTTCCCGGAACTGGAAAAGCTGACCCGGTGACCTCCAGGGAACCGACTTTTCGACTGGGGAACGAATAGGCTCAATTTTCCGAGAGCGCTGAACCGGAGCGCAACCCTGCTCGACAAAACATGGCGGAAGACCGTTCGCGATTGGCGAAAAATTGACGGGTGACGGAACAGAAGCGCCTTGTTGCCACTTTGTCGCAGTCCCGAACGATCACAGCTGCGGGATCGCCATCAGGCAACCAAATTGGGGCCACGTTGTTGGCTAGGGTGCCACCGCATGAAGGGGATTGTGATGAAAAAACTTGCACTTGGCGTGGCCGCCGCGATCACTTTCGCGAGCTCCGCCATGGCGGCTGATATGCCGGCGCGCACCTATGCTAAGGCGCCCATCTATACGCCACCGCAGGCCATCTATAATTGGACCGGTTTCTACGTCGGCGGCCATGTGGGCGGCGCCTGGGCCGGCGACAACAGCCTGGCCGGCAATGGCGGCCGCTTTCTCGGCGGCGTGCAGGGCGGCTTCGACTACCAGTTTGCGACCAATTGGGTTGTTGGTGCAGAGGCCCAGTACAGCTGGCTGACAAATGGCAACTCGACCGTCGCATTCCCGGGCGCCGGCCTCATCACCAGCAAGAATGACCAGCTCGGCTCGGTGACCGGCCGGCTCGGCTACACCTGGGGCCCGGCGCTGCTCTATGCCAAAGGCGGCTATGCCTGGCGCGACAATCCGAACCTGGGCGTGAGCGTCGGCGGAACGCCGGCGGCCTTCACGACCAATGGCACGCACAAGGACGGCTGGACGGTCGGTGCCGGCCTTGAATACATGTTCGCGCCGAACTGGTCGGCCAAGGCCGAGTACCAGTATTACAATTTCGGCAGCACCACCTTCACCAGCGGCCCCGCGCCGATCGTGGGTACGCGCCATAACGACGACGATCATACTGTGAAGGTCGGCGTGAACTATCGCTTCGGTTGGGGCGGGCCGGTTCAGTCCAAATACTGACGCTTTCCGCGTCTTCGAATTTTTCGCGCGACACAGGGCCGGCTTGCTGCCGGCCCCTTTGTTTTAGGTGGCGGGCTGCCGCCAAAATTTTTTTCGAGCACCACGAAACTTTCGTCACGGTTCGGATATTATGTTGCGGCCGGGCAGGTGGATTACAAACATGCGTATCTTGGTGGCGATGCTGATCGTGTCTGCAGTCGCGCTGCCGTGCTCGGGGCAAACCATCCTCAAATCCGAACCGCTGGTGCTGGCGCCTTACGAGGTCGCCTATGTGCAGGATATGTCCTGCCCGGCCGGCAAGGTCTTGAAGGTGACGGGGGCGATCCGGGGACTGCATCGCAAGCGGGAGTGTGTGGCGCTTTCGGGCGACCAGGCTTCACTCGCGGTGGCCGTGCCGTGACGGCGCGGCGATAGCGGGACCGGTCAAAGCAGATCCGAATTCAACTGCAAGCTGGAGTTGCGGCTCCTAAACTTGCGGCTCGCGGTCGGCCGCGCGTTCGGCATCGGCTCGATTTTGCTCGGGATCCTCCTGCGGCTCCGCCGGGCAGGGGCGGATTTCATAATCATTGTCGAGCACGGGATGCGGGATCGGCTTGTCCTCGCCGGTCGCGACGTCGACCACGAGGCCGCTCCTGCGCGCAAACTTCCAGACGTCCGCCTCGGTCGGATAGGACTTGCTGATCTTGGCCCCCTCCGAAAACAGCGCATAAGGCATGATTGGGCTCCTGAGCCCAACCCAACGCGAGGTGCGGGGTACGCGTTCCGCCGGCCCAGCGGGGCCGCGGCAGGCGGTGCTGAGGAAGGCCGGGAACCCGCCCTTGAGTCCTTAACGAGACGTAAATCCCGGGAAAAAGAATCCCCGAGACTCCGCCGCCAGAATCGCCGGATGCTCGCGGCTATGGGAACCTGGCTCCATACCTTTTGCGAGCGTGCACAGCTGACCTTGGCGGTCGGGCTGCTCGCAGCCTGCGCGGCGAACGTCGCGCTGGTATGGGCATTTCTCTGATCAGCCTGCGAAAACGGCTGCTTGCCGGCCTAAGCCCGCGGAGTCGGGGGCGGGCCGTCCTTGATTGCGGCGCGGAGGCGGGCCAGGGTGGCGCTGAAGTACTCCTCGCGCTCGCGATTGAATCGCTCCTGATGGGCGCGGAAGCTTTCGATGCGGGCCTTCAGCTCGCGTTGAAGATCGCTTGGGACCAACGGTCGCGGCGAGGCTAACGGAGGCGCCGGCTGGGCGCTTTTCTCCAGCCTCCGCTCGTCCAAACCACTCTTGTCCGGGTTGCTCTTTGCCAGGCTGTTGGGCGCCTCAACGATCGCGGCGACGAGAGGCGGTGGGACGACGGTGGCTGGCGGTGGCGCGGTGGGCGGCTCAGGCGCAACCGGGGGGAGCGGTTCGCCGGCATCTCTCCTGCCGGTAACCGACTGAACAAAGGCCAGCGTCTGCGCGATCAACGCATCGCGTTCTCGCATCCACTTCATGGCGTACCTCAGTCGGCTCGATTGCAGCAAAGCGCAG
The DNA here is from genome assembly GCA_035652015.1 of Bradyrhizobium sp. GTDB lineage: Bacteria > Pseudomonadota > Alphaproteobacteria > Rhizobiales > Xanthobacteraceae > Bradyrhizobium. The sequence continues at coordinate 63,896 of DASREP010000102.1, read as the reverse complement.
GCGCCGAATCAAGCGACAAGTCAGGGTGTTGGCGGCAAAAATGCCAGTTTCCCTCAAGGGTGATCATTTTGCGACAAAGTTGCGGTAATTTATTGCCGCTCGGCGCCAAATTGTTCGGGCCAGGTTTGTCGGGCAGGAGGTTGGCGGGCGCCTTGACAGGGAAGGGCGGCTCGACCCTGCATGCGCGCGCCGCGCGATCACTGGCGCGTTGAAAGTAGCAGTGGCAGGCAAGGTGCGTCAGGCCGCCTGTCGCGCGGCCGCCGCAAGCAGCGCGATCTTCCGCCGACATTCGGCGGCAAACGATTTCAGCCGCTCGACTGTGAGCGTGTCGGTGATGCAGCTCGACAGCCGTTCGGCGCGTTCTGCCTGGTCGCGGAGAGTTTTGATCTCGTTCATGCCCCGTCTCCTTTGGCAGGGATAATTTGAAGCGAATTGCCGCGTTCCAAAGGTGCTGCAGTCGTGGCTAACGGCAGGTTAACACGGCGGTCCCGACAGCTCGCTGTAGTTGTAGTCTGCTTCCGCGCTACCGCTCGCGCCAGGATGCCGGCTCACACACGCTTCCGGCGAAAACTCTCTCCGTAAAACTACCTCCCATGAGTTCCATTCGCAGCGAATCACTTAAAGTAAGTTGCGCTGTACCTTGGAAGGTAGGCCCCATGGCCGACACTCTCGAACGCGATGTACAAGCGTTGAAAGAATGGCTTCGGCAGGCCTGGAGCTATCTCGCCCATCCCTCGCTGACCCGGTTCGAGCGGCAGGAAATCCGCAACCAGATCAAGCAGACCGACGCCGAATTGAAGAAATGCCTGCAGCTGATCGCAGCGCAGAACCAGGCCCGGCGCGTAAGCCCGCCGACCCCTGTGCGGAGCGTCCGGAGGCCGGATTTCAGGATCTTGAACATTTGATCCAGACCACCGGTCGTTCGGCCGCGCGGCGGCCAAAACTGCTGCATTGTGTGGCTGCCGGCGGTGTCGGCGAAAACGGCGGCGGAGCAGGCTAAGCCCGCGCCGAACGGAAGCCCCTTGACGCCGTTGGTGAACATCAACGATGAGCAAGCATCGAAGGTGTAACCATCCGGCAAAGCTTCAACATGGCACGGCCGCAGGCAGAGCATATCGTTGTCATAGGCGCCGGAGCGGCGGGACTTATGGCTGGCCGCGAGCTTGCACGCGCCGGCAAGCGGGTGACCATCCTGGAAGCGCGCGATAGATGCGGCGGCCGCATCTATCCGCTGTCGCCGTCCGAATTCGGATACCGCGCCGAGGGCGGCGCCGAATATGTTCATGGCGAGGCGCCGCTGACGCATGGGCTGGTGCGCGAGGCGGGACTTGGGCTCTCGCCGGTTCAAGGCGCGCGATGGAATGTCTCACAGGGAAGTTTCGGTCGCGACGAAATGCCAGGCCCCGATATCGGCCATTTTTACGAGCGCCTGGCGGAATTGAAATCCGACCTGACCGTGATCGATTTCCTTGCACGGAATTTTCCCGGTCCCCAGCACGATCGCTTGAGGCATTCCGTTCTCAGAATGGTCGAAGGCTACGATGCGGCTGATGCTTCGCGCGCGAGCATGTTGGCGGTGCGCGATGAATGGACGGGTAGCGGACGCAGCCGGCAGGCGCGCATCGTCGGCGGCTACGGCGCCATGATCGATTTTCTGGCGGCGGATTGCACCCGGCATGGCGCCGCGCTTCATCTCGGCGCCGCCATCAGCGCCATCGAAACCGGCGAGGCAGACAATTTGGTCCGTTGCGCAGACGGCGAGACCTGCACGGCCGATGCCGTTGTCCTCACCGTGCCGCTTCCGCTGCTCGGAACGATCGCCTTTCCGGCGGCCCTGCGCGCGCGGATCGATGCCGCCGCGGATATCGGCTTCGGCAACGTGATCAAGCTGCTGCTGCGCTTCAGGACGCGCTGGTGGACCCGCGCCAAAGGCCGCGATCTCTCCGACCTCCTGTTCTTGATATCGGACAGGAGCATTCCGGTCTGGTGGACGCAGCATCCGACGGATCAGCCAGTGCTGACCGGCTGGTTCGCCGGTCCTCGCACGACGGCGATGGCGGGGCTCGAGGAGGGCGCGCTGGTCGACACAGGCCTCGCGGCGCTCGGTGATATCTTCGGATACGCGCGAGAGCAACTGACGGACGAACTCGTCACAGCGCGGGCGATCGACTGGGCGGCCGATCCCTTCGCACGCGGCGCCTATTCCTACGCAACGCTGAAAACGCGCGCGGCACAGTCGCTGCTTTCCGGTTTGCATGACGGCATTCTGTTTTCCGGCGAAGCGCTCTACCAGGGACCGGAGATGGGAACGGTGGAGGCGGCGCTGGCCAGTGGCGTGACGGCGGCGCGGACCATTCTGGCGACTGACCAGATCGGTAAGTTCTGATTCCATTGATGATCGATATGGTGGTGCCGGCTGAGGGGATTGAACCCCCGACCTTCGGTTTACAAAACCGCTGCTCTACCGCTGAGCTAAGCCGGCAACAGGCGAGGTCAGATAGCAGAGTTGAGCTGCAAGGGCTACAGGGCGGCGAGGCGGCGGGCCGTATTTCTGGCGCACCCCCGAGCTAGGAACAGCCTTACAATCGCGGATTCGGGGGGAACGAAAAGCGTGACCAAGACAGCATTGTTCGGCCTCGTGTTGGCCGTTTTCTCTGCCGCATTCGCAGGCCTGACCGAGGCCCACGCCGCCGATCCCGCATTCTGCCGGCAATATTCACATGCCGCGATCAACCAGGTGCACGGCGCGCTCGCCGAGCCGCGCTGTGCGGCCGGCATGCAGGGGTCGCGCTGGTCGACCGATTTCTCCGTTCACTACCAATGGTGCCTTGGCGTGGCGTACGTCGACGCCGGCGCCGAGCGCGACGCGCGGACGAAATATCTGCGCAGCTGCAGGTGAGCGCGCGCGGATGAAAAGGAGGCGGCCGTGAGGCTCGGCCGCAACGGCACCAGCAGTGCCAACCGCACCGGCGGCAACGTCTGCCGGCCGGACGCCCGCACGCAACGCCTCCTCACGGCCATCGGATCGCGGACGCTCATCACGACGACGATGCCAAATTAACGCTTTGGTGTTGCAATTGCCGGCAATTAACCGCGGTAAATGCCTGACCCGTTAGGCTTACCGGAAGGTGACTGCGGCCCTTTAACACTTGTGACGCGGGCATCGGGTAGATTGCCTGGCGAGCACCGGACCCAACCCATGCGTCTTTCTGCGGCTTTGGCCATTATGATCGGACTTGCCCCCGCGGCCTTCGCCTCGGACGGGTTCAATGTCGTGATTCCCGGCCGTCCCGGCATCCCCGTGATCATCAACGGCGTGGATGCGTCCTATGGCGTGGTCGAGGGCGAGTTCGGCCTTGGCAAAGGCGTGAACAACCAGCCGACCGTCTATGGCGGCCACTATGTCGATGTGGTCCCCAATGTCGGTCATTATTATCCAAGCCTCGGGCAGCGTCCCGGCTACGGCCGTCTCGAGATCGAGCCGCCGGCGAACCACCCGCTGCCACAGCCAGCCGAGTCCTATCATCAATCATGGTCGGCGCATTCCGCGCCAACGCCCGCGACATCGCCGCCGGACGTGCCGCTCTATCCGCCGCCCGTGATCATGGCGCCGCCAATGGGCAATGATTTCAATTATCGCGACAGGCGGCAGCCCAAGCCGCTTCCGCACTGATCTTTTTTAAAGAGCCAACGAAAACAGGGCTAACAGGAGAGAGTAATGCGTCAGACTTTAACGGGAATGGTGGCGGCCATCGGCTTGATGACCGCGAGCGCGGCGCCGGCGATGGCGTGCGGCTGGGGTGGCTGCTGCAGCTACAGCCCCTGCGCCCAGACTTATGTGCCGGCCTACACCTATGCGCCGGCCTATACCTACAGCTATTCGGGCTGCGGCACCTGCGGCCATTACGGCTTTGCCGGTTGGGGCTTCGAGCACCTCGCGGCGCCCACGACTCAGTACTATTACGTGAACCAGGGCCCGACCTATACCGGCCCCGGCGCGTTCGCGCCTTATCCGGCCTATGAGGAAGACGCGGTGCCGGTCTATCACCCCCGCCAATACGGTTACTACGAGGGCGCCGGCGTCGAAGGCCCGGCCGTTTACGGCTATCGCTGGCACCATCGCTATCATGCTTGGCATCATGGCTACGGCTACGCGCCGCATCACTACAGCTATCACTTCGGCCCGTATTATTATGGCCACCGCGTGCTGCGCCGCTACTACTGAGGCTTGAGAGCATGATCCGGAAAACTGGAAACCGGTCTTCCGAAAAGGTCATGCTCCAGCAAATCTAGATTGTATCCTGAGTTTCGACGTCTGTCCGGCACATCCCGGGCAGGCGTTTTTCATGTCATCAGGCCAAGACGGCTCGCGCCGATGTAGAGCGCCAGCACGGCGGCATTGGAGACGTTGAGGCTCTTGATCTCGCCGGGCATGTCGAGCCGCGCCACCGCGCTGCAGGTCTGTCGCGTCAATTGCCGCAGGCCCTTGCCCTCGGCGCCGAGCACCAGCGCCAGCGGCTCGCGCAGACCGATGGTGGACAGATTTTCAGTGCCCTCGCTGTCGAGCCCGACCGTCTGAAAGCCGCGCTCGTTGAGCGCCGTCAGTGCGCGGGCGAGGTTTTGCACGGCGACCAGCGGCACGAGCTCAAGCGCGCCCGAGGCCGATTTCGCCAGCACCCCGGTCGCCTCCGGGCTGTGGCGCGCGGTGGTGACGATCGCCTTCACGGCAAAGGCCGCCGCCGAACGCAAGATCGCGCCGACATTGTGCGGATCAGTGATCTGGTCGAGCACCAGCACCAGCCCCTCCGGCGCCAGCGTCTCGAGATCAGGCGAGGGCAGGGGATCGGTCTCGGCATAGAGCCCCTGGTGCACGGCGTCCGCGCCCAGCAGCCGGTCGATCTCATTCGGCCGCACAAGCTCGGGCGTGATCCGGGTCGGGATGTTCTCCTCGGCGAGCCGGCGCGCGGCGTTCTCCGTGAGCAGCAGCTTGCGGAAGCGCCGTTTGGGGTTGGCCAGCGCCAGGCTGACGGTATGCCAGCCATAGAGGATCACCGGGCCATCGGGGGAGGCCTCGCGGCCGCGAAACGGTGGCCGAGCGCCGGCTCCCGGGCCAGGTCCTGGACCGCTTCGGCCCTTGTCGAACGGTTTTCTCCCGCCGCGCCGGAACGGCGGCTTTCGGTCGCGATCGGTCATTTGTGCCTTCTTTTCGGAGGCCTTGTGTCACGGGTTCCGAAGAATGGCAATTTGGGCGTTTTTGGCTGCCATTTTGCGGGTCCGGATTGGTTGACTTTGCCGCTCCCCATCCGCATAAACGCGCCCGGCCGCTTCGCCCGTCAATGCGGGGACGCGGTTATCACCACTCCATGGCCCAGGGTCCGGTGCCGCCGCTCAAAAAGCGGATTAGCGGACCACGACGCCATCGAGCGGGGGAGTGTCCCGAGTGGCAAAGGGAGCTGACTGTAAATCAGCCGCCTCATGGCTTCGAAGGTTCGAGTCCTTCCTCCCCCACCAGCCTTCGCTCGCTTCGCGAGCTACGGCTGGGCGAGCCACGCTCCGCTCCTCGGTAGCGAAGTGAGCGAAGGCTGCCGCGCCGAAGCCCAACGGGCGAAGGCGGGCTCTGTCCGTAGCCGAAGCGCAGCAAAGACGGACCCTGCCAGCTATGGATAAGCCCATCCCCGATTATTTCGAAATGCGGCGGCTGGAGTCGCTCAGCAACACCATCTTCGGTGTGGCCATGACCTTGCTTGCCTACGACCTGCCGCGCGCCTCGCAATTCGCGCACGCGCCTGGCTGGGCCGAGCTTTATCATGTCTATGCCGGGCGGCTGATCTCGCTGATGCTGAGCTTCATCATCGCCGGCGTGTTCTGGATCAGCCATCACCGACGGCTCGCACGCCAACCCCATGCGCATCGCGGCGTGGTGCTGCTCAACCTACTCTTCCTGCTGTCCATCATTCTGCTTCCCGTGACCACCGGGCTTGACGGCAATTACGGCGAGAGCAGCGCGGTGGCCGTGCTCTATGGCCTGCATTTGAGCGCGATCGCAGGCCTCAATTCATGGCTGTGGTGGCTCGCAACCCGCGGCCAGCATCCGCGCCCCGAACTTGTCGGCGCAATCGCCCCGCTGCTCATGTTGCTGCCGGGCACGGCGGTTGCGGCCGTTGCCCCGCAATATGCGCAATATATCTGGGTGCTTGCCTTCGGCGGATTGCTGGCGCATCGCCTGGTGCGCGATCGATCAGAGGACAGGAGCTAGTCCGGTCGGATCAGCGCCGAATCGTCTTCCGTCCGCGGAATGCCCTGCCCGGGAAGAAATAGCGCGATTGGGCGAATTTCGTACACCGCCGTGGGATTGGCGGTCCTCAGTTCGCGCGCGGCGGCGATCGCCTTGTCCACGTTCTCGACGTCGATGATGTAGAGGCCGAGCAGCTGTTCCTTGGTCTCGGCGAAGGGGCCGTCGACCACGATCCCGGCGCCCGGCCCGCGCAGGGTGAGTGCCTTCTGCGTGGCGCCGAGCCGTGCTGCGGGACCGAGCTTGCCCGTCCGGTTGATGCGCGCATGGGCCTCGCTGAGGCCGGCCATGAGGGCCGCGTCCTCCGCAGCAGTCCAGGACTGCACCTCGGTTTCGACGTGATAGGCGAGAATGGCATAGAGCATGGGTTCCCCATTTTTTCGGTTGGCCTTCTCCGCAAGGACGTTCGGCCGCGGCCTATTCCGACACCGCCGGAATGTCGTCCGGGACGGCGCATGAAACAATCCTGAAACCCGATAATGGCGCAGACGTTGCGAACGCGGTTGTCGCAGGGGGCGACTGACGAGGCGGACAAGCAAAAGACGCCACGGAGGCCGTCATGTCACGTCGGGCAGTCAAGATCCTCAGCTATGGCACCCTGTCGCATTCGCCCGCCTTTGCCGGCGATTTCCGCGACGAGGTCGGCCACCACCGCTATTACGGCAGCTCCGCGACGAACGGCGGCGAGCGCCTGGCCGAGAGCCGGGGCGGTCCGCGTCCCGATCCGGCCAAGAACCTCTGAGAAGAGACCAATTCCCGATATTCAATGAAGGCATCCATGACGACCGCGACCTCGGCCTGGCTGCTGCTGATCGTCCTGCCATTCCTGCTGGCACTGGCCGGCAGGGCGCCGATGCCGAAAATGCTGTGCCTGGTCACGAGCCTGCTCGCGCTGCTCGTGAGCGTCGAGCCGGGGCACGCGATGTTGGCGGCAATGTTTCCCTGGGGCGTCGGCATGATGCTGGCGCTGGCCTCGTTGTGGGAGCGCTTTCGCACGGTCTGATGGCGAGCTTATGCTTACGGGCGAGACTCGCTCAGCGCCTGTTTGACCAGCCGCTCGCGCAATCGAGCAAGCTCACCGCTTGCCTCCATCTCCTGGATCACGTTGGCGACCTTGCCTGCGAGATCCCGATGCTTCTCGTTCAGGTAATGGTAGATGTAGATGCGCTCGAGTGGCGGCGAGAGCGGGTGGATGCGCGATTGCAGGTTCAGCTTTTTGGCGGCGACAAGCCCGCTGAAGAGATCGGTGACCGCGACATCAAAGCGGCCGGCGTCCAGCATCTCCAGCATGTTTTCCAGGCTGACGGCGGCGGTGACGCGGCTCATGCCGCGTGTGCCGGCTTCGGACGAGCCGACGCCGCGCACGATGCCGATGCTGTAGGGCTTGATCGAGTCCCAACCTTTGATGTCGAAGTGAAGCGTCGTCGTGAACACCGCCGGTTCGATGTAATTGATCGGCGGCGAAATCTGCACCAGTGTGGGATAGTCCTTTGCAAGATTGCCGATTCGCTGGATTTCCCCGTCGAGCTCGCCAGCGCTGCTCAGCGCCAGCGCGCGCTTGCCCGGCACGTCCTCGAACTCGAGCTGGATGTTCAGTCGGGCGTAGACGGTGCGCAAGATCTCGCCGCCGACATATTGATCGGGGATGTTGGCGATCCTTGCGAGCCGGATCACCGATTGCGCCTGGCTGGGCACGGATGACAGGAGCAGGGCCGTACCGACGAAGATTGTTCGCCACATGATGCGCTCGCTGTCTGTTGCTACCACCGGAGTTCAACCTGCGTGCCATCCACCGAAGATGGCGCATCGATCGAACATGGCGAACGCCGGCTCCGCACAAGCCAGCATCCGCACTTTCACTGATATTCCTGTAGCACGAACGGTGCTAGCCTCGCCCGCTTCCTGATGCTGGACCCAACATTGAACCCGACCGGCAATGGAGAGTGCAATCGCCGTGAGCGCGTCGTTGCGCCGGCTGACCTCCGCGGCGACTTGGATGAGCTCAAGTCGTCGCCTTCGCCGTTTTCCGGATCCCGTCTGCTGCAGCGGATCGTCACGTTTCGCAGCAATATCGGCTTTCGCCTGCTCGCAGCGGTGCTGCTGTTCAGCTCGATCGTCACGCTGACGCTGACCGCGCTGCAGCTTTACCTGGACTACGACCGCGAGGTCGGTGCGATCGAAACGCGGCTCGACGAGATCGGCCGCAGCTATCTCGCGAGCCTGGGCGAGAGCCTGTGGAATCTCGATGAGACCCAGCTGAAGCTGCAGCTCGACGGTATCCTGCGCCTGCCTGACATTCGCGCCGCCGATATCCGCGAGATCGCCGACCGGCCCGATCCGATCCGCATCGCCGTCGGCGAGCGGGCCAGCCGCTCGATCATCACCCGCGACTATCCGCTCGATTACGTTGTGCACGATACCAGGCATCAGATCGGCGTGCTGCATGTCGAGGCGACGCTGACCGAGGTCTACCGGCAGCTCGTGACCAGGGCGCTCGTCATCCTGGCAAGCCAGGCGGCCAAGACCTTCCTGGTCTCGCTCTTCATCCTCTATATGGTCTATCTGCTGGTGACCCGGCACCTGGTGGCGATCGCCGCCTTTGTCGACCAATACAATCTGCCGCGGCCGCCGCCGCCCTTGCGGCTCAACCGCTCGACATCACAGCAGGGCGACGAGCTCGACAAGGTGGTCGGCGCATTCAACCGGATGTGCGCGAGCCTGCAGCGCGCCTATGGCGATCTGAGCCGTGCGAATGAGCAGCTGGAGCGCGATCTGAGGGTGCGGCAGCGGGCGGAAGCGGACGCGCGGCTGAGCGAACAGCGGTTTCGCGACTATGCCGAGACCGCCTCCGACTGGTTCTGGGAGACCGGCCCCGATCACGTCTTCACCTACATCTCGGACCGGCTGGATGTCTTCGGCATGGATCGGAGCGAGGTGATCGGCAAGCGTCGCGGCGATTCCGCGATTGACCGGGAAACCGAGCCGGAGAAATGGCGCGAGCACATGGCGACGCTGGAGCGGCACGAGCCGTTCCGCAAGTTCGAATATGTGCGCCGTGAGAAGTCAGGCCGCCTGCGCCATGTCAGCGTCAGCGGCCGGCCGGTGTTCGATGGCAACGGGCGCTTCCTGGGCTATCGCGGCTCGGCCACCGACCTGACCCAGCATCACGACGCCGAGGAGCGGCTGCGGCAATCCCAGAAGATGGACGCGATCGGCCAGCTCACCGGCGGCGTCGCGCATGATTTCAACAATGTGCTCACGGTCATCACGGGGACCATCGAGATCCTGCAGGAGGGGCTTTCGGACCGTCCGCAGCTCGCGGCGATCGCCCAGCTGATCGATGATGCGGCGACGCGCGGCGCCGAGATCACCTCCCAGCTCCTGACCTTCGCGCGCCGCCAGCCGCTCGAGCCGCGCGAGCTCGACGTCAACGACCTCATCAAGGAGACGGTCAAGCTGCTGCGGCCGATCCTGGGCGAACACGTCGAGATCAGGCTTAAGCTCGCCGACGATGTGTGCTCTGCGCTGGCTGATCCGTCACAGCTCTCGACTGCGATCGTCAACCTTGCGGTCAATGCCCGCGATGCGATGAAGGACGGCGGCACGCTCACGCTCGAGACGGCCAATGTCACGCTGGACGAAGCCGAACCGCCCGCCGAGGACGACGTGAAGCCGGGTGCGTTTGTGATGATCGCCGTATCCGATACCGGTGTCGGCATCCCCTCCGATATTCGCGACCGGGTGTTCGAGCCGTTCTTCACGACCAAGGACGTTGGCCGCGGCACCGGATTGGGACTGAGCATGGTCTACGGCTTCGCCAGGCAGACCGGCGGCACGGTCAGGCTCAAGAGCGAGGAGGGGCGGGGGACCGTGGTCCGCCTTTATCTACCGCGCGCGACAGGACAGCCCGTATCGAAGCCGGAGCTGGTGCAGACGGCGGGCCAGCCCGGCGGCCGCGAGACGATTCTCGTGGTTGAGGACGACGCACTGGTGCGCGGCTATGTGGTCGCCCAGCTCGGCAGTCTCGGCTACACGACGCTGGTCGCCGGCGACGGCGCCGCGGCACTTGCCGTTGTCGATCGGGGAGCCGCGTTCGATCTCCTGTTCACCGACATGATCATGCCCGGGATGAACGGCCGGGAGCTGGCGGAGGCGGTCCGCAAGCGCCGTCCCGACGTCAAGGTGCTCTACACCTCCGGCTACAGCGATGACGCCTTCGTCCACGAAGGCCATCTCGATGCTGGCATCGCGCTGCTCACGAAGCCCTATCGGAAGCAGGACCTGTCGCGCAAGATCCGCGAGGTGCTGGACGGCGGCCCGCGATCCTGAACAGGGTGGACGAAAGGCTGCGGACGGCCAGACAGGTGTGGAACGTGCCGGCAGCAGAAGGGCGCGGCGGGTTGGCCCCGTCGCGCCCGGTTGTTGTCTCGCTGGTCCAGGCGCTTGAGGCGCCCTGTGCCAGGTTGGTCAAGACTTTCGTCCCGACCGCCTAGCGGGCGACCTCAGCGAGGTGACAGCGCTTGGGATAAGACACTGGATCACCTCCTTTCGTTGGTTGCAGGACCCTCAATATAGGCCGCCGCCGGCCGACATGAAAGGTCGCCTGAGCCGTGGAACGGTGCGCAAATCGGGGGCCCTGCCGGTTGAAGCCGTGGGGTCGGCCGTGCTAGGGGAAGCGCCAGTCGCGGGTGTAGCTCAATGGTAGAGCAGCAGCCTTCCAAGCTGAATACGAGGGTTCGATTCCCTTCACCCGCTCCATCCCCCAAGAGCTTCGCGATTGATTTCCGCAACTTTTGGCGGGATCGCGTCGTGCAAGAGGGGATAGCTGCAAAGAGCGCCAATCGGGAGATCGGGCAGCCGAGTGGCATGATCGAGGAATTGAATAGTCTGCGCCGCTTGGGCCTGCCTGGTCTGTTCAAAGGCCTGCGTCTGAAGTCCAGGGCTCCGAGAATATCCGTGCTTCACCCACAACGGGCGAGCACCTTTCCATGGAGAGCAGCCCCTGCTTGCTGTCGCCCGGAGTCAATTTGAGGAGGATTGCAGGTGTGCTTTGCCGGCACTGATCAATAGCGCCGTCGTGTGAACAACCCAGTCCGCGCGTGACTTCTTCCAGGTCTGCCACCCCTCCGGAAGGTGCTTTTGCACAAACATCGCCTTCACGTGATCCAAAGAGAGCGCCGGCTCGCCGTCGATTTGTCTCGTGGCGGGATCATGAGCGAGGAACGCGAAAAGAAGACCAAATTCTCCGGAAGAACCAACGAGGTTGTCCTCTCCAAGGAGCTTTGTCAGCTCTTGCTCCGGGGCTCTTTGATCGTTCCCAGCGGTGGAGTTGAGGAATGTGGAGGTGAGAGCCGTCGAAACGGCTTCGACAACGCCTGCCAGATCCCGGGCCAACAGTTCGGCTACCCTTACGCCAGCGACTTTCGAGTTAGGATCTCTCGCAAGGTTCTGCGCGATGAACCGTCCAACGTCCGATCGCCGCAGGCAGCCATTTATATTTAGCTTGGCTAGCCGGTCCCAGTTTTCCTGGCTGAAACGTCCGGAAGCCAATATCGTGGGATCTCCCTGCAGGATGCCGCTGTGACCCGGGTGAGAACCCTGTGAACCCGGCAGTTCGAGCGAAAACAAACCCGCGGGCACCGGCACATCGAGGGCAGTCCCCACATCATTACGCATCCGGGCATGGTTGCCCGTTGCAAACAGCACCAGCAGATCGCCGAGGTCGCCGCCGCCCTCGTTGCCCAGGCGTCTGACGTCCTCAATACTGGCCAGAGGATTGCCAGCAGCGCCTCCAACCGGGAGAAATCCTTGGTCAACGAGGCTGCCCAGAAACGGACAGGTGATCTTGGTCTCAACCATCAGATCGAGCGCCTGTTGATCGAGTGTCAACGGAGTTTCAAGCATAGGCGTCTCCACGGCTTGGATCTGACAGGCTGATCACGCGCCTCGGGGTGCTTTTGCGGCGGCGAGGATGACGTCTGCAGCCTTTTCGCCTTTCATAACGATGCTCTGACGCGATTACTGCACATGGCACTTCTCGGTTTTGATCGGTTTGAAGGCTGCGCCGTTGTTCATGCGCGGCTTCTCGCGTCGGTCCTGGCTGCCTCCCAGACGTCGGCCAGCAACGCCGGAACGATGCTGTGCGCGGGACACTCATTCCAGGCACCCGCAAAGAAGGCGAAACCCGGATCGGGGGATTGCCGGCGGGCGCTTTCCACCGCCAGCAGCACCAGCGACCGGGCGCGGAGACGGAGCGGGCCGGCGCCACCTCCATCGTGCACCTCGCGGACCACGTTCGCAGGCGCGCGCAGGGTGCGCGCCTGCGCTTCCTGCGGTTCGATCTTCGCCAGGTTGTCACCTTGGCCAGCCAGGCTGCGCATCAACTCGATCGACCTCACGATGTTACCCATCGCAAGCGCGGTGGCGTGCGCGCAAGCCGTGTCGCCGCGCGAAAGGTCCATGATCCGGTCAAGCGAGGCCTGCAGCGCGCCGCTGCGCCTGATCCAGAATGCGCGCAGCGGTCCGGCCGACGTCCAGGTCTGCAGCGTGCACGCAGCGTCGTAGGAGTCCTCGCTTGCGGCGTAATCGGCAAAGAACAGCCGGCCCACGGCTTGCTGGACGATCACGCCCATGCTGCGCTTCGCCGTCCCGTCGCGAACGTAGCTGCCAAGCTCGGCGATCTCGGGTGCGATCCGTCGCCGCAAAAGCCCGACGTCGGAAAGTGCCGCCTCAAGCGCCGCCTGGCGCGCTGCGCGCGACGGATCTAGCCGGTCGCGGAACGCGGGCCAGATGTCTCCGTCCGGCGTGCGGAAAACCGCAAGCTTGGCGGCGACCGAGCGGTTCGCCAGGCCGCCAAAGCCGGACAGTGAGCGCTGGACCGTGCTCGCATCGTTGACGGCGCGCAGCTCGGCCGGCGTCTTGACGATGGCGAGCCGGATGATGCCCGGAATGGAGATGGTGAAGGCCACGGCAAAACCTCAGAGCACGTTCCAGGGGGCAAAGGCGTTGTCGACACCCTCGAGCGCTGGGCCGAGTTGCGGCACATGCCGCAGCAGCACAGATTTCAAGCCGTTGTTGCGGATCCAATCCATGCCGAAATCGGTGTAGATTTCGGGCCGATAGTCGTCGGTGAAGAAGCGGTCGCTCTTGAGCCGTCGCGATGCCATCAGGATGAAGATGCGGAAGGCGGTATCGCTGAAACCGAAGCCCTTCGGCAGATCTTCCGCCAACAGTCCGACCAGGAGATCGACGCGATCGACGTCGTTCCTGTAGATCTCACGCATCTTGTCCGCGGCGCCGGGAATGCTGGTGATTTCCTCGAATGTCTTGACGCGCTCCTTGCCGAGCAGCTCGCGGAAGCGATTGTAGCGGGGCACACCGCGCTCGCGGTCGCGCATGATGTCGATCGCCGCCATATCGAGCAGCGGCTGTCCATCCTTCTGCAACTGGCGCAGGAAGTTGGGGTAATTGTAGAGGCGGATAGCGCCGGGATGGGCGGTGCCGAAGGAATACAACAAGTTTGCGAAGCCGTGCGACTGCATAAACTGCCGGGAGCCGCGTCCCTGCATGTTGACCAGCTCGCAGCACTCCTGTCCTGCAGCGTCGAGCCGCCGCACGTTCATCTCGTCCGGGATGAGCGGATGAAGGCGATAGACGGAGGTGAACTCCTCGGTCAGGGCATAGGGTGCGCTGTGCTGGTCCGTCGGCGAACCGACGATGCCGTGGCCGGCCTCGCTTTGCTTGCCGAGCACCTTGCGCATCACGCGGTACGGCACACCCGACCAATTGGCGTGCATGCCGAAGTCCAGTGCCGGATGCGCGAGGATGCCCGGTGTCCATTCGACCGTGTGGATCTTGGCAATCAGGGCGGCGTTGATCAGACGCGCGCGCTGGAACAGCTCTTCGTCGTTCCAGGCCGGATAGCGCGTCTTCAGGGCATCGCAAATCACGTTGTGCTCGCGTGCGAAGAGGTTGTGCAGCAGGCTGAGTCCGACCCACCAATTGTCGTTGAAGCCGGTGAGATCGGCGCCCTCTCGTTCCGGATCGGCCGGAAGCATGCCGTCCTGATCCACTTCGATCTTGCCGTCTACTTTTGAACGAACTTGCATCTGCTTGGCGCGGCTGCTGCCGTAGATCTGCCCGGCGTCCCACCAGTGGGAGTTCGCGTTGCAAAATGTGGCGGTCCCGCCGAGCCAGGTTTCGCGCGGGCTCGTGTCGGCGACCGTACGGCGGATCTGCATGCAGCCATTGACCTTCTCGGGCCAATCATCCTCGGGGGGCAGCGGAATTTTGAACTCGTTGCCCGGCTGCGGCACGCCATGGCTGAACCAATTATGCGTTTCGAACTGGATCCACGCCGCGGCCAAGAGATTGAGCGTGGTCGCGGGAATGAACGTGCGGCGCGCCAGTAATTCTCGGGAGATTACCCGCGGGCTGGGATCGAGCAGATTGTCGCCGCCCTCGGTCACGCATTCGGGCAGCGGGAAGTTGCGTCCGAACCGGGACCCCGCCATGCCCATGCGCGGATGATCGAGGCTGTTGAACGAGCCGTCGGCCGAACGCCAGCGTTCCTTGCCTGCACTCCAGTCACCTGATGTGCTGATGCCGTAACCCGTATGGTAGAGGTTGTGCGCCCGCAGCCTGTCGCGGAACACCGCCAGATTGACGGCTCCGATCAGAGTCGGCAATCGATCCCACCTGACAAAGAAGTTGATGGCCCGATAAGCAACGTCCAGCAACCGCTGCAGCAGACCAGGATGGAAAATAAAGCCATCGTTCTGGCGTGACATATGTTCTCCGAAGGCAATCGTCTGAAATCGATCTCGGCTGCAACCAATAATTGCAATCTATTATCACCAAGTGGTTGCTTTGCCAAACGGACTTGCAAAGACGATCTATTTCAGGATGAGGGCAAGGCCCGTATCCGCGGCTGCAACCGCCGGCCTGTGGCTCCGATTGGCAAAAACCGCCAGTTTCCACTGTCAGCCGAATGGATGCTCGGATAGTATGAAATAGATCACAGCCAGCGCTAGCCGATGCGCTTGATTTCGCGCTGGCGTGGCGGATCCATCTTGCGATGACCGAGCCGATGCTTGATCCCAACGTCGGCAGAGCAGGAATCTGCGCGTCAGGGGGCGGGGGAGCGACAGATGGAAAACTTGGTCCGGAACTACGATGGCGGGATCACGGCCTGTCCCGCGCAACTGGTGTTTCCCAGCACCGTTGCCCAGATTCAATCGATTCTGCGAGATGCCGACCGCTACCCTGGCCCGGTCCGGGCGATGGGCAGCTATCATTCCTTGACGCCGTGCGCATCCTCGACTGGGACCATTATCAACATGGCCCGCATGAGCCGGATCGTTACGATCGATCGGGAGAGAATGACGTTTGCCGCGGAAGCGGGCCTCCAGTTCATTATCGCCTCGCAAACGCTCCGCGCGCAGAACCTCCAATTCCTGACCAACATTGAAATCGGCAACATGACGCTCGGTGCCGCGGCTTGCTGCCATACGAAGGACGGCCTGGACGGGGGCCAGTTCGGGCAGGTCGGCTCATACGTCACCGCAATCAAGTGGGTGACGCCCAGCGGTGATCTGGCGGAAGCGTCGGAGGAAAATGCCCCCGAGCTGCTGTACCTCATGCGCTCCAGTTACGGCCTGTGCGGGGTCGTCTATGAGGTCACGTTTCGCATCAAGGCACTGGAAGCGATCCAGTTCAGCTACCTGCCGCGTCCGATCGAAAAGCTTACCGAGAGCGAGGTGGATAGGATCATCGATGAGTCGGAAGGCCTGATCTGCTGGACGGTCGGCCGAAGGGCACACTTTCAGAGGCGAAAGCATGCCGACCAGGTCGGGCCGTTCGCATCGCTTTTTGCCGCCGGTCGGCGCAGGCTGTGGAATCACATCGAGGCCAGCGTGGGCAGGTTCATCGACAGCCGCATCCCGACCAAGCCGCTCAGGGATGCGTCACTCGATGTCTGGTTTGCTGGCAGCAAGCTGCTGATGTCGACGCTGCACGCGGTGGGTGGAGCGACGTTGTATAATCCCGACAAGACGATCGACTACAGCCAGACTCCGGCATCCGCGAAATATGCATTTACATTCTGGGCATTCCCGCGCGACCAATGGCTGGGCGCGTTGCGGCAATACGTGGAATTCAGTGAGAACCATTTCAAGAAATACGGCTTTCGCTGCAACATGGCGCTCGGCTCATACTTCATTCGCAAGGACACTCACGCAATTCTGTCTTACACGCATGACGGAGACATCTTTTCGATCGACCCGATTCACGCTTACACGGATAAGGCCGCGTGGGATAGATTTCTACAGGAATTCAATGAGTTCGCGTACAAGCGGAACGGCATTCCCCTGCTCAACCAGAGTCCGTTCGTCGAGCGGCGGCATGTCGAGGCAGCCTATGGCCCGAGATGGAAGGAGTTCTCCGCGCGAGTGAGGGAGGCGGATCCGGGGGGACGTATGTTGAATCCATTTTTTGCTGACCTGTTGAGCGGCTGAGGCCCGCTCGGAGGCTGCGCGACGGCAAGGGAAGCGCTTGTGACGCCTGGGCTGGAGGCCTAGTCTGGAGTGATCGAGACCGGCGTGGGCCGTCGATTTGCTCAAAGCGTCGCAGACAGGTCAGCAACAAGGGTATTGCATTTTGGGGAAAGCAGCGGAGCCCAAACAATCCGCGGAATATCGTCAGAATCTCTGGATGAATGATGGACGATCTTCACGACAGAACAACCGAACGCCGTCAGGTGACAGTCCTGTTCTGCGACGTCGTTGATTCAACCGGGCTCTCCGAGCGCTGCGACATTGAGGACCTGAGAGAGATTCTGCTGGAATTCCAGGCGATCAGCTCGCGGTGCATCAATGACGCCGGGGGCATTGTCGTCAACTATATCGGTGACGGCATTCGCGCTGAATTCGGCTATCCCCTCGCGTCGGAGAATGAAGCCGAAAGTGCGGTACATGCCGGCCTCCAGTTGTTGCGCAGCATTCAAGAGTTCAGCGAGCGCTCGGTGGCGACGATCCAGGAACCGCTTCGCGTCCGGATCGGCCTGCACACTGGGGTGGCCGTGATCGGCAAGGCGGGACGGGGCCATGTGCACGATGCAACGGAGATCGTCGGCGACACGCCCAATATCGCAGCCCGCTTGCAAGAAATAGGCGAGGCCAATTCGCTTGTCATCAGCGGCGAAACCAAGCGCCTGCTGCGCGACAAATTCTCCTTGCGACCGCTCGGGATGCGTACGCTCAAAGGACTGTCGCGGCAAATTGAAGTCTTCCTTGTCCTTGGGGAGGCCTTGGCAGATGACGTGGTGCATCGCGCACGCCACCGCGGTGCCAGGCCCCTGGTCAACAGGGTCGCCGAAATGGGCGAGTTGCTGCAAGCCTGGGAGTTGGCAAGGACCGGACGGGGGCACACGGTGGAGATCACCGGGGAGGCCGGGATCGGCAAATCGCGCTTGGCACTGGAGCTGATTGGCAAAACCGGGCTGGCCGACGAATTGATTGTAGCGATCCAAGCCTCGGCCCAGCACCAGAACACACCGTTGTACCCGATCATAAGGACCCTCGAGCAGCGCATCGGTATTCGCAAGGATGAAGGCGCCGAGGCGAATTCGGCGCGCCTGCGCGAATTCCTCGCGACAACGGCTGCCGGCGACGAGGAGCACTATCTGCTGATCGGCCAGATGCTTGGCTTGCTTACGCATGGTACACCGAGCGCGACAATTCCCGACGCGCAGGAGCGGCGTCGGAAGACGCGCGACGCCGTTGTGCAATTGTTGACATCGCCTGCTCGCGGCGGCGTGGGCTTGATACTGTTCGAGGACTTTCACTGGGCCGATCCATCGACGATCGAGATAATCGAACGCATCGCTCCCCAGATCGGCAACACGCCGATTCTGCTTCTGATCACCAGTCGCACGAGTGCTATTCGCGGCGGATCGTTGACGATCCGGCGCATCCTGCTTCAGCGCCTTGACGATGACGACTGCCGCGATCTCGCCGGCTCCGTCGTCCGCGACCAGCGGCTGCCGAGCCAGTTGATCCAGCAGATCGTCGCGCGATCGGACGGCGTTCCATTGTTCGTAGAGGAGTTGACGGCGGCGGCGCTCGAGACCGGTCAGGTCGATCCCGTTGCCAGTAGGCCCGTGGAGGTGCCACCGGCACTCTACGACTCTCTCATGCTCCGTCTCGAGCGACTGGGCCATGCCAAGGCGATCGCTCAGATCGCGTCGGTGATCGGGCGCAGTTTTTCGCACCGACTTCTGGCGGCCGTTGCGAGTGAGCACCGGGACACCCTTGAACTCGCACTCGAGCAGCTGCGTATGTCCGGATTGATAGGGCTCGAGCGCAATGACTACGAAAAGGTCTACTCCTTCAAGCATGCTCTGGTGCGGGACGTGGCGTACTATTCGCTTCTCAAGCGGCAGAGACGGGAGCTTCACGCCCGCGTCGCCGACGAGATCGAATTCCAGTTTCCGGGGGTCGCCAACAGGGAGCCCGATTACATGGCCCAGCATCTGTCGGAGGCCGGCCGCACCTCGCGCGCGGCGCAGATGTGGCTCAAAGCGGCAAAACAAGCAGCCGAGCGCTCGGCAAATCTGGAGGCCATCGCACAGCTCAACACGGCGAGGGAGGAGATCAGCAAGCTCCCTGCCGGACTTGAACGGGACAATCTGGAGCTGGACGCACAGATTGCGCTGATCGGACCGACGATCGCAATACAGGGATTTGGTGCCGACGCGGTAGCCGATGTGAGCAGCCGCGCCATCGATCTCTGCCGCGCCTTGGATAATGATCCGCGCATCTTTCCGGCGCTGTACGCGCGGTGGTCGCACCTGCGAGTTGCGAGCGACGTACGGGAGGCGGGCGCGCTGGCGCGAGACTTTCTGGCGCTCGCCGAGCTGAAAGGAACGAGGGCGGACCGCATGGTCGGCCACCGGCTGCACGGCACGTCGCTGCTCGACGGCGAGACTGAAAAGGCGTGCGATCACCTTGAGCGGGCAACCAAGCTGTACGACGCAACGGCCGACCGCGCGACGGCCGTCACATACGGCACCGATGTGCAGGTCACGAGCCTATCCAACCTGTGCATCTGCTGCTGGCTGGTGGGTCGGCTTCCCGAGGCGTTCGCATACGGGCGACAAGCGCTCGAATATGCGGACCAATTGTTGCACGCTCATACCCTCGGGTACGCCTATACTCACGTCTGCACGCTGTACACACTGGAGCGGGATGCACGAACGGTCCAGCTCCTCGCAGAGCGGGCCCTTGAGGACGCGGTCAAACGGGAGCTGCCGCTGTGGATCTCGGTGGCGCGGTCGTTTCTCGGCTGGTCCGAGGTCGAGTCCGGCCGCCTGGCGGAGGGCATCGACGCGCTCGAGAAGCAGCGCGATTTCTTGCAGACCGCGCACATCGTCTACTGGCTGCCCACTTACCTCTGCTGGCTGGCCGAGGCATATGTGCGGGCGGACAGGCTGGTGGAAGCAAGGCGTTGTCTCGAGCAGGCGCGCGATATCTTTGGGCGGGGCGGTAGCTATTGGTATGAGGTTGAATGCCTTCGTATCGAAGGGCGGCTTTCTGCGCACGCTCAAGTCAATGATGCGGCGCTCGCTGAACGGTGCTTCGAGCAAGCGCTTGCGCTCGCCCGCCAGCGTGGCCAACGCGGATTTGCCTTGCGCGCAGCAAACGGTCTTGCCGGGCTTCTCGCTGCCAAAGGCGAGAGCGAACGTGCACAGACACTGCTGCGACACGAATTGGAATACTTCGCCGGCCAGCCAGACCGCGGCGATCGCTCGGATGCAAAAGCGCTACTTCGCTCCCTCCAGGGAGGTCTTCAAGGCTGACAGTGTTTCGATATGTCCGTGGCAATATGAATTGAAAGCTATGGTTGAAGTGGTGTTTTATGTGTCTTGCAGCGGGTGTCGCGGGCTGGTAAATCCGTAACAAAAAAGGCCGGTACGCGGGACTGCCGCGTCAAGGAGAGTTTGGCGATGCTCCTTAGGCTCCTGCACCGTATCATCGAATTTCTGCTACACGTCGAACGGCGATTCGAGCAGCCGTTTCTGCGACCGGCCTTCAACCTCCTGTTTCGCGAGCCGTTGGCTCGGCTTTTGACCACGCTAATAAATCTCGGACGCAGTCAAGAGAACGTTGCCCTGGCAGAGGAGACGCTACAGCCCGGCGAGGACGAGGCTGTCCAGACCATGATCGACGAGATGCGACGTCATCTGGTCATTGATTTTCCGCCAGGGGGCTTTGAGCGCGCGGGCAATACCAAGACCCACGGACTCGTGCGCGGCGAGTTGACCATTCACGATGACCTGCCGGCATGTTTTCGATACGGCTTGTTCGCGACGCCGAAAACCTATCAGTGTTGGGTCCGATTTTCGGGACCCGGACCGCATATCGAGCCAGACATTGACGACGTTGGGTTTATCAGTATCAGCGTCAAGGTCATGGGGGTCGAGGGCGAAAAGCTATGGAATGACGAGAAGTATACGCAAGACTTCACGGGCGTCTGCACGCCGACCTTCGTGACGCCCGACGTCAAGGCTAATGCCCGACTGCAATACTGGAGCCGGCGTCACCTGCCGGCCTTCTATTTCCTTGATGTTCGTGGGCCGCATTTGTTGGACATGGCGATGCAGGGTCTTTGGAACGAAACGCAGACAAATCCGCTCGGCGCCACTTTTTACAGTTGTGTTCCATACCTTCTGGGTCCGCACCAGGCGATGCAATACAGCTTCCGGTCCAAGAGCGATGTTTACCGCAGGATCCCGCGGCTGCCGTTTCGTCCACCGGACAATTATCTGCGCGACAATATGATACGCACCCTTGACGAAATGAATGTCGAATTCGAAATGCGCATCCAGTTGCAGAAAGATGCGTTCCTGATGCCGATCGAAAACAACGCCGTTCTTTGGCCCGAGCGCCTGTCTCCTCGGGTGCCGGTTGCGACGCTGCAAATTCCAAGGCAGAAATTCGACAGTCCGGCGCAGTTCGCCTTTACCCGCAATCTGAAGTTCAACCCGTGGCATTGCCTTCCGGATCATCGCCCGCTCGGTAACCAAAGCCGTGCCCGCAAGCGCATGTACGATGAACTGTCAGGATTTCGGCAAAAAATGAATGGGGCAAGCCACATCGAGCCGACCGGCAACGAACAGTTCGACGGCACGTCAACCGCTGGCGATCCACTTCAACGCAGCTAGACCCGGCAGAAAGAAGTAGGCGCCGCCGCGAACGCGGACGAAATTTGGAAGACCGGTGAGATGCCGGCAACGGGGTGCGGCGCCGGGCCGCGAAAACCCGTCGGTCGCCACCGGAGTGGCGATCGGTGTCGTGGGGAACGGCTCGCGGTTGCCAAGCAGGGGATCCTGCTCCCCTGTGAGAGCTGCAAATTTTGCGCTGGCAATCCAGGCGCTCTGGACGAACTCGAATTGTCGCGCAATGTTGGCGTTAAGGCAAAGGAAGTGGAGGCCGGCTTCTGGATCAGGCGTCGCCGGGTCGAGCGCCTCTTGGGGACTGAGTTTCGTGCCGTATTCACGCGCTCGCCGCAGAATGCGATGGAAACGGGCGGACGCGACAGCGTCGTCCTCGGATCGAATGAATGGCCACACCGTTGTGTTGCGCGGCCAGGGCAGCGTGGACGAGGTTGGCCGGTTATCGCGCCGTGTCGTCAATCCCAACATGATCAGTAAGCGATCGAGCGGCCCGCTTCGACCGCCAGGCGCGTCACCGGTGCGCGGATTGGCGCGGCGAATGTGTGCGCCGAGCGGACAACTCAAGCCGTCGGGATCGGTATCGAACAGAAAGCCGTTGCGGCCAGCGTTGCACGCACTGACCCCTGGAATTGATCGGCCGACATTGAGATTCCCGAGGGGTTGACCGTCAAGGTTGCGTCCAACCATCGATTGAGCCATTTCGTCCATGGTTACGTCGGAACGCGCGGCCGCCTCAGCAACCCATCGCCAAAACTGGCGGACATCCTGGGCGAGCT
Organism: Bradyrhizobium sp.; assembly: GCA_035652015.1. Taxonomy (GTDB): domain Bacteria; phylum Pseudomonadota; class Alphaproteobacteria; order Rhizobiales; family Xanthobacteraceae; genus Bradyrhizobium. Next base: position 41,596 of record DASREP010000102.1, on the reverse strand, counting down.
GACGATAGACCAGATAGCTGCCGTTGCGCCCGAGATCGCGACGACCATGCGAACCGGGGGGCAAGGCGTCGGTATTCTTCTCGCTTGAGGCCAGCAATGGCCGATCCGTCAGCAGCCCATATTCATTTCGATACCCCAGGAGTAGCTCTCCCAGGGCCAAAAGATTGGTGTAATCCTGATCGGCCGTCGTTCCGGGGATGCGAACGCGGTCCCAATCGAACTTCGGTTGGGAAATTCCGTCGACAAATCCAAAAGGCTCATGGCCTCCCATGTCACTGTCGGACTTATCGATCATCACGGACAGGCCACCATTTCTCACCTGCTCGCGCATCCTGGCGGTGAAAGCATCGCCTCGATCTGCGCTTGAGAGCAGGATCAACAGGATATGCGGCTCCTTCTCGTCAACGCCCCATTCCCAGTGTTCCGGGGCATTTGCCCCTGTATCGCCCAACCGTCGCGAGCGGTTCTCGCTGCCCGCCATGCCCTCGACAAATTCAGGCGAGAATTGCGTCAGGATGTCCTCGCGGATGCCAAGCTTGGACAGCCCCGCCGCCGTCAGGGCGATCTGGTAGATTTCGGCACTCTCGTCCGCGGGGTTGCTTTCGTGTAGGTGCGCAACGCTTGCCGGGGCAAGACCGCTCAACCATCGACGTGTTGCGTCGACATCAGCGATGCGCAAGAGCAGATACCGGGCGCTCTTGAGCGAGCCGAAGGCGGTTCTGGCGATCGCCTGGATGTCGCCTGCATCGATATCGCTGCGCATCCATCGTCCCTCCTACGACTAGATTTCAGCCAGCCAACGACGAATTTCGTCGTCGCTCATTGCGGTCTTTTCCAGACCGTTGCGAATGCGGCTGTTGCGGGCGAGATCGCGGGCGGTCAGCCCCGGATAGGCCTTGTACCAAACATCCGTGGGAATCTGGTGGTGACGCTGGAATCTCTTGAAATCCTGCTCGAGCCACGCTCCGCGTGCGACCAGCCAGTTAGTGGTTGGATAGCCGATGAAGCTGGAGAAGGAGAGGTTCAGCCCGAAGCCGGCTTTGTTGATGAAATCATCCATATAGGCTTCGTGACCGCCGTCATAGTTGCTGCAGAAGAAGCCGCGCCGACGCTGGTCCAGGAAAACCCAATGAGCGAAATGGATGGTGCCGATGCGTCCGATCGATCCCCGGGTAAAGATGTGGCGCGCAACCCAATCGACTCCATAGAGGATGGCGATTTCGGTCCAAAGACGAAATCGGCCGGGCTTGATGGATCCCATGGCGGTATACTGATTGGTCACATCATGATCTTCGCCCTCGCGAAGGCGGGCGACCCATTTGGGATCGTATGGCTGGGGGACGATTCGATCGGTTTGTTCGTGTCGACGCAACACGATGACAAAGGCCACCAAACCAAGGAACAGCAGCGCGATAGCCGCGATGGTGATCAAAGGGAAGAAGATCAGACAACCCACCATAATCACCAGGCAACCCGCCGTAGCCACCAACGGAAGCAACATGTGCCGCAAGTTTCGAAGCCGCCAGGCAAGGGGTGTCGGTGGAGGGGCAGTTAGCATTCCACATTTTACGATCGACTTCAGATGGGAAAATATGAATTGCGGATCATTGTTGCGGATTTCTGGTAAGGCGCTGCGTAGCAATTCGTGCAGCCGTGCTTCTTCCTGCGCCTGGATGACGCTGCGACCAACCCAGTTGACGTAGGATGCCATGGGCTTGACCCGGTGCGCCTTGAGCCATTGGAGCAAATCCGCGGCGGCGTCAAAGCCCTCGCAATGGCCAAAGATTTCGCGCAGTCCATCGGGGCTTCGTGCCATGCGAATCAACAATTCGTCCGCCTGGCCGTCGCAATCCACCATGAAGCAAAGATAGATCGGCATCTCCGACGGTGGCAGACCAAAAGCCACGCGGTCGCTCAGCGTGTTGTCCTCGAGGACAACGAGCCGGGCGAAGTGAATCGTGTCGTATTCGCCGAAAGGTATGAGGGGGTTCACTGGGTCGGCGATACCCGGGCGGTCTTCGAACGTCAGCCTTTTAAGAAGGAGCCTCAAAGCGCCGAGGCAACAGGGCTTGACCTTCGCAAGAATGATGAAGCTGTCCTGCGGGATCATGTCCCCGTTCCGGCGGCTCTAGGCGTTGAAGTCGAGCGAAAAGTCGATCAGGCGGGCCTTATCCCAGTACACTTTGCCGAGATAAAAGCCAGGCTCGATCTGGCGAATTTCGTCGCGAATGTGGGAAGCTACCAGCGAGGTTTCCGAATAATCAAGAACGATGCACTCCTTGCCGTCAAGCCAACTCGGTCCCTTGTAGACCTTTGCGATGATTGCCTTCAATCCGAACGGCAGGATTTCGTTTCGTAACAGCCCAGCCTTTGAGTCGAAGACTTTACCTTGCCAGGCGAAGATATTGATGGCGGCCGCTATCGGCTCGCTCATGGGTGTGCCAGGTGCAATGATCGCGGTGCCCTTTGCTCCTCCGTCAGGAATTGGACCGGCGTCGTGCTCGCCGAATAGAGCGTCAAGCTGCTGTTGCGACATTTGGAGTAGCTGCTTTGCGTCTATGGGCATCGGCTTCTCCTTGGTTCATTTCTGAGAGTGTTTCCGGCGTGGGGGCATCCGAGAGCGCGCTGGTGTTGAAACGAACGTCGAAAAGGCGTCAGCTACTTTAGGATGAAAATTGCGCTTTGTCAGCCGCACAATGCGGTGTGCAACGCCGGGCTGATTGCCTCGGTGCCATCGGCTGGGCGAACGGTTTTTGCGATGAACGCCCACAGGTTCGAAACGCCCGATGCCGCGGCCGAGCGCTTGATCCGCGGCAAGCCCGCGTTGGCCATCTGGGGAGAGGCGGACCATACGCTGCGTCCTGAACATTTCTTGCCGCTGTTCAGCGCAATCTTTCCAGCAGCGCCCATCGTCTGCCAGATGTCGATCATTACTGCATCGAAGACGCACCCGAAATCGTCGCTGGCGCGATCTCCAATTCATCAATCCGACCTGACACGAAGTTCCGATCGGAGGAGAAATCACCGAAGTATCGAGGCTGGCTGTGCACCACAGTTGATGACATGCAACGGATGGAGGCCTAGGTGGTGGTCTCCATTCCGATGCCGCCTCAAAACGACGTCCCGCCGCCGAACTTGAACTCCTGCACGATGTCGTATTTCCCCTTGGTCAGCGGGACCGCGTAGTCGAAGCGGAGCGGGCCGAAGGGGGAGGCCCAGATCAGGCCGACGCCGACGGAAGAGCGGACGACCTTGCTGTCGTCATATTGCAGGCCGCATTTGCAGGCGGCGGAGTTCACTTCGCCGGTGGCGGCCCAGGAGGTCGGGCCCTGATAGTCCCACAGCGCGCCGGCATCGGCATAGACGGCGCCCTTGAGCCCAACCTCCCTGGGCAGGAACCAGAACGGCATCTGCAGCTCGGCCGAGGCGCCCCAGAATTTGGTGCCGCCCAGCGCATCGCCGCTGGCGCCGAGGCTGTAATAGGTGATGTCGCGCGGCCCTATGCCGTTTGACGCGAAGCCACGGACCAGGTTGGCGCCCATCTGGAAGTGATCCAGCATGCGCAGGTCGTTGTTGCCGACCTTGTTGAGCATGCCGCCTTGCAGATGAATCAGGCTGACGATGTCGGAGACAAGCGGGCTGTAATATTTCGCATCGATCTGGTTCTTCAGATAGGTGACGTCGCCGCCGACGCCGGCAAAATCCTGCTTGAAGTCGACCAGCAATCCGTCGGTCGGGTTCTGGTTGTTGTCGAGCGTGTTGTAGTTCAGGGTGTAGCCGATGACCGACGACCAGGTGGGGCCGTTCGCCAGCTCCTTCCGGATCGGCAGCGTGGATTCGCCGTCGCCGTAGCAGCCGTATCCGTAATAGGACGAGCTCGACGCGAAGTCGGGATCGACCCCGCCCAGCACGCTCTTGATGTAGGCGGGTGTCGGATTGAACGCGAGCGAGCTGTTGGCGGCGTTGTTGTTGCAATTGTCGTAGGCGCTGGCGAGCGTGATCTGCTGCTGGTAGATCGAATAGCGCAGCTGCAGCGAGGTTTCCTCGTTCAGCTGCAGCCCGAGCCGCGGGCTGAAGCCGAATGTCCGCAGACCATAGCTGTAATAGGTGCTCGGCAGTTGCTCGCGGTAATAGGCGTCGAGGCCAAGCGCGAGGCGATAGTCGAGCAGATAGGGCTCGACAAAGGACAGCGAGACGCCGCGCGAGTATTGGCCGTAGCTGACCGAGGCCTTGGCATAGAGCCCGCGGCCGAGGAAGTTGCGCTCGGACACGCTGACCTCGGCCAGCGCGCCGTCGCTGGTGGAATAGCCGCCCGACACCGAGAAGTCGCCGGTCGATTTCTCCTCGATATTGACGTCGAGGATCACCCGGTCGCTCGACGAGCCGGGCTCCGTGGTGATCTTGACGTCCTTGAAGTAGTTCAGGTTCTTCAGGCGCCGCTCAGCGCGGTCGACGAGCGCGCGGTTGTAGGCATCGCCTTCGGAGAGGTCGAACTCGCGACGGATCACATAGTCGCGCGTGCGGCTGTTGCCGCGGATGTTGATGCGTTCGATGTAGTTGCGCGGGCCTTCATCGACGGAAAACACGATCGAGACCGTGTGCGCCTCGAAATTGCGGTCGCCCTGCGGATGCACCACCGCGAAGGCATAGCCGCGCCGCGAGGCCTCGATCTGCATGGTCTCGACCGACTTCTCCAGCGCTTCCGCGTTGTAGAGCGAGCCGACCGAGACGCGCGAGGAGCCGGCGAGCCAGTTGGCGTCGAAACTGGCGATGGAGGATTCGAACCGCACCGATGCGACGCGGTATTGCTGGCCCTCGTCGATCTTGAAGGTGACCAGGAATCCCTTCTTGTCCGGATCGTACTCGGTCATGGCCGCGACGACCTGGACGTCGGCAAAGCCGTGCTTGAGATAGAAGCGGCGTATCAGGTCGCGATCGGCCTCGACGCGGTCGGGATCGTAGACGTCGTTATTGCCGAGGAAGCTCAGCCAGTTCGTCTCGCGGGTCTTGATGACGTCTTTCAGGCGATACGATGAGTAATAGCTGTTGCCGACGAATTCGACGGATTTGACGCTCGTCTTGTTGCCCTCGGCCACCGTAAACACGAGGTCGACACGGTTGTTGGGCTGCTCGATGATCTCGGGCGTCACATGCACGTCGTAGCGCCCCGAGTGGCGATAGATCTCGGCGATGCGCAGGGCATCCGACTGAACCATCGGACGGGACAAGGTGCCGCGCGGCTTGGACTGGATCTCGGCCGACAGCTGCTCGTCCTTGATCTTCTTGTTGCCCTCGAACACGATGCGGTTGATCACGGGATTTTCCGTCACGACGACGGTCAGGCGGCCGCGATCGCGATTGATCTTCACATCCTGAAACAATCCGGTCTCGACCAGGGCCTTGAGGCCGTCGTCGATTTGCCCGGCATCGAGCTCCCCGTATGGACCCGGCTTGAAGTAGGAGCGAATGGTGTCGGCTTCGACGCGGCGGTTGCCCTCGACCTCGATGGCGCTGGCCGTCTGAGCGGCAGCGCAGCGCGCCCCGGACAGGACAGTCAACGCGGCGCCCGTCGGCACGGCAGACATCATCAGGGCGGCCGACAGCAAGCCGCCCCGAACGCGTATTCCAAATTTCATGCGCAACACCTCATTCCCGAGGTGCCGGCCTACGGAACGAATGTGGCCGCGAAACCGCCAAATTCTTTCCGGTCATGTTGAAGTGTTGCTGTTGGTTTTAGAGCGGTGGCGTCGCGAGCGCCGCTACAGGCGCGGGCTAGCCCAAGCGCAACGATTTGGCTGGGCGCAGCCGCCGTCCATCCGTTCTAGGGTCTTACTGTACCGGTGGAGAGGCAAGGATCGCGGTAACGGGCTTCTTGCTTTGAGCGGAGCCGGCCGGAAACAGCCAGCGCCAGGCTTGCAGGATCAACGAGCTGACGGCGTCGCAGCGCGCGGCTTGCGCATGCGCCCAGACATTGCTGAAATGCATGCTAATACCCGTTCAGTTGTCGTCTTCACGTAGACGAAAATACCTTTCGATCAGCGATCGATCGGGCCGGAAATATCGAGCGGGGGTCCCGGCTGGGCTTTACCACGCCCTTAATTTGTCCTTATCGTTTTATTGATTTTGAGCCGGCGTCCGGGTTGAATGGATTCCTTGCCGGCAATTTGAAGGCATAATTTTGCTGTACTGTTTTGACGATTTCATCCTCGACCCGGGCCAGCGGGAGCTGCGACGCGGCCGCAATGCAATCCCGTTGCAGCCCCAGGTTTTTGACCTCCTGGAATTTCTGATCCGTCAGCGCGACCGGGTCGTCAGCAAGGACGATATGATCGCTGCGATCTGGGGCGGGCGGATCGTCTCGGATTCCGCGCTCGCAACCCGCATCAATGCGGCGCGCGCCGCAATCGGCGATTCCGGTGACGAGCAGCGGCTGATCAAGACCTTGCCGCGCAAGGGCGTTCGCTTCGTGGGCGAAGTGCGCGAAGCGGCCAAGGAAGTCGAACCGCCGGTCGCGCCGGCGAAGTTCGAGACGTCCCATCTCGTTGTCGGCCGGGCCGCGCCTCTCGCGACGCTGGACGAGATGATCCAGAGCACGCTGGCCGGTCAACGGCAGATTGCCTTTGTCACCGGAGAGGCCGGCATCGGCAAGACGGCCTTCATCGAGAAGGCGATGGAGCGGCTGACCGAACAGGGCTTCGATGTGCTGTACGGGCGTTGCACCGAAAGGTTCGGCACCGACGAGGTCTTTCTGCCGCTGATCGATGCACTCGTGAACCGCGGTCGCGCGGACGGGCTGGATCTGACGTCGGCCGTTCGCGCCCACGCGCCGAGCTGGATCCTGCAATTGCCGGGCGTCGACCCGGGGGAGCGTGCGGCCTTCCACAATGAGATGTTCGGCGCAACGCGGGAGCGCAGGCTGCGCGAATTTTGCGACCTCCTGGAAGCGCTGAGCGCCAGCCGCCCATGGGTCCTCGTGCTGGAGGATCTGCACTGGAGTGATTTCGCGACGCTTGACGTCGTGTCTCGCTTCGCGCGCGGGACCGCCAGTGCCCGCGTGCTGGTTCTCGCATCTTATCGACCTGCCGAAAGCGTCAGCAGCGGGCATCCGATCCGCCGTCTGCATCAGGACCTGGAGATTCACGGACGCTGCCACGAGTTGCGTCTGGAGAATTTGTCGGACGCGGAGGTCGAGCGCTACCTCACGCTGCGCTTCGGCGATGCCGCACTTGCCTCGACCCTGTCCCGCCTCGTGCTCGAACAGTCCCGGGGACACCCGCTGTTCGTCGTCTCGCTGCTCGAGCATCTGATCGACCAGCAGTCGATCGTCGAAGTGGACGGCAGGTGGCATCTCGCGCCGGAGGCGGCATATTCCCCGCCTGGTGTTCCGAACAATCTCACGAACATGATCAGCCAGGAGCTTGATCGTCTCGACCAGGACGAGCGCCGGCTGCTCGACGTCGCCAGTGTCGCAGGTGAAGAATTCCCGGCTGCGCTGCTGGCAGCGGGCCTGTCGCGCGACGCCCTCGACGTCGAAAGGGATGTCGAAGCGCTGATCCGCAAGCATCCTATCTTTGTTCGCTCGGGCGTTTCCGAATGGCCGGATGGAACATATTCAGGATGCTATGCCTTTCGTCACATTCTCTATCAGAATGTCGTCTATCAGGGCCTCTCGCCCGGGCATCGCGCGCAAACCCATATGCGGCTTGGCAGGAGGCTGGAGGCCGCCTATGCAGGCCGAACCTCCGAAATTGCTCCTGTGCTGGCGCTTCATTTCGATGAGGCGCGCGACTTTCCGAGCGCATTGCGCTACCTCGGAGAGGCGGCCGAGAGTTCGACCAAGCGTCTCGGCCATGTCGAGGCCGCAAACTATCTCACCCGCGCGCTTGCCACACTCGATCGTTGCGATGCTGCAGACAAGTCCGCAACGCGCATCGCCCTCCTGCGGCAGCGAAGCCGGGCGCGTCGCTCGTCCGGCGATCTTGCCGGCGCCATCAGCGACCTTCGTGACGTTGTCGCGTGTGCAGAACGCGCGGGCGAAATCCGGCAGCAGGTCAAGGGTCTGGTGTCCCTGAGCATGGTGTGTCTACGCGTCGATCGTCACGCCTGCCTTCAGGCGACCGAAGATGTGCTGGTCAGCAGCCGGGCTCTCGAGGACGACACCTTCAAGGCTCTGGTCCAGGGCAGCAGTGCGAGCATCAATCTGTACCTCAAGGGCTGGCGCGAGCGGGACGCCGCGCTTTGCGACAGGGCGATGGAGCTGACGGCCGGCGCTCGCAACTATGGCATCCTCATCAGGCGCTTCGGAATCGCGGGCATCCTCGATTGCTGGAGAGCACGCTACCAGGACTGCCGCAGTTCCTGCGCGGACGGGAAGCGGCTGGCACGTGCTGCCGGCGATATCTACACGTTCCTGCTGTTCAGCATCCTCGAGTCGAACGCGCTCTTCAACCTCGGTCAATGGCGGGAGCTGCAGCGGGAAATCACCATCGGGATAGAATTGGCTGCCAGGAATGCGAACGGTCCGGGCAGCGCATTCTGTCGCTTGACGCTGGCCTGGCTGCATGTCGAAGCCCGGGATTTCGAGGGCGCCCGCGAACTCTGCGACGGCGTCGACGAGTCTCTGCTTGTGGAAGATCACTCCGCCTTTTTCCACAAGCGGGGCGTGCTGGCAAAGGCGTATGTCGGCATGAACGATCCGTCCAGGGCTCGCAAGCAATTCGACGACATCGAGCGCCGCATGGATGAACAGGGCATCGATGTCGATTTTACGGTCGCGCTGCAGGTGTATCATTGCCGGGCCGAGTATTGCCTGCTGATTGGCGACCTGGCCCAGGCGCGCAGATGGGCGCGCCGGCTCCACGACTATGTGGCGCCGGCACCGGATCTCAATCACCTGGCCCAGGCGTGCTGCCTGCTCGCACGCGTCGCCTTTGCCTCGGGCGAGGCCGAGGAGGCGCTTGCGCAGCTCGATCGCGCGCTGGGCATCGTCGACCACGCCGATTTCCCGGTCGCCTCCTGGCGGGTCTACAATGCCGCCGCCGAAATCTTTGCCAGTTGCGGGCAGGTCGACAAGGCCGCGGTCTATCGCATTCGCTTTGTCGAGGTCGTGCGCAGGCTGGCGCAAAATTTCGAGCCGGACGATCGTCTGCACAAATCGGTGCTAACCACCCTGACGACACGAAACCTGCAATGGGAGGCGGAGACGCCTGGTGCCGCGCCACTCCGACGAGGTCCTGAGCGCGAAGTTTTTTGCTGACTAAGCTACTGCTACGGCGAAGAAATCCGGTCGCACTGAATTCGCCCACGGCGCGCTTTGCCGGCACGCCAACGCCGCGTATCTCGTTGCTCGTCTCCCAATTTGATCCAGGCAAGAAGCCGGTGTATCAAGCGCTCGCATGATGAATCGCGGGAAGTGAGAGACATGGCCGAAGCAGACTTGGACGTTGTCATTCGGTCCATGGCAAAGAAGCAGGTGAAGGCCTTGAGCGATGCCGCCAGGAAGCGGCAGGGCCGGCTGATGGGAATGGCTGGCAAGGCAAAGGACAAGGAGAGCAGGGAGCGCTATCGCCAGCTGGCGAAGACCACGCGCGAGCTCGCCGCCGCGGCCGCGAGGCGTTTGGAAATCACGGCGGAAAACACCGCCGAGAGCTACGCCCGCTCGATCAAGAAGGCGGCGGAGGAATTGGCCGAAGCTGCAAAGGCCGCCAAGGTGGCCAAGGAAACCGCGGCCGCCAAGACTGCTGGCTCCAACAAGACTGCTGGCTCCAACAAGACCGCTGGCTCCAAGACGAAGCCGGCTGCCAAGCCCGCCAAGAAGGCTGCCAAGTCCAAAACGGCCTGACCGGAAATCGGCGGGCGGGACGTCGGCATGGCAGCCCTGATGCGCGAGAGCTTGCTTCGCAGCTTCACCGATGTGCAGTTACCATCGCGATGTCCTGCCTTTGGGAGATGGCCAGCGTCGCTGATCGGCTAGCCCCGGGATGATCTTCGAATGCGCGTATTTGCTGCCTCGCTCGCCACCGAAACCAACACCTTCGGCCCGATCCCGACCGGGCTCGATGCGTTCAGGGCCCGCGGCTATTTTCCGGCCGGGACGCATCCGGAGGCGCTGTCGTTCTTTGCCGCGCCGCTCTGGGTTGCGCGCCAGCTTTGCGCCAGCGAAGGCTGGACCTTGATCGAGGGCCTGGTTGCGGGCGCCCAGCCAGGTGGGGTGACCACCCGCGCCGTCTACGAGCGGCTGCGCGACGAGCTGCTTGCGGACCTGACGCGCGCGCTGCCGGTGCAGATGGTGCTGCTCGGCCTGCACGGCGCCATGGTCGCGGACGGCTATGATGATTGCGAAGGCGATCTCTTGCGCCGGGTTCGCGAGATCGTGGGGCCCGGCGCCGTCATCGGCGCCGAGCTCGATCCGCACAACCACCTCACCGCCGCGATGATCGGCAATGCCGACCTGCTGATCGCGTTCAAGGAATATCCGCACACCGACATCGTCGAGCGCGCACGGGATCTGGCGCGACTGTCGAGCGCTGCCGCGCGCGGCGAGGTGCGCCCCGTCCATGCCGTGGTCGATTGCGAGATGATCGTCACCATCCATACCACCAACGAGCCCGGGCGCAGCTTTGTCGACCGCATGTCCGCGCTGGAGGGCCACGACGGCGTGCTGTCGATCTCGCTGTCCCACGGCTTTCCGCTTGGCGATGTCCCCGATATGGGCACCAAGGTGCTGGTCTATACCGACGGCGACCAGGCCAAGGCGAACGCGCTGGCGCGGAGCCTCGCCGACGAGCTGATCTCCTTGCGCGAACAGCTCGCTGTGCCCTTTCTCGGCATCGACGCCGCGCTCGATCAGGCGGTGGCGTCACCGGCCAAGCCGGTCGTGCTGGCCGACAGGGCCGACAATCCCGGCAGCGGCTCGCCCGGCGACTCCACGTTCATCCTGCGCGGCATGCGCGAGCGCGGCATCGGCAACGCCGCGATCGGTCCGATGTGGGACCCGCTTGCGGTCCGCATCGCTTTCGAGGCTGGCCTTGGCGCGCGCCTGCCGCTGCGCATCGGCGGCAAGGTCGGCCCTGCCTCGGGTGATCCTCTGGATCTCATGTGCGAGGTCAAGGCCCTTGTTCCGGACATGATGATGACGGGCCTGTCTGGTGCGCCGACGCCTGTCGGCGACGCGGCGCTGGTTGTAGCGGACGGTATCGAGATCGTGCTGATCACGCGGCGAAACCAGGCGATGGGCACCGACGTGTTCACAAACCTCGGCTGCGACCTCGCGGCCAAGGATATCATCGTCGTCAAGTCCGCCCAGCACTTCCAGGCGGCGTTTGCACCGATTGCGAAAGCCGTGCTGCATGTCGAAGCGCCGGGCGCCGCGACGCCCGATCTCGCAAGCCTGCCGTTTCGCAAGATCAAGCGTCCGAAATGGCCGCTCGATCGGTGACGGCCGCTGCAACAACGAAGGGAAAGTCAGCTCGAGATGACAGGCACGGTCGATCCCGTCACCCGCTCGGTGGTCCAGCACCGGCTGAGCGGCATCGTGGCCGAGATGGGGGAGGCGATGCTTCGGACCTCCTATTCCCAGATCCTCAACTCCAGCCGTGATTTCTCGCTGGCGATCTGCGACGTGCAGAGCCGGTTGATCGCGCAGGCCGATCATATTCCGGTTCATGTCGGCGCGCTGCCCTGGGCTGCGCGTGCGGTTGAGGCGCGGTTTGCCGACGTTGCGCCCGGCGACGTCATCCTGATGAACGATCCCTATCATGGCGGCAGCCATCTGCCCGACATCACCGTGTTCGTGCCGGTATTCGCCGATCGGCGCCGGCTCTTCTGGACCATCGTGCGGGCGCATCAGAGCGATATCGGCGGCGCCACCCATGGCGCCTACAACCCTGATGCCACCGAGATCTGGCAGGAGGGCCTGCGCATTCCCCCGATCAGGCTCTACGAGGCCGGAAAGCTGCGCGACGATATCCTGGACATGCTCGCGCTGAATGTCCGCAACGCCCACGACTTCCGCGGCGATCTCTTCGCCATGATCGGCGCGGCACATCTCGGCGAGCGGCGACTGCAGAAGCTGTTTGCCGAACTCTCCGCGCCGGTGGTGGAGGCCGCGATCGAAGGCATGCTCGATGCGGCGGAAGCCCAGGCCCGCTCCGTCATCGCGACCTGGCAGGACGGTGTCTTCCAGGGCGAGGCCTTTCTCGACGACGACGGTCGCGGCCACAATGACATCCGCATCGCGGCCAGGGTGACCAAGCGCGGCAGCGATATCGAGGTCGACCTGTCGGCTTCGGATCCGCAGGTCGCAAGCTTCGTCAATTCCTCGCATGCCAACATGCATGCGGCGGTGGCGATGGCGCTGTTCTATCTGATCGATCCCGACACGCCGAAAAATTCCGGCGCGCTGCGGCCGCTGCAGGTGATCGCGAGGGAGGGCACCATCGTCTGGGCCGAGCCGGGTCACCCCGTGACCCTCTGCACCAGCCATCCCTCCAACGAAATCGTGGAGGCGATCATCAAGGCGCTTGCCGGCTCCTGTCCTGACCGCGTGATGGCCGGCTGGGGCCGCCGCTTCCGCATTGCCATCAAGGGGGAGAATCCCCGCAACGGTCGCGGCTTCATCTGGCATCTGTTTCATGCCCGTCCCGGCGGCGGTGCATCGGCCGGCGGCGACGGCTGGTCGTCGATCGGGGAGTGGCACTCGGTGGGCGGGCTGAAGTTCGGCTCGATCGAGGTTGCGGAAGCGCGCTTTCCCCTGCATTTCCGCCATCACGAGTTCCTGCCGGATTCCGGCGGCGACGGCCAATTCCGCGGCGGGCTCGGCGTCGCGCTCGACCTCATCATGGAAACCGAGACGATCGCGCTCGGCAATACCGCGGGCGAGGGCACGCGGCACGGCTCGGCGGGAATGCTCGGTGGCGAGGATTCGAAACCGCATCGCTACCGGCTGCTCTCAAGGGGCCGGCCGCCGCGCGAGCTGCGCACCAAGGAAGTCGGCATCGAAATCCACCCCGGCGATTGCCTGGAGATCCGCTCGGCCGGCGGCGGCGGCTGGGGACCGCCCGAAAAGCGTGCGCCCGAAGCCCGTGAGCGCGACCGCGCGGCCGGCCTTGTCACCCAAGACGCCGCGAAGGCGCTGAAGGCTTGAGCATGCTCACCATCGGAGTAGACGTCGGCGGCACCTTCACCGATCTCGTCGCCATTGACGCGACTGGCCGCACGGTATTCGCCAAATCGCCGTCGACGCCGGCAGATCAGTCGATCGGCGTGATGGCCGGGCTTGAGGAGCTGGCGCGTCGGCTAAATCTGTCCGTCCGCGAGATGCTGGCGCAGACGGAGCGGCTCGTGCACGGCACCACGGTTGCGACCAATGCGCTGCTCGAGCGCAAGGGCGCCCGCGTCGCGCTGCTCACCACCGAGGGGCATCGCGACGTCCTCGAGATGCGCGAGGGCCTCAAGCCCAACCGCTACGATCTGCGCTCAACCCCGCCCGAGCCGCTGGTGCCCCGCCCGCTGCGCTTTGGCGTGCGCGAGCGGCTGCGGCCGACCGGCGAGGTGTTGACGCCGCTCGACGACAATTCGCTCAGCCAGGCCATCGCGGCCATCAAGGCATCCGGCGCGACATCGGTTGCGATCTGCTTCCTGCATGCCTATCGCAATCCCGCGCATGAGATTGCCGCGGCCGAACGCGTGCAGCGCGAGCTGCCCGATGTCAGCGTGTGCCTCTCCAGCGATGTGCTGCCGCAGATCAAGGAATACGAGCGCGTCTCGACCACGGTCGTGAACGCCTATGTCGGTCCCGTGGTGCGCCGCTATCTCGAGCGGCTCGAAGCGCGCCTTCACGAAGCCGGCCTGAAGGGCAGCCTCTTCATCATCCTGTCGCATGGCGGCATGGCGCCGGTCGAGGAGGCCGCGCGGCTCGCGGCGGCGACCGTGCTGTCGGGCCCGGCGGGAGGCATCTCCGGCTGCCGGCGTTGTGCCGACATGCTGGGCCTGAAGGATCTCGTCGCCTTCGACATGGGCGGGACATCGACCGACATCTCTCTTGTTGCAGAGGGCCGCGTGACGCTGTCCGCCGATGGCGAACTGGCCGGCGAGCGCATCGCGCTGCGCAGCCTCGATATTGCGAGCATCGCCGCCGGCGGCGGCTCGATTGCCTCGGTCGATCGCGGCGGCATTTTCCGGGTCGGGCCCGAAAGCGCCGGCGCGATGCCCGGACCGGCGGCCTATGGCCACGGCGGCCTCGCGGCCACCGTGACCGATGCCAATGTCGTGCTCGGCTATCTCGATGCGAGGGCGTTCATGGGGGGCGCACGTCCGCTTGACGTGGCTGCCGCCGAAGCCGCGATCGATCGGCTCGCGGGTGCACTGAAGATTGGTCGCATCGAGGCGGCGGCGGGCATTTTCCGGCTGGTCAATCTCAAGATGGCCGACGGCATCCGCCTGATGACCGTGCGGCGTGGCGTCGATCCGCGGCGCTTTGCGCTGCTCAGCTTCGGCGGCGCTGCCGGCCTGCATGCCGTGGAGCTTGCGCGCCAGCTGGATATTGCCCGGATTGTCGTGCCGACCACCGCATCGGTGCTCTCGGCCTGGGGCATGCTGACCAGCGATCTCCGCTATGAGCTCAGTCGCACCCATTTCGAGAGCGGCGCGCACTCGACGGCAGAGGCGGTGCGGGCGATCTTCGCCGATCTCGAGACGCGCGCGACCAAGCGGCTGCGCGGCTGGTTCGACGGACCCATTGCCGTCGAGCGCTCCGCCGAGATGCGCTACGGCGAGCAGATCTTCGAAATCGATGTCCCGCTCGACGGCATTGACCTCAATTCGCCGGCGCTGATCAAGGAGGTCGAGGCGCGCTTCCACCGCCGCCACGAAGAGCTCTACACATACGCCTCGCCCGACCAGGAGGTCGTATTCGTCAATGCGCGTGTCGCCGCGGTCGGCGCCGTCTCCGTGCCCGAGCAGGACGCGCGTATGGCGATTTCGACCGCACCCTGCGCACCGCGCAACCGCCGCAAGGCCTGGTTCGGCGTCTGGCGCGAGGTCGATGTCTATGCGCTCGACGATCTCAAGCCAGGGCAGACGCTGCAGGGACCGGCAATCATCGAGGCCGAGACCACGACGGTGGTGATCAATGAGGGGGATGCGCTGTCGGTGAATTCCTTGGGCTGGCTGGATATCCGGGTGGCCGGTTCAGCGGCGGCATAAGGGTTGTTCGCTCGAATCGGCCCTCAGACAGAAACGCGATGGTCTGGCTGATCGCAACACGATGATACGGCAGACCGGTATGGGTCGCCTTGATCGCGATATGGTCGGCCATGCCTTCGAGCTTGGAACGCGCGACCGAGACCCGGCCGTCATTGGGACGCGGCAGCACGAAGCGCCAGGCGATCGGATCGAGCGCGCGGGTGCCGGCGACAATGCCGACGGCGTAGTCGACCGGCGGAAGCAGGGCCAGCGTGTCGTCCTGCTGCGTCGTCAGCTGCAGGCCGGCCGGCCCATAGAAGCTGCGATAGAGCAACGAGCTCTGCAGGAGATCGGCGACCTCACTGCCGCGGTTCGGGGTGCCCAGCATGACCACGCGGCCGAGCCGGGGAGGTCGGTGCCTTGCGACATAGACGCGCGCGAGCAGGCCGCCCATGGAATGTCCGACGAAATGCAGTGACCCACGGATCGCTTCGCCGAACGCGGCGATGGCGGGATGAATGTCCTCAGTCAACAGCGCGAGCGGCTTCTTGCGGCTGGCATAGGTCAGGTTGAGCGTAGTGAGCCCCACCTGTTGCAAGGAGCGTTCGAGTTTCCGCATGCTGCGGGACGTGCAACCGATGCCGTGCAGCAGGACGACGCCGTCACTTGCGGTATAAGCCCTTTCGATTGTCATGCCACTTCACGCTCCGCGGGCGGGGCTGCCTCGCGCGCGAGCGCGGTTGCCGCCACATAGTCGGTTTTGCCGGAGCCGAGCAGCGGCACCTTGTCGACCAGCTGGATGACGGCGGGGACGGCAAGCTCGGAGGCGCCGGTCGCCTTGGCCTGGCGCTGCATGGCGGCGCGGTCGGCGTCCTTTTGGGTGGTGAGCAGCACAATGCGTTCGCCCTTGCGCGCATCGGGAATGGAGACCGCGACCGACATGGCCTGCGGCCACAGCGTCGCCGCCATCGCCTCAACCGCCGAGAGCGACACCATCTCGCCCGCGATCTTGGCAAAGCGCTTGGCGCGGCCCTTGATGGTGATGAAGCCTGCGTCATCGATGGCGACGATGTCGCCAGTATCGTGCCAGCCCTCCGGCAAGGCTTCGAGCACGCCGGGACTCTCCGCACGCAAATAGCCCAGCATGACGTTCGGGCCGCGCACCGAAAGGCGTCCGCCCTCGTCGATGCCGGGGACGGGATCGAGCCGGTATTCCATCAGCGGCGACAGACGTCCGACCGTGCCGGGGCGGTTGGCCATCGGCGTATTCATCGCCAACACTGGCGCCGTCTCGGTGACGCCATAGCCCTCGAGGATGCGCACGCCGTAGCGCTCCATGTAGGTCTGCCGCGTGCGGTCCTTCACCGCCTCGGCGCCCGCGAGCACCAGCCGAAGGGTGCGGAAGTCGTAGGCGTGCGCGGAGCGGGCATAGCCGGTGAGGAAGGTGTCGGTGCCGAACAGGATGGTGGCACCCGTCTGGTAGATCAGCTCGGGCACGATCCGGTAGTGCAGCGGCGACGGATACATGTAGATCGGAATGCCCGCCAGCAGCGGCATCATCATTCCGCCGGTCAGCCCAAACGAGTGGAACACGGGCAGCACGTTGAACACGCGGTCATTCGCGTTGGCGTCGACCCGCGCCAGCGCCTGCGCGGCATTGGCGAGGATGTTGCGATGGGAGAGCACCACGCCCTTGGGCGTGCCTTCCGAGCCCGAGGTGAAGAGGATCACGGCGGGATCATTGGCACTGCGCGCGATGCGCGGCGCAGTGCCGGCGGCAAAGCCGCTCAGCTTGTCGCCGAGGCTGACCGTCGTGCGGATGTCTTCGAGATAGATTACCCGCGCTTCCGCCGCGATGGCCGCGATCAGCTTGTCGAGCTTGCCCTTCTCGATGAAGGCCTTGGACGTCAGCACGGTCCTGACCTGCGCCGCCTTCATCGCCGCCAGCACGTTGACGGGGCCAGCGGAGAAGTTGAGCATAGCCGGCACCCGGCCGATGGTCTGCAGCGCCATGAAGACCACCGCGACGCCGGCCGAGTTCGGTAGCAAAAGACCGACATTCTCGCCGACGGCGGTCCCTCGCTCGAGCTTGCGGCTGAGCACCTGCGCGCCGAGGATCAGCTTGCGATAGGTGAGCTTGGTGCCGAGGGGGTCCTCGATGACAGGCTTGCCGGTATCACGGTCGCGATAGGCATGCGCAAGGCCCTCGAACAGCGTGTGATCCAGCATCGCGGTCTTGACCATGGCGTCGATCATCACGTCCTGCAGCGCCATGCCGGCGGCGTTGCGGCGCGCCTTCCCCTTCAGCGCAGCATCGACCGACAATTTCAGCGGCGGCAGGATCGAGATCGTCACCTTGGGAAACCAGACCCGCTTGATCTGGCCGCTCCTGAGATAAGACAGATGCGAGCGCTGGGCGCCCTCGATGCGCACGGGAATGACGACCGCATCGGCCTTGTCGGCGATCATGGCGGCGCCGTCATAGACCTTCATCAGCGAGCCTGAGACGGTCAGACGCCCCTCCGGGAAGATCACGACCGGCTCGCCGGCCGCGACCAGCTTGATGACATCGCGCGCGGCGAGCGGCTTGGTCGGGTCCATGGTGTAGTGCCGGATCAGCTTCAGGAACGGCTTGGCCCACCACGCTTTCGCGATTCCGGTGTCGACGGCAAAGCTCGCGTCGATCGGCAGGATGGCGTGGAGCAGCGGGCCGTCGATCAGGCTGACATGGTTCGGCGTGATCAGCATGCGGGTGCCAAGCGGCGGCAGGTTTTCCAGCCCGCGCACCTCGGTGCGGAACAAGGCCTTGAACAGCAGCGCGCCGAAATCGCGCACGCCTTCCTTGCCCCATTTGCTCAGGACAAACCAGACCGAGCCGAGGCTTGCGATACCAAGGCCGAAGAAGATCCAGGCGATCGGCAAGCCCTGCGCCTGCAGGAAGGCGACGAACAGCGAGCCGACCACCATGAACGCCGCCTGCAGCACATTGCCGGCCGCGATCACGCGGGCGCGCTCCGACGGCACCGACCAGGCCTGTACCGCGGCGAAGGAAGGCACCACGAACAGGCCGCCGCCAAAGGCGAACACGGCGAAGTCGGCAAGCATCCGCAAGCCCGCCAACGAGCCGACAAAGCCCATCGGCGTGATGTCGCTGCCGTGCACGGTCCGCCCGATCGCCCAGGCAAGGTCGAGGCCGACCACGCCCATCACGATGGCGCCGAGCGGCACCAGTGCGAGATTGGGGCGCACATGGGAGAGATGCGCGGCAAACAGCGAGCCGACCGCAATGCCGATGGCAAAGACGGCCAGGCACAGCGTCACCACGCCCTCGGTGCCACCGATGATGTCCTTCACCAGTGCCGGCAGCAGCGACAGCACGACCGCGCCGACCAGCCAGAACCAGGAGACGATGATCATGCCGTCCCACAGCCGCGTCTCCGACCACAGGCTCCTGAGCAGATGCGTGGTCGAGGTCCAGGGATTGACGGTGATGGGAAGATCAGGTGCGGACGGCGTCGTCACCGGAATACGCGAGGCAAAAGCCCAGGAGAACAGCGCCAGCATCACCACGGCCGCGGACACGAAACCCATATGGCTCGATCCCGCCACCAGCTGGCCGCCGGCGATGGTGCCGAGCAGGATGGCGAGGAAGGTCGCGCCTTCGACCAGCGCGTTGCCGGTGGCGAGTTCGCCCACCGTGAGCTGATCGGGCAGCATGGCATATTTCACCGGGCCGAACAGCGCAGCGACCACGCCGAACAGGCCGAGCGCAATGAACAGGAACGGCACCGAGTGCAGGAAGAAGCCGGCCGCCGCGAAGGCGGCTGCGAAGATCTCGGCGAATTTCAATCGCCGCGCCACGACCGATTTGACATATTTGTCGGCGAGCTCGCCGCCGAGCCCCGACAGAATGAAAAACGGAAAGATGAAGACGGCGCCAGCGACCGTCACCAGCGCATCGCCATGCCCCCCGACTTGGCTCTCCACCGTGCTGTAGAGCAGGATGATGACAAGCGCGTTCTTCAGTACGTTGTCGTTGAGTGCGGAACAGAATTGCGCCCAGAACAACGGGGCGAAGCGGCGAGATGACATCAACTGCTTGATCATGACCTGTCCTGTGTTTTCTTTCGCCAAGCAAACCTGGAGCAAGCAACCCTGAATTGCCAGTCGGCATCCAGGGTTGCAAGGCGCGAAAGGCGCAATGAACAATGACGCATTAACACCGTGCTGGTCTTCTCAACCCCGCTCGGCGCCCAGCAATTTCTCGGTTCTCGCTTCCTCGATCCGGTTAATCATCCGGTTGGTCTCGTGAAGGTCGCGAATGGTTTTGGACAGCGTGAAAGCGGACTGAACCAGCATCGCCACGCCCATGGCGAAATAGGCCCGAATCCACCAATCGAGCGGCAGGGCGAAAATGCCGCCGCCGACCAGAAGCACGGATGCCGCGAAGGATACGTAGGAGAAATTGACCCAGGCACTGGTGGGGCGATCGAGATGGGCGAGATGCGGTGACATGGTTGCTCCTTCATTGAACTTTGCTGGTGGGTTCGATCAAATGGCTTGAGTCCAGTCCGGCTTCGCTGCGAAGCCGGGCCAGGATGTCGGCAGCGCGGACCTGCACCGGTTCGCCGAATCCGGCGTCCGACATGCGCTCGATCAGCTGCGCCGCCGGCGGCGCCATTTCGTCGCGCACGAAGCGGGCCTCCTGGTTATCGGCGTTGACCCTGGCGAGCGCGGCTTCAGCCTCCGAGAAGCTGTCGAGGCCGGCTTGCGAGCCGGGCGCAGCTGCGTTCAAGGCTGCGCCGATCCTGGCCAGACGCCGGCCGCGATCGAGATCGGAGAGGCGGCGGCGCTGCGCATCGACCTCGCGTCGTGCCAGCGCCACCTCGGCTGCGAACCGTTCCGAGGCCAGGCGTGATGCCTCGATGTCGGTGGTCATCGCCGCAATGGCTTCGGCCGCCTGCATTGCGAGGTCATCGCGACCCCCGCGCATCGCCTCGACCGCGCGCTGCTCGAGGTCGATGACCTTGTTCGCCAGCATCGCCCGCCGCTCGGCTTCGCGGGCCTCCTCGGCCATCGCGATGCCGAGTGCACGTCGGGCCGCGCTGTGGGCCTGGTGTGCGGCCGCGATCGAGCGCTCGAGGCTCGCGAGCGGAGAGGGGGTTTCGCCCTTGAACTCACCGAGCAGGCCAAGGAAGCGTGTCAGCAAATCGGCCATGGCGTCACCTTCAGGTCAGGTCGCGCAGGCCGCGCAGCGGGAGCAGGCAGTTGCGCCAGCTGCGCCGCCGGTTGGCCCGGGTCGCACCGAAAGTCTGGCGAAGCGCCTGCCGGAACGCATGGCGGCGGGGCAGCACGCCCGCGACATCGCAGGCATTGGCAAGGCGTTCGACCGGCCGGTTGAGAATCTGGATTATGATCCTGATGGCCCCGCCGGCCAGCGCTGCGGCGTCGTCGAGGAAGGTGGTCGCAATTTCAAAGCTGAGGGTTTGCATTTTGGGCGTCTCCGCACTAAATGAACATTGTTCAAAATGGATAGAAAGAAAATGAACAATGTTCAAGAAGAATCTTCGCGTGAGCACAAAAAGTTGAAGAGGCGGGCGCTGATGCTCGAGACCGCCCGTGCCATTATTTCCGCTAAGGGATTGAGATCATTGAAGGTTCGGGATGTTGCGGAAGCTGCCGAGTGCTCGATCGGCAGCGTCTATAACGAGTTCGGGGACTTCGACGGGCTGATCCTGACCGTGAATCGGCAGACCGTGCAGGCGCTGTCCGCGCGCTTGGCCGCGGTTCCCGCTGATGATCCGGTTCGCCAGCTGCACGGGCTGGCCGAGACATATCTCACTTATTTTACCGAGCACGCGAACCTGCTGCGCTCGCTCTACGAGCACCGCATGGAGGAGGATCGGCCGTTTCCCGAGGACATCCTGCTCATGGTCATGCGCGCCTTTGCGCTGATGCATGATCCGCTGGTCCGCCTGATGCCAAAGGCCGACCCGGCCGACATCGCGCTCCAGGCGCGGATGATGTTCTCGGCCGCCCACGGCATCATCTCGCTCGGCCTGGAAGAGCGGATGGTGGCGGTGCCCCCGGAGAAGCTGCGCCAGCAGCTCGCCCGGTTCGTTGATACTTATCTCGCTGGTCTCTGCGTGACGTCAGGTCAGGGAAAGAAGCCGCGCGGCAGCTAATCGGGCGCGCTCTCCCGTCGCGCGGCGACCCCATCCCATGTCAGCGGCAGATTGAGCAGGCCGCGGAAGGCCCAGCCGACGACCCGCACGGGCGGCTGTTCGACCAGGTGCAGATTTTTCAGCCGCGCAAACACCGTCGGCAGCGCGACATCGGCGACCATCGCGCGCGAGGCCCAGGCGCCGGCGCAGAAATGCGGGCCGGCGCCGAAGGCGACGCTCTTTGAGGTGTCGCGCGCCAGGTCGAATGTGTCGGGCTCGGCAAAATGCTTTTCGTCGCGATTGGCGGAGCCGAACATCAGGAACACCCGCTCCTCGGGCTCAAAGGCGATGTCGCGGATGGTCCAGGGTTTTGCGATCCGGCGCGGCGACATCCCGATCGGCGAGATCCAGCGCGCATATTCCTCGAAGGCCTGCAGCCACGGCTTGTCGCCGCGCAAGATCAGCGCAAGCTGCGCGGGATGGGTGAGCAGCGCCCACACCGCGCCCGCGATCGCGTCGCGCGGCTCGTTCTGGCCGCCCGAGATCGCAAGCTTGATATTGGCACGCACGCTCTCCATGGGCATGCCGGATCCGACCATGACCGACAGCAGGCTCTTGTCGGGCGACTTCTTAAGCACCGGCAGCATGTCGTCGATCGCGGCATCGATGCCGGCGGTCGCGGCATGGCAGCGTGCCTCGACCGCGGGATCGCCGGTATAGTTGGCGATACCGTCGATCATGCCTTGCGACCAGGCATTCATGTCCTCGAAGCGCATGTTGGTGAGCCCGGTGATCGACTTCAGGCATTCGGCCGAGAACGGCAGCGCAAAGGCCTGCACGAAATCAACCGGGCCGGACGCCGGCAGTTGATCGATGATGCGATCGGCATGGGCCTGGAATTGCGCCATCCAGCTTGACTTCACCGCCCGCGGCGAGACCGCGGGGAAGAACACGTTGCGCTCGGCGAGATGCGCCTCGCCGTCCTTGCGCATCATGTTGTGGCCCATGAGTTTGTTCATGAGGCCTTCCGGCTGGTGCGAAGAGAAGACGTCGATCTGCTTCTCCGAGATGAAGATGTCGTCGCGGCTGCACAGCAAAGTCGAGTTCAGCTGCGGCACGAAAGCGATCGGCGCTTCTTTCCGCAGCCGCGCCAATGTCGGGTAGGGGTCGGCCCAGAAGGCCTTGACGTCGATATCGATGCGGGGCGCGGTGCTCACGGCGGCGGTCCTCGGGGATGTTTGTTCGGACCAGCGTACGTGGGTTTGCGCCGTACGTCTGTCCCAATGAATGGGGACAGCCGGAGAGCGGCAACGACCATCACCTCTCGAACCGTCACACTGAGGCGCTCGCGTCAGCGAGCCTCGAAGGGCGACGGCCCGGCTCTCGCAGCGGGGACCGCTTCATCCTTCGAGGCCTTCGCTGCGCTCCGGCGCCTCAGGATGACGGATCGACGGCATCCGGCTCAGTTCAGCCGCTGCGACGCGGCCAGGAGGCGCAGCGCAATGGCGAACAGTTCGTTCTGGGAGGAGATGCCGAGCTTGTCATAGGCGCGCTTGCGATAGGTGAGCGTCGAGTGCAGGCCGATGCCGAGGTCGGCGGAAATCCCCTCCGAGCTGAAGCCGGCAAGAATGCGCAGGCAGACATCCTTCTCCCGCTCGGTCAGTCGCGTCAGCGGCGCACGGCTTGCAAAGACCGCCGCGAGCTTGTCGAAGGGATCGCGCTCCGGAAAGGCCTCGGCCACCACCTGTTCCTGGAAATGCCGCGCCACCGCCGCTCCAATTGCGGGCGAAAGCTGCATCAGCCGATCGATCTGCGTCTGCGCAAAACGGCCCTGCGCAGTCGTCCGATAGAAATTCACATAGAAGCAGGTGCGCTCGACCCAGATCGCGGTTGCGAATTTGTCGACGATCCGGGAATCGTCGAAGAAGATCTTGCGGTATTTGTCGCTATACATGCTGCGCGCGAAGGTCGGCAGCAGGATCGGCGAGGTGTTATCGCGCTCCTTAAAGATCCTCTCGCGGTTGGGATCGGCGCGATGGAAATGCCCGGCGTAGGCAATGCCGAGATCGGCGCCGACGGGGATGTTGCCGATATCGAGCAGGCAGCGCGTTGAGCCTTCGCCGTCGAAGGTGAACACCATGCAATGGCCGACATCGGCTGTCCGACGTAGCGTCTCGATCAGCACGTGCGGAAATGAGGGGCGTCCGATCGCCAGCACCGCGGGCGCGATGGCGGTAGACCCTGTGTCCTTGAAAGCCGGAGCTTTCATCGTTTCCTCCTGGAATTTTCCCGCGATCCTAGCAGCGGGGTCGCTGCGCTGGAAGCAGTCCCTCCGGAAACTACCGCCGGTGGAGGCCGTAGCGGCTCAGGAACATCGCGATCGCTTCCTCGATGACGAGGTCGTTGTCAGGCAGCTCGGCGACCCCCTTGCCGATGGCCATCACGCGCGGCCAGATCACGAACTCCTGCACCAGCCCCATGAACTGATGGGCCGCAAGCTCGGGCTGTGCGCAGGCGATCATGCCTTGCCTGGCCATTGCCGCCAGTGCCGCGGCAAAGCCTTCCACGATCGGCTCCTTGCCGCAGCGGTAGAACTCGTCCGCGATCCACTGACGCTGGCGTGATTCGGCAATCACCAGCCGGGTGAAGGCAACCTGGTCGGTCTCCTCGACAAAGCGCAGCAGCGCCCGGGCGAAGCTGCGCAAGCAGGCGGCGGGTGAGGTCGGCGTCTGTTTCACTGCGGCGAAGGCGGATGCCGTTTCGCGGCGCACGGTGTCCCAATGCCGCTTCATCACCTCGTGGAACACGGCCTCCTTGCTGCCAAACAGGTTGTAGACGGTTTGCCGGGACACCCCCGCCGCGCGGCCGACCTGCTCCAGATTGACGCCGTCAAAGCCTGCCTTGAGGAACAGGCGGTGCGCCGCATCGAGAACGGCGCGGCTACTCGCGCTCTCGCTGACGTCCTTGGCATCTTTGCGCCGGGTCCGGGGCATCGGGGCATTCATTACAAGAATTTGACTTTACTGTAAAGTAAAGAAGCGGCAAAACAGCGTACAACGATCAGCTGCGGAGAGTGCCCGATGACCGAGACCGCCTGGAACCGACTGTCCGCCGAAGCCCTGCGAACGCTGGCCGCGCGCGACGCGATCGTGTTGTTGCCGGTTGCCTCGACCGAGCAGCATGGGCCGCATCTTGCGACCGGCGTCGACGATTTCCTCTGCAGCGAGATCTGCCGGCGCACGGCAGCTGCGCTTACGCCGGAAGTGCCGGTCGTGGTTGCGCCGACCGTGTGGTTCGGGCTTGCCGATCATCACGTTCCGTTCGGCGGCACCTTCACCGTCAGCCTCGCCACTTATTACGCGGTGCTGCGCGACCTCTGCCGCGCGATTCTCGGCGCTGGCTTCCACCGCATCGTGATCGTCAACGGCCATGGCGGCAACATCCAGGCGCTGGCGACCTTTACCGGCGAGCTAACGCGCGAACTCGGCGCGCCGATCGCGACCACGACCTATTTCATGGAAGGGCAGGCGGCGCAGGCCGGCATTCTGGAGGACCAAAAGGGCGTGATGCATGCCTGCGAGGCCGAGACCTCGATGATGATGGCCATCCATCCGGAGCTTGTGAATGCGGCGCGGCTCAAGGATGCGCATGGACCGGATTTCGACATCACGGCGTCGCTGCTGCCCTCGCTGAAGATGTTCCGGACCTTTGCCGAGCTCACGCCGTCAGGCGTTGCCGGCGATGCGCGCAAGGCCTCGACCGCGAAGGGCGAAGCACTGCTCGCCGCTTGCGCTACCGCGCTCGCGGCGCGGCTGAAGGCCGGCGAACCCTGGGCGGCAGCCAGGCCCACGGGTCGGCATTAGCTTGCGGAGGGGTCGACGCGATGACGGTTTCAGCGCGCGTCTATCGCATAGGCGAGGTGACGGTCACGCGCGTGAGCGAGACAACGATCGAGATGGCGCCCCCGGCGCGCCTGTTTCCGGACTGGCGGCTGGAACTGATTGCGGGCGAGGAGCGGCGATTTGCACCAAGCGCGCCGGAAAGCCTGCGGGACCGCATTCCGACCAGTGTGCATAGCTGGCTGGTCAGGACGCCAGGATCGACGATCCTGGTCGACACCGGGATCGGCAACGGCAAGTCCCGCCCGCAAGCCGTCTTCGATCATCTCGACACGCCGTACCTCGAACGGCTCGCTGCCGCCGGCGTCACACCGGGGGAGGTCGACTATGTCCTGATCACGCATATCCATACCGACCATGTCGGATGGAATACGCGGCTGGTCGACGGTCGTTGGGAGCCGAGCTTTCCGAACGCCACCTATATCTTCCCGCGGCGCGGCCACGAGTATTTCTCGTCAGCTGAAGGACGCGGGCGACCGAACTATCGGATGTATGAAGACAGCATCCTGCCCGTCGTCGCAGCCGGGCAGGCCCGCATGGTCGAGCCCGAAGGCGAGGAGGTGATCCCCGGCATTCGTTATCTTTCGACGCCCGGTCATAGCGTCGACCACATGTCCATCAGCCTTGTCTCGCAAGGTGAGGAAGCGCTGTTCGCGGGCGACATCATGCACAGCCCGATCCAGGTTCATGCGCCCGAGCTCAGCTCGGTCTTCTGTGCCGACCCTGCTC
This sequence comes from Bradyrhizobium sp., assembly GCA_035652015.1. Classification (GTDB taxonomy): domain Bacteria; phylum Pseudomonadota; class Alphaproteobacteria; order Rhizobiales; family Xanthobacteraceae; genus Bradyrhizobium. The sequence goes on along the minus strand of DASREP010000102.1, from coordinate 15,621 downwards.
AGGCAAGGCGCTCGCGGGAAAAGATGTTGAACTACTGCGCCGAACGTGACGTGCTCTATTTCTCGTCGCATTTTGCGGAAAGCTCCGTCGGCCGTATCGCGCGCGGAACGGGCGGCTATCTCTGGAATTTCGAATAGCCGTCCGCCGGGGCGCCGGCGTCCGCCGCGTTATTTGCGCTCCCGGCTCGATCAAATCGGTGGCGATATCTGCGCCCAGACGATTCACGGTCCTCGCGCTAGCCGATGTGCCGGTGCGATGCATTCCGCAGACAATGACGCAAGTTCTTCTGCCACCGAGACGCGGGAAGATCGCGCATGGATTCCGAGCGGCCGCCCCTTCAAGACTCTCAGGCGCGCACGATAGCGCATCGTCGTTTCATGCCTCGATGAAAACTAAGGATGCTGAAGCTTCGGTAATACAAGCCAGGGCCGGTTCTCGTTGACATTGGTCCGGGATTTTTGAATGATGAGCGTCATTCATGACGATGGTCTGGTCAGGCGAAGGAAGCCTGCTGATACAGGGCCGTGACGAGCCCGGTCCGTTCGGGGACAGCCAGGCGGGGAGGAATTCGAGATGACGAGCAGCAGCGCAGGGCGGGTCACGCACGAGCGGTTCGACCATATTCTGAAGATCACCATCGACAATGTGGCCAAGAAGAACGCCTTCAGCCCGGAGATGATGGCCGAGCTCTCGGACGCCTTCACGCTGCTCGACAGGGACGAGGGACTGTGGGTCGGCGTACTCTGCGCAGCCGGCGAGAATTTCACCGCCGGTCTGGACATGCCGAAATTCTTCGGCCCGAACGCCACGAGCAAGCCGCGTCCGGAGGGCAATATCGATCCGTTCGGGCTGGCCAATCAGTGCCGCAAGCCGATCGTGACGGCGGTGCAGGGCATCGTCTTCACGGTCGGGATCGAACTGATGCTCGCCGGCGATATCGCGGTTGCGGCCGAGGACAGCCGGTTCTGCCAGATGGAGGCCAAGCGTGGCATCGCTCCGCTCGGTGGGGCGCATTTCCGCTACACCTCACGCGCCGGCTGGGGCAATGCGATGTATCACCTCTTCCTGTGTGACGAGTTCTCGGCCGCCGAGGCCTGGCGTATCGGCCTGGTCCAGGAGGTGGTCCCGGCCGGCCAGCAGATCGAGCGTGCTATGGAGCTTGCGCGGATCATCGCCTCTAACGCCCCCCTCGGCATCCAGGTCACCAAGCAAGCCGGCCGGAAGTTCATCGAGCAGGGCGAGCAGGCGGCGATTGCAGTGATCGCCGATATTCGCGGCCGCGTGCTCAACACGGCCGATGCGGCCGAAGGCATCAAATCGTTCATCGAACGTCGCGCCGCCGTCTTCCAGGGGCGCTAGATAGGGCAAAGGCACTGACCCAGACTGCAACTTCTGATCGCCGTCCGGCCTCACACTCTCCATGCCGGGGCCTTGGTTTGGCCAAAACTGAACTGAGTGTTGGGCTTTCCTAGAATCGCGGGAAATTCTACTGTTCTCTGGCACCGTCCTGGACGGGAAAGAGGCGCCAATGGACTCGAAGCCGAGCCCCGCAGCTGAACCGAACAACGCCGTCGCCGCGGCCGCAGATGAGCGGCTCAAGCACGCCTACCAGCAGATCGCCAGCGCGGATGAACAGCTCGCGCGCGTAACCGAACGGATCTCGAAAATGGAGCGAGACGACGCCCAAAAAGCACTCGGCTTGTCTGGCCGGCGGCCGTCGTGTGGCGGGCCGGCACTTCGTGGCCTGACCGGCCTGTTGCTGGCGGGCTGCATCATTGGCGGCGCTTTTCTGTCCCAGTCGTCCTCGGGCGGTGCGACCAGGCTGCTCATCACCCGATGGGTGTCTCCGGTTTTCGCCTCGTCCGTGCCGCTCGACCGGGCGCACCCCGACGTGTCGCCGAGCCCTGTCCAGGTCGCCGCAGCGGACGCGACAGATTTGCCGGCGAGTTCGCCAGCCCCGGCCGCCGCCCAGCAGGTGGCGCCCGTCGCTGCTGCAAGCTCTCCCGAACTGACCGAACAATTGCAGACGATCACGCGCAACATCGCGAACCTGGATCAGAAGATCGAACAGCTCAGGGCGGCGCAGGAGCAGCTCGCGATACAGATGGACAGAGACACCGCGAGGGCAATCGGGGAGCTCAAGTCAAGCCAGGAGCAGTTGACACGCCTGATGGCCAAGCCCACCGAGCCGAATCCGCGGTCCAAACCACCATCGGTGACATCGTCGGTGCCCTCATCCGCGGCGCGACAGGTCGCCACCGCAGTCCGTCAGCCAACGTCGACGCACGCATCGCCGCAAGCGCGATCGCCGTCCACAACGCGGTCACCACCCCAATAACCATAGTGTCGTAGTATTGCCGCTCCTGCGAGCCGCCCGGTCGAACGCTTGGGCGGCACCTAAATCGTGCTTCGCTGAGATGAAAAAGGCCGCCGGCTTGCGCCAGCGGCCCCCAACCCCTTAGTAAAGTCTTCCGTGCTGAAATCACTTCGCCGCGCCGACACTCCGACAATGAGGCAATCGTTCGGCAGTGTGAAGTCCAAAGGCGGGCCCTCGAAGCGGAACAAACTCTGCTGTTGCAAGTTGCCCACGTGTCTTTCATGTCGCACGGACCTCTGTGATCATGCGCGCGACGGCAGCGAACGAGCCGAAGCAGCTGTTGCCGCGTATCCGGCGAGCGATAGAGAATCTCGGCCCGTGGCAATCGCTGGCTCTGTTGGCGCTTCCGACGTGCATCGTGGAGCCGATGAAGCTTGCTGCGGTCGCCATCGCCGGCGAAGGCCACTGGTTCAGCGGCACGGCCGTGATCATCGCTGCCTATGCCGCGAGCCTACTCCTGGTCGAGCGCCTGTTTGTGATTGTCAAACCCAAGTTGTTGAAGCTGCACTGGTTCGCCCGGCTGTGGTGTTGGCTCGTCGTCGCTCGTTGCAGGATGACGAGATCATTTCGGAGTGCGCGGTAACCTGCGGTTTCAGATGTTGCCGAAGAGTCTCTGTGGCGAAAACTCATCAGCAACGTCCGAACTCGGCTTCGCATTCGAAATTATTTTGACTGTGCAAGCGCACACGGGCTCTAGTCGTGCTCGAGAATAGGAGACGGCGTATGTATTCGGCTCTCGCAGGAACGTTCTTCATCCTGAGCATCGGCATCCTGATGGCCCATGCCATGGAAGCATTTTGGTGGCGCGAAGCGCCGCGCATCAACTCGGTCGAGCACGACGTGATCGGAAAATTCGGCCGCATCGCCAGCCCCAAGTGAACCGCTGCGAAGACGGGCGGCCGATCGGCAATCGCCGCTGACCGTGCCTGCGATCCACCTCGACCGCACGTCACACGATCAGCCGCCCCTGGCGCTCCGCAACCGTGATCTGCGCCTCGGTGCCGGAGTTGAATTCCAGCCGGTCGGCTTCGATCCCGTCAGAGAAGATGACGCCGCTTTCCGGCATCAGTGAGCGCAGCCTCAGCGTTTCCGATTTGGTCAGGCGGCCGCAGACCAGGCTCGCCTGCGATGAGCGGCTTGGGAACGGTTCGCGGACAGCAAAGTGCAGCTCGGCGCTGTCCCACGCCTGCGGCGCGTAAGTCGCACGTGCGCCGCTGCCGCCGAAGGCACTGGCAATGGCGAGCGAGCCGGTGACGATGCTCTTGAACCAGGCCGTCGAGCCGAGCCCGGTTGCCACGATCAGGCCGGAGGAGGATTGCCGCTCGGCTCGTGTTTCGGTTGCGATCTCGTAGACCGCCGAGGTGTGGGTGCGCGCGCCGATGAAGAGGTCATTGACGGCGTAGAGCACCTCGCCGTTGGTGAGGCTCGCCTTGGCCATGGTCACGGCCTTGCTGGCGCGCTTCTCGGCAGCGACCTCGCGGAGCAGGGCGGGAAGCTCGCTTGCGACGAAGGGCAGCAGGACGCCATCATGGCGCTTCGCATCCGGGTTCAATCCGATCAGCGGATGGCGGTCGAGGTATTTCATGGTGTTGGCGACCAGCCCGTCCTGGCCGAGGGCCACCACGATGTCAGAAGGGCCGAAGATGAAGTTCGGCAGGAAGCCGCGGTCGATGATCTGGTAGCGGCCCCATTGCTCGAGCGTGCGCAACGTCGCTTGCCGCTCGCGCTGATAGACGTCGTGCTCGCGCTGATAATCGGAGAAGTCGGCGCCGAGATGCTCGAGATAGAAGCGGGCCTGGTCGACGGTGAGATATTTTGCGACCAGGTCTTCCAGCCGTGTTCGTCGCGTGACCAGCACCACCTTTCGGTCATTGGCGGCGGACATTGACGGCTCCCGGCAGCGCCTGCTTCTCCATCAGCGCATTGAGCAGCTCGGGCGAGACGTTGAGCTGGCCGATCTTCTCCGCCTTTTCGGCAATGCCTGAGAAGGCCTGCGCAATCAATTGGCCCGGCTGCATGCCGCTGGCGGCGAGTGCCTGGATCACGCGGGTGTCGACGCCCTCGAAGATCTTCATCAACGCACCCACGCGGTAGGCTTCGGCATCGGCGAGTGTACGGGTGTTGGCGGCGTTGAGGGCCACAAAATCCTTGCGCTTGCCTTCCAGCGTGATGTCCGCGACCATGCCGGCTTCGCGCAGCTCGTGCTTCTTGGCGGCGACGGACGCTTCCGCGTCCATCTGTGTCTCGCGGATCGAGCGCTTCTTTTGTTCCACCGCGATCTCGGTGTCGAGCTCGCTTTCACGGATGGCGCGCTCCTGCTCGACGGCAAAGTTGCGACGGGAGAAGATCGCTTCGTCCGCATTCTTCAGGATCGCCTCGCGCGCTTCCGCCTCCAGCGCCTTGGCGGTGTCCGGTGTCGGCTTCACGGCGCGGATCGAGACGGCGAGGATTCGAGCCCGAGGGCTGCGATATCGGCGCGGCTCTTCAGGCCGCTCGCGATGGTCTCGGCAATGCGGTCGGAGGCGCGCAGCGCGTCCTTCAGGGTCAACTCCTTCACCGCCTGCTGCGCCAGCACCTCCGTGGTGCCGAGGATGCGCTGCGGCAGCTTTTCGGGATCGTCCGACTCATAGGTCACGCCGTCCGCCTTGAGGGTGAAGTTGAGCATGCTGGCGGCTTTCTTCGGCTCGCTGATGCGATAGGTGACCTGGCCTTGGATCGTCAGTGCCTGAAAGTCGCGCGCGATCTGCTGGAAGATGAAGCCGGCCTCGCGGCTGCCGGTGGGCACGGCAACCAGCGAGGTGACCGGGCCATAGTAGAAGGTGGAGAGGCCGGCGCCTTCCTGAATGACGCTGCCTGAGCGGTATTTCAGGAGATAGGTGGTGGGCTGGGCCTTGATGAAGCGAATGCCGAACATGGCGGGCTCCTTAAGGTGTCTGAAAGTGTGGCAGGACAACTAAATAAGTTGGACTGTACAACTAAGTATGCTATTGTCAAGCCGGGTGCGGAAAGGGTTCAAGGCGAGGGCAAGAATGGCGGACGGACAGGAAAGGGACAGCAGAGGGGGCGGCAAGGAAACCGCAAAGGGCGGCTCCGGGCTCGACTTCCCGCGGCCGCTGGCGATGGTGGACGTCGTCATCTTCGCGATCAGGGCAGACGCGCTGCAGGTGCTCTTGGTGCAAAGAGGGGCAGGGGCCGGCGAGCCGTTTCCGCATGCCTTTGCGCTGCCGGGCGGCTTTGTCGATGTCGGCAAGGACAGGGATCTCGAGGCCTGCGCAATGCGCAAGCTGAGGGAAAAGACCGGCGTCGCGAGTCCCTATCTGGAGCAGCTCGGCAGCTGGGGCAGCGCCACGCGCGACCCGCGCGGCTGGTCGGCGACGCATGCCTATTTCGCGCTGATGCCGGCCGGAGGCGCAAGCGCGCCGCTCGCCGCCGACGCGCAATGGTTCGCGGTGCAAGGCGAGGGCGTCAAACCGAGGCTCGCCTTTGACCATGGCGAAATCCTGAAGACTGCAATCCAGCGGCTGCGCAACAAGGTCGAGTACACCTCGCTGCCAGCCTATCTGTTGCCGGCGGAGTTCACGCTTCCCGAGCTGCAGCGCGTCTATGAAATCGTGCTCGATCGCCCGCTGGAGAAGAGCGCCTTCCGCACCCGCATGCTCTCGGCCGACCTGATCGAGCCCGTGGCAAAGATGCGCCGCGGGCCGAACCGGCCGGCCCAGCTCTACCGGCTGAAGAAGGCAAAGGCGCCGGTGTATTTCGCGCGCACGTTCAATCCGCCAGGCTGAACGCGCGCGAATGCCGCCGGCCTGCGGATGGCGTCATGCCCTGAGCGCAGGACTCCGGCGCCAAAAATGGTGTATCGGAACGCTTCGGCGCTAGCGGCGGCCTGGTCCCCGCGCCGCAACAGCTATATTCCGGAGGAAACCTATGTCGGCCCTGCCGCTTTCTGGCATCAAGATTCTTGACCTCACGCGCGTATTGGCGGGGCCATTGTCCGCGCAGATGCTCGGCGATCTCGGCGCCGACGTGATCAAGATCGAGCGGCCGGGCACCGGCGACGACGCGCGCGCCTTCGGGCCGCCCTACCTTGAAGATCCCGAGGGCAAGGCCATCAACAACAACTCCTTCTATCTCTGTGCCAACCGCAACAAGCGCTCGGTCACGGTTAACATCGCCAAGCCCGAGGGGCAGGCGATCATTCGCGAGCTCGCCAAAGACTGCGACGTCTTCATGGAGAATTACAAGGTCGGCGACCTCAAGCGCTATGGCCTCGACTATGAATCGATCCGCGCCATCAACCCCGGCGTGATCTATTGCTCGGTGACCGGCTTCGGCCAGACCGGCCCCTACGCGCCGCGCGCCGGCTATGATGCGATTCTGCAAGCGATGGGCGGGCTGATGAGCGTCACCGGCCACATCGACGGCGAGCCCGGCGAGGGCCCGATGAAGGTCGGCCCGTCCATCGTCGACTACATGACCGGCATGAACACCTCGATCGCGATCCTCTCGGCGCTCTATCATCGTGACGCCAATGGCGGTGAGGGGCAACGTCTCGACGTCTGCCTGTTCGACACCGTGATCGCGTCGCTGTCGCATTGGCTCCAGATCTATCTCGTCAACGGCAAGATCCCGCCGCGGCGCGGCACTTGGGGAAATGGCGGCATGCCAGCCGGCGTGTTCCGCTGTGCCGACGGCGAATTGATGGTGGTGGTGGGCAACGATGCGCAGTTCGTGCGGACCTGCGAGGTGCTCGGCACGCCGGAGCTTGCGACCGATCCAAAATTCCTCAAGAACAATGACCGCGTAAAGCACGGCAAGGAGATCATGGCGATCTACGCCGGTCTGTTTCTGAAGAAGCCGGTCGCCTATTGGCTGGGCGAGCTGGAGAAGGCCGGCGTGCCCTCTGGTCCCATCAACGATTTCGCGCAGGTGTTTTCAGATCCGCACGTTCAAGCGCGCGGCATGGAGGTGAAGGTCGATCACCCCTTCGAACACTCGCTGTCCCTGATCCGCAACGCACTGACGTTTTCCGGCACGCCGGTGACGGAGTATCGCTATCCGCCATTGCTGGGCGAGCACACCGATGAGGTGCTGGCCGGCAAGCTCGGTTTTGATGCGGAAAAGATCGACAGCTTGAGGAAGGCGGGGATCGTCTGATCCCGCTTTCACATTTCGATCGTATTCGAAGCATGCTTGCCTAAGACGCCGCTAGTCTGCCGCCACCGATGCCAAGTCGAAGGTGAGCAGATGACACGCGAAGCGCTCCGGGTCGAGCCGATCTCCTCTTTTCTCAACCGCTGGAAAACTGTGCCGGCCGCGCCCGTGACCCGGGCCGGCAACATGGTCTTTGTCTCGGGCCTGCCGCCGTTCGATCCCGAGACCGGCGACATCAGGCCGCTGCCAATCGCACGGCAGACCGAGCTCGTGCTCGAGCAGATGAAGCTGTGCCTCGCTGCCGCGGGCGCCTCGCTCGACAATGTGATGAAGTGCAATATCTACTGCACCTCGAAAGCGCATTTCGACGCGGTCAACGAGGTCTACGCGCGCTATTTCCCGGAAAACCCGCCGGCGCGGATTTTTGTCTGCGTGCCGGAATGGACCGGGCCCTTTGATATCGAGATCGACTGCGTGGCGATGGTTTGAGATGCCCTCGACGCGTACTCGGTGCACCTCGCCCCGCCTGCGGGGAGAGGTCGGATCGCATCGTACGATGCGATCCGGGTGAGGGGGAGTCTCCGCGTGCTCATCTGCAGGTTTTTACGCGGAAGCGGCCCCTCACCCTGACCCTCTCCCCGCGAAGGGCGGGGCGAGGGAACACGGCTGCCTTCGATTTTGCCTACCTTGCCTCTCTTGCCATCACGCGCGGCGCGACCTTGCTTCCGCTATCGGCCGCAGTCAGCGCCATCACCGCGACCTTCACCACGCGCGCGATCACGGCATCGACGTCGTCGACGTCGCACTGGCCGTCCGACAGCTTGGTCAGCCGCTCGGTGTCGCGCACGGTCTGCTGCGCCATGGCGAGCGCGAAGTGCAGGCCCCAATAGAGCTCCACCGCGCTGCTCTCGGGCAGCGCGCGCTTCATCGCCGCGATGAATTTGCGCAAATGGTCGATCTCGCGGTTGCGGATGCGGCGGATCGCCGGCACCGATTCGATGTTGACGCGGATCATGAAGCGCGCCGCAGTCGAGTGCTGGGTGTCGGGACCGAGGCAGCCGCGCAGGGTGGGGCCGACCAGCGCACGCAGGATCTCGGCGATGTCACCCACGCCGCCGCCCGCTTCTTCCGCCGCGCGCAGTTCGCGCAGGCGCTCGCGGTTGAGCTGCAGGCTGCGGGTGACGAATAATTCCGCGATCAGCTCGTCCTTGGAGCCGAAATGATAATTCACGGCGGCCAGGTTGACGTTGGCCTCCGCCACGATGTCGCGCAGCGTCACGTCACCGAAGCCGCGATCGGCGTAAAGCCGCTCCGCCGCCGCAAGGATCGCAGATCTGGTTTGATCGCTCGCCATGACTTGTTTTTCTCCGTCATTCCGGGGCGATGCGGAGCATCCAACCCGGAATCTCGCGCCACAACCTCGGGATTCTCAGGTGCGCCATTGCGCACCATAGTTCGCTCGCCTTTGCGAGCGCCCCGGAATGACGGGGCAAGGGAGGGAGTTGCATTTCAAACATTTGTATGAAACTATCGTTTGAGAGATCGGTTTGTCAATCTGCGGCATTCCGCACGATGGCAAAATCGCCCGTCGCCTTCAGACCGCGCGAAACGCTTGCGCCCCGAAGGCTGCGGGAAGACATTGCGGCTCAAGGCCCTCAAGCGGCCCAGGTCTAGGAGAGGAGCGTTCCATGGATTTCACGATGTCGGCGAAGCAGAAGGACTGGCTCGAGCGCGTGCAGTCGTTCATGCAAAAGCACGTCCGCCCCGCCGTTCCCGTCTACAAGCAGCAGGACGCCGAAGGAGAGCGCTGGAAGGTGATTCCGGTGCTCGAGGACCTGAAAAAGAAGGCGCGCGCCGAAGGCCTCTGGAACATGTTCATGCCGCCGTCCTCGCATGAGGACGACGAGTTCCGCGGCGCGGGACTGAGCAATCTGGAATATGCGTCGCTCGCCGAGGAGATGGGCCACATCAGCTGGGCCTCCGAGGTCTTCAACTGCTCCGCGCCGGATACCGGCAACATGGAAGTCCTGATGCGCTACGGCACCAAGGAGCAGAAGCGGCAGTGGCTGAAGCCGTTGATGGCCGGCGAGATTCGTTCCGCCTTCCTGATGACCGAGCCTGCGGTCGCATCCTCCGATGCCACCAACATCGAGACGCGGATCGAGCGCGACGGGGATCACTACGTCATCAACGGCCGCAAATGGTGGTCGTCCGGCGTCGGCGATCCCCGCTGCAAGATCGCGATCCTGATGGGCAAAACCGATCCAAAGGCCGCGCGCCATCAGCAGCAGTCGCAGATCCTGGTGCCGCTCGATTCCAAGGGCATCACGGTCGAGAAGATGCTGCCCGTGTTCGGCTATGACGATGCGCCGCACGGTCACGCCCAGGTGCTGCTCGAGAACGTCCGCGTGCCCGCCAGCAACCTCCTGCTCGGCGAGGGCCGCGGCTTCGAGATCGCGCAGGGCCGGCTCGGGCCGGGCCGCATCCATCACTGCATGCGCACCATCGGCAAGGCCGAGGAGGCGCTGGAGAAGATGGTCAAGCGGCTCAATTCCCGCACCGCCTTCGGCAAGAAGATCATCGAGCACTCGATCTGGGAGCAGCGCATTGCCGAAGCCCGCATCGACATCGAGATGAACCGGCTGCTCTGCCTCAAGGCCGCCGACATGATGGACAAGGTCGGCAACAAGACCGCCCAGCTCGAAATCGCCATGATCAAGGTCGCCGCGCCGCGGATGGCGCTGAAGATCATCGACGAGGCGATCCAGGCCTTCGGCGGCGCCGGCGTCTCCGACGAGGCGGGGCTGGCGCGTGACTATGCCTCCATGCGCACCATGCGCCTGGCGGATGGACCCGATGAAGTCCACTGCCGCGCCATTGCCAGACTTGAACTTCGGAAGTATGCAAACTCTTCGAAGTGAGAAAGCGACACGGTCGCTTTCTCGCCGTCATTCCGGGATGGTCCGTAAGGACCAGACCCGGAATCTCGAGATTCCGGGCTCGATGCTGACGCATCGCCCCGGAATGACGGGAGACGATGACGGACAATAACGAAGAGGGAGCGTCACCGTGGCGGACGGCGTCAGGAAAGACGAAGAGTTTTCGGGCACGCGGCCGGTGGAGGAGCGCCACCGCATCGACGAGGCGAGCCTCGCCCGCTGGATGGCCGAGCATGTCGAGGGCTATGCCGGCCCTCTGACCGTGCTGCAGTTCAAGGGCGGGCAGTCCAACCCGACCTATCGACTGGATACGCCCGGCCGCTCCTATGTGATGCGGCGCAAGCCGTTCGGCAAATTGCTGCCGTCGGCGCATGCGGTCGACCGCGAGTTCCGCGTCATCTCAGCGCTCGGCCGCCAAGGCTTTCCGGTTGCGCACGCCTACGCGCTCTGCACCGACGATGCCGTGATCGGCTCGGCCTTCTACATCATGTCGATGGAGGAGGGCCGGGTGTTCTGGGATCCCACGCTGCCGAGCCAGCCGGCCGAGATGCGGCCAAAGATCTTCCGCAGCAAGATCGAGACGCTGGCCAAGCTGCACACGTATGAACCCGACAAGATCGGCCTCGGCGACTTCGGCAAGCCCGGCAATTATTTCGCGCGCCAGGTCGATCGCTGGACCAAGCAATACCGCGCCTCCGAGACCCAGCACATTCCCGAAATCGAGAAGCTGATCGAGTGGCTGCCGAAGACGCTGCCCGAGCAGAAGCGCGTCTCCATCGTCCACGGCGACTATCGCCTCGACAACATGATCTTCCATCCGACCGAGCCGCGGGTCATCGCGGTGCTCGACTGGGAATTGTCGACGCTCGGCGATCCGATGGCCGACTTCACCTATCTGTTGATGCAATGGATCATGCCGGGCCTGGAAGGCGCCGACCTCAAGGCGCTGAACATCCCGAGCTGGCAGGAGGCCGCGCAGATCTATTGCGATTACACCGGCGCGCCGCTGCCGGACCTCAACTGGTATTTTTCCTACAACCTGTTCCGCCTCGCGGGCATCACGCAGGGTATCGCGGGGCGCATCCGCGACGGCACCGCGGCCAACGCCAAGGCGATCGAATCCGCCAAGCGCACCGTGCCGCTCGCGAAGGCGTCGTGGGAGTACGCGCAGAAGGCGGGAGCGGTCTAGCGAGAAACCTTGGGACTCCACGAGGCGCGCCGCCGGGTCACTCCGGCGGCCTCAGGCTTTGCGAGCTCTGCCTCGGCTAGCGGCCGCCACCACCGCCGCCACCTCCACCTCCACCACCGCCTCCACCGCCTCCACCGCCGACGGTCAAATACGGGTTGTAGCGTGGATCGGAGTTCTTCATGTAATCCGGCGAGATGTCGCGATCGCGCGACCGAGACTCCAGCGGCAGGGTCGGCACATAGGCGCCACATCCCAACCACGACGTCAGATCGCAACGGACAAAACGCTGATGGAATGCGTTGGCGCTGGTCGTGGTCATCATGCCGGCTGCAAGGACGCTGGTCAGCGCCGCTGCGGCCAATTTCGCTTTGGTCGACATCTGAGATTTCCATCCTTCGGTTCGGCGAAACCGGAATGGCTCGCACGTCCATTCGACGGGGGCAGGCGAAAGCCGGTTCGAGGTGGCGCGCACTTTTCGCGCCGCTCGCATACACGCTGCCGTGAACCTATCGTCGTCTCCAGCGGCGGCGCGCCCATCGTTCCGAAAAGGATGGCTCGGTGCCTAAGACGGGTTCTCCCGCGCGCAATGCGCGATCACCCGTTCGATGAAGCCGGCGCACGCCAGGAGCTCGGAGAGCGCGACATATTCGTCGGCCTTGTGCGCCTGCTCGATCGAGCCGGGGCCGATCACGACGGAGGGGATGCCGGCCATGCTGACGAACAGGCCTGCCTCCGTGCCGAAGGCCACCTTGCAATGGCTGTTGCGGCCGGAGAGTTTTTTGGCAAGCGTCACCCAGGACTCATCAGCGGGCATGTCGAGCGCGGGATATTCCAGGATCTCCTCGAAATCGATGCCGCAGGACGGATTGGCCTTTTGCATCGCGGGTTCGATGGTCGCTCTCGCCCAAGCGAGGAGCGAATCGGTGACCTCCTTGGATTCGGCGATTCCCAAGCCGCGCGCCTCGAACTCGATGGTGCAAGCGTCCGGCACGATGTTGAGCGCGGTGCCGCCGTGCACGATAGAGGTCAGCAAGGTCGTGTGCGGGATGTCGTAGAACTCGTCGCGTGCGCCTTCAGTCGCGAGATGCGTGGCGCGCCGGCTGATCTCGGTTATCAGCGTTGCCGCATGCTCGACCGCGTTCACGCCCTCGGGCGCGATCGAGGAGTGGCAGGCGAAGCCGCGGAAGGTGGCGCGCACGCCGTGCTTGCCCTTGTGGCCGATGGCGAGCTCCATCTGCGTCGGCTCGCCGACAAAGCATCCCAGCGGCTTCACCGGCGCACGGCTCAACATCGCAAGCAGCGGCCGCACGCCGACGCAGCCGATCTCCTCGTCGTAGGAGATCGCAAGATGGATCGGCGTCGCAAGGCTCGCGCGCTGCATCTCCGGCACCATGGCCAGGCACGTCGCGACAAAGCCCTTCATGTCGGTGGTGCCGCGGCCATAGAGCTTGCCGTCGCGCTCGACCATCTCGAATGGATTGTGGGTCCAGGCCTGCCCTTCAACAGGCACCACATCGGTATGCCCTGACAGCACGATGCCAGGCCTGTCCTCCGGCCCGATGGTCACCCAGAGCGATGCCTTCTGCCCGGTGGCATCGACGATCCGCTGCCCGGTGATGCCGAAGGAGGCGAGATAATCCTCGATATAGGCGATCAGCGGCAGATTGGACCGATCGCTGACAGTGTCGAAGCCGACGAGGCCGGCGAGCAGGGTGCGAATGCGATCGGCGATGGGGGCGGGTGGTGAGGTGGGCATGATCTCGGTCGTAGGCAGGCAGGTTGTAGGACGGGTAGAGCGCAGCAAAATCCATCACATTCGCTGCGGCAATGACGGGCTTCGCTGCGCTCGGTCCAGCGTCCGGAGCTAAGCCGCCTCCGGAGTGTAATGAAGGACGAGCAGGTCATGCTGCGAGCAGGGCGCGACAGCGTAGGCATGCCCCTGATCGTCGCTGAACTCGACAAGCAGGTTCCCATGGTCGAGCTGCTCAACGACGGTGCCGACCTGCCCACGGGCAAGCCGATGCCCAGGAAGGTCTGTCAGCAAAGCCACGACCTCAAGGAGTGACGGGCTTGCCGCATGTTGATCGTTCACTTGCATCACAACACCCAACACGTGACGAACCTCGGCATAGGCTCACCGGTTCGCACGATCCAAACGGTTCTTACCACAGCTGCCTTGTTTTGTCGCCTGATGCCGACATCGATGCGCCACTGCGTCCCCCAGTCGTCGGCACCCAGCTGGACTGCTTCACTTGCCCGGGCAGCTTCGAGCAATTGGGCGCTCAACCATGAGGCATCGCCCCGATTCAGATCGAGGCTTTCCCGGAACACTCAAGCTTTGTGCCGGCCGCGAGGGTGCGCCGGGTTCAAGCAATAGTCCTCGATTTTGCGAATATCGAGGATGGCGTGGTCGCCACTTGGAAGGCGGTTCGTCATGGACGCGCGTTGCCGGTTCGAAGCCGTCAGTCCCGAATCAACCGACCCCCTTCAGAAACTCCAATAGCGCTGCGTTCACCTCGTCTGGCCGCTCCTGCTGCACCCAGTGGCCGGCGCCGTCGATGATGCGCACCAGGCGGAGATCGCTGAGCTTGTCGCGCATCAGGCCGACGAGGTCGACGCCGGGGATGAAGGTGAGCACGGGATCGAGGCTGCCGGCGATGAAAGCCGAAGGCTGCTCGATCCTGCGGTCGGCGATCGCCTCCTGCTGGGCGAAATCGAGCTCGGAGGTGCGGTAGCGGTTGAGCGGTCCGCGAAAGCCGCTCTGCGCGAACTCGCCGGCATAATAGGCGATGTCTTCAGGCGTGAGCCAGGGCGGCAGCGGATCGGGATCACCCAGTCCCTCGAGCAGCTTTGCATCGGGCGCTTTGTCGAGTTTCGGCATGCCGGCCCTGGCCTTCACGCCTTCGCCCGAGATCCAGTAATAGATCTTGCGCAGCGACGCCGGCACATCGGCTTCGAGCTCCTTCTCCGCAACGCCCGGCTCTTGGAAATAGATCTGGTAGAAGAAGCGGTCCTTGTAGATGTTGCGGAACAGCTGGATGCGCGGAGCGGGGCCGCGTCCGGTATAGGGCACGCTGAGGCCTGCGACCGCGCGCACCTTGTCGGCGAAGAACAGCGACGTATTCCAGACGATCGGTGCGCCCCAATCATGGCCGATCAGGATCGCCTGCTTCTCGCCAAGCCCCTCGATCAGGCCCGCGATGTCGGAGGCCATCTCCTTGATCGAATAGGCCGCGACGGCCTGCGGCTTGTCACTGCCGCCATAGCCGCGCACGTCGGGTGCCGCGACGCGATAGCCTGCTTCCGCAAGGGCTCCGATCTGATGCCGCCATGAGTACCAGCTCTCCGGCCAGCCATGCACCAGCACGATCAGCGGGCCCTTGCCGGCGAGCGCTGTGCGCAGCCGAATGCCGTTGGTCTCGATCATGGCGAATTCCGGTCGGGTCGTCATGCGCTGCTCCCTGGATTGTGAGGCGTAATCGTCCGCTAGTTGTATGATGGAATAGTGGCGCAGGCAAAGCGAGACCTGTCACCTCTCGCGGCACGATTTGCCCGTCGGGCGGGCGGTGCAGAACCCTGTCAAGCCCGGTGCGCGAAAATATTCCTGTTTACCGAAATTCGGATTTGCCGTATAAGCGCCACATCCCGCCTCGGTTAACAGAGGGACGGATCGCGGTCGTCACGAGACGTGAGGCGGGGATGCGGTGGACGTGAAGGCGCTGTCCGACGAGCAGCGACTGTCGCGGACGGCGAAGTGGTGTGGTCCTGGCGCCCCAGAGCTCTGGCGTCAAGTTGGCGATGATGTTTGCGCATCACCGCCAGCGACGGTGGCAAACGAGAGGGTTCACCGAGGAGAGCGCCTATAAGCCGTAAACCATCGCGCAGGGAAGGCCGGTGTGATCACCGCCTGTACCTGTGGACTCGCGCTTGCGCAGTTTTTTTCTGCGCGAGGGCCCCGGGTG
>DASREP010000101.1:0-106932 GCA_035652015.1 Bradyrhizobium sp. | reverse complement strand
GCCGGTGCGCGAGGTGGTGTCGGCGCTGCATTTCAAGGCCGACCTGACCCTGGGCCTCGGCAGCGTGGCGTTCGATTATCTGGCGAAGTGATGAACACTCCATGTGTTCGTCATGGCCGGGCTTGACCCGGCCATCCACGTCTTTCTTTCACGCGGTACCAAAGACGTGGATGCCCGGACAGGCGGGGCATGACGACGGAAGGTGCTGAACCTCACCGCACCAGCACGTTCCTGAACTGCCAGGGATCGCTCGTATCGATGTCCTCCGGGAAAAGGCCGGGGCGATCGGTCAGCGGTGTCCAGTCGGTGTAGAAGCCCTTCACCGGCCCGAGATAGGGCAGCTGGATTTCGAGCAGACGATCGAAATCTATCTCGTCGGCTTCTACGATGCCTTCGTTCGGGTTTTCCAGCGCCCACACCATGCCGCCGAGCACGGCAGAGGTCACCTGCAGGCCGGTGGCGTTCTGATAGGGCGCGAGTTCGCGGGTCTCTTCGATGGAGAGCTGCGAGCCGTACCAGTAGGCATTGTTGTCATGGCCGAACAGCAGCACGCCGAGTTCGTCGATGCCATCGACGATTTCGTTTTCATCGAGGATATGGTGCTTTTCCTGCATCTTCCCTGCGCGGCCGAACATTTCATGCAGCGACAGCACAGCGTCGTCAGCCGGGTGATAGGCATAATGGCAGGTCGGCCGATAGATCGCCTTGCCCGATCCGTCGCGCACGGTGAAGTAATCAGAGATCGAGATCGACTCGTTGTGGGTGACGAGGAAGCCATATTGCGCGCCGCGGGTCGGGCACCAGGTGCGTACGCGCGTGTTGGCGCCGGGCTGCATCAGGTAGATGGCAGCGCCGCAGCCAGCTTCGTGGGTATGCGCATTCTCGGGCATCCATTTTTCATGGGTGCCCCAACCCAGTTCGGACGGCTGCATGCCTTCCGACAGGAAACCTTCCACCGACCAGGTATTGACGAAGACATCAGGCTCTTTCGGCGACTTGGAGCGCTGGGTGTCGCGCTCGGCGATGTGGATGCCCTTGATGCCAGCCTGTCGCATCAGGTCCGCCCACTCGGCCCTGGTCTTCGGCTTGGGGGCATTGAGCTTCAGATCGGCGGCGACGTTGAGGAGCGCCTGCTTGACGAAAAAGGAGACCATGCCGGGATTGGCGCCGCAGCAGGAGACTGCCGTCGTCGAGCCTGCGGGGCGCGCCCTCTTGGCGGCCAGCGTCACTTCGCGCAGGGCATAATTGGAGCGTGCTTCCGGGCCCTTCGACGAATCGAAGTAGAAGCCGAGCCAGGGCTCGTTGACGGTGTCGATATAGAGCGCGCCGAGTTCGTTGCAGAGCTCCATGATGTCGGTCGAGCCGGTATCGACCGAGAGATTGACGCAAAAGCCCTGGCCGCCGCCTTCGGTGAGCAGCGGGGTCAGCAATTCGCGGTAATTGTCCCTGGTCAGGCCCTTCTGGATGAAACGCACATTGTGTTTCTCGCAAAGCGCCTTGCGGCCCTCGTCCTTAGGATCGATCACGGTGATGCGCGACTTGTCGTAATCGAGATGCCGCTCGATCAAAGGCAGCGTGCCTTTGCCGATCGAGCCGAAGCCGACCATGACAATGGGGCCAGTGATTTTCGCGTGGATCTGCGCGGCGGGGCTCATGATGTCTCCGAAATGTGCTTGGGCTAGAGGGTTATCAGGTGGAACGGCGCTTGGCGGTCACTTCGATCTCGACCTTCATCTCTGGCTTGAGCAGCGCGGAGACGACGAGTAGCGTCGCGGCCGGGCGGATCTCGCCGAGGAACTCGCCACAGACGGCAAAATGGGCATCGGCGTCCTTGACGTCGGTCAGGTAGTAGGTCGCGCGAACGATGTCGGCCAGCGCGAAGCCGGCCTCTTTCAGCGCGGCTTCGATGGTCTTGAAGCAGTTGCGTGACTGGCTTGTGACACCATCGGGCATGGTCATGGTGGCGTAGTCATAGCCGGTGGTGCCGGCGACAAAGCAGAACTCACCGTCCACGACGGCGCGGCTATAGCCCGCGGTCTTTTCAAATGGCGAGCCGGTCGAGATCAGGCGGCGTGACATCGGATACCTCCGCTTTCCCTGCGGTTCTCTGGTGGTTGCCGGACTTGCGACCGGCGGCTGAAAATCTTGGCTAACTCAGTGCGACCGTTGTGTCACGTCGGAGGAGGGCTGCCGTTCGGCGCTCCATCGACGCGCCAGGATATCCCGGACGATGATGACCGCGAGCATCACCATCAGGGCCGTGGTGATGAGCCTGCGTGCAAATGAGGGGCCGTTCCGGCGACGCTCCGGCCGGGTTGATGCCGACATGATGTTCAGTCCTCAGGCGGCGTGGGCGACGAGGCGCGCAGATTTCCTTGCGGATTTCCGTCCGCGAACGCCCCTCGCTTTCCGCGCCGGCGCGCCGGTCGGTACGATCATGCCCCAGGCGCCGTCGAGCGCGCCTTCCGAAAGCTCAAGCCCCAGCAGCCGCTCGCGCTCGAAGGCGCCGGGCAGGATCAGATCGGTGGTCTTCGCGCTCGAGAAGCCGAAACGGGCGTAGTAGGGGGCATCGCCGAGCAGGATGACCGCGCGATGGCCGCGCTCCATTGCCGCCGCAAGAGCGCGGGCCATCAACGCGGCCCCGACCCCGAGCTTGCGGCAGGATTGCTCCACCGCCAGCGGGCCGAGGATAAGCGCCGGGACACCCCCGGCGCTGACGTGCCACAACCGCACGGTACCAACCAGCCGGCCCTTGCGCACGGCCGAAAGGGCAAGGCCCTCGGCGGGCGTGCGTCCGTCGCGCAGGCGCTGGCAGGTGCGCATC
The DNA here is from genome assembly GCA_035652015.1 of Bradyrhizobium sp. GTDB lineage: Bacteria > Pseudomonadota > Alphaproteobacteria > Rhizobiales > Xanthobacteraceae > Bradyrhizobium. The sequence goes on along the minus strand of DASREP010000101.1, from coordinate 104,108 downwards.
TGGCGGTTCTCGCCAAAGCAGGCATCCAGCAGCGCTTCACGCGCGACGACGTCGGAAGCACGCTCCGCACGGATCGCGAACGGAGCGCCTTGCGAGGGGAGGGCAACGGGGGTGTTCCGCAAATCGGTCATGGCACGTCAGTCCCCGCTTGGTCGCGACGGCAAAAAGCGCCGCGGTCCAGCGTCGTCAGTCAATTCGAATTGAAGGTGGAGGAGCCGGCGGGCCGGCTCCCGGTGCGTCAGGCCTCGGACCGATGCCGGGCTTAGATGTGGTAGGTCCTCAAGGGCGGAATGCCGTTGAAGGCCACCGACGAGTAGGTCGACGTATAGGCCCCAGTCCCCTCGATCAGCACCTTGTCGCCGATCTCGAGCGTGACGGGGAGCGGATACGGCATCTTCTCGTACAGCACATCCGCGGAGTCGCAGGTCGGACCCGCGAGCACGCAGGGCGTCATGTCCGCGCCGTCATGCGGGGTGCGGATGGCGTAGCGGATCGACTCGTCCATGGTCTCGGCGAGACCACCGAACTTGCCGATGTCCAGGTACACCCAGCGCACCTCGTCCTCATCGCTCTTGCGCGAGATCAGCACCACCTCGGACTCGATGACGCCGGCATTGCCGACCATGCCGCGTCCCGGCTCGATGATGGTCTCCGGGATCTGGTTGCCGAAATGCTTGCGCAGCGCGCGGAAGATCGAGCGGCCGTACTGCACGACCGGCGGCACGTCCTTCAGGTACTTGGTCGGGAAGCCGCCGCCCATGTTGACCATGGAGAGGTTGATGCCGCGCTCGGCGCAGTCCCGGAACACGGTCGACGCCATCGCCAGCGCCCGGTCCCACGCCTTCACCTTGCGCTGCTGCGAGCCGACATGGAAGGAGATGCCGCAGGGCTCCAGCCCCAGCCGCTTGGCGAGGTCGAGGACCTCGACCGCCATCTCCGGGTCGCAGCCGAACTTGCGCGACAGCGGCCATTCGGCGCCGGCGCAGTCGTAGAGGATGCGGCAGAACACCTTGGCGCCGGGGGCGGCGCGGGAGATCTTCTCGACCTCGGCGGCGCAGTCGACGGCGAACAGGCGAATCCCGAGCGCGAAGGCGCGCGCGATGTCGCGCTCCTTCTTGATGGTGTTGCCATAGGAGATGCGGTCCGGCGTCGCACCGGCGGCCAGCGCCATCTCGATCTCGGCGACGGTTGCGGTGTCAAAGCAGGAGCCCATGGAGGCGAGCAGCGCCAGCACTTCGGGCGCAGGATTGGCCTTCACCGCGTAGAACACGCGGCTGTCCGGCAGCGCCTTGGCAAAGCTCTGATAGTTCTCGCGCACAACCTCGAGGTCGACGACGAGGCAGGGCTCGGTGTCGAGACCACGGTTGCGGCGATCGCGCAGGAATTCCCTGATGCGTTCGGTCATAGCACCCTCCAAACGGCCGCTAGCGACAGCGAGCCAGTTCAAAATGTTCTCGGACGAGGGTGCCTCGACACTGCCGGCGCGATGGAGGCGCGACAGGGCCGAAAACCCCAGACCGAATTGTGCTGCCGTGGATTGGTTGGGAATGCTCCCGCCCGCTCACCTGGCAATGAAGGACAAGCCTTTTCAGTAGCCCGCGCCGGCGTTGGACTGCCGGTAGAGACCAAAAAAGCCCGCTCCGTCGTTGCTTTAAGTCGCGTCCCCCGTTGAGAGCGGGGTGCGCCGGTTCGCCTCCGGCTGCCAGTCACGGTTGCAAGGAGTGGTGAGACCTTCAACGGCATCTCTTGAGAGAGATGCTGGGCTCCTTCCGTCATCGCCGACGCGAGCGTCGCGACAACTTCAGGTGCCCCTCGGTTCTACCATCCCTTGGCGGCTGTCCGGCCTCTTGTCCGGATACCTACCGACTGACACACGACCACAGGCACGTGCGAAATTGGGCAGAAACGGAAATAAGCTTTTTGAATCTGCTGTGCAAGAAATTTTTCAGGCTGCGCGCAAATTTCCCTAACGCGAGCTTGCGATGCCGCGTCCGTGAGCGTTTGTAGATGAACGCTCGTTAAGTTTTTGCGCGAGAGCTGTGCTTCCCGCCGAGCGCTGCGTTGCAAGTTGTGCCTGTGCCGCAGCGCTTTCTTGCATCGCGCCTCTCAGGCGCGGCGCGTGAAGGGCTCGACGCGCGCGGCGTTGCGGACGAAGGCGATCATCACGAACACGCCGCCAACGAACAACAAGGCCTGCAGGATGTGCGCGCCGGTGTCGCCGAGATCGAACAGGATCGCGAGCGCCCAGCCGCCGGCAAATGCCGCGCCAAACACTTCCGCACCGATCAGGATCGCGGCGGAGATCACGGTGACGACGCTCTGCCAGACGATCTGGCGGGAGGCGGGAGAAGCGGGTTGCGGGCTCATGGTCTGTCCTTGATTGAGGGGCGCAATCTCTCTGAAAAGTGCTGCAGTTTCAAGCGCAAAAGGCCCAAAAAGGCCGGATCGCGTGCTATAGCTGAGGGCTCATTTGTAAAGCAGCAAAATGGACAATTGTGATGTCAGAGATAGCGCAGACCAAGGTGCTTCCCCAGGCCGACACCAACCCGCTGCTCAAGCCCTGGGAGACGCCGCACCAGACCCCGCCCTTTGACGAGATCAAGCCGGAGCACTTCCTGCCCGCGTTCGAGCAGGCCTTCACCGACCACGCGGCCGAGATCACCGCCATCACCCACGATCCTGCGGCGCCCGACTTCGACAACACCATCACGGCGCTCGAACGCTCGGGCAAGCTGCTCAACAAGGTCTCGGCGGTGTTCTACGACCTGGTGTCGGCGCATTCCAACCCCGAGATCCTGGAGATCGACAAGGAGGTCTCGTTGCGGATGGCGCGGCACTGGAATCCGATCATGATGAACGGCGTGTTGTTTGGCCGCATCGCGCTCCTGCACGACAACCGCACCAGCCTCAAGCTGACACAAGAGCAGCAGCGGTTGCTGGAACGCACCTACACCCGCTTCCACCGCGCTGGCGCCGGCCTCTCCGAGGATGGCAAGAAGCAGATGGCGGAGATCAATGAGCGGCTGGCCCAGCTCGGCACCACCTTCAGCCACCATTTGCTCGCCGACGAGCAGGAATGGGTCCTGGAGCTTGGCGAGGCCGACCATGCCGGCCTCTCCGACACCTTCATCGCCGCCGCCAAGGCTGCGGCCGAGGAGCGCGGCATGGCGGGCAAGGCCATCGTGACGCTGTCGCGCTCCTCCGTGGAGCCGTTCCTGCAGAGCTCGGCGCGGCGCGATCTGCGCGAGAAGGTCTACAAGGCCTTCATCGCGCGCGGCGACAACGGCAACGCCAATGACAACAATGCGGTCATTGGCGAGATCCTGGAGCTGCGCGAGGCCAGCGCCAAGCTGCTGGGCTACCCGACCTTTGCAGCCTATCGGCTGGAGGATTCCATGGCCAAGACGCCGGAGGCGGTGCGGGGCCTCTTGGAGCGGGTCTGGCGGCCGGCGCGGGCGCGGGCGCTCGCCGACCGCGACGAGATGCAGGGGCTGATCGCGGAGGAGGGCGCCAATTTCAAGCTCGCCGCCTGGGACTGGCGCTATTACGCCGAGAAGCTGCGCCAGCGAAAAGCCAATTTCGACGACGCGGCGATCAAGCCCTATCTGCCGCTGGAGGCCATGATCGCGGCCGCCTTCGACTGCGCCACCCGCCTGTTCGGCATCACCTTCGCCGAGCGCAAGGATATCCCCGTGTGGCATCCCGATGTCCGGGTCTGGGAGGTCCGCGACGCCTCGGGCGCCCACAAGGCGCTGTTCTATGGTGACTACTTTGCGAGGCCCTCAAAGCGCTCCGGTGCGTGGATGACCTCGCTGCGCGACCAGCAGAAGCTCGATGGCGAGGTGGCGCCCTTGATCATCAATGTCTGCAACTTCGCCAAGGGCGCCGAGGGCCAGCCCTCGCTGCTGTCGCCCGACGAGGCGCGGACCCTGTTCCATGAGTTCGGCCATGGCCTGCACGGCATGTTGTCGAATGTGGTCTACCCGTCGCTGTCGGGCACGTCGGTGTTCACCGACTTTGTCGAGCTGCCATCCCAGCTCTACGAGCACTGGCAGGAACGGCCCGAGGTGCTGCAGAAGTTCGCCCGCCATTACCAGACGGGCGAGCCCCTGCCGGACGACCTGCTGCAGCGGTTCCTGGCCGCGCGAAAATTCAACCAGGGCTTTGCCACCGTCGAGTTCGTCTCCTCAGCGCTGCTCGATCTCGAATTCCACACCCAGCCGGCCGCCAGCATCAAGGACGTGCATGCTTTCGAGCGGGCCGAGCTCGAGAAGATCGGCATGCCCGAGGAGATCGCGATGCGACACCGGCCGAGCCAGTTCGGTCACATCTTCTCCGGCGGCTATTATGCGGCGGGCTATTACAGCTACATGTGGTCGGAGGTGATGGACGCGGACGCCTTCGGCGCCTTCGAGGAGGCCGGCAACATCTTCGATCCCGATGTCGCCAAGCGTCTTCACGACGACATCTATTCGGCCGGCGGTTCGGTGGATCCGGAGAAGGCTTACATCACCTTCCGTGGCCGCGAGCCCGAACCCGACGCGCTGCTCCGCCGCCGCGGGCTCTTGCAGGATGCGGAGGCGGCGTAACCGCGATTACTTGCCGCGCTCTTTCCGTTCCCTCCCCCCTCTTGTCCGCCGAAGCCCGCCTTCTGGCGAAGGCGGATGCGGGGGAGGGCCAGGGAGGGGGTAAGCCCCGGGTTCGGTGCGTGTGGAACCCCTTGCCCACCCTTCCCCGCAAGGGGGACGGGAGCCCGTTCAGTGTGCTCACCTCACAAGGCGGCACGAGCACGAGGCGGCGCCCACCACTCCCTCACAGCCTCTTGAGCAGGGGCAGGAAGAAGATCGCGATGTTGATGGTGAAGCCGACATTCCACAGGATGGAGCGCAGCCGCGGGCGATTGCCGATATAGGTCAGGACATAGGCGACCCGCACGATCAGGAACAGCATCGCGAGCTCGTTGATCAGATTCTGCGGCGCCTCGCGAAACTCTGCGAGCAGCACGGCCACCGCAAAGAACGGGAAGGCTTCAATGCCGTTCTGATGGGCCCCGAGCGCGCGCGCCCGGATCGCATCCTCATAAAAGGCCGGATCGCGCGGTTTGGCATTGTCATAGTCACGGTACGACAGCCATTTGATCGGAACGATCGTCAGCAGATAGAGCGCTACGGTCGCGAAAACGCAATATTCGGCGATCGTCATCTGTCATCCCTGTTAATTTGCGCGGAGACTATCGAACCCAGCCGCGGCTTGACAAGGACGGTTCAACGCGCGAATCCACGCCGGATGCCAAGATGGATGCAATGACAGCTGTCCTCCCAACTGAGAGCGCAACACCAGTGGCTGTACCAAGCCCGCAGCGGGTCGGCGTGCTGCTGGTCAATCTCGGGACGCCGGATACGGCGAACGCGGCCGGCGTGCGGGTCTACCTCAAGGAATTTCTGTCCGATCCCCGCGTCATCGAGGACCAGGGCCTGCTTTGGAAGGTCATCCTCAACGGCATCATCCTGCGCAGGCGCCCCCGCGCCAAGGCGCGCGACTACCAGAAGATCTGGAACGACGAGAACAACGAATCCCCGCTGAAGACGATCACGCGCTCGCAGGCCGAGAAGCTCGCTTCGGCGATCGCCGATCGCAAGCATGTCGTGGTCGATTGGGCGATGCGCTACGGCAATCCGTCGATCCTCAGCCGGATCGAGGCGCTTACTGCGCAGGGGTGCGACCGCCTGCTGCTGGTGCCGCTCTATCCGCAATATTCCGCAGCGACGTCGGCGACCGTCTGCGACGAGGCGTTCCGGGTGCTGACGCGCCTGCGCGCCCAACCGACGCTGCGCGTGACGCCGCCTTACTACAACGATCCCGATTATATCGAGGCGCTTGCGGTCTCGATCAATGCGCACCTTGCGACGCTGCCGTTCAAGCCGGAGATGATCCTGGCCTCCTATCACGGCATGCCGAAAGCCTATGTCGATGCCGGCGATCCCTATCCCGTGCATTGCGCGGCGACGACGGAGGCGTTGCGCAAGCGGCTTGGCCTTGGGCCGGATAAACTGCTGATGACCTTCCAGTCGCGCTTCGGCAGAGACGAGTGGCTGCAGCCCTACACCGACAAGACGGTAGAGCGCCTGGCGAAAGAGGGCGTCAAGCGCGTTGCCGTGGTGACGCCGGGCTTTGCCGCCGATTGCCTGGAGACGCTGGAGGAGATCGCCGGCGAGAACGCGGAGATCTTCGAGCACAATGGCGGCGAGGAGTTTTCCGCCATCCCCTGCCTCAACGATAGTGATCCCGGCATGGATGTCCTCCGCCAATTGGTGCTGCGCGAGCTGCAGGGCTGGATTTGATCCAGCGGGCGGGCGCGCCGGTCTTTTGCAATGCGAGCCCCTTGCAACCCGTTCGGGATTCGTGCTCTTCCCGCTACACGAGGCCGTACATAGCCGGGCAGTAACAAGAACAGTCGGTGAACCGGCGCCGGCACCGGCCAGACAAATGGCAGGGTCGAACGCCTACGCTCGGCCGGGGATCGGCTTGGAGGAGTGAATGTCCGGTTTCGATGTTTTTGCGATCGTTCTTGTGTTGCTCGTCGTCGTCACGCTGTTTGCCGGCATCAAGACGGTGCCGCAAGGTTACGACTGGACCATCGAGCGCTTCGGCAAATACACCCGCACGCTCAAGCCAGGGCTCAACCTGATCGTGCCCTATTTCGACCGCGTCGGCCGCAAGATGAACATGATGGAGCAGGTGATCGGCATCCCCGAGCAGGAGGTGATCACCAAGGACAACGCCACCGTGACGGTCGACGGCGTCGCCTTCTTCCAGGTGTTCGAGGCGGCACGCGCGAGCTACGAGGTCGCCAATCTGGAGAACGCGATCACGGTGCTGACGATGACCAACATCCGCTCGGTGATGGGGTCAATGGACCTCGACCAGGTGCTGTCACACCGCGATGAAATCAACGAGCGGCTGCTGCGGGTGGTCGATGCCGCGGTCTCGCCCTGGGGCGTCAAGGTCAACCGCATCGAGATCAAGGACATCGTGCCGCCGGCGGACCTCGTGGAGGCGATGGGACGGCAGATGAAGGCCGAGCGCGTCAAGCGCGCCGACATCCTGCAGGCCGAAGGCCAGCGCCAGTCCGACATCCTGCGCGCCGAGGGCGCCAAGCAGAGCCAGATTTTGCAGGCCGAGGGTCGACGCGAGGCCGCCTTCCGCGATGCGGAGGCGCGCGAGCGTTCCGCCGAAGCGGAAGCCAAGGCGACCCAGATGGTCAGCGAAGCCATTGCCAAGGGCGACGTTGCGGCGCTGAACTATTTCATCGCCGACAAATATATCAAGGCGTTTGGCCAACTCGCGGACTCGCCGAACCAGAAGGTGATCATGCTGCCGCTCGAAGCGACGGGCATGCTGTCCTCGCTCGCCGGCATTGGCGAGATCGCGAAGGCGACGTTTGGAGAAAGCGCGGTCTCGGCCGCCGCTGCGGCCCGCCGTGGCTCGGTGCCATCAGCCGGAGCCACACCGCCCGCGGTGCCGCCGAAGGCATAGGCTTGGAAAGGCATAGGCTCGGAAAGGTATAAGCTTGGAGGTCATTTCATGGCCGAGATGTTTGTCACGCTGGGCACCTGGAACTGGCTGATCTTCGGTTTCATCCTGATGGCGCTGGAGTTGGCCGCACCCGGCGTGTTCCTGTTCTGGCTCGGGCTCGCGGCACTGCTGGTCGGGCTGGTGTCGTTCGGCCTGCATCCATCCTGGCAGACGCAGCTCCTGATGTTTGCCGTGTTCGCCGCCTGTGCCGTGCCGGTGTGGCGGCGGCTGGCGCTCGGCGCCCGCAAGACCGACGAGGGGAGTGCCTTCCTCAACCGCCGCGCCGAAGCTCTGGTCGGGCGCGTGTTCACGCTGGAGCGGCCGATTGTCGACGGCGCCGGCACTGTGCGCGTCGACGACACCGTCTGGCGCGTCGCCGGCCCCGACACGCCCGCCGGCTCGCGGGTGCGCGTGGTGCATGCGGACGGTGCGAATCTGACGGTCGCGGCGGTTTAGATTCTTGCCTTGCCCCGCGCGAGGAGAGGCCGGATTGCGTCGCCAGATGCAATCCGGGTGAGGGGGGAACTCTCTCAGTTTGTCTCCCGCTTGCACCACCGTTCCGCAAAACGGTGCAGCGGCAGGAAGGTTTCGCAGAGTTCGCGGCCAAGCGGGGTCAGGCCGTAGCCCTCCGGCAGCACCAACTCGACAAAGCCGGCCTCGCGCAGCTCGGTCAGGCGGGTCTGCAGGATGGTCGGAGAAGCATCGTCGCAGGCCGCACGCAAGGCGCGTGAGGTCAGCCGCTCGCCGCGCAATTCCCACATGATCCGCAGGGCCCAGCGTCGGCCGAGGAGGTCGAGCAGCACCATGATCGGCCGCCCCGTGCGCGACCCGCGTACGTTGCGCTTTTTTGCGACGTGTTTCGCCAAGGTGGCTCCTTGTCCGTCCGCTACAGATAATGTAGCGTACCGCTACGGATATTGTAGCAGAGGAATCGGCCATGTCAGGTCCCGTATCACGCGTCCCGCCCATCGAGCCGCCTTATCCATCCGATATCCAGCATCAGTTCGACCGCATCATGCGCGGCGCGCCGCCCTTGATGCTGTTCCGCGTCATGGCTGGCCACGCCCGCGCCTGGGAGAAATTCCGCGCCGGAAGCCTGCTCGACCGCGGGCCGCTGTCTCTGCGCGAGCGGGAGATCATCATCGACCGCACCTGCGCACTGAACAGATGCGAATATGAGTGGGGCGTGCACGTCGCGATTTTTGCCGCGTCGGCTGGGCTCGATGCGGCGCAGGTTCGTGCCACGGTGCTGGAGGGCAGCGACGCCCCGTGCTGGTCGGCGGCGGAACAGGCGCTGATCGCCGCGGTCGATGCGCTGCATCACCATGGGACCTGGACGGACGCGGAGTTCGCTGCGCTGAAAGCGCATTATGACGAGGACCAGATTCTCGAGATCATGCTGCTGTGCGGGTTCTATCGCACCGTGTCGTATCTGGCGAACGGCCTCGCGCTGCCGCTGGAGGAGAAGGCGGCACGGTTTCCGCGCTGACGTCATTGCAACGACGGCGAGCAGATGCCCTAAGCCACCCCCGCCCGCAGCAGATCGTGCATGTGCAGGATCCCCACCGGCTTGTTCGCTTCCGTCACGATCAGCGTCGTGATCTTCACCGAATTCAGCAGCTCGATCGCTTCGCTGGCGAGCGAGTTGGCTTCGATGACCTTGGGATTTCTGGTCATGATGTCGTCGACCAGGGCGGTCATCAGGTCGGGGCGCATCTTCCGGCGCAGGTCGCCGTCGGTGATGATGCCCGCGATCTCGCCTTTCGCATCGACGATGGCGACGCAGCCAAAACCCTTGGCGGACATCTCGACCAGCGCTTCCGACATCGTGGTGCCGAGCGGCTTCAGCGGCACCTCGTCGCCGGTGTGCATGAGATCGCTGGTGTGCTTGAGCATCGCGCCCAGCTTGCCGCCGGGATGGAAATTGGCGAACTGGCGCGCGGTGAAGCCGCGGCATTCCAATAGCGCAATGGCGAGCGCGTCGCCGATCGCAGCCTGCATCAAAGTCGAGGTGGTCGGCGCCAGATTATGCGGGCAGGCCTCGCGCACCCTGGGCAATTCCAGCGCGATGCGGGCCGCCGCGCCCAGCGAGGACTCCGCGTTCGAGGTGATCGCGATCATCGGGATCGCAAAGCGCGCGGAATAATTCACCAAGGTCTTCAATTCCGGCTGCTCGCCGGACCAGGACAGGGCGACGATCACGTCATCGGGCGTGATCATGCCGAGGTCGCCATGGCCGGCTTCGGCGGCGTGGACGAAGAAGGCCGGCGTGCCGGTTGAGGCGAGCGTTGCGGCGATTTTGCGCGCGACATGACCCGACTTGCCGAGCCCGGTGACAATGACGCGGCCCTTGGCGTTGCGGATCAGCTGGACGGCGTCCGCAAACGCCGCGCCGAGCGCGCCCTGCAGGGCCGTGACGATCGCGGCAATGCCCTGAGTGCCGACCTCCAATGTGCGCAGGGCCGATTGCACGGCGTCGTCGGACGATGTCGCCATCAGCGGTTTCGATTGAGCCATATCGCTTTCCAGGGGAGCGGCCGGTCGGCCATTTTATGAATCTTAACACGCGCGCCAGTCGGAGGCGACGCGGCTTACGGGCCCTCAACGGGTCATTAACCATAATTGTTTTAACTCCATTAACGCCCCCTTCCGCAAGGCGTCCGCGCCGGGCTGGAGTTCGCCATTTAAGTCTATGAATTTGTTGGAGTTTAGGAATCGTGAGGGCAAGGCCAGCCCGAGGCCGAAAGAGCCGTGCGCTATTCGTGCGCGCAGGCTTCGCCTGCCTGTGGCTCGCCGTCCTTGATCCCTCTGCAGCGCGCGCCCAGACGCTGACCTCCGACCTCTTCAATCCCCAGCGCGGCGCCTTTGTGCCGGCGCAGGAGATGCCGTTCCGCAAGCTTGGAGACAACGCCGCCTCCGCCGACGCATCGCAGGGCGCGTCTGCTGCTCCCAGCCAGCCGATCGGGCAGGCAGCACCTGCGCCGTCGGGCGTCGGCGTTCCCAATGATGGGCTGCAGGGCTCGGGCAGCGTCCGCGACTCCGGCTTTGACGCACTCAATCGCAATCGCAAGCAGCCGACATATTATCCGGGCCAGGCCAAGCCAAAGCCGTCGCCGGGGCCCGGAACGCCACCACCGCAGCCGCCTCAGGTCAATGTGACAGGAGATTTGCGCTTGTCGATTCCGCCGTCGGACAGCGCCAACAAGCCGCCGGTCGCACCTAGCGTGGCTGGCACCGTGCCGGGCCAGCCGCAGCGGCGGCGGCTCAAGCCCGACGACGATCCGTTTGGCGCGGTCGGCGACTATGCCGGTCCCTTCCTGATTAGGTCGGCCGTCGAGCTCTCTGGCGGCTACGACACCAATCCCGGACGTCTCAGTGAGCCGCGTGGGCTGCCGTTCTGGGTGGTGGCGCCTGAGTTTCTCGCGGTGTCGAACTGGGAGCGGCACGCACTGGTGGCGGATCTGCGCGGCTCCTTCACCGGCTATAGCGGTTCGCTGCCGGCGACCATCGACGGCGGACCATCCCCGGCGCCGACCAATGTCAACCGCCCGGACTTCACCGGCCATGTCGACGGCCGTCTCGACGTGAGTAACGACACCGACATCGCCGCGCAGCTCAGGCTTCGCGTCGCGACCGACAATCCGGGCAGCCCGAACATCCAGGCCGGTCTTGCGAGCTATCCGATCTACACCACGGCCGGATCGACCGTCGGCTTCGACCAGCGCTTCAACCGGCTGGCCGTGTCCGCCGGCGCCACCATCGACCGCACCGACTACCAGAATTCCAAGCTCACCGATGGCGAGATCACCAGCAATGGCGATCGCAACTTCACCCAATATGGCGGGGTGGGGCGCGTCTCCTATGAGGTGCTGCCGGGGTTGAAGCCGTTTGCGGAGGTCGAGGGCGACACCCGCGTGCATGACGAGCAGTTCGACCGCAACGGCTATCAGCGCGATTCCTCCGGCGGCTATGCCAAGGCCGGCAGCTCCTTCGAGTTCACGCGGCTTCTGACGGGCGAGCTCTCGATCGGCTATGCCGCGCGCAACTATGTCGATCCAAGGCTCAGCCGCCTCGAAGGCTTCCTCGTCTCTTCCTCGCTGGTGTGGAGCGCGACCCCGCTCACGACGGCAAAATTCTATTCGGATACCCAGATCGCCGAGACCACGCTGCCGGGCTCGTCGGGCGTGCTGGTGCACACCTACACTTTCGAGGTCGACCACGACTTCCGCCGCTGGCTCACGGCGATCGGCAAGTTCACCTACGGCACGTACGACTACCAGGGCGCCGACCGCAACGACCAGACCTTCTCGCTGGAAGGCGACGTCATCTACAAGATGACCCGCAATCTCTGGATCAAGGGCACGCTGCGCCAGGACCGGCTGGATTCCAACGTGGTGAATGCGAGCTCGAAGGCGACGGTCGTGATGCTGGGCGTAAGGCTGCAGAATTGAGGACGGGGCGGCGCCTCGCACTCAACTTGTCATGCCCCGCGCAGGCGGGGCATCCAGTAACCCGCGGCTTGGCCGTATATAACTCCGCTCTCTGGAATACTGGGTCACCCGCCTTCGCGGGTGACGACAGTCATCGTGTGCCGGCCGCCGTCCCCTTACCGCGGCAGGTCGGTCCGGCCCATCAGGAACTTGTCGATCGCCTGGGCGCACAGGCGCCCCTCGCGGATCGCCCAGACCACCAGTGACTGGCCTCTCCGCATGTCGCCGGCGGAGAATACGTTCGGCCGGGAGGTCTGGTAGTCCGCGGTGTTGGCGCGGACGTTGCCGCGCTGGTCGAGCTCGACGCTCAAGAGCTTCAAGAGGCCCTCGTGCACGGGATGCACAAAGCCCATGGCGAGCAGGACGAGTTCGGCCTCGAGCTCGAACTCGGTGCCCGGCAGCGGCTTGAACTTGTCGTCGACCCGCACGCAGTGCAGCTTGGCGACCTTGCCATCGGTGCCCGTGAAGCTCTGCGTCAGCACAGCGTAATCGCGCGCGGCGCCTTCGGCCTGGCTGGAGGAGGTGCGCATCTTCAGCGGCCAGTTCGGCCAGGTCAGGCCCTTGTTCTCGCGCTCGGGCGGCGCCGGCATGATCTCGAGCTGGGTGACAGACCTGGCGCCTTGCCGGAACGAGGTGCCGATGCAGTCGCTGCCGGTGTCGCCACCGCCGATCACGACGACATGCTTGTCGGTGGCGAGGATCTCGGCCCCGGTGATCGGCTCCTGGCCGATGCGACGATTCTGTTGCGGCAGAAAGTCCATCGCGAAATGGATGCCGGCGAGATCGCGGCCGGGGATCGGCAGGTCGCGCGGCGCTTCCGCCCCGCCGGTCAGCGCCAGCGCATCGTATTCGTTGAGCATGACGCGCGGATCGACCGCGCCATCGCCGCTGCCGCCGACATGGGCGCCATAGTGGAACACCACGCCTTCCGCCTCCATCTGCGCGATGCGGCGGTCGATATAGTGCTTCTCCATCTTGAAGTCGGGAATGCCATAGCGCAGCAGTCCCCCCGCCTTGGCGAATTTCTCGAACACATGCACCTCATGGCCCGCGCGCGCGAGCTGCTGCGCACAGGCGAGGCCCGCCGGGCCCGAGCCGATCACCGCGACCTTCTTGCCGGTCTTCACTGCCGGGGGCTCGGGGTGGACCCAGCCCTGCTCCCAGGCGCGGTCGACGATGGCGCATTCGATCGTCTTGATGGTGACCGGGTTGTCGTCGATGTTCAGCGTGCACGAGGCCTCGCAGGGCGCGGGGCAGATGCGGCCGGTGAATTCGGGGAAATTGTTGGTCGAGTGCAGGTTGCGCGCGGCCTCCTGCCAGTTGCCCTGGTAGACCAGATCGTTCCAGTCGGGGATCTGGTTGTTGACCGGACAGCCCGGCGTGCCCGGTTGAACCGAGCCGGTGCCGTGGCAATAGGGGATGCCGCAATTCATGCAGCGCGCGGCCTGGTCGCGAAGCTCTTTCTCCGTCAGGGGAATGACGAATTCGTTGAAGTGCTTGATGCGCTCGACGACCGGCGCGTACTTGCGGTCGTGCCGCTCGATTTCCAGAAAACCCGTGACCTTGCCCATTAACCCAAAAACCCCTGCGACTATTTTTTGCGGTCATTCCGCGGCGCGCCAATGGCGCGAACCCGGAACCTGGAGATTGTTTTGCGAGATCCCGGGTTCATCGCTGCGCGATGCCCCGGAATGACGCTGGTGAACTACGCCCCGATCGCGATCTTCGGCTCGGCGTCGGCATTGGCCTGCATCTCCCGCAGGGCGCGCCGGTACTCGACCGGCATCACCTTGCGGAACTTCGGCAGCCATTCCTTCCAGTTGCCGAGGATCTCGATGGCGCGCCTGGAGCCCGTCGCCTTGGCATGGCGCGAGATCAGGACATGCAACCGCTCGACGTCGGAGTCGAGCAGGTTCTTGAACACGTCGACCTTGCCATGCGCCTCGAGATCGCCCGAGAGACCGTAGATGCTCTCATTGACCATCTCTTCCGACAGCACCGGCTCGAGCTCGACCATCGAGAGATTGCACAGCTTCTCGAAGTCGCCGGTCTCGTCCAGCACATAGGCGATGCCGCCCGACATGCCGGCCGCGAAGTTGCGCCCCGTTTTGCCGAGCACCACCACGATGCCGCCGGTCATGTATTCGCAGCAATGATCGCCCGCGCCCTCGACCACCGCGACCGCGCCGGAATTGCGGACCGCAAAGCGCTCGCCGGCAATGCCACGGAAATAGCATTCGCCTTCGATCGCGCCGTACAGCACGGTGTTGCCGACGATGATGGACTCCTCCGGCACGATGCCGCCATTGCGCGGCGGCTTGACGATGATCTTGCCCCCGGACAGGCCCTTGCCGACATAGTCGTTGCCTTCCCCCTCGAGATCGAAGGTGACGCCGCGCGCGAGCCAGGCGCCGAACGCCTGGCCCGCGGTGCCCTTGAACGAGACGTGGATGGTATCGTTGGGCAGGCCGGCATGGCCGTAGATCTTGGCCACCGTGCCGGACAGCATCGCGCCGGCGGAACGGTCGGTGTTGTTGATCTCGGCATCGAACTTCACCGGCGCGCCCCGGTCGAGCGCGGGCTTCGCCTTCTCGATCAGCTTGCGGTCGAGCACGGCGTCCAGATGATGGTTCTGGGCCTCCGAGTGATAGATCTTCTGGCCCTTGGCTTCCTTCTGCCGCACGAACAGCTTGGAAAAGTCGAGGCCTTTTGCTTTCCAGTGCGCGACCAGCGACGTCTGGTCGAGCATCTGGGTCTGGCCGACCATCTCGTTGAACGAGCGGTAGCCGAGGCTCGCCATGATCTCGCGCACCTCTTCGGCGACGAAGAAGAAGTAGTTGATCACGTGCTCGGGCTGCCCGGTGAAGCGCTTGCGCAGCACCGGATCCTGCGTCGCCACGCCGACCGGGCAGGTGTTGAGATGGCACTTGCGCATCATAATGCAGCCGGCCGCAATCAAGGGCGCGGTGGCGAAGCCGAACTCGTCGGCCCCGAGCAGCGCGCCGATCACGACGTCGCGGCCGGTGCGGAAGCCGCCGTCGACCTGCACCGAGATGCGGCTGCGCAGCCGCTCGCGCACCAGCGTCTGATGGGTCTCGGCGAGACCGATTTCCCAAGGGCTGCCGGCATGCTTGATCGAGGTCAGCGGCGAAGCGCCGGTGCCGCCTTCGAAGCCCGCGATGGTGACGTGGTCGGCGCGTGCCTTGGCCACGCCCGCGGCCACCGTTCCGACGCCGATCTCGGACACGAGCTTGACCGAGACCCAGCCGTCGGGATTGACGTTCTTCAGGTCATAGATCAGCTGCGCGAGATCCTCGATCGAATAGATGTCGTGGTGCGGCGGCGGCGAGATCAGGCCGACGCCCGGCGTCGAGTGGCGCACCTTGGCGATGGTGGCGTCGACCTTGTGGCCGGGCAGCTGCCCGCCTTCGCCGGGCTTCGCTCCTTGCGCCATCTTGATCTGCATCATGTCGGAATTGATGAGATATTCCGTCGTGACGCCGAAACGTCCGGAGGCGACCTGCTTGATCGCCGAACGCATGGAATCGCCGTTCGGGAGCGGCTTGAACCGGTCGGCCTCCTCGCCGCCTTCGCCGGTGTTCGACTTGCCGCCGATCCGGTTCATGGCGATTGCAAGCGTCGTGTGCGCCTCGCGCGAGATCGAGCCGAAGCTCATCGCGCCGGTGGCAAAACGCTTGACGATGTCCTTGGCCGGCTCGACCTGGTCGAGCGCGATCGGCTTGCGCTTGTCCTCTTCCGCCGTCTTGATGCGGAACAGGCCGCGCAAGGTCAGCAGCCGCTCGGATTGCTCGTTCAGGATCTTTGCAAACGCGCGGTAGCGGTCCTTGGAATTGCCGCGCACCGCGTGCTGCAGCGTCGCGACCGACTCCGCGGTCCAGGCGTGATCCTCGCCGCGGGTGCGGTAGGCATATTCGCCGCCCACATCGAGCGCACCCTTGTAGACCAGCGCTTCGCCAAAGGCATCGTTGTGCCGCCGCACGGATTCTTCCGCGATCTCGTTCAGTCCGACGCCCTCGATGCGGGTGTGAGTGCCGGCAAAATATTTGGCGACGAAATCCGCCTTCAGCCCCACGGCATCGAAAATCTGCGCCCCGCAATAGGACTGGTAGGTCGAGATGCCCATCTTGGACATCACCTTGAGAAGACCCTTGCCGATCGACTTGATGTATCGCTTGACCAGTTCGTAATCGTCGAGCGCGGTCGGCAGCCGATCCTTCATGGCGATGATGGTTTCGAACGCCAGGTACGGGTTGATGGCCTCCGCGCCATAGCCGGCGAGGCAGGCGAAGTGATGCACCTCGCGGGGCTCGCCCGACTCGACGACGATGCCGACCGAGGTGCGAAGCCCGACGCGGATCAGGTGATGATGCACGGCGGCGCAGGCGAGCAGCGACGGGATCGGAATCCGGTCGGTGCCGACCATGCGATCGGACAGGATGATGATGTTGACGCCTTCGCGGACCGCAGCTTCGGCGCGCGCGCAGAGCTCGTCCAGCACCTGCTCCATGCCGGAGGCGCCGAGGCCTGCGTGGAAGGTGGTGTCGATGGTGCGCGACTTGAAATGGGTGTCGCCGACCTCGGAGATCGAGCGGATCTTCTCAAGATCGGCGTCGGTCAGGATCGGCTGGCGGACCTCGAGCCGCTTGGTGGATGCGAGGCCCTTGAGATCGAACAGGTTCGGCCGCGGCCCGATGATCGAGACGAGGCTCATGACGAGCTCCTCGCGAATCGGGTCGATCGGCGGGTTGGTGACCTGCGCGAAGTTCTGCTTGAAGTAGGTGAAGAGCTGCTTCGGCCTGTCCGACAGCGCCGAGACGGGCGTATCGTTGCCCATCGAGCCGGTCGCCTCTTCACCGGTGGAGGCCATCGGCGTCATCAGGATGTTGATGTCTTCCTGGGTGTAGCCGAAGGCCTGCTGCAGATCGAGCAGCGGCAAATTGGAACGCACGCCCTGGGCCGGCGCGTCCTTGAGATCCTCAAGCACGATCTGGGTGCGGTCGAGCCACGCCTGGTAGGGATGGCTCTTGGACAGCGAGGCCTTGATCTCGTCGTCGGGAATCAGCCGGCCCTGGTCGAGGTCGACCAGCAGCATCTTGCCGGGCTGCAGTCGCCATTTGGTGACGATCTGGTCCTCGGGGATCTTGAGCACGCCCATTTCGGACGCCATCACGATGCGATCGTCCTTGGTCACGAGATAGCGCGCCGGGCGCAGGCCGTTGCGGTCCAGCGTCGCGCCGATCTGGCGGCCGTCGGTGAAGGCGATCGCGGCTGGGCCGTCCCACGGCTCCATCAGCGCTGCATGATATTCGTAGAAGGAGCGGCGCTCCTTATCCATCAGCGGATTGCCCGCCCAGGCCTCCGGGATCATCATCATCACGGCATGCGGCAGCGAGTAGCCGCCCTGCACCAGGAATTCGAGCGCGTTGTCGAAGCAGGCGGTGTCGCTCTGGCCCTCGTAGGAGATCGGCCACAGGCGGCTGATGTCCTTGCCGTAGAGCTCCGATGACACCGAAGCCTGACGCGCCGCCATCCAGTTGACGTTGCCACGCAGCGTGTTGATCTCGCCATTATGCGCAATCATCCGATAGGGATGCGCCAGCGACCAGGTCGGGAAGGTGTTGGTCGAGAAGCGCTGATGCACCAGCGCCAGCGCGCTCTCGAAATCCGCTTCATGGAGGTCGGGATAGTACTTGCCGAGCTGGTCGGCGAGGAACATGCCCTTGTAGATCACGGTGCGGCAGGAGAACGAGCAGGGATAATAACCGGCGCCGCCGCGGTCGCGGCGCTGGTAGATCGCCTGCGAGATCGACTTGCGCAGGATGTAGAGCTTGCGCTCGAATTCGTCGTCGGTCCTGGCGACGCCGTTGCGGCCGATGAAGACCTGCATGTGGGTCGGCTCGGTCGGCTTGACCGTCTCGCCCAGCGAGGAGTTGTCGGTCGGCACGTCGCGCCAGCCGAGCAGCAAGAGACCTTCGGCCTTGATCTGGTCGGCGATGATCGACTGGATCACCTTTCGCCAGGCCGCGTCCTTGGGCATGAACAGCGCGCCGATGGCATATTGGCCGGGCTCGGGCAGCTCAAAGCCGATCTCGGCGGCCTTGCGCTTGAAAAAGGCGTGCGGGATCTGCACCAGGATGCCGGCGCCGTCCCCGGCGCGCGGATCGGCGCCGACCGCGCCACGATGCTCAAGATTGCAGAGGATATTCAGTGCGTCGGAAACGATCTGATGCGACTTCTTGCCCTTGATATTGGCGATGAAGCCGACGCCGCACGAATCCTTCTCCAGCGAGAGGTCGTACAGGCCCTCGGCCGGCGGGCGCCAAGTATGTTCTAGCGCATGTTCTAGCGTGTGTTCGAGCGCATGCTCGTGCGTCGCCTCAGCCGGTTTCGAGTCGCAAGCCGCCTGCGATGCTTCGCTCGAGATGTTCTGGCGCTCGAATTCCAACCCGCTCATTTTGTCCTCTCAGTCCGGCTGGTGCGGTGGCTCACCGTCCGGCGCACCTTTGGCGTCCCGCGGCACCCTCAAAAAGGGCCACCGCTCGTCCTCCGCGAGCCGGATTTTTTCGCTTTCAGGCGTCCCGTTCAGCGTCCCCTTTGAACGGCCGTGCCTGCACTTTATCCCGGCGTAAAAGCGCCGGATCTTCGTTGCAATCCCTGTGCCGGGATTGCCCCAAATTTAAGACAGTGAGACTGTCCTAACACCGACCATGCCAAACTTTTTCCTATCACACAAGCGCGTGAATGTCGCCGCTCGCCTGACGTGGCCGCAGGTCAAGTTTTAGAGCGATTGTTGGCGCGCCTCGGATTTGAGGCAAACCCGCCCTGATGCGGCCCAAGGACCGCCGAAATCCCCAATGACCCTTAACCATGGGCTCGTTGGGGGCTCAAGTGGAGCAAGAGAGCAATGAAGCTGCTCGCAGGGTGTGTCGTCTCGGCCGGGTTGGTTTTTGCGGGCTTTTCCGCGAGCGCGCAAATGCCGGGACCCCAGATGCTGGGGGCCTATGGCGCTGCACAGTCCCGTTACCAGACCGTGTCCGATTTCGAGGAGCCCTATGGCGCAATGCCGCCGGTGCCGCCGCGTTATGGCGCCGCGCCGCCATCGCCCTACGGCGCGCCGCCAGCCGACGCGCCGCCCGGCGTGGCCTATGGCTACGAGCCCGCGCTGATGCCGCCGCGTGAGGTCTATGCGGTGTTGCGTGAAAACGGCTTCCTGCCGCTCGGGATTCCGCACCGGCGGGCTTATGCCTATGAGATCGCGGCCATGGATCCGGACGGCGAGGATGGCCGCCTCCTGATCGATGGCCGCAACGGCCGGATCATCCGTTTCATGCCGGCCGCTCCCTGGATGGGCGGACCGCATGCGTCCCAGTCGACCGGCCCCTACGGCGCGCAGGCCGCGCTGCCGCCGCCCACCACAGTGCGGGGATTGCGCCCGCCGGCTCCAATTCCCAATGTCACGAGTCGCGATCTGACCAGACGGGATGCCGGTCGCGCAGTTCCATTGCCCACACCCAAGCCGGCCGAGACGGCCGCCGTACAGCCGCGGCCTCAGCCGCAAGTCAGTGCCGCCGCGCCGCTGCCCGCCGCACCGACCGTCGAGGCCAAGCCGCAGCCGGTGATCAAGCCGACCCAGGACATGCCGCCGGTGCAGGGGTTGGACTAGGTCCTTCCACATGAGGTCACGCGCCGCACAAAAAACGCCCCGGTCTCCCGGGGCGTTTTCGTGAGTGACTGGAATTCACGGGATATTTAGGCTGCAGCCTTGTCCGCCGAGCCGGTCGTCACCTGCGCGGGCTGCGCGGCGCCGCCGATCGGAATCTGCCGGGGCTTCTTGGCCTCGGGAATCTCGCGCACGAGGTCGACATGGAGCAGGCCGTTCTCGAGCGAGGCGTTCTTCACCACCACGAAATCGGCGAGCTGGAATACACGCTCGAAGGCGCGCGCGGCGATGCCGCGATAGAGCACTTCGGCCTGGGGCTTGCTGTTCTCATTGGCGACTTTCTCGCCCTTGATGGTCAGCGTGTTCTCCTTGGCGACGATGGACAGCTCGTCCTTGCCGAAGCCGGAGACCGCGACACTGATGCGGTAGGCGTTATCGCCGGTGCGCTCGATATTGTAGGGGGGATAGCCGGGGCTGCCGTCGGACGTCGCCTGGTCCAGCAGGGAAAAGAGACGGTCGAAGCCGACGGTGGAACGGTAAAACGGAGTGAGATCGTAGGTACGCATGGAGTCCTCCATTGAGCGACTGTTGCATGAACCCGCCCGCCATCGGGCCGGGCTGTTAACTTGTGCAGCCTGATGCCCGGAAGTTCTCTTGGGGAGTTCCGAAGCACTGGTAGCGGCCTGCACGAAGGTGATATGGGTTGATTCCAGACTGCTTCAAGAGGGCGCGATCAGCTCGCTTTTTGCGTCTCTCACGTCGCGCGCCCCTTGATTTCCAGCACCATCTCCCTACCGCCAGGCACCTGCAATCAACCTCAAATGACGCTGGTCTCGATTCCCTCCAATCCCGTTCCGGAAGATGTAGTCAGCGGCACCATCAAGACGCCCGACGGCGCGGAGCTGCGCTTTGCGCGCTGGGCGCCGCCGTCGGGCCGCAAGGGCACGGTCTGCGTCTTCACCGGGCGCAGCGAGCAGATCGAGAAATATTTCGAGACGGTGCGCGACCTGCGCGACCGCGGCTTTGCGGTCGCCATGATCGACTGGCGCGGGCAGGGGCACTCGTCGCGCCGGCTGCGCGACCCACGCAAGGGCTATGTGCGCAGCTTCTCGGAGTATGAGGTCGACGTCGAGACCTTCGTGCAGCAGGTGGTGCTGCCCGATTGCCCGCCGCCGCACTTCGCGCTGGCCCATTCCATGGGCGGCACGGTGCTGCTTCGGATCGCTCACGCCGGCAAGCGCTGGTTCGACCGCATCGTGCTGTCGGCGCCGATGATCGACCTGCCCGGCCGCACCACCTCGCTCCCGGTGCGCGCGCTGGTGCGGACGCTCAGATATATCGGCCGCGGCGGCGGCTATATTCCCGGCGGCAGTGACCATCTCACCGGCACCGATTCCTTCATCAACAATCCGCTCACCAGCGATCCCGTGCGCTACGCGCGCAATGCCGCGATCCTGGAGGAGGACCCGACGCTTGGCATCGCATCGCCAACCATCGCCTGGACCGATGCCGCCTTCCGCGCCATGATGACCTTTCGCCGCTCTGATTATCCCTCGCAGATCCGCCAGCCGATCCTGATGCTGGCCGCGTCCAACGACAGCGTGGTGTCGACCTCGGCGATCGAGGAGTTCGCCTATCATCTGCGCGCCGGCTCCCATCTCGTGATCGCCGGCTCCAAGCATGAGATCCTGCAGGAGCAGGACCGTTACCGCTCGCAATTCTGGGCCGCGTTCGATGCCTTCGTGCCGGGCACGCCGCTGTTCAAGTGAGGCCTCGATCCGAACGGGCCTGGCCATGCGCCGGCAAGCCGTCCTTGCAGAGGGCATGAGTCCGCGCTCTCGCGGCGCCTGTCGCCCGAAGTCTTGCATTCGTCTTGCCCTCGAACAGAAGAGGGCACAGGGAAGGCCGGGTGGCCGCTGCACCCGGGGCCCTCGCGCAGAAAAAACTGCGCAAGCGCGAAAACCACAGGTACAGGCGGTGACAACCGGCCTTCCCTGCGCAGTGGTTTACGGCTTATAGGCGCTCTCCTCGGTGAACCCTCTCGTTTGCCACCGTCGCCTTACGCTCATCCCGCGCAAGACTTGACGCCAGAGCTTTGGGGCGCCAGGACCACACCACTTCGCCGTCCGTGTCGGCGCCGCTCGTCGGACGGCGCTCTCACGTCCACCGCATCCCCGCCGCACGTGCCGTGACGACCGCGATACGTCCCTCATGTCGAGGCGGGATGATCGCAATATACGCCAAATCCGAATTTCTGTAAATAGGAAAATTTTTACATGTCGGGCTTGACAGGGTTTTGCCTGACTGGCCATCAGGTCGGATTTGTGGGCGGACTAGCGGCAGCGTAATTCGTCATTCGCGCCCCAGCCCTTGTCGCCCCAACGAGAAGTGTCGGCTATGGTCCCCACACCGGCAACCGCGCTGTCACCGAGATTATCGTGTCTCACTTGAGGGGTGCAGTCCAGTAGACATCCAACTAACAGGCTTCCCGGCCTTGCGCCGAAATCCCAACCCGCTTGAATAGGTATAGGCCGCCCACAATGCTCGGCATTCACGATCTCCCGCTCTTCATCGTCTCTGGCCTCATCCTCAACATCACGCCGGGGCCCGACACGGCCTACATCGTCGGTCGCAGCGCGCAGCTTGGCTGGCGGGGCGGGGCGCTTGCTGCGATCGGGATCAGCTGCGGCTGCCTCGTTCATGTCGTGGCCTGCGCGGCCGGGCTGTCGGCGCTGCTGGCCGCCTCCTCGGCAGCATTCACTGCGATCAAATGGCTTGGCGCGGCTTATCTCTGCTTCATTGGCCTGAAGATGCTGCTGTCCCGCGAGAGTTCTGCCGTGCCTGGTGACGAGAAGCCAGGCGGAGAGGACGCCGTCCCGCTGCGGCGGGTGTTCTGGCAGGGCGCGCTGACCAATGTGCTCAATCCGAAGGTGGCGCTGTTCTTCCTGGCGTTCCTGCCGCAATTCGTGATGGCGGATTCGGCACACAAGGCGCTCGCGTTTCTTCTGCTCGGCGCCATCTTCATCTTCAACGGCACGCTGTGGTGCCTCGGCGTGGCCGCCTTTGCTGCGAAAACGGCGCACCGGGTCAGGCAATCCGGCCGTGCGATGGCGTGGATCAACCGCGCGCTCGGGACCATGTTCGTCTATCTCGGCGCGCGCCTTGCGCTGCTTCAGGCGAAATGAGGGCGCAGCTCAAGAGTCCGCGGCGCGTTTGGGTGCGGTTTCGACCAGCTTGAGCCGCGCGAACGGGATGCCGGCTTTGAGCAGCCCCTCTTTGTAGCTGGCGACATCCGCCGGCTCTTTCCAATGGAAATTCCGCAAGTGCCGCTCGACGGTCAAGTCCGGATGCTTGCTCAGCAAGATCTGTGTGGCTTGTGCCGCTTCCTCGGCCCGCCCCAGCTGCGCCAGCGCCGCCGCCTTGACCGCGAGCACCTGAAGATGACCGGGATGCGAATAGAGCGCCTCGCGCGCCCAGGACAGCGTGGCGTCATATTGCCCGAGCAGATAATGGCTGAAGGCGAGCAGCGCCGGCCATTGGTAGCGGGGATCGCTGTTGCCGCGCTGGACCGCCATGGTCAATAGCGCGATCGCCTCGCGATGGTCGCCGGAGACCAGATGGCAGGCGCCCTGAACGCCGCGTGCGCCCATGTCGTAGGGGTTGAGCGCAATGGCCTTGCGGATCGCGTCGTGCGCGGCTTCGATGCGGCCCTGCATCGCGTGCAGATAGGCCAGGATCGAGAAGGCGAACGAGGAGCGCGGATCGAGGCGGACGCTGTCCTGCGCCAGCTCCATGGCGGCCTCCCACAATTCCTGGGTGCTCCTGATCCATCCGAAATGCACGCCCTGCGTCATCATGGTGGCCAGATAGGCCCGCGCGATCGCAAGCGCGGGGTCGAGCGCGATGGCCTCCTTGAACAGCGCCATGGCAGTTTCGAAATCGGCGCTGGTCTGGCGATAATAATGCGAGAGGCCGCGCAGGAAACGATCCCATGCGGTGAGGTCGCCGGCGGGCCGGCCACGCGCAAGCGCTTCGGCGCGAAAGATCTCCGGTGCGATCGCCGCCGACAGGCTGGTGGTGATCTCGTCCTGCAGCGCGAACAACTCGCCGATGTCGCGGTCATAGCGCCCGGTCCATAATTGCTCGCCGCTTTCGGGCGCGATCAGCTCGGCGGTGACGCGGATCTTCTCGCCGGCGCGGCGCACCGAGCCCTGGATCAGATAGCTGGCGTCGATCTCGCGCGCGATCAGGCGGGCGCTCAAATTCCTGCCCTTGAACGGGAAGGTCGAATTGCGGCTCAGCACCCGGTAGAAGGATTGCAGCGACAGCGCGTGAATCAGGTCCTCGGTCAGGCCGTCGGCGAAATATTCGTCCGCGCCGTCGCTGAGATTGGTGAAGGGAAGAACGCCGACAATGGCGAGCCGGTACTGCGCAGCCAGCGCGGATGTCTCCGCAAATTCGCGCTTGCGCTCCTCCGAGTCCTCCGATTCTTGCGGCTCCCAGGTCCAGACCTCGATCGGATCGCCGATGTTCTTGAAGCGGTGATGGCCGGCATTGACCATGCTGATGTCGAGATGCCGGCAAGCCTCGCCATAGGCCTTGGCCGACACCGCGATGCCGCCGGGTGGCGAAGCCTGCTCGAGGCGGACGGCGATGTTGACATCGTCGCCGAACACCTCGTCCTCATCGGCGATGACATCGCCCATGTGGATGCCGAGGCGGAAATGCATGGCGCGATCGGAGGGCAGATGGTCATTGCGCTCCGCCATCAGCCTCTGCAGCGCGATGGCGGCCTCAGTGGCGCCGACCACGCTCGGAAATTCCAGCAGGAAGCCGTCGCCGGTATTTTTGACGATGCGGCCGCCGTGATTGAGGATGATCGGGTGGATAGCGGCCCGATGGGCCTTGAAGGTCGCGTGCGTGCCCGCCTCGTCGGCACCCATCATGCGCGAATAGCCGGCAACATCGGCGCAAACGATGGCTGCGAGGCGTCTCTCCATGGGCGTCAGGCACTCCAGGACCGGCGGTTGAATCGGGTACAGCCAGCATTCATAGGGCATCTGGTCGTGGATGTCCCCCGGATGAGACGGTAACGTAAACACAACGCCGATGGCACTGGTGCGAACGGACAAGCTTTGGACAAGGTTTGGACAGAGAGCTGCACGCACAAGTGGGAGCGTGGGGCGCGCGGCAACCGCAATGTCGCTGCTACTCCGCCGTGAGCTCATAGATTGCGCTGCCCGCGAGATAGATTCCGAGCAGGATCATCCCGATCAGGAACCAGCGGCGGAAGGCTTCGGTCGGCATTTTCGCACGCACATTCTGCCCGACGAGCATGCCGGCAAAGGAGCAGGCAAGCGCAATGCCGCCGAGAATGGCGGTCGTGCCGTTGAGCAGGCCGGCGGCGCTGACATTGACTGACAGCGCGAGCGTCGCGACGGTGAAGAAGACCCCCAGCGCCTGCACCAGTTCGTCCTTCTCCATGCCGATGGCCTGGATGAGAGGCACCGATGGAATCACCTGCACACCGGTCGAGGCCGAGATCACCCCGGTGAGGAGTCCGACAATGCCGCCGACCCATTTTTCGTGGCGAGGCGCGACGCGCAGGCGCAGCTGGGCCAACCCGATCACGGCATGGCCGACCAGCAGCACGCCGAGCGCGATCGTGCCGTAGCGCGCATAGGGCCCGGTCATCGCGCCCGCGCTCATCAGGCTGCCGATCACCGTGCACAGCATCAACGGCCACAGCCGCCGGACAATGTCGCGCAAGTATGGGCCGCCGAAGGTCTGCCAGATATTGGTGATGATGGCCGGCGCAATGACGATGGCGAGCGCGCGGCTCGGCTGCATCGCCACGACCAGCAGGCCCATCGACACGGTGGGCAACCCAAGGCCGAGTACGCCCTTGACGAATCCCGCGAGCAGGAAGACCGCGGCGATCAAAAACAGCATGGGTTCAAGCATGCGGCCACATTGACCGCTGTGCCTGATCGGCACAATCTGGAGGTTACGGAGATAGCCTTCGGTGTTGCCGAAGGCAGGAGGCACGATGCGTTTCGATCTGGTCGACCTGCAGCTCTTCATCGCGGTGGCGGATGCCCGCAGCATCACCCACGGCGCCGACCGTGCGCATCTGGCGCTGGCCTCCGCCAGCGAGCGCATCAAGGGGCTGGAGCAGGCGTTCGGCGTTCCCCTGTTCAAGCGCGTCCGCCGCGGCGTCGAGCTGACGCCTGCCGGCGAAAGTCTGCTCGATCACGCCCGCCTGGTCATGCATAATGTCGAGGCGATGCGTGGTGATCTCGCCCGCTTTGCCTCAGGCGTGCGCGCCAGCGTCCATCTGCTGGCAAACACCTCCGGCCTGTCGGAGCATCTGCCGCGCGCGCTTGCCATTTTCTTGCGCGATCATCCCGACATCAATGTCGATGTCGAGGAGCGCGAAAGCACCGACATCGCGGCCGCGATCGCCAATGGCGCGGCCGATCTCGGCTTTGCCGCCGAGCACGCGCTGCCCGACACCATCGAACGTTTCGTCTTTGGCGAGGACCGGCTGATGCTGGTGACGTCACGGCGCTCGCCACTCGGCAGCCGGCGCCAGATCGATTTTCACGAGGCGAAAGACCAGGCCTTTGTCGGGCTGACCAGCACGACCGCGCTGCAGGTCCACATCAGCAGGCATGCGGCGCGCCTCGGGATGCGCCTGCACGTCCGCGCCCGCCTGCGCGACTTTGACGCGATCTGCCAGATGGTGGCAGCCGATGTCGGAGTTGCCGTGGTGCCGGAAGCCGCCGCCAAGCGCTGCGCGCGAACCATGCCGATCGCGACGGTGCGGATCAGGGATGCCTGGGCCAACCGCCGGCTCGTGATCTGCGCGCGCGATTTCAAGAGCCTGCCGCGGCCGGCGAAATCACTGGTCGAGCATCTGCGCAAGGCTGCGGCTTGAATGTGGACTCACTTTGCCGTCTCCACGCCGGCGTCCTTGATCACCTTGGCCCATTTCCTGCTCTCGGCGTCGATGAAGGCGCGAAAATGCTCGGGCGTATCTGGCTCCAGCGTCAGGCCCTGCTCGGCGAGCTTCTGCTGCACGGCCGGATCCGACATCGCTTCCGTGGTCAGGTGGTTCAGCGCCGTTATGACGGGAGCGGGCGTCCGTGCCGGCGCGACCATGCCGTACCAGTTCTCGATGATGAGGTCGGGCAGGCCGACCTCGCCCGTGGTCGGCACGTCGGGCGCGGTGATGGCCCGTTCGCGCGCGCCGATGGCAATCGGACGGAGAGTGCCGGCCTTGATCTGCGGCAACAGCACCGGGAGATCCAGAAACGTCATCTGCACCTGCTGGCAGAGCAGGTCGTTCACCGCCGGCGCGGCACCACGATAGGGCACATGGACGATGTCGATGCCGGCGGTGAGCTTGAACAGCTCGCCGGCCAGATGCGGCAGGCTGCCGGGACCGGAGGAGGCGTAGTTGAGCTTGCCGGGCTCGGCCTTGGCGAGCTGCACCAGCTCGCGCATGTCTTTCGCAGGAACGGAGGTGGCGACCACAAGCATTTCGGGCACGGTCGCAACCAGCGTCACCGGCGCAAGATCCCTGGCCGTGTCGTAAGCCACCTTTTCCATGCTCGGGCTGATCACCAGCGCGCCCGCGCTGACGATGCCGACGGTCGTGCCGTCGGGCGCGGATTTCGCGACAATGTCGGTTCCGAGCACGCCGCCCTGGCCGGGACGGTTGTCGACCACGACAGCCAGGCCCGTGAGCTCGGACATGCGCTGGCCGATCACGCGGGCGATGATGTCGTTGGGGCCCCCGGGCGGGAACGGCACGATCAGCCGTATTGGCTTTTTCGGGAGAGCGTCGGCTGTCGCGAGGGTAGGCAAGAGCAGGAGCAGCACGACAAGCGCGAGCTTCTTGATTGTTTTCATTGTGAGCCTCCCATTGTGGGAAGCTTAGCTTCTTATCCTCGCTCTCTCAAAGCGCGTGACACCTTCAAACCGTCACCCTGAGGCGCTCGCGGCAGCGAGCCTCGACGGGCGACGGCCCGGCTCTGGTAGCGAGGGCCGTTCATCCTTCGAGGCCGCCGCTGCGCGGCGGCACCTCAGGATGACGGTTTGAAATTCACTGGCTCCTCAGGATAAGGGGCACCACTGTCAGCCGTTCAGCAGCTTCAATGCTTCCGCATGAACGCGGGGATCGCCGGCTGCGACGATGCGGCCGCCGCTTTGCGCCGGTTCGCCTTCCCAGGTGGTCACCACGCCGCCGGCACCGGTGACGATCGGGATCAGTGCGGCGATGTCGTAGGGCTTCAGCTCCGTCTCGACCACAAGGTCGAGATGGCCGGCCGCCAGCATGCAGTAGGAGTAGCAGTCGCCGCCATAACGGGCGAGCCGGGCCTGGTCCTGGACGCGGGAGAAGGCGGCGCGATCGGCTTCGTTCATCAACAGCGGGCTTGTGGTGTAGCAGGTCGCTTCCTTGAGCGATCCGCAGCGACGCACCGCAAGCCGCCGCTCGCCCGACGGGCCCTGGTAGCGGGCGGAGCCGTTGTCGCCGGAAAAGCGCTCGCCGATGAAGGGCTGGTGCATCATGCCGAACACCGGGGTGCCCTTGTGCAACAGCGCAATCAGCGTGCCCCAGATCGGAAACCCCGCGATGAAGGACTTGGTGCCGTCGATCGGATCCAAGACCCAGACATAGTCGGAATCGGTGCGCTCATTGCCGAACTCCTCCCCGACAATGCCATGCTGGGGGAAATTGGCCTTGATCAGCCGCCGCATCACCGCTTCGGCGGCGCGATCGGCCTCGGTCACGGGGTCGAACTCGCGGTTGCTGCTCTTGTCCTCGATCGACAGCGAGGTGCGGAAGAACGGCAGGATGGTCTCGCCGGAGGCCGTCGCTAAACGCCCGATGAAGGCCTTGAAATCGATGACGGTCACAGCACGTCCCTGGAAAGCTGCGTGGCGAGGAGGAGTCTACCACTCCTGCCTAGCTCAATCCGGCCTCGCAGGCGACGGTGTGACGCGACTTATCCGGGCCCATTTTGAATGCGGTTTTGAGCGTTGCGCGCGCGGTTTGAGCGTTTCCGCAAGCAATCACGAAATCGAGAGTCTTTGTGATCGGCCCGGCGGGAGAGCGGCATATTTGATATAAACTATTGAAATACCGCCAATAAATCTCATTGGCGGGTCCCGTTGCAGTTCTGCCAGAGTTGCGAAATTTGCATGGGAAATGATTCAAAAACACTTGCACTTTGTGCAGCGCGGTCGCATATTGTTGCGGTGCGGTAGCGCCTTGCGCTATCGCTGCCCTCCTTGGGCGTTTCCTCCCTAGACTTGGGCCGCTTGCCATCGCAAGCGGCCCTTTTTTCTTTTTGGCGTGTAGGGCCCGCTTTATCCACGAGCCATTCCGGGGCGGTGCGTGATGCTTCGCTCCGTCATTCCGGGGCGGTCCGAAGGACCGAACTACGGTGCGCAATTGCGCACCTGAGAATCTCGAGATTCCGGGTTCGACGCTAACGCGTCGCCCCGGAATGACGGTGGAGAGAATTGCGCGCGAAAAGTCCGACTATTCCGCCGCGGCCTGGAACGGCCCCAAATCGCCGAGCGGCACATTCGCGAGCACGTCGGCGAGCGTAGCGAAGTCGGCGGCGACTTGCGCAAAGCGCGGACCTTTCTCACGGCGCCGCTCATCCATATAGACGGCGCGGTTCAATTCGAGCTGCACCACATGCAGCCCGCTGACGGGATTGCCGTAATGCTCGGTGATGAAGCCCCCGGCATAGGGCTTGTTGCGGCCGACCGAATAGCCGAGCTGCGTCATGGTGTCCTCGACCATGTCGGGCAGGATGGACGCGCAGCTCGTGCCGTAACGGTCGCCGATCACGATGTCGGGCCGGCGCGGCTCGTCGCGCGACACGCCGATCGACGGCATGGAGTGGCAGTCGATCAGCACCGCAGTGCCGAAATTCTGATGCACTCGCGCGATCAGCCGGCGCAGCGCGCGGTGATAGGGCTTGTACAGCGTCTCGATCCGAGACAGCGCCTCATCCACCGACAACCGCTCGCGGTAGATCTCCTGGCCGTCGCCGACCACCCGCGGAATAGTGCCAAGGCCGCCCGCCACGCGCATCGAGCGGGTGTTGGCAAAGCTCGGCAGCCGTCCGGAAAACATCCGCGGATCGAGCTCGTAAGGCTCACGGTTCACGTCGACATAGGACCGCGGGAAATTCACCCGCACCACCGGAAAGCCGTGAGCGCAGAGATCGCCGATCAACTCGTCCATGAAGCTGTCTTCGGAGCGCCGCAGGGTCGGCAGATCGATCCGCGATGCGTTGACAAAGGCCTCGGGGTAGACTGATCCGGAATGCGGGGAGTTGAAGATGATCGGGGCCCGCCAATGGTCGGGCTCGACGATCTCGAACGAAGACGAAGCTTCGCCATCAAACCGGGTCATGAGCGGGCGTCGTCCCTTCGATTCTGATCCGCTTTGCCGCGCAGGCTACAGCTTTTCCGCCGGAAAAGCGGGTATTTATGGCCGTACATTGTCGATAATCACAACCGTTCTGCCAAGGGAAAAAGTTTTGCAACGAGCTGGAACGTCTCTTAACAGCCGCAATCCCTTTGCATTGATTGATTGGCCGACCATTCCGGTGATTGTTAACGACGTAAGTCGTGCGACGCCGGAGCGAAGCAAATTTCACTCGAAATTTACCGTCTGTCAGGCTTAGTACGTCCATTGATCCGCCGAACCGGAAGTTCTTCAGTACATGGCCGCCATGCCCAAGATTCTCCTCGCCGAAGATGACAACGACATGCGCCGTTTCCTGGTGAAAGCGCTGGAAAACGCCGGGTTTGTGGTCTCCTCCCATGATAACGGCATGTCGGCCTATCAAAGGCTGCGCGAGGAGCCGTTCGAGATGCTCCTGACCGATATCGTGATGCCGGAGATGGACGGCATCGAGCTGGCGCGCCGCGCCTCCGAACTCGACCCCGACATCAAGATCATGTTCATCACGGGTTTCGCGGCCGTGGCGCTCAATTCCGATTCGGAGGCGCCCAAGAACGCCAAGGTGCTGTCCAAGCCGGTCCACCTGCGCGAACTCGTCAGCGAAGTGAACAAGATGCTGGCGGCCTGATTCGGTCGCCAAATCAGGGAAACCGGTCGAAGTTTGGGGCGGAATCGGCGGCAACTGTGCTTGCCTGTCCGCCCCTGAGCCGATATACGGACCCCCGACCCATCCAATACTTCTAGGGCACGTAGCTCAGCGGGAGAGCACTACCTTGACATGGTAGGGGTCACAGGTTCGATCCCTGTCGTGCCCACCACCCCCTAATTTTTCTCCAACCTATTCAATGGGTGCGACGTTATTTTTCTCTAACCTGGGGTAGGGTGCGACAATTTTCGTTCTCGGTACGGTCCAGACTGATCAGGAACATGGCTTCACCGGCGAGCCGTCTTTGTTCGGCGGCGCGCGTGTAAACCTCCGCCATCGCCGGGGTATCCCAGTCGAACATTGCCATCAGTTGGCGCGTCGTGGCACCGTTCTCTGCCGCGATGGTGGCACCGGCTTTTTTTAAACCGTGAGCAGTGCAGCGAGGCAGACCAGCCTCGTCGCAACGATCTCTGAACCAGTTGCCAAAGCCAGCCTCGGTGAACGGCTTACCGTAGGCGGTAACAAGAAACGTCAGATCGCCAAGGATGTCATTGGCATCTTCGATGATCCGTTTCAGGACCGGCAGCAGGGGCTTCTGCGAAATCTCCCGGCGGCGCCATAACGTCTTCTTCGGCGTGTAGCGTATCCAATCACCAAGCGTGTCGGGCTGCGCTCCACGGCAGTGCTGCCTGCCGATCGTCACCATGTCCTGCCGTCGCATCCCGCCGAACAAGAGCAGGCCGAGCGCTAGGCGCGCCTTTCTTGACTGAGTGGCCGCGCCACTGTGGTGCGCGAGAAACTGTTGAACGTCGGGGATGGTCCACGTGTAGAAGCCGCCGCCCTTGATGCGTCTGCCCGCCTTTATGTCTCTTACCGGATTGAAGGGCATGAGCTTGTTCTCCACGGCCCATGAGCAGAGCGTAGAGAGGTTCTTACGGCGGCCGGCTCGCGCCCCCGGCCCGTCCTTCGCCTCGATCAAGCGCTTCAGTTTCTGTGCCGACAGATGCTTGATCGGACAGTTACCCATGGGTTCTTTGTCCGTGTCGCTAAGCGGGTAAGCGAAGCATGCTTCAAGGTCGTTGCGGCGCCTGCGTTGGCTGTCCGGGCTCAGCGTCAGAAACTCACCCTCGCCCCTTGACCTGAAATACTCGGCACCGAGCCAACCGAACGTCCCCTTCTCGTGCTGCGGGGGTGGCGTGACGCGCGGGCGCTTGGAAGGTGGAGTACCTAATTGCTCTAAGGCGGCAGCATAGGCAGCGAGGAAATCGGGGTGGCCGGGTTCAACCAGCAGGCGAACGCGCTTGCCGTGGCGGCGCACGTACAGCCGGTTGTTACCGTGACGGTTATTTTCGGACGACAAGTACTTGAGGTTCACGTCCATCTTCAACATCCTTGATCCTCCCATTTGGAGGCCGGAACAACATCTTGCTCCATCTCGGGCATGAGGGAAACAGCGTCGAGTGGCTTATGGCTGACAAGCAGCGTGCCATCGCTCTTCACTCCCACCACGAACAGCCCAGCGCGCTCCACGCCACGGACGGCACGAGCGAGCGATGCTTCAGTAAATGGCAGCGCTTTGGTCATCAGATTTGTAGGGTTACGTTGTAGGTGTACGCGATACCGCGCGGATAACCCTTATGGCTTCGTTAATCCCGTCGTCGGGTTACGATGCACACCAAGTGCCGCACGAACCGGTACGCCCCGGACAAGGGCGGTACCTGCCGCGATCTCCGCCCTAAAAGCCATCACCCCGCCAGAAATCCTTAAACCGCGTCGGCGATAGCTCGGTATAGCGCACCGTGTGCTGGATGTTCTTGTGCCCGAGATAGGCCTGGAGGGCCCGCGTGTCGTGCCCCTTGGCGGCCAGCGCAAAGCCGCAAGCGTGCCGCAACATGTGCGGGTGGGCCTTGAAGCCGAGCCCTGCCTCCACGCCAGCACGCTCGACCATGCGCGCGAAGCCCGCGGTGCTGAAGGGCGAGCCGCGCTCCGAGGTGAACACAAAGGGCGACTTGGGCTCCTGTTCGCGCTGCAGTCGCCGAAGCCAGCGCAACTCGTCGCCGAGGATCGGATGGGTGCTGGGGCTGCCCTGCTTGACCCTGCGGACGTGCAGGGTGGCCGTGGCGAAGTCCACCTGATCCCAGCGCAGGTCCGTCAGCTCGCTCGCCCTCAGGCCATGGCGATAGGCCACAAGGATCATCGTGGCGTCCCGGTGCGCCCAGCGGTTGCCCTTGGTGCCCCTCAGCAAGCGTTCGACCTCGGCTTCGGTCAGGTATTCGCGGGTGCGCAGGTCAGCATTGGGGCGGCGCGTGGGCCGAACTGTTCGTATTTCGGTGCTCGGTGTGACCAGCTTCAGATGCGATTTCGCCATGTCTCTTGCTCCTGCGAATGAAGAACTGTTCGGATAATGGGCATTTTTTGAACTGCTCTGATGGTGCCGAGTTGTGGCCGCCCGTGATGATCGTTCCGTATGTCGAGACTGGATTTTAGAGGGACTAAGCGCTGCGGGAAATCGCGACGAATGCATCACGATAGGCCGCGTAGCTGCTGGGGAACGGCCCGTGCGCGTGCCCCTCAGGCGCGAAACCGCGGTGCCGCGGCCACCAGAACCAACCAGCGCCCCTCCAGCCGAAGGTTTCGAGCGTTCGGTCGGAGTAGAACACCTCAATGCTTGCCCCCGTCACCGGGTCGACATCGAAGAGCGGCGCGAACCTGGGGTTCCGGTGATCGAAGCTGCGCGTTGTCATGCCGCGGCCTCCGTCGCCTCCGCCAGAGCTAAACCACGGAGATAGTCGGCGGCCTTTGACGCCTGGCTGCAGGCCGTGAAGAACGCCCGCTTGTCGGCCTTCAAAAGTTCGATCCAGTGCCCGATGTAACCTGCGTGCCGGAGGTCGCCGTCGAAGCCAAACTCCGCACACAGGAACGCGGCGCCGAGTTCTGCAACAAGCTCCTCAGCGGCGTAATTCCGCGAGCCAAAGCGGTTCTTCAAATCTCGATCAAGGCGAGAACTGTGCGCCGTCCAGTGTGTCAGCTCGTGGAAGGCGACATTGTAGAACTGGTCCGCGCCCTTGAACGCCTCGAATGCCGGCATGGAGATGAAGTCGCGGCTCGGCACATAGTAGGCTTCGCCGCCCTCGCGTATGTCCGCTCCCGTAGAGCGCAAGAATTGGTCGGCCAAGTCGTCGCGTTCATCCGGATTGCGAACGCGCATCGGCTTACCCGCACTGACGGTGTCGGGCAGGCCTTCGCACTGGTCGACATTGAAGACGGTGTATTCCCGCATCATGGGGACTAGCCGCGTTGAAGCGTTGTCGTCCGCGTCTTCTTTGACTTCAAGCTGTTTCACAAAGTAGACCTTTGTCCCGCGCTCGCCCTTGCGAACGTGCCCGCCCAAGTCCAAGGCCTGTTTGAACGTAAGATAGCGAGGCGTTCGATAGACCGCCGCTTGCGCCATCCACAGCAGAACGACGTTGCACCCGGAGTAGGGTCGATTGGTCACTGCGTTGCATGGAGTATTCGCGCCGGGAGTTGCTGCCCATGGCTTGATCCATGGCGCCGCACCGGCTTCTAGCTCGGCAACAATGCGTGCCGAGACTTCCGCGTAGAGATCGCGTTTCATGAGTACCCGCTTATGGCTGAAGCGACCACGGGAGGTCGCGTTGTTACAGCCGTGTCGGGGCGCTCAGGGCGCGCGCTTCAAAATTCACCCCCCGGGGGTACTTGGACAGGCGGGGGGCCTCGCGCGCGCGGAGACGTGGCTCGAAAATATGTAGCCCCAGTTTTTCGCGCGTTAACACTTCGTTAACCGAGGCCACTCGCCCCTTCGTCTGCCCCGTGCCCCGAAAAGGTGGGAAGGTGACACGGCTCATTGCGCTCGATGATGTTGGCGAAAAGGGGTCTTGCCCTTGCGACCTTTCGATGACTTGAGGTGCTGCGGCGAGTTCTTCGGCAATTAAGGTTCCTGAATTAATGCGCAGCGCGACGATCAAGCTTAATGCGCGTCTTTCGTTGCGACACAATGTCGATTTGATAATTTGTATGCGCCGGCGGTGGATCGAAAGGTGCGACATTGCCGTAGCGCGTTGCGCCGCCTTCGCCGGCTTTACGGCTGATCTCGAAGGTCAAGTCATGGATGACAAGAAACACGCACATGAAGCTCGCAAAGCGTTCCGCTCGTCTGACAAGAAGGCACCCCTGACCGAACATGAGGAGAAGCAAAGGGCGGTGCTCAAAAACCTAGAACGGTTGAAGGCCGAACGCCTGGCGCGAGAGGCGGCGAAGTCGAAAGACGATTGATCGGCCTGAAAGGCGTCGGTCAGGATCGAGTCTCTTCAGTTAGAGTTCTTCGCATTTTGACCCCATCGCCGAAGGCGCGGGCGTGCAAACAAGAACGGGCGCCATCCGCCACCAAGCGATCATGGTGCGTTTCCAGGAATACTTGGAGGCCCACTCCGACCGCCCGCTGTATCTTCCGGAGATTTGCGAGAGTATCGGGGTTTCGGAACGCACTCTGCGAGGGGTGTGCGAGGAGCATCTCGGGATGGGGCCGATCCGTTTCTTGGCATTGCGTCGAATGCATCTCGTGCAACTCGCGCTTTCGCGTGCAGAAGCGTCGAGCGTCACGGTTACTCGCATCGCCACCGACCATGGTTTTTGGGAACTCGGTCGGTTCTCAGTCGCCTACCGCGCGCTATTCGGGGAAATGCCGTCGGAGACACTGCGGAGAAAGCCTGAGCCGTTTCCGAGCGGCCTCAATGGGGCCATCCTTACTTCGGTCATTTAGCCGCGAGACTGTCTGCATGTCGCTGTCCAGACTGCGGCGAAGATGGCTCGGACGCCGGGATACTGCGCCTCACGGGCCTTCTCGCGGAAGGGATATCCGGAGTGGGGTTTCTATCAAGACCTACAGACCCTCGCTCGGTTCGGCTCCGCTTAACCAATCGGTGTAATAAGAGGTTCGGACCGGCGACGGCGGAAGTAACCGCGCCGGTCCAGAATATGCCCCGCTGACGGCGAGCTATGGCGCCGTTGTTGAGGGGCATTTTTTGCGGGAAGCCGGGCTGCCGTTTGAGCAGGGGCTGCCATGCATATTGTGGCGTACCCGCGGCAAGGCTTTGGTGGCCTAATCCAGCCGCAGCCTAAAGGCTGCAGCATGCAAGAGTACGAGCAAACTTTATCCCCGCTCGAAGCACGCACCCCCCTGCGACCCTTCTGTGCCGAGAGCGGGGACCGTTCTGTCAGAGGCGCAAGGCGCACTCTCGCCCTCCTATTCGCCTCTCAACCTCTTTTCGATATAGTCGCTCACGGCTTGGGCAAAGTCGCGCTGCGCCCCAAGGACAGCGTTGCGCTGGTCCAGTACGTCTTGCTGGATGAGCCGCAGGCCGCTCTTTCGAGCCTTCTCCAGCGTCACGTCCCAATATTCATTGATGGCCCGCTCGGCCAAAGGGAGGCCATTCAGGTCGCCCTTGGCGATCAGGCGGCGCAAAATTCCAACGCAGTTTTCTAAGTTAGGCATGGCGCGAATATGAAGAGATCAGCGCAGATCGTCCAGCACCCGCTCCATGGCCGGATGCGTGCGGTCCTTCACCCAGTGCCGGGACCTCCCGGCCTGATACGGCTGATCACGATGTTTCGACACGAGCCCCTCAAGCCCCATCCGACACGCTACCCGGAATGGGTCGGCGCCGATCTCGCCACGCTCGAACTCGCTAACGAAGATGCCCTCCGGCCGGCGCGCGAGCAGGCGCTGGAGGTTCATCTTGCGCATGCAAAGCGGCAGCTTCCGGAGATCGTCGCCATCCTCGACGAGCATGTCGAATGCGCAGAATTGGACCTCGTGATTGTGCTTGCCGCTGTGGAGCGCATTGAAATCTGCGATGCCATCGACGCCCAGGATCACGGCCTCGCCATCGAGCACGAACCGGCTTTGGCGGACCTTACGAGCCGCTTCCACGATCCACGGATACCGGCTGGACCAGTTGTAGCCGCCGCGGGTGATCAGGCGAACGTGATCCCTATCGCGCTCAAGGCGGAGCCGGTATCCGTCGTACTTCACTTCGTGGCGCCAGTCGGGGCCGTGGTGGACTTGGTGGGGAGGCAGAAGGCAAATGTCTTAAACATGCGACGAAGATAGGCAGTGCAGGCGCATCTTGCGAGAGCAAAAAACAGGGCCCCTACGCTTCCTTGCTACTTACGCCTAACCGCTTGGGCCGGTGGCAGCGACACGGGCTCATGACGACAATAGCTCCACTCCCCCTCTGGTCGAACGATTTCCATTCATCTACCTTTGGCAAGGCAAATACAGCCAAGACATGGGTCCCAACTGGGCGTGGGCGGACATGATAGCCACTGCAATTATTATATTTAGTGCAATCGTCTTTCTGATGACCACATTGGATATTCTGCTGAGCCCCAAACAGAAGGACGCCATTCAACTGAGGACATTGCGTCTTTGGAATTGGATTGACGATGTAAAGCGCCTGTTGCCACTGCATGCGTTGCGCGAGCGAGGTGAGAGACTCTTTAAGAACAAGATTGTTCAAGATGTCGCTGGGTTCGCGTTTCTCTTAGCGTTGCTCCTTTTTCTCTTTCAAGGTCCCCGTTTTGAGACTGGATTGAAATTCATCGGCTCCTTAATTGCCGAGGCATTTTTTCTTGCTTTCTCTTTGGGGACGATGTGGCTTGTGCTCACGTCAATAAACTTTCTGTTGAGCGCAGCACTTTGGTGGGACGTTCTTGTTAGGGCGTTCGTTATCTGTGCGGCTTGGTGGCTGTGGGCATACCGCTTCCTTCCGTACTTGATGCCTCAAGTCGAGTACTCGCTGCTGTACTTCGCGTACCTATCGCTGTTCGGGATCACGATCGGGGCGGCAGTCATTCCAGCTACTGTGCCCATTCTGGCAGCAGTACTGCTGTCAGGCCTATTGACAGTGTCCGAGACACTCATGCGCCGCTTAGCTGAGTACCCGAAAGGGGTTATACTCGGCGTTTCCGGCCTAGCCGGTGCAATATCAGGGGCTCTAAAGCTCTTCCTGTAGATCGCATTACCACGTTACATCGTGACAGGGTATATGGTCCTCCCGCTGCTCATGGGATAAGAACGCGCTGGCAATGACGCAGCGCGGGCCAAGAAGATGAAGGCGATTAAGTTTGGTGTGGGACTGATTGTTGGGGCTATCTTTGGCTTCATTGGCGGGATCGGTATTCTCATCTACTTCCAAGAACGCAATAAGGACACGGGAGAGATGTCAATCGTCTTCGCGCGTAAAAATTATTACGACAGTGACCAGATGGTTGCGATCTCGGGCACTCTCACTGGACCTGGAATGGCCTACCCGAATAATACATATAGCTTCGGGTGTTATCAGGATCGGAAGGAGTGCTGGATGACCTATGTGGAGGCTATCGGC
The DNA here is from genome assembly GCA_035652015.1 of Bradyrhizobium sp. GTDB lineage: Bacteria > Pseudomonadota > Alphaproteobacteria > Rhizobiales > Xanthobacteraceae > Bradyrhizobium. The sequence continues at coordinate 65,815 of DASREP010000101.1, read as the reverse complement.
GCGCAACAGATCGGGCGGATGGACGCGCCATCCGCATATGACATTAGGTCGTGGACAAAGAACGAGATCGTTGCGGCATACGACGGCACCTTCGGCTGCTACAAGACCACGATCACTATTTCCCGGGCGACCGAACAGCTATTGTGGGTCGATGAGCCGGTCAATCAGACGAAACCATTTTGCAAGAATGCTGAGAACAAGATAAGGAAGTTCTCGATAGAAGACCCGCCCGGGTCGAAGCGGCTTTTTGGCCAGAGTAAGTAGCGACTTGCCAAACGCTGCACGGCGCTGCACCCGGTCCCGAGCGCCGTGACGACGAAGTTAGAAAGGATGGGCGGCTTTTCGCCCGGCCTGCCGCTCCTATTTCCAATCTGTCTTAAACCCAAGGGCGCGGGTCATAGTGAACACGTTGAAACATTGCACTCCCATCGTCAGGCACACGTCTGGGATTTTTCGATTTTGCCGCTTTTTGGATGGCGCAGAAACCTCGTTAGAGATGACGCAGCGCTCTCCGGGTGCGGCCATGGCATAGGCGATCAGGAACGGGTCGCGGCCTATCACCAGCAACTCATCGTCTGTTAAATCCGGCGCGTAGCCAGCCTTAGTGCAGCTTGCTACATGCGCCGGATTGACTTGCTCGTCTAGCATAAGTTTCTTCTTTACGTCAGCGTCGGCGGCCCACTTGTAAAGTAAGTCTTCCTTGCCGCCCTGCGTGATCTCCTCGTAGATTTCAAATGGAACCTTGATGATCCCATTCTCGGCTTGATGCAAAAGCCATTCCCAGAATTGGGGAACGCCATCTATAGGGTAGTATTGGTTGTGCGCTGTTATCAACACGTTGGCGTCAACGAGGTGGAGCGGCATGCAACCCCATTATGCGGCTCGATTGCCGCTCATCGGATTGAGAAGAGACGCGACGCTACGCGGCTTGACGCCAAGAATACTTCCAGCGCGCGTTGGCGTGAGCGCCCCGTTGTCCAAGGCGCGGCTCACGGTCTGGATTAGCGCATTTCCCAAGCGATGACGCCGAACGACATAGTAATTTGGGCCGTCCTTGTCTTTGTCGCGCTCCCGCTTAGCGTCCCTGCCTCTGCGCCAGTTAGCTAGGAATATGCCGGTGAGCGCTCGCCAAGCGTCTTCGGTCAAAAGCGAGGCTCGATACAGGCGGTAGGCAACCATAGTTCGGCTGACATTATTTTCATCAGCAAATCTTCCTATCAGGTCAACCGCCGCATTGATTGTCGTCCGCTGCGAGACCCCCACGCTCGCCAGTTCATGCACAGGCAGCAAAAAAGAGGCTGCAACGTCGTTGCAAAACTGCTCGATGCGCAGATCGGGCGAACGCCCGCTTACGCCCGATTGACCGAGCCAAAGGTGCGCGAGTTCGTGCAATAGGGTGAACGACCATGCCGCAGCACTATCTTGATCATTGATCACGACAAAAGGGGCGACTGGGTCCGCAAGCGCGAAGCCCCTAAAAGCCTCCACGTCAATTGCGGTGTGGTGGCTCCCGAGATTGCCAAGCAGCAGAACGAATATGCCCATTGCCTCTGCTTGCGAGCGCAACAGCGCAAAAGCCTTCTCTGGCGACGCTTGGCGTCGATACTCGGACAGATCGAGCTTGAGTGTAGTTTTGATCGACGCCAAGACGACCTCGATACCGTCCGAAGCCTTCATGGAGCTAATGAAGGTAAGCGGTTCGTTATCCTCATCTTCGAGAAGAAGGTCGCGGATCACCTCTTGCCTCGCTCGTACGTCGCGCAAGAGCGCGTCAACGAGGGCCTCCGAACCTGTCTGCTTATCAGGAGTGCTGCGGAAGTCCTCACCCCGGTCCCCCTTGGCAGGAGGCGCATCCAAGTAGAATGCCACAAGAGGCCGATGATACTTTTCGGCCATCTTCGAGATTAGGGCGCGACTAGGAGTTTCCCTCCCATTTTCGAGCGCCGCGAGCCGATCTACAGCCCGCCCTTTTCGCGTGTCCTTTAAACCAATGGCCGCAGCGGCGCGGCCAAGCGAAAGCCCAGCTGTTTCACGCGCCCAACGCAGTATATCCGGCTTGACCTCAGGCATGGCTTTGCGATTTCGTGTCGATTTCCCCACCGACCAAGGCTTACCATCTAAGTCGCTAAGCTTACCTTATACAGCCAGGCAATTTGGAGCAAAAATGGAGGTAATGGATGCCAAATCCCTCAAGATGCGGTCCCGAGGCTGCACATGGTTTCTTCCGCATCTTGACCATCGCGGTCTAGCTTGGCGATCAATTCCTTTTGCCTCAGGATATGCCGCTTTATCTGGGCCGTAAGGCTGCTGTAAGGACAATGAGGCACTATCATCGCGGCGCTGTGCCAGCGCCGTCCCTTCTCGCCCCAAGCGGAACGAAGCCCCGGCTCGGTGGTTCGCCCCATCGGGACGGGGCTTGTGCTTTGTGGTGATCGCAGCAAGACAGCCTCGGCCGGGGAAGCCGAAGCGCCCTACTTCGGAGGTTGCAATGCGGCTGAGTTGGCCCAATCGTCTATATGGGAAGCGGTGTCGGCCTGACGTGCTTTCCTGCGAAGCGCGTCCTGCTCGGGACCCGGCGGAAGCCGTGCAGCCCGGTCCCTCATCTCTTTTGCGGATGCTAACAGCTTCTCGCGCAAGAGTGGGGTTTGCTTTGAGTGACAACGACGCTTCAACATGGGCCCGTATCCTGCTCTTCTGTACTCGTGGCGGGAGCGCAACTGGCGTTCACATCACTGCTGGGACGCAGCCTAAGCCTCCCCAGGAAGACTGTCCGGATCAAATGATATGCGACTTAGTCGAACTGGACGCCAATGCGCTTCTCCTTGCGCCATTCGATATGGCAAGGGCGGCGGCTACCATCGCGATCTATTCGCAACGTAGACTGCTCGGGAAACCAAAGCGGACTGTTCACTTCAATTACGGCGCCGGTCTCGGAAATGTTGCGAATGATGGCAAGGAATGTTGGTGGTCCCAAATTCGATCGCGGCAGCAAATAGCACCCGATGGCGGTTTGCCGCACGAGGGTGTTTGCTGCCGTCTTCCATGGCCGGTCAAACTGCGACGGGTCAGCTCTTCGGGATCGTCGCTTCCGCGATTGCCCTTTTGACTTCTGAAGCCAGCACGCCGTAGTGCTCGGCGAGCTTCGCGAACAGGTCACGCTTCGCCTTCTCGGTTGCCAAGCTGGCGATCAGCGCGCACTCCGAAGCCTCGGTCAGAAGCTTACCCAGCTGCGCGTGCATGTCTTTCATAGCCGTCCTCTTTTGGAGCCAATATGCGGAAGACACCTCCGAGGACGGTACCAAAGGATACAGAGCAGGAAATTTGGTTGGCGTCAGTGACAAAAGCGCAACGGCGCCGTCTGGGGCAATTTACCGCCTTTGGGCGGTCCTTTCCTCGTTCATCCGATTGGCGGATGCCAGACCGGCGGCGGGATTGGCCCCAAGGATGACAATCGGGCGCACAGCCGTGCTGATAGACAAGGGGCTCGTGAACTTCGCGCGAGGGATCAGATCACGTTGGAGCAGCACGACGCTGCGCAAGACGCCATTGAACACGATCCTCTCCGCGCTGGATGTGATCCGTGGCGCAATTGAGCAAGCGGAGAGGCGTAACTCAACGCCCAACGGTGTGCCGTGCGCCAGGCCGACCAAATTTGCTCCAAGTGAGACTTCGGCATGTGATCGAAGCGCGACATTGGTAGTTAGCCGTCCTGACGAGAGACTTGATCTTGGGAAGTCGGTAGCGCGGTCGCTGTGGCGGTCGTTAGCCCGGTATCAAAATACGTTAGGAGCATTTGTATCAACCTGCTGTGATACACCGCATAGACACGGGTCGACATGTCTTCACCCTTTTTCCCAATGATATTGAACAATAGTCGGTCCTTCAGAATTTTAGGCCGCATCCACGCTTTGTAGGCAAAATTTTCGTCGACGAGCGTTAGATCGCCGTCCCGATCTATCTTCCAAGTCGTGACGCGGCCTTCGGCGACGCCGCGTTTGATAGCGGATAGCAGTGTCTCTGCTTGATCTGTGAAGGCTCTAACGGCCATCTTATGACTCGCCTTCCTCAACGTCGGAGTCTTCGGGTCGTGAAGTCGCTTTTTTGGTCTCTTCGGGAGAAGCGGCCTTTGCGCTGTCACTGCCATCTGACACTACAGCACGAGTCCGCTTGAGTAGGCTGACGAAGCGTTCACTTCGCTGGGTGTCGCGAGCGGCCGCCACTTCCTTGAAGGCGGACTCGCCCACGTCTACCTGTGCGAACTCCTTTGCGGCTCGCAAAAATCCTTCCGTAGAGTAAAGCCAGATTGACTGGCCTGTAACTGTCCGAAATTCCTTACGAAGAGCTGGTAATGGTCCCACAAGGCGGGAGCCTTCATAATGCCACCAATCCTCCTTGACATCGTCGGTGACCAGCATGAAGTCTCGCTTCTTTTCCACGGCAATTGCCATGATCTGCTTCCATGCAATGTAATCGCCGTAGCATTCTGGCTCTTCTTTATCTTTGAGGTCTTCAAATCCGGGAGGGATGTTGATGGCGAAGCGGGCTTTAGCCTCGTCGTGTAATATCTTTAGCTCTTCAGGGCTGGGCTCTGGCCCAATTTTTCCGTCGAACAACTGTAGCAACATGTCCGAAGACTCGTCAGAAGCCATCGACTTTTCCATCTTCGACTTGCCGTCAGCGAGTTCTTGCAAGATGGTCTCGATTGCCGCAACAGCGGTTCCCGAGAGATAGGGTTGTTCTTGCTTGACCTTATGTTTGCTCAGTAGTGCGTCTAGGTCCCTTTCTGCCTTCTGAAAATTTGAGATTTGCTTGTTGATGACTTTCGCCCGATTGCGACTGTATTCGAGGGCGAACTGATACGGCAGCGTAATTCGTTCTCTGAATTTATCATAAGCATCGACTAGTTCATTTTTAGTCTCTGCTGAATAGCCGTACAGGTTGAGCAACGAGCTTGCGTCGAACGTGATAAGACTTTCGCGCCAAAGACGCTCAAAATCCTGGGTCGTAGGACGAAAGAATTCTTGCAAAACCTCTCTCATACGACTTCCTTACCGTAGTTTCGCCAACGACGCGGTCACCACTCATCTCCGCAAGAGCGCGGTCAAGTCCTTGCGACCCAGCAGGTAGGGCTAATGGCTATTTGGACGACCACAGTGAAAAAATCTAGTCCTTCCTACAGAGCTGGATGCATCTTGAGGGCCGAGAAATCCTCGCCGCCGCGATCGATGTAGGCTCTCTGACGTAGTGCTGACCAGATGTGCTCCAAATGAGACTTTTGGCATGTGACCCGCCGCGGATCGACCTCAACGCGCCCGCTCCCTTTGCAGCGCTTCCCTATTGATGTGGCCCGGTTGTCGACGTATTGGTTTGCGCGCCGGCCGTTAGAGCGCGTCCTGGGGACAAGACGCAAGTGGAAAGAAATCGGAAAACTACTGGATCACCTTGGGTACGCGACACCGTTCATTTATGCGGCCGCGACATACGGGCTTTTTCATTGGCTTGACGAAAACTTGTCAGACGAAGCAAAGGCCGCGCTCGCAAGCGCAATGTGGCTTAGGGACTACGATGAAAAGCGCCTAGCGCCGGCGTTGGTAGAAGTGTTTGATCGAATATATACCTACCCGCTTCTGCGCTGGCAGGCTTTTTTCAGATCGCTTGTGTTCACCACTATTTTGTCGGCGCTATGGCTATACGAAATTGGGGTGGCATCCGATACTGGCTCTCGGCTGCTTGCCGCGTTTTCTCTTTCCGTGAACATCGCGACAGATTATCTCTCCCTGTTCATTATTCGACGACAGCTCCGGCTGAGCGGCGCGAATCCCCTGTTTAACCTAATTGCGGGCGCCACGATCGGGTTGCTGCTTGTGGGTATCGGTGCTCTAGTTAGATACGTACTCCTGTTTGTTTACTATAAAGTATCTTACAATTTCGGTTACGGCACACTCCGGGCGTTCGTCTGGCCCCTAGCTTATTCAACGTTTGTTGTCGCATTGCCGGCAATGGTGGTTTTCGCGTGGTTGCCACTGCTCGCGTTCGGCATCTTTGTTGTGCGCACAGTGAAGCCTCTATCGTGGATTGTCCGCAAGACTCAGTGGTTCTTAAAGGACGGAAAAGTACATCCATTGAGAGCAGTTGGGTATGTGGCGGCCGCCTTTGTTCTTGTGGCTGTCATGACCTGGCAGGCAATTTTCGATGCGTAACGGATCAACCCGCTACCCGCAGATGTCGAAGAGGAGCGAAAGTGCTAAGCTTTGGCGCGCCCTCGCGCCCGTCAACTTTAACCTTTTCACTTTGACTGTCCCGAGCGGCAACGAAGCGCTCAAATGATGGAGCGCTCGTCGGGTGCACGAGCGTTTATCTGCATATGCCGACGGGCCGAGCTGAAAGCACTGTGTGCCCTCGCGCCCGCCGACGGTTGACTGTCCCGAGCGGCAACGAAGCCCTCAAACGATCGAGCGCTCGGTTAGTACGCGAACGTTTGACCGTGTTACTTAGATCGGCGTCCGGTTGCTGACGACTGATGGCAAACGGTTGTGGAAAGGTAGCTTGGCAGCCCTTGATCGGCGAACGGGCGCCGGGCATCTTGGCGAGATGAATATTGATACTTGGGCCGTAGTGCTCGCAACAATAGTCGGCCCGGTCGCGGCTGTTTTCATTACACGCTGGAACGATCAGCGCCGGGAGGCTCGCAGCAGACTGCTGCACGTTTATCGGGTGCTCATGGCCACTCGGCGCTCGAACGTGTCCCAAGACCATGTCGCCGCAATCAATCTCGTTGAAGTAGAGTTTCACGGAGTGAAGCCGGTCATCGAAGCGTGGTCCGCTTATCTGACGCACCTCAACACCAAGGCACCGACCGAGAGCGAAGAGCAGGGTAAGGCTTGGAATGACCGCCGCTCAGAACTGCTGGCCATCTTATTGGTGAAGATCGCGGCGCATCTAGGTATTACCAAGGGCGAGATCGAAATTCTCCACGGCGGATACGCCCCTCAAGCATGGGCAACGCGAGAAGGTCGGCTTGATGCGGTGCAAGACTACGCGGTCCGGCTTTCTGAAGGAAAAGCGGTTCTCCCACTCGCAGTGGTGCAGCAGGCGCCGCCAAACAATCCATATCCCCCACCTCCGTAAAAGGAACCTTAGCTTTGGATGGCTTCTACGCTGCCTATCTCACCGGTCGCGCTGGCAACACGGTTGTGCTGCTTGCAATCAAGTCGGGTTCACTCGTCGGAGCTGCTGCGGGTGGCCTGAAGTACGATGGGACGGTCGAACCGAGGACCGATGGCGGCTTCAACTTTCATGTTAAATACGTCATTCAACCGGGCACCCCGCTGATCACTGGCGTGGGTAGCGTTGCAATTCCTACCCCCGTCTCGTTGGATTTCACTGTACCTGCGGATTTTGCCTCCGGCACAATCCTAACCATTCACACGCCCTTTGGGCCAATAAACGCCAAGATGAGCAAGCTCAGAGACTTCGATTTCTCAGCTCCTCAAAGCTGATTGTTCGCCGAAGGTGCCCAATTATAGACAGCGCGCCCAGTGCGGAGTTTCAAGGTCTGGTTACCGCTATCTCGAAGTCCGCGGCCTCGGCTGCGACACCCTGGAGCGCTACATGCGCTGCAAGTAGCGCTCGCAGGTGCGGCGGCGCAGCCATCTGGTCGCGTTCGGCGCACCAAGATTTCGACGAGCGATCCGTCGTCTGCTTGGTGGCCGGGTCAGCCGTGAGGCCAGCTTAGGCGATTTTCAATTTAGCTCCAACGCCGAGTGAAGGAACTGCGGCGTAAGGCCCATCGCCAAACATGGCTTGGATTACAAGCATTACCGACCAGACCACCGGCAACTCTGCGCCCGCGCCAGTAAAGAAGTAGCCTTTGCGGATAGCCCAGAAATGCGCCGCACCCACCATCAGGGGAAGCGCGTAGAGCGCAACCCAACGCGTGCATATGCCCGGTATCAACAGGATCGCACCTGCGAACTCGGCCGATATGCAGTACCACGGGGTGATCGCGGGATATGCATTCTTCGCGAAATTTTCCCACCACGTATGTAGCCCACCGGGCAGAATGGCGAATTTCCAATATAGATGTGCGATAAACAGAGAGCCAAGGGTTACGCGCAGCAGAAGCGCCGCCCACGGAGCAGTGCGTTGATCGATCATTGCGGCCCCCGCGAGAATATCTCCGAGACTGTTATCCTCCTAATCCCCTGTCGATTTGCAATCTCTACTTTCGCCGAATGGGTGGGGTACTAGGTGCGTTAGCCTTGATGTCAGCGCCAAAGGTTAAAATCTCGAACGCTCTCGTAGCTCGATGGCCGACAAAGGTTGGCATCGCACGTTCGACGGCAACTAAGCGCCGAGCCCCGGACCGGCGTTCCTGGGCTTAGGCTTTAGTTGCACGAAAGGACTATTTCGCTTAAATAGCGCAATTCCGATGAGCAGTATGGGCCGTGAAAGCGATCAACTCGCTTGTGCTGGCCGAACGTGCGGAGTTGGGAGTAAACTGGGACCATGGGGGCAGTGAGAGGTGGCCAATGAAGCGTTCGCGCGCGTCAAGATCGATCAGCTTCTGAAGGACGCCGATTGGGCGCTCACCGACGGCCGCAGCGTGCGCTTCGAGTATGCGCTCGGTGATGGTGGTAAGGCGGATTACGTGTTGTTCGACCGCCATGGCCGCGCGCTCGCCGTGCTGGAGGCTAAGAGTACCAGCGTTAATCTTAGTGGGGGCGAAGCGCAGGGAATGCGCTATGCCGATCAAGTCGGCGTGTCCTTCATCTTCCTGTCAAACGGCGAGGAAGTGTGGTTTCGCGACAAGACCCAGGACGCTCATTTCCGCCGCGTTGAGACGGTGTTTACACAGAACGACCTCGCCCGGCGCAAGGCCGCGAGCGCAATTCGCCGGAACCCTCTCGATATTCCGATCGACCACCGCATCGTGGAGCGTCTTTATCAGCACGCCTGCATCGACGTAGTGTGCCGAGAGATTGTCGCCGGTCGGCGCAAGCTGTTGGTCGAGATGGCGACGGGCACGGGCAAGACGCGGACGGCGGCGGCCCTGTTCAAGCGCCTGTTCGAGGCCAATTGGGCGACACGCGCCTTGTTTGTCGTCGATCGCAACACGCTGGCGATCCAGACGGAAGACGCCTTCTCCGAGCACTTGCCGCACCTGCCCTGTTATCGTGTGCCTCGCGTCGGCCGCCGCTTCCAGGACGAGAAGCGCGTCACCATCGTCACCCTTCAGACGCTGGTGAACGAGTACGAGAACTATTCATCCGGCTACTTCGACCTGATCGTCATAGACGAGTGTCACCGCAGCATTTACGGCAAATGGCGGCGCGCGCTCGACCATTTCGACGGCATCAAGATCGGCCTCACCGCCACCCCCTGCGTCATGCGCGACGCGCCGGATGTGGACGAGGAGGACCGCGACGCCATCCGCGACACGATGCGTTTCTTCGAGGTCGATCGGCCGACCTACAGCTACACCATGGCCGAAGCCATTGCAGACGGGCACCTTGTCCCTTACGAGATTTACCGAGCTATCACTGCGCGCACGGCGGCAACCGATGGCTTTACAGTTTCACGCACCGAAATCGACTGGGACGCAATGGACGAGGCGACGCGCGCCGAAATGGAAAGGCTGTTCGCCGAGCACGATCCGCTGGTTGTCGACCCCACGGCGCTCGAACGCAAGTTCACCATCCCCGAGCGCAACCGCGCCATGGTGCGCGAGTTTCGCGATATACTAGAGCACGGTTATGTCGGCCCGAACGGTGTCCGCCGCGCGCCGGAATGGGGCAAGACCATCGTTTTCGCGGTTACCAAGCGTCACGCCGAGACGCTCGCCCGTATGTTCGACGAGACATTCGCCGACAAGAAACCATCACCCACCACCCGCTACGCCGATTTCGTCGTCTCAGGCCTCGGGCCGCATGATACCGTCGATGGCGAGACTAAAATCAAACGCTTCAAGAAGGAGCTGTTCCCGCAAATCCTGGTCAGCGTCAATATGCTCGACACCGGCTTCGACTGCCCCGAAGTCCGCAACCTCGTCATGGCCCGCTTCACCCACTCGTCGATCCTCTATCAGCAGATGCGCGGACGCGGCACGCGCCAGGCGCAGGGCAAGGACCGCTTCACCATGTGGGATTTCACCGGCGTCACCTTGCGCCACAATGATGACGAAACGCCCCATGAAGGCGGGGTTGTGGTCGTGCGCGCGGCAAAGCCTTCAGCGCCCGCGCCGCGCCGGCTGCTCACTCTTGATGTGCACGACGAGATCGACCCCTCCACCCGCGAATGGGTAACGGTGGACGAGAACGGCCATGCCTTCATGGACGTGGACGAGGCCCGCGCCGAGGCGCTTGGAGCGGCATTCGAGACATGGCTGGACGATCAAAGCTTCGACACCGACCAGCTTCGGCTGCTGCACCTCATCAAGGAGCAGATCAAGGCCAATGCTGCGGACATGACCGTGTTCGAGAGTTGGCGTTTCGACGCGCCGCCCCTTTCCATGAATGGCGGTTACGAGCGCGCCCGCGTCGTTTTTAGCAGTGAGGCGGAGTTGGAGCGCGTGCTCGCCAGCCTGAACTGCGCCGTCTTCGGCCTTAGCTCATCCGGGCAAGCGCCGGAGGCGGACGCCCCCCAGCCGACCAAGCCAATCAACTAGAGCCCACCGATGCCCTTCACCCCCGATATGCGCCGCAAGGTCGATCAAATCCGCGACTATCTTTACGGCGGCGGCTATCCCGACCCGCTGTCAAACGCGGAGCAACTCAGCTTCCTATTCTTCTTCTATATGATCGAGGGGATCGACGCGGCCAACATTCGTCAGTCAAGGGCGACTAAGCGCGATTATACTTCCCTCTTCGCCGGAGACTGGACAATCCGCAATCCCCTGAACGCCCCGGCCAAGGGCGTCGAGAGCATCCCTCGTCAGCGGATGCGCTGGTCCTCCTGGGCCAATGCCATGTCGGGCGAGCAGCTTGTTACCTTCGTGCGCGACGAGGTGTTTCCATTCTTCGCTGCCGTTGGCGACCAGTTCGGTATGAGCTTTATGGCGCAGGCGCGTCTCGCCATTGACGAACCGACCGTGCTCACTCAAGTCGTGACGTTGGTGAACGAGTTACGGCTTGAGCAGGCCGATCCCGATACCAAGGGCGACCTGTTCGAGCATGTGCTGCGCCAGATCAAGCAGGCGGGCGAACTCGGCCAATTTCGTACGCCGCGCCACATCATCCGTGCCATCGTTGATCTGGTCGATCCGAAAATAGGGGAAACGGTCTATGACCCCGCCGCCGGCACCGCGGGCTTTCTCGTTGCCAGCTACGAGCATGTCCGGCTCGCCAATTCCTCCGCCAACGGGCGCGAGGTGGCTGAGCTGGAAGGCAAGACCTTCCAGCGCGGCCTCGGCGACAAGCTGAGCGCGGCGCAATGGCGCAAGCTCCAGACCGCGACCTTCTATGGGAACGATGTTGATCCCAAAATGGTCAGTCTCGCCAGCATGAACCTGGCGCTGCGCGGCCTGCCGGACGTACGTATTCTCAAGCGCAACGTGCTGACCACGAGCTTTGACCGGCAAGCCAAAGCGGAGAAGGGGCTGCCGCTCGACGGCTATGACGTGATCCTCGCCAACCCGCCCTTCTCGGGTCGGATCGATCGTGACCGTATCGTCGATGACGTGAAGATCGGCACAACAACCGCAACCGAGCTTCTGTTCGTCAAATACATGATCGACAACCTCAAGCACGGCGGGCGCTGCGGCGTGGTCGTGCCGGAAGGCGTGCTCTTCGGCTCGACCGGCGCGCATAAGGAGCTGCGCCGCATGCTCATGCAGAACAACCGGGTCGAGGCCGTGCTTTCGCTGCCCGGCGGGGTGTTCCAGCCCTATTCGGGGGTGAAGACCTCAGTGCTGATCTTCAAAGCCGGCGGGCGCACCGAAAGGGTGATGTTCCTCCACGCCAGCAATGATGGGTTCAAGCTCGATGCCAACCATGACCAGCCCATAGAGGCCGACGACCTGCCCGGCCTGATCACTGCCTTTAAGGACCGAAAAAAGAATTGGGGCACTTGGCAAGCGCGCGATGCGGCCAAACCCTGGACGGAAAATTGGTGGTTCGCGGAAGCCGCGACAATCGAGCACGAGGATTGGAATCTCTCGGCCTCCCGCTACCGGCCCGAAAGTCGCGAGGCGGTCGAGCATCGCGATCCGCGCGAGTTGCTGGAGGAATTGCAGGAAGACGTGGAAACCATCCTCGGCGACATCCAGGCTCTGGCGGCGGAGTTGCGGGGGGAGGCAGCATGAGCGCTTGGCCCCTTTGCGAATTGGGCGATGTAATCGAAATCAACCCTCGGCAGCCCAAGGATATCGCCGCGGCTCAGGAAATTTCCTTTGTGCCGATGGCCGCCGTGAACGAAATCCACGGAGCCATAGCCGATCGACAGGTGCGTGAGTTCGGGGCCGTGTCGAAAGGGTTTCCGACCTTCGCCGAAGGAGATGTTCTTTTCGCCAAGATCACGCCGTGCATGGAAAACGGCAAGGTGGCCATCGCGTCCAATCTGGTCAACGGTATCGGAGCCGGTTCCACGGAATTTTACGTGCTGCGGCCCAGCCGGAGCATTTTGCCCGAATACGTCTTTCATTTTGTGCGGCGGCAGTCCTTCCGGGAGGCTTGCAAAGCGAACTTTACGGGCAGTGCCGGTCAACAGCGCGTCCCGCGTTCGTATCTGGAAAGGGTGTTACTGCCTCTCCCGCCGCTGGAAGAACAGCGGCGGATCGCGGGGCTGCTGGATCGTGCAGCGGAGATCAGACGCCGCGCTGACGCCGCCCGCGCAAAAGCACGCGCCATCATCCCCGCACTCTTTCTCGACATGTTCGGTGATCCGGCGACGAACCCGAAGCGGTGGCGTGCTTTGAGCTTTGGGGATGCCTTGCTGTCAGGACCGCAAAACGGCCTTTATCGGCCGGCGAGTGACTATGGAGACGGTACTCGAATTCTACGAATAGATAGTTTCGACGATGGCAGCATCAGCGATCAGCGCAATCTCAAACGCCTACGCATCGACGCTGCCAATCGCGAAAAATTTGGTCTCCACGAGGGAGACATAGTCGTAAATCGGGTGAACAGCCCGCCACAACTCGGAAAAGCCGTTCTTATCCCAGCCCTTGAGGAACCCACTGTATTCGAGTCGAATATGATGCGGATGCGGGTCAGCCCTGAGATTTTGCTACCCGCCGTGGTTGGTGCCATGTTGCAGCTTGGATCAGTCCGACAGGCACTGATCAAGAATGCGAAGCACGCAATAAATCAGTCGAGTATCAACCAGGGTGACGTCATGGGCGTCGTGGTTTTCTCTCCACCCCTCCAGCTTCAAACGATCTTCGCTGAACAAGCCCAGCGCCTCGAAGCCACCGCCCGTGCCCTCGATGCTGCCGGTGTCAAGGCCGAAGCCATGGCCGCCGCGCTATCAGCGGAGGTATTTGAATGAGCGGGACGGAATTTGCAGCTACAATTCCAGACTACCAGAGCCTCATGCTGCCGGTTCTGCGCGCAGTTGAGGTTGGTGAGGCGCGGGTCGGCGATGTGGTCGAAAGACTGGCCGGCGAACTGAGATTGAGCGGGGCAGCACGCGCCATCCTGTTGCCCTCCGGCCGCCAGACCCTGTTCGCCAACCGCGTGCACTGGGCTAAAACCTATCTGACCAAGGCCGGGCTCGTGGAAAGCACGCGGCGGGGCCATTTTCGGATCACGGCGCGTGGGCGGGACGTATTGGCCGCACAACCGGAACGGATCGATAATCGCTTTCTCACCAGGTTCGAGGAATTCCGACAATTCACTGATCGGACGGAAGTGCGTTCTGAGGAAACCCCCTCTCCCGGACCTGACGTAGTTGCCGATCAGACGCCGGACGAGATTATGCGGGCGGCGCACCGGCGGATCGAGGCCGCCCTGGCGCAGGATTTGTTAGATCGTGTGTGCACGGCGCCGCCTGACTTCTTCGAGCGGCTGATTGTCAATCTGCTGCTCGCTATGGGTTATGGAGGATCGGCGGCGGAAGCAGGGCGCGCCCTCGGACGCAGCGGTGACGATGGCGTGGACGGCGTGATTGATCAAGATGCGCTTGGTCTCGACCGAGTTTACATCCAGGCCAAGCGTTATGCGCCTGGCAATACGGTCGGGCCGAGCGCGATCCGCGATTTTTTCGGCAGTCTCGACCGACACAAGGCCGCAAAAGGGCTGTTCGTCACTACCTCGACTTTCACGGCGAGTGCCCGAGAAACCGCCGATTATTTAAGCAAGCGCATTGTGCTGATGGATGGCGAGTATCTGGCACGCCTCATGATCCGGCACAATATCGGGTGTCGCATTGAGGAAACCCTTCACCTCAAGAAAATGGATGAGGACTTCTTTGAATAGCGGATTGGCAAGCCGTAGGAGGGCGACCGTGCCTGTGCGCAAGCGGGGGAATAAGCTCGAACGTTGGGAAATTGCCCTGATAAAGGGGATGGTCGCCGATGAGCGGCGGCCGAACGACCCAGGACGTCCTCGCCTATTTCGCGCGGCCCAAGGCGCTCTAACGGACGTTGCCGGATTATGTGCTTGAGATTGTGATGGGGCGTAACGAGAAAAAGGACAGGGCCGTCCCATGAGAACAAGATATTTTCATGGCGGCAATCGAGGCCTCCGGGTTGGACAGTACATCCTGCCCCAGTCAGAAACCGGCGTGCAGGGAATGTCACATCCGCTCTGTCGAAAAGACCGGGTCTACTTCACACCCCATATCGATCATGCTCGGTTCTTCGGGGCAGCCGCTACTAATCCCGTTGTCTATGAGGTGGCGCCTGAAGGAGAAATTGAACATGATCCCGATACGCCCCAAGGCATCTCCTACGCGAGCCCCAAAGCTAAGATCATAGCGATCCAGAAGATACCGGGCAAAGTGATCAAGAAGCACAGGAAGAAGCTGCAAATAGGACCGCCAACGGCAAAAACCGTGTGAACTATACTGACGTTGGCGCCGCGCGTTAGCTCCTCGGAGCGGCGAGCCCAAGGTCGGTATAGAGTGGTTTCAACTCATCGAACGTGAGCGGCCACGCTTCTTGCGCGTCCGCCTGACGCCTCGAAACCGCAAGGTAAACAAGCATAATGCTTGGCTGACGAAATAAAAGCTTCGTTGCGGCGCGCTCCTTGATGCGGTCGAGCAAGAATGGCTTCTGCGAGAACAGTGAGCGGATGGCTTCCTCTGGCTTCTCGCCAGCGAACGACGCGAACGCATCATTAAGGAGCCCTTCGGCTCTTGTCGGATCAGGCTCTCGACCGACAACCTCGCGATACAATGCGGCCATTTGTTTTGAAAGCTCTCGTGCGGGTGCGACATTTCTCTCGATAAGCTCCATCAGCTCCCGGAAATAGTCACCCGTGGCCTCGATGAGTGCCATGCTCTTCGCCGCAGCGCGGTGCATCTCGGGGGTCTGCGTCACGCTCGGCTTATAGATAGTGTCGTGCGTCAACTCGCTGTGAGCGTGCTGAAGGAGCGTTCGCACCTGCACTTCGCAAGGTGTCCCACCCGCCACGATAAGTTCACCAACCTTCTTTTCGCCTTTCGCACGCACCACATAATGGACCGACTGATACGTGAACTCGTACGGCGCCTTCGCGCGCTCCTCCTCATAGTCGCGGTCCTTAGATGCTTCCCACTCTCCGCACTGCTCTACGGCGTGACATACAGTCGCGATATCTCTGTCCAGCAACACGACGAAACGAACGCCGACCTTGTCCGTGATCTCGTTGAGCGGATCGGTGTAGCTTTTATCGCGATAGAATGCCTTGGTGAGGATCGAGCCATCGCCTTTCACTCGGGGTATGGCTGGGATGCGGACGAAGATATCAGCGGAGACGGGAGCCACGAGCGGGGAAATGTGCTCCATTAGCTTTTGGACGACGAACTTCCCCCACGCCTCGACACTGGGGCGCTCGTGGTACCACCGCTGCAGAAATTCTTCCTCGGTCATTCTTGTGCACGGATGCGGTCTTTGATGGTGATACGCGTCCACTCGGCGGATTGTCCGGGCTCGGCACCATCAGCGACAACGGTTTCCATGTGGATTAGGTCCTTGAAGGCCTCCGGCGGCCCGCTCAGCTCTATGCTGCCGGAGAACCGCACCCGCCGCTTCTGAAGCTTTCCCTTCAGGTCGGCGATGTCCTTCTGGACGGCAGTTAGCGGGAATTTCTTGCTCCGCATATAAGCCGTGTAATCATCCTGGGCCTCATTTGGCAGATAAGCTGTTGAGAAGCTGTTAACCTGGATCGTGGGTGTCTGGTCGATCTTGAGGTAGGTGTATAGCGAGGTGAGCAGGTCGTCCTTCACCTCGGGTTCAACCGAGAGCTGACGAATAAATTCTCGGGTGTTCTCGAAGAACGAGCGCGTAAGATATGCGCTGTTCATCGGCAGTTTGCACCCAAGGAAGGTACCGTAAAAGTATTTTGCCGCCCCATCCCGGTTTCGCTGTGTCATGTGGCTATCGTAGACGTGGGCGCGCCAGCCATCTGGCAGGTTTCGGCGCGCATCCGCCAGGGTGAAAAACCCAATCTTGTAGAGCTTCGACGCAGGCGTCAGGAAGAGATCAGTCAGGTACTGTATGGCCGTGCCGCGCTCGCGGAAGCCGCTCTGCTTCTCTGCCTTGATGACGCCAACGAACGGCCGAGAGCTGGCTTCAACTGTGCCGGTGAAGACCACCAAGATGCCTCCGGGCAGGTTCTTGGCTTGTTGGGCATTTGCGAGCTTATCCGCGAATTTGGCGGACCTTGCAATGAAAGCAGCATCCGGCTCGCGGACCAATGAGACCGCGATCCCGACCGCGCTGTCAGGTCCGCTCTCCGCGATTTCCAATTCCATACTTTGTGAGGCGTCGCCCATTGCGTCGACGACCCGCTCCGTGAATGAGCCCATGGCATCGGCCGGCAGTGCCACGAGTTGCCCCGCGTATCGAGGGGTGATCAGTGAGCCATCGAGGCGACGCTTAAAGACCTCGTGGAGAACAACTTTTTCCACGACCAAATTCTCAAAGGACATGGTTTCCCCCCATCCCGCAAACTGACGGCGAAAGGAGGATAAACACTACTTAGGCGGGTTTGGCGAGAGCGAGCCGAGTTCCTATTTTGTTCTACGCAACCGGTGTGGATAACGCAAGGGTTCTTTTTCGGCGGAAGCTGATTGGAATTAGGCATTGGCGTTCTGCCTAAACTAAGCGGCATGTTTAAGGGTTTTGATCTCTGCCTTCCGACCAAGACCACTACAGTCCAGTCCGGCCCCGACGGGCTCCACGAAGTTAAGTATGACGGTTTCCGATGCCGAGGACAAGTTCGTCTGCGGCCAGCGTGGCGCCGACATTCGGTCGGACTGGCAGACCGCCGTGCAGGCTTAGCGCGCGTTATCAACCCGGCTCTTCAGAGACCTTTTTTCCTTGCGACGGACGGACCAACAGTTCACCCGAACACTCGGGGAAGGAGCCCGCTGCGAACGTACCGAAGTTTTAGGAATGACGCTTTCGTGTCTTGCGAACTTTGGTTGACGCGTAGCGCTTTTGCCGGTCCAACATCTCTGCTACTTCCCTTTCCCGTTCTTTCTCCTGCTCCCTACGTTCGTTCGATAGCGCGTCGCTCAGCCACTGAAGGACCCAACCCAGCAGCTTCTGTCGCTCAGCATCGCTAATATTGGGGTACCGCGCCCGCAATTCCCGCATGCCATATACTTGAGCGGCACCGGAGAAGGTGAGCCTCGGACCCGACGGGAGTGGGTTCGCGAAGTATGGTTCTTCGGTGCCCCTTCCGGCATTGTAGTTCAAGCTACCGACGCGGCTGACGCCCCATAATGCAGCGAGTTCAGCCAGGGATGTGCCGAACTTCTCCTTTGTTTCGGCAGTGAGGCCTTGGCCAGTAGCCTCACAGCACGCGCGCGCAAAGGCCCAGGCGGTGTCGGCGAGAAGGGCACCGAGGCGCCGTTCGACGCGGTCTGAATGGGCGTTCCAAACGGCGCCCTTTAAATCAGGAAAGTCGTAGTACGCTTGATGGCTGGCGGCTGCCACGGCCGCGCACCGAATTGGAAACTTCAACATCGTGCTCGGAACACGTGCGAGGTTCACATACCTGTTATTGTAGACCGTACATAGGTCATAAGTGCTGCCATCGGCCCGAATGAGCTGGGTGCAAAAGGCATGGCCAACTTCACGGTCGGTCTCGACGTGCCTGATCAGGAAGTAGTCCAGCTCTGGTTCTAGTCGATAGTACATCTTCATCATCCCCCGCCTGCTACCTTTTTACCTTGCCACTGGTTGCGAAAGATTAGCTGCCAATAACAGTCTCAGGTGTCCCACTGAGCGCGGTGGCGATATCACCCGAAACCCGCGTGGCTGCGGCGTTTGTCTCAGCTGTCCCAGCAGGCGCGGCAGGGGCGCATCTCCTCTTCCTGCCGATCTTTTCTTCGTCTTTAAAGGTATTTGAATTTTGGTGAGACAACTGGGACAACTGCGACAAACCCTTATTTTTCGGGCACTTGTCGCGTGCCGTAGCTGAGACGGCAGGTGGGACAGCTGAGACAGACATTCTAACCATCGTCGCTTCCTCACTTGAGGCCCAGTCGCTTATCAACCGCCTGCTGCCAGACCGAGGCCATCGGCACGTGGTAGCCATAGGGACGTTTGTTGCTTCCAGCGTTGGCGGGCAGCCGCCTTCGCGGCCCGAACATGTCGGTGCACGCCTTGCCGAATGTCTCGGTTGCCACCGCGCGTAGACCAGTCTTCTTGCAGAAGCCGGTATAAGCGTTCAGGAGATCGGGGTATGAAATCAAGGTCCCAAGGTCGAGGTCTGGACGCTGATCTGACACGGCGATTGCGTCGGCGATGATGCAGGACTGAGACCACTGGCACGCGCTATCACCACTCATGCGCTGCTGCTCAGTCGTCTCCTCGGTCTTCACGATCCTACGAGGATGCCAATCTGCGAGCTGCAGGTTCTGTAGCAGCCATAGAAACTCACTCGTGCCACCTTCAGCGAGATCACGATAGAGCGCATCAAAGTAATCTTTGTCGCCCACGTACTCGTTACTGACATCGTACACGATATTCCGACGCTCGCGAACGCCCGCCGCGACAGCATGATCGTGATTGGTGCACGCGATGAATTTTGTGTGGTTTGGTACTTGTCGGCAACTTCTATATTTGCCCTCGACCTGAAGGACTTCGCCAGTAACGATTGATTTCATCTTGTCTGCCGACTTGAGATCGCCAGCGAATAAAATCTCTTCAGCGAGAACGAAGCAGGCGGTTTCGAGCCAGTCGTTGAACCGGCCGAGCAGTCGATCCTTATCGTCCACGAGAAAGCCGTGCTGACCAAAGATGTCGAGCATCACCTTGCCGACGGTGCTCTTGCCCGTGCCTTGCTCCCGGCTCTTCAATACGAGCACGACGCCGGCGTGCTTGTCCGGGTTTTGTACAAACCACGCGAGCAGGCGCATGAGATATTTGAATTTATGCTTGTCGCGTCGGCAAATCACTCTATGCAGATGTCGCAGAAAAGCACGTTGCTTCTGCCATCCCTTGCGCAGTTCAACACCAAAACCACGCCAAAGGTTGTATTCGCCAGGCTGTGTCGTACCGCCCGGCCTGAAAACAAGCTCTTTCTCGTGCCGATTAGGGCTTTCTTTCCAAAACCTTTCCGCGGGCACCTGCTTGCCCTTACTCCAAACGAAGATGTTTTGGACGGCGAGCCGGAACTCGTCCATCGGGATAAAGGATATGGTTTCATCATCGTTGATCCGAAAGATAGCGGTCTCCTGCTTGCTCTTGCCGACCAGAAAGTGTGCGTTCAGGAGGTTTAGCGCATCCGCTTCGGAGTAGACGCCGCCTTGCAGCAGCGGGCGCGCGGGTGAGGTTTGCGTACCACTAAGTGACGCCGACGCGCCCGAAGAACTGATTGAGCTTGGCACCGGCCCATGCGATGGCACCGACGATGGCCTGGCGAAAATGTTCGTAATCAGACTGTCCACGGTCTCATGATCTTGTTCATCCTTCGCTGGCTTCGTCGTGGAACTAGGCTGGTGCGGCGGTACCTGGTCCAGAATGGATTGAAAGGGACTTGTAGTCATTGCGCGTCTCCATCATCACCGAGGATACGCGCGGGTTGGTCGAACTCTCGGACGAGCCGCTGGTCTTCGCCCAAGTCGATCATGATGACGAACTTCTCACCGGTGCCAATGTTCTCGCTGGCGCCCGCCGCGACTTGTCGCAGTTCTTTAGCGGCTTCGATACGATGACGCGGTGAAATGGTCTCGTTCTCTAGGATTGCGGCGAGGACGGAGGGGGCCTTTACAAAGTGCCGCTGCGCAGCTTCGCGCGCCGCCTCGCCACTTGAAATGCGTCGCTGCCGCTCGGTTTTAATCGCGTTCAGCAGGCGGGCGTTTTCGGCCAGCCGTCCCCAATCCGGTTCGTCCAGCCCCCAGTTGTCTCTTAGCTCCTTGTCGGACTTCAGCCCTTCGATGTTGCGGGCGCAGTCGGCGACAAAGCTCCTGCCGGCCTCGCTGTCGAGGCTGACCGGAGTGCCGAGCAGAGTTATATCTCCGACCGGACCCACCTGCAGCGTGGATGGGCCCTCGTGCGATGCAGAGGGGAGGCCGCTGCCTGCTGTTACCGTGGCGGTAATACCACTGCGGTCGGCTGGTGGCTCCATCTTCGCAGGCGAGTGGCCACGGTCTGTGCTGGCGCGGGGCTGCTTGTTACCGTGGACGGTAATTTCGTTGTTCCCGCCACCATCGCTATCTGCCGAGATCACGTCGCGCCTCCCCGATTGTCGGAGCTGGCCGGCAACGTCGGAGGTCTGCTGGAAATCGGTTCCGCGCTCTGAATGGTTACACCGCCGTTTTCAGCCGCAAATTCTGGACTGTCCGAGGTGGAGTGCATGCGCGGGCCAAGCCTTGACGCTACCCATTGATCTAGATCGGCGGGCGTGTAGAGCGGCACGCGGTTCAGAAGTCGGAAGGGTGGTCCGCCGCCGATCACGGCTAACTTGGCGAGCGTGCTAGGTTCGCGCTTCAACCCGAATTTGTCGCGTAGGTAGGTCGAAGCTTCTTTTCGGCGGAGATAAGTTTGATGCTCCATCGTCATCCTCTTCTGGATGTTCCTGCCCATTGCAGGAAAACGATGGACCACCTGTGTGCCGAACTCCCTATGCAAATCTAAATGAGTTTCTCGTCGTGTCCGGAAATAAATAGCAGCCTGCTCTAGCGCTTACGGCCCGGCGCGTCCTGGATAAGTACAGCACGCCTTTCTTTTCAGCTGTGCGGGGGATGTAGGTCTCGTGTCGCCGAGCCAAATCCGGTCTACAGCTGCTTCAGTTGCTGTCTTCTTGCCCCGGTCGTGTCCTGTTTTACGGCCGAAGGGTGCGACAATGCCGCAGGTTTTATGTGGTTTTCGAGGGGTTTTATATCACCCCAAAGCTGTCGCACCCGTTGAAATTTCTAGCTTCTGACAGGACTGTCGTGCCCACCACGCTTCGCCCTTCGGGCTACGCGTGGCGCAGCCACGCAAGAGCCCGCAGGGCGAAGCGTGTCCGGCGAAGCTGGAGCGTTAGCGGAAGCGAAGACGGACTGGGTCGCATACGCGGTCTAAATCCTCCCCTCAATCTCCTTTGCCGCCTCCAGCAATATCTCCGCGACCTCCTGCTCGCGCCGCGGCCCTAGCCGCGTGCGGACAGCTGAGACCGTCATCGCTGCCGCGGGTCGCCCGTCCGCCGTCTTGATCCAGGTCGAGATCGATTTCGTGCCTTGCACCAGTCCTATCTCGCGAAGATTGTAGCCGCGCCGGCGCGCTGCAGCGATCTGGCCGAGCACGGTGGGCACCGTGGTGCGATAGGCAGCAAAGCGCGTCTCGTTTGCGGTGACGATTTTCCGCGCCTCGTTGGCGCCCATCGCCGCAAGGATCGCAACGCCTGCGCTGCTGACGCCGAGCGGACGCCTGGCGCCGACCTCGATCGAGAGCACCTGGATCGGGTAGGCGCCGATCCGGCGGTCGACACACAGGGTGTCGTTGCCGGTGCGCACGGTGAGGAACAGCGTATCGCCGACCTCGCGCGAGGTGCGTCGCATCACCTCGTCGGCGGCTGCAAGCAGCGGCGAACGTGACGAGCGCGCCAGCGCGAGTTCGCCGACCTGGCCGCCGATGGCGTAGCGCCCGGTCTTCTCATGGCGCTCGACGATGCCTTCCTCGATCAGCACGTGCAGGATGCGATGCACGGTCGGGCGGGTGAGGCCGGTTGCCTGCACCACGTCAGCCAGCGGTAGCCCGGTCTCGCGGCCGACGGCGAGGATGCGAAGCACCGCGAGCGCGCGGCGGATCGCCTGTGCGCCCGGCCGCTGTGCCGTGGGATGGCTTGCGCCTAAAGGCGGATGATCCTTGTCCATAATGTGGACAAAAACCGCATAATTCGGTCGACAGGTAAAGGGGCGAAATCGAATGATGGCGTTGCGACCGAGCGCCCGCTGACGACAACGCTCATCGCGCAACAAGAACAGGGCGAGGCTCAAGACCCGCCGTTGACGTTCGGGAGGATACGTCTGATGTCTCGCAAGAGCGGCAGCAATGTGTGCCAGCCCGCCGCGGCTGTGAGGCCGTGATGCGGATCGATCCGTCAGAGCTTGGCGCGGAAAAGATCTACCGGCTGATGACCGGCATCGTGGTGCCGCGCCCCATCGCCTGGGTCACCAGCCTCTCGCGCAAGGGCGTGCTCAACCTCGCCCCTTTCAGCGCCTTCACCTTCGTTTCGCAGAAGCCGCCGATGCTCGCGATCAGCGTCGGCCGCAAGGCCGGTGTCTACAAGGACACGGCGCACAACATCCTCGACAGCGAGGAATATGTCATCCACATCGCCGACACATCGCTGATGAACGCGGTGCATGAAAGCTCGGTCGAGCATCCGCCTGAGGTCAGCGAGGTCGAGCTGCTCAAGCTCGAAACCTTGCCGAGCGAGTGCATCAAGGTGCCGCGGCTGGCAGCCGCGCCGGTGGCAATGGAATGTCGGCTTCGCCAGAGCCTGGAATTCGGCGATGCGCGGAGTCGGCTGATCGTCGGCGAGGTGGTGATGTTCCACTTGCGCGAAGGATTGGTGCAGAACGGCAAGATCGAGACCTCAGCGCTCGATCCGATCGCGCGTATTGCGGGCCCGCGCTACGCGCGCCTCGGCGAGATCATCACGCTGCAAACCGTGTTCCAGACCCCGAAATCGACCGACTGACCGAGCCGCCAAAGCGAGGGCACGACTGACATGAGCAAAAATCCAGCGCGAGCCGATGTCGACCTGTATACGGCTCGCGAGCGCGCCGCGATCATCTTCTCCTGCATGTTCGGCTTCGCGCTCGATCTGTACGACGTGCTCATCATGCCCTTCCTGATGAGCTCGATCCAGTCGTCGCTGCACATCTCACTGGCGCAGGTGGCGAGCGTCACCAGCCTCACCTTGATCGGCTCGGTGATCGGTGGCGCGCTGTTCGGTTGGCTCGGCGACCGCATCGGCCGCAAGCAGGCGCTGCAATTGACGCTCGGCGTGTTCGCGGCTGGCTCGATCGCCTCGGCCTTTGCCTGGAACTATCCGAGCCTGGCCGCGCTGCGCTTTGTCACCGGCGTCGGCCTCGGCGGCGAGTGGGGCGCGGGCATGGTGCTGTTCAACGAGGCCTGGAACAAGGATCGGCGCGGGCTCGGCAGCGCCTTCATCCAGGGCAGCGCGGTGGTGGCCAGCGCCGGCGCATCCATCGTGGGCATCTGGGCGACCACCTCGTTCTCGCTCGACTGGGGCTGGCGCGTTGGTCTGCTCACCGGCGGCTCGCCGATCGTGCTGATGATCTTCATCCGCTTCTTTATGCCGGAATCAAAGGCCTGGCTGCAGTTCGATCGCGCGCGCAACAGCGGGATGATCGAGAGCAAGGCCTCCACCACCAATACGCTGCTGTTGATGTTCCGCGGCCGGCTGTTGCCGATCTCGCTGATGTGCCTCGTCTGGATGATGGCCTACATGTTCGCCTATTACGGGGTGGTCGTGTTCATGCCGACCTTGATGCAGAAATCGCTCGGCGCCCCGCCGGAGGTGGTGCGCAACATCTCGGTGATCTGCTCCATCATTGGCGGCTGCTCCTATATCAGCATGGGCGCGCTCAACGATGCCTTCGGCCGCCGCTTCGGAGCGCTGCTGCCGGGGCTTGCCTGGGGCGTGATGGCGGCGCTGCTCTTTAGCTTCGCCCACGACAAATATTCGGGCAGCATCATCGGCTTTCCGATGTTCTGGACCTATGTCGCTTTCGTGATCGGCAATTCGGCGCTGGGCGTGGTCGGCACCTGGCTATCGGAAATCTACCCGATCGAGGTGCGCTCGACCGCGGTGTCGTTCATCTACATGGCCGGCCGCGGCGTCGGCAGCCTTGCGCCAGTGGTGGTGCCGCTCGCGGCAGCCGGCCTCGGCGGCGAATTGGCCATGGGGATGCTGGTTGTGGTGCCCGCGATCGTCATCTTCCTCGCCATGACCTTATCGCTACCGGAAACGCGTGGCCGCGAGCTTGCCGTCATCGACACCGGAAATCATGGCAGGCAGCCGGCCTGATCCAGCTACCACGCAGGAAATTGTCATATGCGACTTCTGAGTTACAGTATTCATGGCGAGCCGCGTTATGGTGCCGTCGTTGATGGTGGGGTCGTCGAGCTCTCTCGGCGGATCGGACGCGACTTCCCCGACCTCAAGACGCTGATCGCCCGCGACGGACTTGACGCTGCTCGTAAAGCCGTCGCGGGCGAGAAGCCCGATTATTCCCTCGGTCAGTTGACGCTGCTGCCGCCGGTTGCCGCGCCGGAGAAGCTCTGGTGCGTCGGCGTCAACTACATGGACCGCAACGCCGAGTACAAGGACAACTCGGATCTGCCGAAATATCCCAGCCTGTTCGTGCGCAGCCCCTCGTCCGTCGTGGGCTCCGGACAGCCGATCGAGAAGCCGAACGTCTCGGACGAACTCGACTACGAGGGCGAGCTTGTCATCGTCATCGGCAAAGAAGGCCGCCACATTCCGCGCGAGCAGGCCTGGTCGCATATTTTCGGCATGACGCTGTGCAACGAAGGCACCGTGCGCGACTGGCTGCGCCACGGCAAGTTCAACGTCACCCAGGGCAAGAATTTCGATCGCTCCGGCAGCATCGGCCCGTGGATCGTCACGTCGGATGAATGCGATCCGCGCGGGCCGCATGACATCGTGACCCTGGTCAATGGCGAGATTCGGCAGCAGGATACGACCGAGCGGCTGATGTTCCCGTTCGATTTTCTGATCGCCTATCTCTCCACTTTCGCGACGCTCAAGCCGGGCGACATGATCGTGACGGGCACACCGACCGGCGCCGGCGCACGCTTCACGCCGCCGCGCTGGCTCAAGCCTGGCGACGTGGTCGAGGTGGAGTCGTCGAAAATCGGCGTGCTGCGCAATACCGTCGTTGCGGAGGCGTAGGTCATGCTTGTTGCCGCAACCATCACGCGTCTCGCCGAGCGCCTTGACGAGGCCGAACGCTCGAAGAAGCTCATTCCGATGTTCACGCGCGAATATCCCGATCTCACCATCGAGGATGCCTATGCCATCCAGCGCGCCTGGACCGAGCTGCAGCTGAGCCGCGGCCGCGTCATCAGGGGCCACAAGATCGGACTGACCTCGAAGGCGATGCAGAACGCCGTCGGCATTGCCGAGCCCGACTACGGCGTGCTGTTCGCCGACATGTTCTACCAGGACGCCGGCGAAATCCCGTTCGGCCGCTTTCACGCACCGCGCATCGAGGTCGAGCTTGCCTTTGTGCTGAAGGCCGCGCTGCGCGGGCCCGGCTGCACCATCTTCGACGTGCTCAACGCCACCGACTATGTGACGCCCGCGCTGGAGATTCTCGAGACGCGCATGCATCGCGTCGATCCCGAGACCAAGCAGACCCGCAAGGTGATGGACACGATCTCCGACAATGCCGCCAACGCAGCTCTAGTCCTCGGCGGCCGGCCGTTCCGGCCGCTGGATGCGGACCTGCGCTGGATCGGTGCGCTGTTGTTCCGCAACGGCCAGATCGAGGAGACGGGGCTTGCGGCCGGCGTGCTCAACCATCCTGCCAACGGCATCGCCTGGCTCGCCAATCGCCTCGCGCCGCATGACGAAGGGCTTGCGGCGGGCGAGGTGGTGCTGGCGGGCTCGTTCACGCGCCCGGTCGATATTCGCCGCGGGGACACCTTCCACGCCGACTATGGCCCATT
The DNA here is from genome assembly GCA_035652015.1 of Bradyrhizobium sp. Classification (GTDB taxonomy): domain Bacteria; phylum Pseudomonadota; class Alphaproteobacteria; order Rhizobiales; family Xanthobacteraceae; genus Bradyrhizobium. The sequence continues at coordinate 39,513 of DASREP010000101.1, read as the reverse complement.
CGGCTCGGTGTCCTGCCAGTTCGTCTGATCAAGAAGGAAACAGCGTCATGAGCAATTCACCACGGCGCAAGAGCATCCATATCGGGAGTTTCACGCACGCCAACCCGATTCCGAACGCCTGCCGGATCGGCAATCTCGTGATGTCCGGCGTCATCCTCGGGCGGGATGCCAGCGGCAAAATGCCGGAAAGCCTGGACGCGCAATGCGCCAACATGTTTGCGCATATGAAGGCGACGGTGGAGGCGGCCGGCGGCACGACCGAGGACATCATCAAGATGACCGTGTGGCTGAAGGACCGCTCGCAGCGCGGGCCCGTCAATGTCGAATGGCTGAAGATGTTTCCCGACGAGCATTCGCGCCCGGCGCGCCATGCGCTGCAGATGGACATGGAAGGCGGCGCGCTGGTGCAGTGCGACTTCACCGCCGTGATCGATTAAAGGAGCTTCGCGTGCCGACCTATCTTCCGTTCGATCCGAATCCGCGCCGCCCCTCAAAGCTGCCGCCGCCGAACACTGTCGACAGCCAGTTCCATGTGCTGGGGCCGATCGAAAAATATCCGGTGCGGCCGGGGGCGGCCTACCAGATGCCGAGCGCGACCTGGGAGGCGGCGCTGCGCATGCACAGGGCGCTCGGCATCGAGCGCGGCATCATCGTGCAGACCACGACCTACGGTGCCGATCATGCCGTGGTGCTCGACGCGCTTGCGGCCATGGGCCCGAACTATCGCGGCTGCGCCAACGCGCTGGTGTTTGCCGAAGCCGGCGATGCCCATCTTGCCAAGCTGCATGACGCGGGCGTGCGCGGCGCGCGCTTCAGCTTCCGCCAGGAGCTCGGCGCGGTGCTGTCCGATGCAGATTTCGCGCGCGCCATCGCCCGCATCCGCGAGCTCGGCTGGTACGTAAAAATCCAGCCGGAGAAGGATGGCATCGTCTCCAGCGTGGAGAAATACCAGCGGCTCGAGGTTCCCGTCCTGATTGATCACATGGCACGCCCAGATCCCACCCGCGGCAAGGACGATCCGAACCTGCGCAAGATGCTGGAGCTTTTGTCGAGGGGCAATTTCTGGGTGATGCTCTCGCTCGGCGAAAAGACCTCGAGGAAGGGCGCGCCGTGGGACGACGTGATCCCGATCGCGCGCTACCTTATCGAGGCTGCGCCTGATCGCTGTGTCTGGGCCAGCGACTGGCCGCACCCGGTCTCGGTGATGCAGCCGCCCAACGACGCCGACTTGTTGGAGCTGATGTACCGCTACGCACCGGACCAGGCGACGCTGGAGAAGATCTTGGTTCACAACCCGGCGAAACTGTTCGGTTTCCCTGATTAGCGGTCAACCGGCAATCCACTTGCAACCGAAACGGCGTCGGGCACTTAATGGTGCCGACGCCGTTTTTGCATCAGGCAGGTGACTGTCGGGGTTATTCATGGCGAAAGCATTCAAGGTCGGCGATCACGTGAGCTGGAATTCGGAGGCCGGACGTGTGCACGGCACCATCCTGCGCGTTCACACGAGCGACGTGAATTACAAGGGCTATGTCCATCACGCGAGCCCGGACGATCCGCAATACGAGATCAAGAGTGACAAGACCGACCACGTCGCCCTGCACAAGGGCCGCGCGTTGCGGCACCTGTCGCGCTGATGTCGTCTGGCGATGCGCGCGGAGCGACCGTGACGATGACGCATCCTTTCTACACGATCGGCCATGGCACCCGTCCGCTGGCGGAGTTCGTCGAGCTGCTGCAAAGCGTCAGCGCGACGCTATTGGTCGACGTCCGTACCATGCCGCGCTCGCGCACCAACCCGCAATATAACCGCGAAGGCTTGCCGGCCGCGCTGGCGGCGTTCGGCATCGATTATGAGCACATCGCAGCGCTCGGCGGATTGCGCAGCCGGAATCGAAACGTGCCGCCTTCGCTCAACGCATTCTGGCAAAACGACAGCTTCCACAACTACGCCGACTACGCCATGAGCGCCGACTTTCGCGACGGATTGACCCATTTGCGTCAGCGCGGACACGCCCAGGTCTGCGCCATCATGTGTGCCGAAACCGTGTGGTGGCGCTGTCATCGCCGGATCATCACCGATTATCTGCTGGCGTCCGGCGAGACGGTGTTCCATGTGCTCGGCCCGGGGCACATCGAAGCCGCGGTGATGACCGAGGCGGCGCAGATCAATCCCGGTGGCGCGCTGGTCTATCCCGCCGGGCAGGGTGACCTGTTCGATCAGGCGCCTTGAGCGCGGCGTTCTGCACAAGGCCGTGGTAAACCTAGAGGTGCGACGCTTTTACCGAGCCAAGTTTAATGGAATTTGTGTCACAAGCCGGTGTTTAGCTCGCGTCGCGGCACACTGGCTTCCAGGGGAAACGCCATGAACAAAGTCCGGCTTCCAAACGCAGCCATCCTGTTGGCGGCTGCAACAATGCTCTTGTCCGTCACGACGGCCAATGCGGAAACCATCACGCTGAAGGCCGATCTGAAGGGAAGCAACGAGGTCCCGCCCAACAGCAGCCCGGCCTCGGGTACCGCGGAGGCGACGCTCGATACCTCCAGCAAGCTCCTGACCTACACCATCACCTACAAGGACCTGACGGGCCCGGCGCTCGGCGCGCATTTCCACGGGCCGGTCGAGGCCGGCAAGAATGCGGGCATCGTGCTTCCCTTCAAGACTGTGCAAAGCCCCATACAAGGGAGCGCCACGCTGACGGACGAGCAGGCCGCGGATCTCCTGGCGGGCAAATGGTACGCCAACATTCACACCGCCGCGAACCCCGGCGGCGAATTGCGCGGGCAGATGATGAAGTGAGAGGGGCGGCGCGGATCGCAGCGCGCTGCTCGTTATTGCGCCCTCGCCCCTTGTGGGAGAGGGCTGCTCCGCTCGGAGACACGGGCGAGTTTGGGTGAGGGGTTGTCACCGCGGATAGATCTGTTGCTCATTCTGGGCTTGAATCCGCGGAGAGAGACCCCTCATCCGTCGCGGGCTGCGCCCGCGCCACCTTCTCCCACAAGGGGAGAAGGAAAAAAGAGTGCTGAGACTCACGCCACCAGCGTCGCATCGAGCGCGGCGCGGATGTCCGACTTCGCCTGATGGATTTCCACGAGCTCGGTGAATTTCGCGATCGGCACGGGCGGCGAGACCAGATAGCCCTGGCCTTCCTCGACACCGCAGGCGAGCAGCGCCCGCACCTGGTCTTCGGCCTCGATGCCTTCGGCAATCACGGTCATCGCAAGGTCCCTGGCGAGGCGGACCAGCATCTCCACAATCGCCGTGGTCGAGCCGTCGCTTGTGATGGTGTCGACGAAGAACTTGTCGATCTTCATGGTGCTGGCGCCGAGCGCTTTCAGCTGCGACAGGCCGCTATGGCCGACGCCGACATCGTCGATGGCAACGCGGAAGCCGAGGTCGCGCAGCTCCCGCACGACCTCGGCGGCGCGCGCGATGTCGTCGAGCTTGTCGCGCTCGGTGATCTCGAGCACGATCTGGCGCGTCGCGACCTTCGCCGCAGCGACGACGCGGCGCAAGGTCGGCACGAAATCCCTGTCCAGGAGATGGCTCGGCACGACATTCACCGACAGCTTGAACTCCTTGTGCTCGCGCAAATGCGCGTTGAGCTCCCTCAGCGCGCGCTCGAGGATCTGCCAGGTCATGGGCCGGATGCGCCCGCTGGATTCGGCGAGCGGAATGAAGCTCATCGGTGGCACCACCGAGCCGTCGTCACGGATCCAGCGCGCCAGCACCTCGCAGCCGAGAATGGCGCCGCTCGTCAAGTGGAAGGTCGGCTGGTAATAGGGCCTGAACTGCTGCCTGGCGAGCGCGCGGTCGAGCTCGGCCAGCGGTCCTTCAACCCGGCGGGTGCGACTCGCGATCAGCCCGAAGACCAGTCCGAGTGCCGTGGCCAGCAGCATCGCCGGCCAGTAGAGCTGGCCGTTCCAGTTCGCGAGCGCTGCGCGATCGACGCTGATTGCGGCCAGCAGCGGATAGCGGGCCGAGCGCCTGACAAGATCGATCGGATGGCTGAGGGTGACGTCATCGAGGGCGAACTCGCCGAGCGCCTGGCCGTTGGCGAGCTTGACCACCACCTTGCTTTGCGCGCGCAACTCGGCCGGCATGATGTCGAACAGATAGGAGTTGATGCCGAGGATGGCGACGACCGAGCGCCCATCGCCGAGATCGCGCATCACGCCCAGCGCATCGGCCCCGAACTGCTCGACGCGGAACAGCAAGAGGCTGATATCGCGCGAAAACAGCATGTCCTGGCGGCTGACCCAGCCCTTGTCGAACTCCAGCGTCTCCGAATATGCCGAGCAGATCACCGAGCCGTCGGAATTGACCAGCCGGACGTCCTTGACCCCGGGGCGCTGGTAGACGCGCAGCCGCAACGCCTGCAGCGTGGTGGGCTCGCAGCCGATATTGCCGCCCTTGACGATCTCGTCGATGCTGGCGGCACCGGAGTCGACCGCGACCTCCGAGCGGCGCAGGACGACGTCGGTCAGCTCATTGAGCTGGCGCATCTGCAAGCTCTCGATCAGCGCTTTCGCGGCAAAATGGCCGCCGGCGCAAAACGTCGCCAGGCTGGCAGCGACGATCGCGGCCGATCGCAGGCTCGATCGCCAAATTTTCGACGACCAAGAGGTCTTCCATGACCGGAAGGTCTTCATGACAAGGCCTTCATGGGATGAATGGCTGCGTTAATTGAAAATTAAATTTAGCCTAGCCCGGAGGTTCTAATTTTCGGTTTAGGGATTCGCATGATGCAACGGGAGCGGTAGGTCAGGAACGCTGTCGCATCGTCCGAGGACCAGGCGCCTCTATCTGGACGGGCCATGCTGCTTCGGCAGGGGGCGCACGGCACGGTTCTCCGCGCCTTTCAGGGGACCTTGGCTGCGGAGTTCCTCGACCAGAAAATCCACCAGCGCGCGAACCTTGTTGGAAGGCCGCCGGCCGCCGGGGAATACGGCATGGACCTCGACCGGCGGAAGTTTGTAGCCGCGCAGCAGCGGCACCAGCGCGCCTGCTTCGATTTCGGGCCCGGCCATCACTGTGGACACCATCGCGATGCCAAGGCCCGCCATCACGCTGGCAAACACGCCGGGACCGGAATCGGTGTGAATACGGCCGCGCACGTCGACCGAAATTTCGCTGCCGTTCCGCGTGAACGACCAGCTGGCGCGCCCGAAATTGCCGGGGCCGAAAATGCAGTCATGCGAGGCCAGATCGGCGGGCGACCTGGGCGTGCCGCGCGCAGCGAGATAAGCGGGCGAGGCGGCGATCATGCGTCGCAATGTTGCAAGCTTCCGCGCCCCGAACACGGAATCGTCGAGGTCGCCGAGGCGAATGGCGAGGTCGGCGCCCTCCGCTACGAGATCCTGGCGCGCATCGACGACCGACATTTCCACTCGCAGCTCGGGATGTGAGCTGAGAAACCTCGGCAGGCGTGGGATGATCGCGCGGGTGCCGTACATGACGGGAATGGCGAGACGGATGGTGCCGCGCAGCGAGTCGCGCCCGCGCGCGGCGTCTTCCGCATCCTCGATCTCGCTCAGGATTTCGCGGGCGCGATCGAGAAACAGCGCGCCGGCGTCGGTCAGCGTGATGCGGCGGGTCGTGCGCAAGAGCAGCCTCACGCCGAGCCGCGCCTCGAGCTCGCCGATGATGCGGGACACTGAAGGCTGCGACAGGCCGAGCTCGCGGCCGGCGCGCGAAAAGCTGCCGCTTTCCGCCGCGCGCACGAAGACCGCCAATTCCTGCAGCCGGTCTGTCATTTGCATTCCAAATAAATGTTCTTCGTTTTTGCCTTATACCCCTTTTCCGGCAAATGAGCCAATTGTCTCCAGCCAACCGATGGAGATGACCATGGCCCTGCAAGACCGTCTCAACGCATTCAAAGCCGATTTCGTGGGAGGCAGGCTTCCGGTCAAGCCAAGCCAGGCGCGGCTCGAAGCCATGCACCGCGCCACCGCCGAGCTGATCGCGTCAGGCCAGGCGCAGCATGCTAAAAAGGCGGGTGATGTCGCACCTGGCTTCACCCTGCCCGATTCCGACGGCCAGCCGGTCGCTTCGCGCGACCTGCTCGCAAAGGGGCCGCTGGTGATATCCTTCTATCGCGGCGTCTGGTGCCCGTATTGTAATCTGGAGCTGCAGGCGCTGCAGGCGGCGCTGCCGGAGATCACAGCCCGCGGCGCGAGCCTGGTTGCAATTTCGCCGCAGACGGCGGCCAACAGCCGCAAGTCGCAGCGCGACAACAAGCTCGGCTTCCCGATCCTCAGCGACGCCAGGAGCGAGGTCGCCAGCGCCTTCGGCATCCGCTTCGCGCTCCCGGATTATTTGATCGAGGTCTACAAGGCCTTTGGCAACAACCTGCCCGTCATCAACGACGACCCGGCCTGGGTGCTGCCGATGCCGGCGCGCTATGTGATCGATACCGACGGCACCGTCGCCTATGCCGAGGTGAATCCGGACTACACGCAGCGGCCCGATCCGTCCGAGCTTCTGCCCGTGCTGGATCGCCTGCGCGCGAGCAAGGCTGCATGACGCATAGGGGGCCGGCGCGCGATGATGCCGGCCTCCCTGCCGCTTCAAGCTGGCCCCACGCCGGGCTGGGCCCGCCGCCGCTCGAGCAGATAGAGGGCTGCGATTGTCGCCGCGAGAATCCCGGAGGCTGCGCCGACCCCGAGCGCCCAGCGCGGGCCGAATTGGTCGGCGACCCAGCCGACGATGGGCGCGCCGATCGGCGTGCCGCCGAGCGCGAGCGCCATCAGAATGGCAATGACGCGGCCGCGCATCGCAGGATCAGTCGACAGCTGCGTCAGGCTGTTGGTCGAGGTGGTGAAGGTCTGGGCGGAGACGCCGACAGTGAAGAGGATCAGCCCGAAGGCGAGATAGAATGGCGCGAAGGCGGCGACCGCACAGGTCACGCCGAACATCGCGGCGGCGCCTGCCAGCAGCGGAATGCCGGGTCTCGTGCGGGCGGCTGCGAGCAGCGCGCCGGTGACCGAGCCCGCCGCCATCATCGACGTCAACAGGCCAAACTGGCCGGCGCCGACATGAAACACGCTCACCGCCATGGTCGAGATGAAGATCGGAAAGTTGAGTCCGAAGGTCCCGATCAGGAACAGCATCGACAGGATCAGCTTGAGATCCGATCGCCCCAGCACGTAGCGAAAGCCATCGGTAAGCTTGCCGCGAGCGATCGTGCGCCCCGAGACCGGCCTGTCGATGCGCAACATCGCAAGCGCGACCAGCACTGCGACAAAGGACGCCGCATTGATCAGGAAGACATAGCCGGATCCCACGGCCGCGATGACGATGCCTGCGATCGCGGGTCCGACCATGCGCGCGGCATTGAACGAGGTGGAGTTCAGTCCAACCGCATTGGCCAGCAGGGCCGGCTCGACCAGTTGCGTGACAAAGGTCTGTCGCGCCGGTGCGTCAAAGGCGGCTGCGCAGCCGAGCAGGAAGGCGAAGACATAGACGTGCCAGAGCTGGACGAGGCCGGTGACGACCAGGAGCCCAAGCCCGAGCGCGAACAGCCCCATCGCGGCTTGGGTGCAGAACAGGAGCTTGCGGCGATCAAGATGATCGGCGGCGTAGCCGGTGAGCGGCAGCAGCAGGATTTGCGGGGCGAATTGCAGCCCCATCACGATGCCGACCGCAGTCGCGTTGTGTTGCGTCAGCTCGGTCAGCACGATCCAGTCCTGCGCGGTGCGCTGCATCCAGCTGCCGATGTTGGACACCAGCGCGCCGCCGGCCCAGATCCGGTAGTTCCTGTTGGCCAGCGAGACAAAGACGCGGTGCAACGCGCTCAACCCTTGAGCGGCGTGTTGCCGCCATTGAAGCGCCCGAAGTGGCCGGCCGCGAAAAGCCCGGCGAGCAGCATGCCGAGGCCGAGCGCCGCGGCGTCTTCGCTCGCGCGCAGGTCGAAATCTCCGACGCGGCAGATCAGGAAATAGGCGATGACCAGGTTGAAGAAGCCCCAGGCCATGTTGACGAGGGAGGAGGAGAGGCCCTCCCCACGTGGCTTGGCGAATGGGCTTTGAAAGGCTCGGCCCATGGTGCCGCTGACGAAGTGCGGCACGGCGTTGGCGAGTACGAAGCCGCCGGCAAAATAAGCGAGATCATGCAGCCAGGACATTGTCGGCATCCTTTGCTTTCGGGGCGGCTACGCGCCCGGCTGTGCACTGATCAGATCGAGCAGCTCACGCGTTGTGCCGGTCTCGCTCATGCGCGGAAAGATGCGCCTTACGCTGTTCTCATGAGCCTCGAGGCTCATGTCGGTCATCGCATCCACCGCAAGCGTGACGTTGAAACCGAAATCGTGAGCCTGCCGCGCCGTGGACTCGACGCCGGCCGAAGTTGACACCCCGGTGACGACGACCTGGGTGACGCCGCGCTGGCGCAGATGCTGCTCGAGTCCCGTGTTGGCAAACGCGCCCCAGCTCCGCTTGGTGACGGTGTGGTCGCTGGCCTGCTGCTTCAATTCGGGCATCAGCTCGGTCCAGTCGGCCGGCATGCCCTGGGTGGAGAAGGCGCGCTCGCTGCGGCCCGGCGCGCGGGCGTCGACATTGATCAGCACCACCGGAAGATTGCGGCTGCGGAATGCGTCAAGCAGTGTAACGGCGTTGCCGACGACGGCTTTCACAGGATGCGCGGTCGGCAAATTGACAAAGCCTTTCTGCAGGTCGACGACCAGAAGCGCGGTGCCCGGGTCGAGTGTACTGATGGTCATTTCCAGTTCTCCTGTTACTCGGTATCGACAATGCGGCTCAGCAGGCCGAGCGCGGATCTGAGCTGAACCTGCTCCTGCGGCGTGAGTTTCGAGGTGACGGCGCGCAGCAGCCATTCGTGGCGCGCCGCGCGCCCGCTGCGGATCATGGTCTCGCATTTGGCTGTCAGCGACAGGATGGTCTGCCTCCCGTCGCTCGGGTCCGGCGATCCCTTGACCAGCCCCAGGTCCTCCAGGCTTGCGACGGTGGCGCCCATGGACTGTGGCCGGACGCCTTCGAGCCGCGCCAGCGCGCTCACCGTGGTGGGGCCGGCGCGGTCGAGATGCACGAGCACCGAGATTTGCGACGGCGTGAGGTCGCCGCTGGAGGCCTGTGCGCGCAGCCTGCGCTTGAGCTTGCCGAAGATGTCGGCGAGCTCGTCGACCAGGGCGGTCGTGGCGGCGACTGGGGTCTCAGGCTCGGCCTTGCGTTTGATCATGGCCGAAGCAATACCAGATACGAAGGTAACCTTCCAAGATAAACTGTGTAGTTTGCCTTCCAATCAAGCGGAGTTGATCAGTCCGGCCCGGAGCCGCCCGTCGCGAGTAATGTGGGCCACAATGCCTAAGGCGTGACCGCGCCGCGCTCCACGGGCTTCGGCGCGGTCAGCTCCTTCCAGGTGGAATTCGCGACATGGACCGGGGAGAAGGCGGGGCGCTCGACATAGCGGCCGTCGCCCTTCTCCGCACGCAACTCGCCCTGCTGCCAGGCGATCTTGCCGCGCGAGACCGTCACGACCGGCGCGCCGGTGCAGGCAAAGCCTTCGAACACATTATAGTCGATGCGGCTGAGCTGATGTCTGGCGCTGATGGTCTTGCTGCGCGCGGGATCCCAGACCACAAGATCGGCGTCGGAGCCCGCGGCGACCGCGCCCTTGCGCGGAAAGATATTGAGGATGCGGGCGATGTTCGCCGAGGTGACGGCGACGAACTCCTCTTTGGTGAGCCGTCCGGTGTTGACGCCTGCGGTCCAGAGCAGCGGCATGCGGTCCTCCAGCCCGCCGGTGCCGTTCGGGATCTTGCGGAAATCGTCGATTCCGATCCGCTTCTGCGCGCGTGTGAAGGAGCAATGGTCGGTCGCGACCACCTGCAGTGAGCCGGACTGCAGGCCGGCCCACAGGCTGTCCTGATGCGCCTTGTCACGGAACGGCGGTGACATCACGCGCGCGGCCGCGTGGTCCCAGTCCTTATCGGCATACTCGCTGGCATCGAGCAGCAGATGCTGGATCAGGGGCTCGCCATAGACGCGCTTGCCCGCGGCACGTGCCCTCGCAATGGCCTCATGGGATTCGCGGCAGCTCGTATGCACCACGTAGAGCGGCGCGCCGGTCACCTCGGCGATCATGATGGCGCGGCTCGTCGCCTCGCCCTCGACCTCCGGCGGCCGCGAATATGCGTGTCCCTCCGGCCCGGTGACGCCGCGCGCGAGCAGCGCCTCCTGCATGCGTGCGACCACGTCGCCGTTTTCCGCATGCACCAGCGGCATGGCCCCGAGCTGGGCGCAGCGTGCGAACGAGTTGTAGAGCTCATCGTCGTTCACCATCAACGCGCCCTTGTAGGCCATGAAATGCTTGAAGGTGTTGATGCCGTAGGTCCTGACGACAACCTCCATCTCGTCGAACACCTGCTTCGACCAGGAGGTCACGGCCATGTGGAAGCCGTAATCGGCCGCCGCCTTCTCCGATTTCCGCCGCCAGTCCTGATAGGCTGCGAGCATCGACTGTCCCGGATCGGGGATGCAGAAATCCACCACCATGGTGGTGCCGCCCGAGAGCGCCGCCTTGGTGCCCCATTCGAAATCGTCCGCCGAGGTGGTGCCCATGAAGGGCAATTCAAGATGGGTGTGCGGATCAATGCCGCCGGGCATCACATAGCAGCCGCCGGCGTCGATGGTTTCGGTGCTCGCGGCCGCATCGACCTTTGGCGCGACGGCCGCGATGGTGTCGCCATCGATCAGGACATCGGCGCGGCGCGAGTGATCATGGTTCACCACCGTGCCGCCGCGGATCAGGAGAGGCATGAAAGCTCCAGCTTCAGATTGAGTTGGGGCGAGGACGCCTGAGCTTAGCCTGCAATCCGGCATTGGACAGGCGAAAGTTTAGCCAGCCGCCGATCGGAACCTGGCGCTCACGCTGCTGGAAACCACAGCTCGAATGCCGCACCGTCATCGCCAGGCAACAGCCGGATCGCGCCGCCATGGCTGGTCATGATCGCCCTGACGATCGCAAGCCCCATGCCGGTGCCGCCCTGCTCCCGCCGCGTGGTGAAGAAGGCGTCGAAGATCCGTTCGCGGTTGGTCGCCGAGATCGGATCGCCGTCATTGCTGACGGTCATTCTGATCATTCCGTCATCGCGCGCAGCTTCAAGCCGGATGGTCTTCGCGTTGTGGCGGACGGCGTTGTCGGCAAGATGCGACAGCACGATCAGGGCCTTCTCAGCCGACATGGCGATCGAACTGGCGCTCGCGCCAGCAAGGCACCCGCCGGCGTCGACCGAAAGCGCCGGAAAGCGGCTTTTCAAGCTGGCCACGACTGCATCGAGCTCCGTCCGCTCATTCTGCTCGGCGATCTCGGCGCGCGCAAGCTCGCGCAGCCGCTGCGCCATCGCCTCCAGCCGCGCGGCATCGCCCAGGATGTTGGAAAGAAAATTGCGCTGCTCGCTGGCGGTCAGCCTGCCCGCTGTGCCAACCTGCGAATCCAAGAGCAGCTCGGCCGCGCCCTTGATCGACGTCAGCGGCGACTTCAGCTCATGGGTGAGATGCGCGGAGAAGCTCGCAATGTAGTCCGAACGCCGCGACAGCTGCTCGGCCATGTCGAGAAAGCTCTGCGACAGCAGGGCGAACTCCCGCGTGCCGTAATGCTTGAGCGGGCGGAACGCGTCGCGCTCGCCGCGGCGGATGCGCTCGGCGCGGCCGATCAGCTCGTACATCGGCCGGGTCACGGTGCGGGAGAACACGAAGCCGATCAGGATGGTCGCGAGCAGCACGGTCGAGGCGGCAAGAACGAATTTCACCCGCTCCGCGTAAAAGTGCTGGAAGATGTTGTTGGGCGTGCGCGAGGTGTAGATCACGCCGGCCACCTTGTTGTCGACGATGACGGGCATGGCCGAAAACACATGAACGCCGACGCCACGGCTGATGGAATAGATCGGCGGCGGCGGCCTGTCCGGAACGCGCGTGCGCAGCACAGCGCGATACTCGCCGCGCAGCGCGGTTGCGACCTCCGCAATATGTGCCAGCGACTGCCCGACCTCCTGCCGTCCGGCGATCACCACGCCATGCGGATCGAGGATGCGGTAGCCGGCCAGCGTCACTTTCTGCGTCTCGATGATCAGCGGCATCAGTGTTGCGCCGATCTCGAGATAGGCAGGATCGGCGGGCGCGGGCGCGGCACGCGCGTCGGGGCGTCGCCGCAACAATTCGTTGGCGGCGAGGTCGAGCTCGGGCTTGATCGGCGCGAACTGGTCACTCGGATCAGGCCGCGCTTGCGGGGGAATCTCGGCCCCGAGTGCAATCCCGCTGTCGCGTCGTGCCTCGACCTCGCGGGCGAAGATCGCCGCAAACACCTCACTCTGCGCGATCAGCTCGGCCTGGGTCTGGCGGATCAGCTGGTTGTCGTAGAGGCGGAAGAAGAACAGCCCGACCAGCGGCAGCACGGCGACGGCCGCGAGCACCGCGAACACGATCATCGCAAGCGACGGCCGCCACTTCTCCTTCACCTTGCCGCTCGTCATGCCGGCGGCTCGCAGCGGCCGAGCCTGAAGCCGACGCCGTGGACGGTCTCGATCGCACTGTCGCAATTTGCGGCCGCAAGCTTCGCGCGGATGTTGCGAATATGGCTGTCGATGGTGCGGTCGGAGACGCGGATGTTGAGCTGATAGGCCGCGGCCATCAGCTGCTCGCGGCTGAACACCGCAGCTGGCCGCGACAACAGCGCGCGGAGGATGCCGAACTCCATCGCGGTGAGCTGCAGCGGTCGATCTGCGAAAGCGGCGATGTGCTGGATGGTATCGATCGACAGCTTGCCATGCGTGAGCGCGGTCGTAGCGGTGCGGCCATCTGCCTCGCGAGGCGCCACGCGGCGCAGGATGACATTGACCCGCGCGACCAGCTCGCGCGGGCTGAACGGCTTCGTCACATAATCATCGCCGCCGATCTCGAGTCCCAGCACGCGATCGATCTCCTCGTCACGCGCGGTGAGAAACAGGATCGGCACGTCGGATGATTTGCGCACCTGCCGGCAGACCTCCAGCCCATCGAGCTCGGGCATGCCGATGTCGAGCACGATCAGGTCCGGCGTGTCGCGGGCAAAACGCGCGAGGGCCTCATTGCCGTCGCGCGCCTCGACCACAGCCATGCCGGCCTTCCTCAGCGCCACATTGATCACCTCGCGGATGTGAGGATCGTCATCGACGGTGAGGATACGGTGCGTCAAATTCCACTCCGGAAGATGCTCAGGTGCTCAATCCGTGACATGGCGCGCGCGGCGGTCCAGGTAAAGCTGCAGCCGGTAACTTCGGAAACCCCAGCTGCGCCAGGATGCCATGTCCTGTGCCTGCATCTCTATAAGCTGATCGCGCCGTCTGACAAGACATGGGGCGACGCCGAGAGCGGTCACGCCGTTCAGGATGGCCTTGTTGATGGCCGGAAGGGCCTGAGGGCCCAGTCCCAGCAAGTAGGTCGCATCGAGCGCCGCGCCCTTGCCGCCGGCCTCCTTGCTATGTGCGACATCGTAATCGGCGATGATGGCGGCGAAATTGGTCAGTGAGCAGAGGTAGAGCGTGCCGATCAGCGTGGCGAGGTTCTTCCGGACAAGCCACGCGTTCGAATGACCGTACCAGATGCGCATGACGATCAGCACGAGCCCAACCGCGACCAGCAGCATCCAGACAAAGGCGGCGATTCGCCAATAGGTGAGCAGGTAGAATTCCACATAGAGCTGCAGTCGCAGGATGGATGAGGCCACCAGCGTCACGTTTTGGGCCACGAAGACATAGACCAGCGGCCGGATGATCGGCGATTTTTCCGCAGGTCCCCCCGGGCGCATCGCCACCAGCACAAAAGCCGCCGCGAGCAGCGCGGTCGCGATCAGCGGATAGGCGCCGCGATGTGCGTAGGCGGCGTAGCTGATGCCGGCGGGCAGTCCGGCATTGCCCCAGAGATAAATGAGGTCGAGCAGGGTCTGCACGGCAAACAGCAAGTTGAACAGGATCAGCGAGCGCAGGATCTCCGGCGCCCCCAGGATTGCGCGGTTGCGCTCCTCGGCGGGGGATACCTCATCGAGGGCGACGGCCGGTGCAGGCTGCTTCATTTTGCGCCGCCGCCAGCGGACATGAACGAAGGGCCAGACCAGCGCGACTACGGCCAGCCAAAACAGTGTACGCCAGATGTCGATCTTCTCGATCCATTTCTCCGGGTTGAGCAGGGAGATCCATTTCTCGATCAACGGATTGGCGGACGCGAACAGCAGCACGAATACACTGCCCAATGCGACAGGCACCAACCATAACGCGATGCCGCGGGTCAGCGACTGGAGCTTCAGCGAGTTGATGACATCGACGACCAGCCGGAACGGGCCGATCAGATAGAGATCGCGGAGCGCCGCGAGGCGGTCCCTGATGCGCGAAAGCTCCCGGCCGGTGACCAGCGCAACGCTCATCGCGAGCGAGAGGACGACGAAGAACAGCGACAATGCGTTGAGCTCTTCGACGGCCGGCAGAAGCCCTGCGAGCAGAACGAGGCCGGCGAGGCCCGCGCGCCGCGGCGCAAGCTGGTCGACATTGGCGAGCAGCGCCGCAACGGCGAGCGCGACGGCGAAGACGACGACCGAGATGCCGCTGCGCTGGTCATAGAACAGCCAGTCAGCGAACCCGGTCAGGAGCAGGGCGATCGCAAGTTTCGGCATGGTGGAGATGCGCAGGCCCGAATGAAGCTCGGGGAGCGGAAAGGTGAAGCTTGTCATGTTCAGTATTCCTGCCTTGGAGGCGGCCAGCCCTCGAATGGCGATCGCGGAACAACGCCTTTGCGATGGGCGGCAGCCGGTGTGCAGGACCGACTATGACGACTGCCTGTGCAATCACAGCAGAGGCCGTCTGCAGGAGTTCAGGAATTTCATGCAGATTTTGTGCAGATGCATTTTTCGCGGTGACATCGCATCGGCGGTGCTGATACGGCGTTTGCGCTCACGACATGTCCCGCGATGGCTCGCCCGGTCTCCCGATGCAAAGTCTCAGACGTCTCGGCATCCTCTCGCTCTGGCTCGGCGGCATTGTTTTGCTGTTCATCGGCCTGAAGACATACGACCCCGTCCTGCTGTCCCTGCGCGGTCTCGGCAATCTCGCGCTGTGCCTCGGCAGCCTTGCCGTCGTGACGGTCTTGCTTTGGCGCGGCGGTTGGCGCGCCCGGCCATGGACGGCAAGGCTCCTGGTCCTGCTATGGATGCTGCCTTCGCTTGCGATGCTCTACGCAACATTTGCCTTCCAGATTTGCAGGCACACGGTGCTGCAAACCGAACCGGCGCTCGCTGTGAAGCTCGGGCAGCATTTCATCGTCGGCTACACCTCCTTCCCGGAGGTCGCGCGCCTTGCCGACAAGGGGCTGATTGGGGGCATCTACGTCACCAAGCATAATGTTGCGGGCCGCAGCGTTGATGCGGTCCGCTCGGAAATCAGCACGCTGCAGGCGCGCCGGCAGGCCGCCCATCTGCCGCCTTTGATCGTCACCGCCGACCAGGAGGGCGGCACCGTCTCGCATCTGTCGCCGCTGCTGCCGTCATTGCCGCCGCTGTCGGCGCTCGCTGCCCTCTCGCCCAACATCCGCGCCCGCGCCGCCGAGGAGTTCGGCCGTGCCCATGGCCGTGCGCTGGCTACGCTTGGCATCAATCTCAATTTCGCGCCGGTGCTCGACCTGCGGCCCGCCGCGGGGCGCAACCCGTTCGATCTCAACACGCTCATCGAGCAGCGGGCGATCGCTTCCGATCCTGACATCGTCGCCGATATCGCCCGCGCCTATGTGCAGGGACTCGAGGCATCCGGTGTCGAGGCCACGGTCAAGCATTTTCCGGGATTGGGCCGCGTGCGCGGCGACACCCATCTGTTCGACGCCAGCCTCGATATGCCGCTTGCCGATCTCGAGGCCGCCGACTGGCGCCCCTTCAAGGCGGTGCTCGCGGCATCGAGGGCCGCACTGATGATCGGTCATGTCAGCCTGACCGCGATCGATCCCGACCGGCCGGCCTCGCACTCCAAGGCCGTTATCGACGGGCTGCTCCGCAAGGGATGGAATTATGATGGCTTGATTGTCACCGATGATCTGGTGATGGGCGCGATCGCCAAGCACGATGTCTGTCGCGCGATCGCGGAAGCACTTAACGCCGGCGCCGATCTCCTGCTCGTCGCCTACGACGGCGCGCAGTTCTACCGCCTCTTCGCCTGCGCCGCCGCCGCGGATGCGAAAGGCGGGCTGGATGCGGCGATGCTGGAGAGGAGCGAGGTGAGGTTGAGGAGGTTCGAGGATGCGTTACCGATCGATCCTTCCGCAGCTTCGGTGCACCTCGCCCCGGGTGAGGGGAGAGGCCGCCGCGCAACGCGCGGCGGGTGAGGGGGCGTCTCCGCGCACGCCTCTGTCGTAGGGTGGGCAGAGCGAAGCGTGCCCACCGCGCCCTGGATCGGGACAACAGTGGTGGACACGGCGCAAGCGCGCCTTTGCCCATCCTACGATTGCCGCGCATCAATTTATCCGCGGACGCGGTGCACCTCGCCCCGCCTGATCGGGCGCATTCCGGCCCTGCGGTCAAGCCCCCTTGCGCCGGGCCGCCCGGGGGAGCATCTTTCGCCCGCGGCCGGAAGAAGCCGCAAAGGAAACGCTTGAGGACACGTTGATGCCGGCTACTCGCATCGACTGCGACATCCATCCCGCGGTGGGTGGAACACGCACCACGCTGCTGCCCTATCTGGACGATCACTGGAAAGAGCAGGTGGTAAGCCGCGCCATCGACGGCCTCGACCTTACCTCCTATCCGCCGAACATGCCGCTCTCCGGCCGGCCCGACTGGCGCCCCGAGGGCGGCAAGCCGGGCTCCGATCTCTCGATGGTGCAGCGCGGCGCGTTCGATCAGCTCGGCGCCAGCCATGCGATCTGCAACGTGCTCTATGGCGCGCAAGCCGTGTACGATCCTTATATGGCGTCCGCCTTCTGCAAGGCGATCAACGACTGGATCGCGGCCGAATGGCTGTCGCGCGATGCGCGGCTGCGTGCGTCCATCGTGGTGCCGCTGCAGGCGCCTGAGCTTGCGGTCGAGGAAATCGAGCGCCGCGCGGGAGATCCACGCTTCGTCTCCATCCTGGTGCTGGCGCAGGGCGAGATGCTGCTCGGGCGTCGCCATTACTGGCCGGTGCTGCAGGCTGCCGAGAAGCACAAGCTTCCGCTCGCGATCCACGCCGGCGGCGCCTATCGTTTCGCGCCGAGTTCGATCGGCTGGCCATCGCATCGCTATGAATATTACTTCGTCGAGGCGCAGGCGTTCCAGGCCCAGGTACTGAGCCTGATCTATGAGGGGGTGTTCGGCAAATTCCCCGGCCTGAAAGTTGTGCTGATGGAATCGGGCGTGAGCTGGCTGGCCGCCTTCATGTGGCGCGCCAACAAGACCTGGCGCGGCGTGCGCGTCGAGGTGCCCTGGGTCGAGCGCGAGCCAGCTTCGATCATCCGCGACCATGTCCGCGTTACCATGCAGCCGTTCGACGCGCCCGATGATGCGACCAGTGTCGAGGACATCATCGACCAGATCGGCTCGGACAGGATGTTCCTGTTTGCATCAGACTATCCGCACTGGCAGTTCGACGGCGACGACCCGATCCCGCCGCATCTGCCGGCAAGCATCGTCGACAAGATGTGTTCGGAGAATCCGCTTGAAACGTTTCCGCGGCTGAAGCTCGCGGCCTAATATTTCCTTTCCAGGAGGATCGCATGAGTGAAGTCCTCGACCGTCCGCTCGATCAGCAGGAGACCTCGCGCCAGACCCGCCTGCGCATCATCGATTGCGACATCCATCCGAGCCTGCATTCGCGCGCCGACCTCAATCCGTTCCTGGCCAAGCGCTGGCAGGAGCATCTGAAGACCTACGGCGATCATCTGCGCACGCCCTACATCGGCACCACGCCCTATCCGCGGTCCTCGCCCTTGATCGCGCGGCGCGATGCCTGGCCGCCGACCGGCGGGCCGCCGGGCTCCGATCTCGCCTTCATGCGCAAGCAGCATCTCGATCCGCTCGATGTCGAGTTCGGGCTGTTGCAGGTGCTCGACCTCTTCATCTTCTCGCAGCAGAATCTCGAATTCGGCGCGGCGATCCAGCGCGCGATCAACGAATGGCAGCTCGCGCATTGGTGCAGCCGCGAGCCGCGGCTGAAGGCGGCCATTCTTGTCGGCCAGGATGACTCCGCCGCGGCGGTCGAGGAGATCGAGCGCTGCGCGAAACTGGACCAATATGTGCAGGTCAACATCTCGCCGCGGGCCAACGAGCCGCTCGGTCGCCGCCGTTACTGGCCGATCTACGAGCGCGCACAGGCGCTGGATTTGCCGCTCGGCATTCATGTCGGCGGCTATGGCGGGCATGCACCGACCGGCGGCGGCTGGCCGTCCTATTATTGCGAGGAGCATCAGTCCAACGCGCACACCATGGCGGCGCAGCTCGCAAGCCTCGTCATCGAAGGCATCCCCGAGCGCTTCCCGAAGTTGAAGATCGTGTTCATCGAGGGCGGCTTCGGCTGGATCGCATCGGCCATGTGGCGCATGGACCAGCATTTCGTGCGCTTCCGCAGCGAGGTGCCGCATCTGAAGCGCAAGCCATCCGAATATGTGCGCGAGCATTTCTGGTTCACCACGCAACCGATCGACGAGCCCGATGAAGCGCGGCATCTGCGCCAGCTGATCGAATGGGTCGGCGTCGATCGTCTGCTGTTCTCCTCGGACTACCCGCATTGGGACTTCGACGATCCGCGCTTCGCCTTCAAGACGCCGCTGACGGACGAGGAGCGCCGCAAAATCTTCAACGCCAACGCGCGTGCGGTCTACAAGCTTTGATGCGCGGCAATGTTGTTAACGAGCTACATCCACGCGCTCGGTCCACCTCTCCCCAGCGGGGAGAGGTCGGATTGCGCGCCAGCGCAATCCGGGTGAGGGGCCGCAGCACCCGGACGAACCGTAACCTCTCACCCGGATCGCATCTGTCGATGCGATCCGACCTCTCCCTTCGGGAGAGGTAAACGTCCCCACTCAAGTACATTGCAAATCAATGGCCCGTCACATCGTCGCCCGCACCACCGAGATTCCCGAAGGCCGCAACAAGGTGGTCGAGATCGATGGCAGGGACATCGTGGTGTTCCATGTCAATGGTGAGTTCTTTGCATTGCTCAACCGCTGCCCCCATGAGGGCGCGCCGCTCGACAAGGCCGCCTGTGTCGCACGCCTGACCTCGCCGGAGCCCGGCGTCTACCAGCGCTCGCGCGTCGGCGAGTTCCTGCGCTGTGCATGGCACGGCTGGGAGTTCGACATGCGCAACGGCCAATCCTGGTTCGACCCCAACCGGGTCAAGGTGCGGTCGTATCCGGTCAAGGTGGAGAGCGGCGGAGAGCTTGCGAAGGGGCCGTATGTCGCCGAGACGTTTCCGGTGCATGTCGAGGATAGTTACGTGATCGTCGAGGCGTGATCTCAGGGTCGTCCCGGCGAAGGCCGGGACCCATACCGCGGAATCCATCCGCGGCAGTCGGTGCCAGACGATCTTCGCAAAACTACTCCCTGTGGGTATGGGTCCCGGCCTTCGCCGGGACGACATGTGAGGTTGGGGTGACAGCGAGGTCAGCGCTACCTGCCCTTCACGACGCCGCGAACTTGTCCGCATAATCCGGGTGCCAGCGCGATAGCGCGGGGCGGTTCTCGACGATGTCGCCGGCGGCCCAGAGGATGCGGCGTTCGTCGAGCGCGCGGGGCACGTCGTTGTCGGGACAGAGGATGTAGAAATCGCCGGCCTCGAGGCTTTCAATCATGAAATCGATCGTCTGCTCGGGCGTCCAGGCCGCGGCCGGTTTTTCGCTCCGGCCATGCGCGGTCAGCGGCGTGAACACAAAGCCCGGAATCAGCAGATGGGCCGTGATCTTGCAGCCCGGCGTGTTGCGCAGCTCATGCGCCAGCGCCTCGGTGAAGGCCTTCACGCCGGCCTTGGAGACATTGTAGGCGGGATCGCCTGGCGGCGTGGTGATGCCCTGCTTGGAGCCGGTGTTGAGGATGAGCCCCGGCCGGCCGCGCGCGATCATGTTGGGTGCGAAGATCTGCGTGCCGTTGATGATGCCCCACAGATTGACTGCGAGAATGCGCTGCCAGTTGTGGGGCGGGCCGAACATCTTGCTGCCAGGCTGGATGCCAGCATTGTTCATCAACACGTCAGTGCCGCCGAAGCGATTGCGCACGGCGGTCTCCAGTTCGGCCACACTTGCGGGATCGGCGACGTCAGTCGCTACCGCCATGATGCTGCCAGCACCGGCCAGCGCCGCAGATGACAATCTTGTCTCAGCCTCGTGCAGCCGCGCGCCGCCGATATCGGCGATACAGACCTTCATGCCGGCTTGCGCAAAACGCAGCGCCGCGGCAAGGCCGATGCCGGAGGCACCGCCGGTGATCACGGCAACATGATCGGGAGCGAGGACAGGATGCGGCATGCGGAGCCTCCAACGCGTTGTCAGGTCGACGTAGGTCGTGCGCGGCGCGCACACCACCCGTGCCGCAGCATGGGAGGTCTTCGCATCAGGGCCCACGCGATCGGCTTTACGCCATAACACCATCGCGGTAGATTTTCACCTTCAATGGTCGGGTCAAGGCGATCGACCATCCGGCGATCGGTATCAACAACATCAAGGGAGAGACAATATGGCCGTATCTCAGGCTGTTCCGATCACGCGCCATCCATTTGCCGATGGCTCCTACAAGAAGATGCTGATCGACGGCAAATGGGTCGACGCCGCCTCCGGCAAAAAGTTCGAGACCTTCAATCCCGCGACCGGGGAATTGCTCGCGACCGTGGCCGAGGGCGATGCGGAGGATATCAATCGCGCGGTCGCGGCCGCGCGCCGCGCTTTCGACGGCCCCTGGAGCAAGGTCAAGCCATACGAACGGCAGAGCCTGCTGCTCAAGCTTGCCGATCTCGTCGAGAAGAATTTCGAGGAGCTGTCGCAGCTCGACACGCTGGACATGGGGGCGCCGATCAGCCGCACGCGTGGCAACCGTCTGCGCGTGCTCGGCATGCTGCGCTATTACGCGGGACAGGCGACCGCGCTGCATGGCGAGACCATCGAGAACTCGCTGCCCGGCGAGATCTTCTCCTACACGCTCAAGGAGCCGGTCGGCGTGGTCGGCGCCATCATCCCGTGGAACGGGCCCTTGGCGGCAACGGTGTGGAAGATCGGACCTGCGATCGCGACCGGCTGCACGGTGGTGCTCAAGCCCGCTGAGGAAGCGCCGCTGACCTCGCTGCGCCTCGCCGAGCTCGCGATGGAGGCAGGCATTCCGCCGGGCGTCGTCAACGTCGTGCCGGGCTATGGCGAGACCGCGGGCGCTGGGCTGGCCTCGCACCCTGATGTCGACAAGGTCGCCTTCACCGGCTCGCATATCACGGGACAATCGATCATCCGCGCCTCCGCCGGCAATCTCAAGCGCGTCTCGCTCGAGCTCGGCGGCAAGTCACCGGATATCGTGTTTGCCGATGCCGATCTCGATGCGGCGGTGCCGGGCGCGGCGATGGCGGTGTTCGCCAATTCGGGCCAGATCTGCAGCGCCGGCACGCGGCTGTTCGTGGAAGCGAAAGTCTATGACGAGTTCGTCGGCCGCGTCGCCGAGTTCGGCCGCAAGCTGCAGGTCGGCAACGGCCTCGATCCGAACACGCAGATTGGTCCGCTGGTCTCCGAGCAGCAGCTCGAGCGCGTCACCGGCTATCTCGCCATCGGCCAGAAGGAGGGCGCCAAGGCGCTCGCCGGCGGCGGTCGGGTGACGGAGGGCGCGCTGGCAAAGGGCTATTTCGTGCAGCCCACGGTGTTTGCCAATGTGCAGGACAATATGCGCATCGCGCAGGAGGAGATCTTTGGTCCCGTGATTTCGGCGATCAAGTTCACCGACATGGACGAGCTGATCAAGCGGGCCAATGCCACCACCTTCGGCCTCGGCAGCGGCGTCTGGACGTGCGATGTGTCCAAGGCGGTCCATGTGTCAAAATCGCTGCGCGCAGGCTCGGTCTGGGTCAATTGCTACCAGGCGATGGACCCCGCTGTGCCCTTCGGCGGCTACAAGATGAGCGGCTACGGCCGCGAGTCCGGCAAGCAGCATTTGGAGGAATATCTCAACGTGAAGGCGGTCTGGATCAAGATGGCTTGAGGCGATTTGCGTCGCCCGCTCGCGAACCGGGAACGGAAGCGAAGGGAGAAGCAAGTTGCGACTCGCCGTCGTATCCCCGGCGGGCGCGCGATATCACCGTAAGGCGGGCACAACTGGCCGGGCTCCCTTCCCCCTTGCGGGGAAGGGTGGGGAAGGGGGTACCACGGTCTCCAGCGCTTGTGGCTTGCTCCCAGGAGCAACATGCACCGAACCCGGGGCTTACCCCCCCTCCCTGACCCTCCCCCGCATCCGCCTTCGCCAGAAGGCGGCTACGGCGGACAAGAGGGGGAGGGGACGGAGAGAGCGGAGTGACTGCATTTCCAGCAGCCACATCCTATTTCATACCGTGCCTTCCCTTCAGTATGATATTCATCCTTTAATAGACCCTCGGGGCAATTATGAACCTTCCTCACCTCTTTTCGCCGCTGAACGTGGGACCATATCATCTCAAGCACCGCGTCGTGATGGCACCGCTGACGCGGATGCGCGCGGCAAAGCCGTCACTGGCGCCGCGGCCGCTGAATGCGGAATATTATGCGCAGCGCGCCACGCCGGGCGGCCTGCTAATTGCGGAGGCTTCGCCTGTGGCGGCGACCGGGTTCGGCAATCCCGGCGTGCCCGGCATCTACACCGAGGCGCAGATCGCGGGCTGGCGCGAGGTTGTCAATGCCGTCCACGCCAAGGGCGGCATCATCTTCCTGCAGCTCTGGCATGTCGGCCGCGTCTCGCACTCGTCCTACCAGCCGAACGGGGCGCTACCGGTTGCGCCTTCGGCGGTGGCGATTTCGTTCGAGTACAAGACCGTGACCGCTGACGGCAAGCCGACCACCTATGAGACGCCGCGCGCGCTCGAGACCGAAGAGGTGGCGGGCATCGTCGCCGCCTTCGGGCAGGCCGCGCGCAACGCGCTTGCTGCCGGCTTCGACGGCGTCGAGATCCATGGCGCCAATGGCTATCTGCTGGAGCAGTTTCTGCAGTCGCGCACCAACCTGCGGACCGACGGCTATGGTGGCTCGATCGAAAATCGCGCGCGGCTGCTGCTCGAGGTCACGCAGGCCGCGATCGATGTCTGGGGCGCCAACCGCGTCGGGGTGCGGCTGTCGCCCTATGGCATTGCCAATGATTCCGGCGAGCCGGACCCGATGCCGCTCTATGGCCACGTCGTCAAATCGCTCGATCAACTCGGGCTCGCTTATCTGCACTTCATCGAGCCGCGCTCCTCCGGCGCCGGCCGCGCCGAGGTCAACTGGCAGAACGTGCCATCGGCCATGGTGCTGTTCCGCCCGCTGTGGAGCGGCGTGCTGATCGCGGCCGGAGGCTTCACCGGCGAGGCGGCGGAGGCCGCGATTGCCGACAAGCATGCCGATGCGGTGGCCTTCGGCCGCATCTTCATCTCCAATCCCGATTTGCCGCGGCGCCTGCAGCACGGTTTTCCGATTACGCCCTACAACCGCGCGACGTTCTATGGTGGCGAGGCGGCGGGGTATACGGATTACCCGGTGTATGACGAGATGGCGCCGGCGTAGCCTCGTCATTGCGAGCGTGGCGAAGCAATCCAGGGCCGCGCGTGAGGCCCTGGATTGCTTCGTCGCTTTGCTCCTCGCAATGACGTGCTTGGGAGACGGCAGTGACAAAACCTACAGCAGCAGCCGGAATCGCCAAAGCGCAGTGCCTCTGCGGCGCGGTCGCGTTCGAGATCGACGTGCCGGCGCGCTGGGCCTGGCATGATCATTCTGCCGCAAGCCGCCGCGCCCATGGGGCGGCCTATGCGACCTATGTCGGCAGCTGGCGCAAGCGCTTCCGCATCACCAAGGGCGAGAGCGCGATCACGCGCTATGAGGATGCGAAGACCGGCACCGCGCGCAGCTTCTGCGCGCGCTGCGGTACGCCGCTGATTTACGAGCGCCCCCGCTCGCCGCACATGGTCAACCTGCCACGCGCGCTGTTCACCGGCCGCACCGGGCGGCAGCCGCTCTACCACATCGGAATCGATGAGCTGCAGGAATGGGCCTATACCGGCGAGCCGCTGGTGCCGCTGAAGGGCTTTCCGGGCGTGGTCTGGCAGCGCACCAAGAAGAAGCGGCGCGCGGCGGGGGAGGATCCGTTCGAACTCGCACGCGACGAGGTCTGAGCGGGGCACGGACCGCCATGCGAGGCAGCCATGACTCGCTCCATTGCCCCGGCTGACCAAGTTTGGTGATGTGTCCTCGCCCGCGACCACGATCGCGCACGGGAGGAAACATGAAGAACCGCATCACCGGCCGCTCGGCCTTTCTCGCTCTTCTCAAGGACGAGGGCATCACGCATCTGTTCGGCAATCCCGGGACCACCGAGCTGCCGATCATGCATGCGCTGAAGGACCATCCTGACCTCACCTATGTGATGGCGATGCAGGAGAGCCTCGTGGTTGCGATCGCCGACGGCTTTTCCCGCGCCTCCGGCAAGCTTGTCGCCTGCAACGTCCATGTCGCGCCCGGGCTCGGCAATGCCATGGGCTCGCTCTACAACGCGCAGTTCACGGGCACGCCGATGATCCTCACCGCCGGCCAGCAGGAGCAGGGCCACGGGCTGATGGAGCCGTTGTTGTATGGCCCGCTGGTGCGGATGGCCGAGCCGCTGGTGAAGTGGGCGGTTGAAGTCACGCGTCTCGAAGATCTGCCGCGCATCGTGCGACGCGCGGCGAAGATTGCGACCACGCCGCCGACCGGGCCGGTGTTCATTTCCCTGCCCGGCGATATCCTCAATTCCGAGGCTGGCATCGATCTCGGTCGTTCGACCCGCGTCGACGCGCGGGGGCGCCCGTCTGACGAAGCCGTGCAGGCGCTGGCGCAACGCATTCTGAGAGCGCAGCGGCCGGTCATCGTCGCCGGCGATGAGATCGTCAAGAGCGATGCGCTGCAGGAGGCCGCGCAGTTCGCCGAAACGCTCGGCTGTCCCGCCTACCAGCAATCCGCGCCCTATGGCGCGCATTTCCTGTCGGAGAGCCCGTGTTTCATCGGCGCGCTGTCGCGCTCGCAGCCACAGGTGCGCGAGGTGCTGTCGGCTTACGACCTCCTGATCGTGCTCGGCGCCGATCCCCTGCGCATGTCGGTGCACAGTGAGGTCGAGCCGTTGCCCGATGGTCTGTCGATCGCGCAGATCGGCCTGGTCGATTGGGACATCGCCAAGAACTACGGTGTCGAGATCGCGCTGAAGGCAGATGTAAAGGAGACGCTGAAAGCGCTTCTGCCGGCGCTGAAAGCGGTTGGCGGCCCGGCGCTGCAGGCGCGTGCGCAAAAAGGCCTGGCAGAGTTGGCGCCGAAGAATTGGACTGCCAAGCGGAGGGCGCTGGTTGAGCAGATCGGCAAGGCGGCTGCGAAGTCGCCGATCGACCCGGACTATCTCACGCTGCAAATGGTCGAGGCGATGCCGGACAATGCGATCCTGGTCGACGAAGGCCTGACGTCGGGCCGGCAGATCCTCAATTTGCGCCCGCATCGCGACCGCTACGGCTATCACGCGTTGGCGTCAGGCGGCATCGGCTGGGGCCTGCCGGCCTCGGTCGGCGTCAGCCTGGCCAATCCGGATCGGCCGGTCGTCTGCTATTCCGGCGACGGCAGCGCCATGTACTCGATCCAGGCGCTGTGGACCGCGGCGCATCACAAGCTGCCGCTCTCGGTGGTGATCGCCAACAACGGCGGCTATCGCATCATCAAGCAGCGGCTGCTGTCGTTCCATGGCGACAGCAATTACATCGGGATGGATTTTGCCGATCCGCCGGTGGATTTCGCGGGGATCGGCAGGTCGCTCGGGCTGGATGCGGTCCGGATCACGGATCCGGCCGATCTGAAGCCGGTGCTGTCGTCAGCGTTCAAGCGACCCGGTGCGAAGCTGATTGAAGTCGTGGTGGATGGGAGTGTTTGACTGGCGGAGCGCACTCGGTAACGCCCCGTCATCCTGAGGCGACGTCGCGAAGCGGCGGCCTCGAAGGAGACGGCCCGGGTGCTGCAGCGGGGCCGTTCATCCTTCGAGGCCGCCGCTTCGCGAGCGCCTCAGGATGACGGAACTGGCGGTGTAGCGCTTATCCCGCCTTACCCACTCGATACTGCACCGCCGGATGCGGCGCCGTGAGCCGTGCGCGTCCCGTGCCGAACAGTTTCTCCCGCAGCGTCCCCGGCGCATACTCGCTCTTGAATCGCCCGCGCTTCGTCAGCTCCGGGACCAGCATGTCCGCGATATCCTCGAAATCGCCGGGCGACACCGCAAAGGGCATGTTCAGCCCATCGACATCAGTCGCCTCGAACCACGCCTCGATCTCGTCGGCGACCTGCTCCGGCGTGCCGACGATCACCGGTCCGATGCCGCCGATGCCGACATGCTCTGCGACCTCGCGTACGGTCCAGACCCGGTCGGGATCGGCGCGCGTGATGTTGTCCATCGCGGAGCGGCCGGCGTCGTTGGTGACATGGCGCACCTCCTGGTCGAGCGCGTAGGTCGAGAAGTCGACGCCGGTCCAGCCCGACATCAAGGTCAGCGCGCCCTCGGGACTGATATGGGCGCGGTAATCCTCGTACTTCGCCTTCGCTTCGGCCTCGGTGCGGCCGAGGATCACCGTGAACATGCTGAACATCAATATCTCGCGCGGATCGCGCCCGAGCTCGGCCGCGAGCTCGCGGATCGCCTTCACCCGCGGCGCGATCACCTTGGCCGACGGTCCTGACATGAACACGCACTCGGCGTGTTGCGCGGCGAACTGCCGGCCGCGCGGCGAGGTACCGGCCTGGTAGAGCACGGGCGTGCGCTGCGGCGACGGCTCGCTCAAATGGATGGCATTGAGCCGGTAGTTCGCGCCTTCGTGCGTAACACGATGCACCTTAGCCGGATCGGTGAAGATGCCGCGCACGCGGTCGCGCACCGCCGCATCATCCTCCCAGCTGCCTTCCCAGAGCTTGTAGACCACCTCCATATATTCGTCAGCGATATCGTAGCGGTCGTCATGCGCAGTCTGCTTGTCGCGGCCCGCGCCGCGCGCGGCGCTGTCGAGATAGCCGGTCACCACATTCCAGCCGATGCGGCCGTCGGTGAGATGATCCAGCGTCGACATTCGCCGCGCAAACGTATAGGGCGGCTCGAAGGACAGATTGCTGGTGACGCCGAAGCCGAGATTTTTGGTCACCGCGGCCATCGCCGATATCAGAAGCAACGGCTCGTTGGCCGGCGTCTGCGTCGCATGACGCAGTGCGGCATCGGGGCTGTTGCCATAGACGTCATAGACCCCGAGCACGTCGGCCAGAAACAGCCCGTCGAACCGGCCGCGCTCCAGCGCCTTCGCGAGATCAATCCAATAGGGCAGGCGGTTGTATTCGGCGGTGCGGTCGCGCGGATGCGTCCACAGCCCCGGCGATTGATGCGCAACGCAGTTCATGGCAAAGGCGTTGAGCTGGATTTGTTTGGACATGAAAATCTGCCGGAACCGTAAGACAAAGACGGGGGCGAAATTGGTGTAGGCTGGCCCCTTTAGCAAGGCAAATCTGGCACGCGAATTGCTGTTAACTGGCGCCGCCGTCAGTTGCTACGGTTGTCCTACCGAATGAGCTGAGCAAGAGAAGATATGACCAGAACCGACGCCATCGCCCATGCCCAGGAGCAGCTTCGCTCCGGGGCCTTTCTGCGCGAGCTCGATCGCCGTGTGGCCTATCCGACCGAGAGCCAGAATGCGAACCGGCGCGATGTGCTGCGGGCCTATCTCGAGAAGGAGCTGATCCCGGCCTTTGCCGAGCTCGATTTCGAAAGCCGGGTGGTGGAATCTCCCAGCGGCAAGTCGCCTTTCCTGGTCGCGCAGCATATCGAGCGCGCGGACGCACCGACCGTGCTGACCTATGGCCATGGCGATGTCGTCGATGGCATGGCCGGCGAGTGGCGCGACGGCCTCAATCCGTTCCAGACCACGCAGGTCGGCAATCGCGTCTATGGCCGCGGCACCGCCGACAACAAGGGCCAGCACTCGATCAATCTCGCGGCCCTTCGCGCGGTGCGCGCCGCGCGTGGCGGCAAGCTCGGCTTCAATGCCAAGTTCATCATCGAGATGGGCGAGGAGATCGCCTCGCCCGATCTCAACGCCGTCTGCACATCGCTGAAGGACGAGCTGAAGGCCGACCTCTTGATCGCCTCCGATGGGCCGCGATTGTCGGCGGAGCGGCCGACGCTGTTCCTGGGCTGCCGCGGCGGCTACCGCATCCACCTCGACGTGAATTTGCGCGAGGGCGGCCATCACTCCGGCAATTGGGGCGGCGTGCTCGCCAATCCCGCGACGATCCTGTGCAACGCGATCGCGACACTGGTCGACGGACGCGGGCGGCTGGCGATGGAGAGCCTGAAGCCGCCGCGGCTCACCAACCAGATCCGCAGCTGGCTCGCCGACGTCAAGGTCGAGCCCACGGCCGACGAGCCGTCGCTATCGGAGAATTGGGGCGAGGACGGCTTGTCGCCGGCCGAGCGGCTCTATGCCTGGAATACGCTGGAGGTGCTGGCGATCTCCGCAGGCAATGTCGACAACGTCGCCAATGCGATCCCGGGCCGCGCCCGCGCCATACTGCAGCTGCGCTTCGTCGTGGGGACAAAAATCGATAACCTGATCGAGGCTGTCAGCGACCATCTGCACGCCAATGGCTTTCCGATGATCACGGTGTCGGGCGCGCAGCGCTTTGCGGCCTCGCGCACCGATTTCGACAGCCCGTGGATCAAATGGGCGGCGGATTCCGTGCGAGAGACTACCGGAAAGCCGCCCGCTGTGCTGCCGAATTTCGGCGGCTCACTGCCGAACGACGTGTTCTCCGAGACGCTCGGGCTGCCGACGATCTGGGTGCCACACAGCTATCCCGGCTGCTCGCAGCATGCGCCCGATGAGCACATCTTGCTCTCCGTGACGGAAGAGGCGCTCGGCATCATGGCGGGCCTGTTCTGGGATCTTGGCGAATTGCCGGGTCCGCTGGCAAAGAGCGCTTGATCATGGCGCTCGCCGGGTTGCGCGTCGATGGGGGCTGGTCCAAAGACCCGAGCCGCCCGGCGTTACCGCCGAAAGTCACATTTCTTAATTGGCCCGGTTTGTGCAAGCATCCGGGCAATCCAAAAAGGGGGAGTCCCACCATGAAACATCTCAATATTCTGGGCCTTGCGGTCGCTGCCAGCCTCTGCGCAGGCACGGCTTATGCCGAAGACCTGTCCGGCACGCTCAAGAGCATCAAGGACTCGGGCAGCATCACGCTTGGCTATCGCGAATCTTCGATTCCGTTTTCCTATCTCGACGACAACCAGAAGCCGATCGGCTTTGCCATGGACATCTGCTACAGAATCGTCGATGCCGTGAAGAAGGAGCTCAAGCTCGACAAGCTCGACGTCAAGCTTGAGCCGGTGACCTCGTCCAACCGCATCCCGCTGCTCGCCAACGGCACCATCGATCTCGAGTGCGGCTCGACCACCAACAATGCCGAGCGCGAAAAGCAGGTCGCCTTCACCAACACGCATTTTCTCACCGCAAGCCGTTATGTCTTCAAGAAGACGAGCGGCCTGAAGTCGATCGATGACCTCAAGGGCAAGTCGGTGGTCTCCACCGCCGGCACCACCAACATCAAGCAGCTGACCGAAGCCAACGCGTCGCGCAATCTCGGTGCCAACATCATTCCAGCGAAGGATCACGCTGAGGCGTTCCTGATGGTGGAGACCGATCGTGCGGTGGCCTTCGTGATGGACGACATCCTGCTGGCGAGCCTGGTGGCGAGCTCAAAGGATCCGTCGGCTTACGTCATCTCCAAGGACGCGTTCTCCACACCCGAGCCCTACGGCATCATGCTGCGCAAGGACGATCCGGCGTTCAAGAAGGTGGTCGATGCGGCGACTGCTGCGCTTTACACGTCGGGTGAAGGGCAGAAGCTCTACGACAAGTGGTTCATGTCCAAGATCCCGCCAAAGGGGTTGAACCTCAACACCCCGATCTCGCCGGAGCTGAAGGCCGAATTCGCCAAGCCTTCGGACTCGCCGGATCCGGCGTCGTACAAGGCGATGTGAAGACAAGATTTGGTGCCGCGGACGCGGTCCACCTCTCCCATAGGGAGAGGTCGGATCGCATCGCAAGATGCGATCCGGGTGAGGGGTCACGGTCCCTCGACAGAGCTGCGGCCCCTCACCCGGATTGCGCCGGACGATGCTGCGCACCGCCGGGAGCAATCCGACCTCTCCGCTGGGGAGAGGTGGATCGAGACCGCGGCAACCACCTGATCGAGGCAGAAAGCTCCCGTGACCTATCACTGGAACTGGCACATTTTCTTCGAGCCGAACCCGACCGGCGGCGGCACCTATCTCGACATGCTGTTGTCGGGACTGTGGCTGACGATATTGACGTCGCTCTGCGCCTGGATCATCGCGCTGCTGATGGGTTCTTTCATCGGCGTGATGCGCACGCTGCCGTCGAAGACCGCGAACCTGATCGGTTTTTGCTATGTGGAATTCTTCCGCAACATGCCGCTCCTGGTGCAGATCTTCCTCTGGTTCTTCGTGCTGCCGGAGTTGCTGCCGAACGCGTGGGGACTGTGGCTGAAGCAGCTGCCGCATGCGCCGTTCTACACCTCGGCAATCGGCATTGGCCTCTTCATGTCGGCGCGCGTCGCCGAGCAGCTCCGCGCCGGCATCTCCTCCCTGCCACGCGGCCAGAAGCAGGCGGCGACTGCGCTCGGGCTGACCACCACGCAGGTCTATATTTATGTCCTGCTGCCGATCGCCTATCGCATCATCCTGCCGCCGCTGACGTCGGAATTTCTCAACACCATCAAGAATACCGCCGTCGCCATCACCATCGGCCTCCTGGAATTGACCGGCGAGGCGCGCTCAATGCAGGAGTTCTCCTTCCAGGTGTTCGAGTCCTATACCGCCGCGACCGTGATGTATCTTGCAATCAACGTCGTCGTCGTTACCGCCATGCGCCTGATCGAGCGGCGGGTCGCGATCCCCGGCTACATCGCGGGGAAATGAGCATGTTCGCCAATTTCGATTTCGACGTCATCCGCCGCGCGCTGCCCTATCTGTTCTACGAGGGCATGACGTTCACGCTGACGCTGACGGCGCTGTCCGCGATCGGCGGCATCGTGCTGGGCACGCTGATTGCGTTGATGCGGTTGTCCGGCTCGTGGCTACTCGGGTGGGCCGCCGCGCTCTATGTCGACTTCATCCGCTCGCTGCCGCTGGTGCTGGTGATCTTCTGGTTCTATTTCCTGGTGCCCTATATCGGGCAGTGGATCACGGGATCGCCGCGGCCGATCAAGGTCGGCGCCTTCGCCTCCTCGCTGATCACCTTCATCATGTTCGAGGCGGCGTATTTCTCGGAGATCATGCGCGCGGGCATCCAGTCGATCTCGCGCGGCCAGCCAGCGGCCGCGCAGGCGCTGGGGCTGACCTACAGCCAGACCATGCGTTACGTCGTGCTGCCGCAGGCCTTCCGTAACATGTTGCCGGTGCTGCTCACCCAGACCATCGTGCTGTTCCAGGACACCTCGCTGGTCTATGTGGTGTCGATCCCCGACTTCCTCGGGGCTGCCAGCATCGTCGGCCAGCGCGACGGGCGGCTGGTCGAGATGTACCTGTTCGCAGCCATCGTCTATTTCGCCATTTCCTCCGTCGCGTCCTTTGGCGTCCGCCGCCTGCAGGCGCGCATCGCCATTGTCCGATAAGCGAGACCGCATGATCGAGATCAGCCACGTCAGCAAATGGTACACGCCGATCTTCCAGGCGCTGAAGGATTGCACCACCAGCGTCGCGAAAGGCGAGGTCGTGGTGGTGTGCGGCCCCTCGGGCTCGGGCAAGTCGACGCTGATCAAATGCGTCAATGCGCTGGAGCCGTTTCAGGAGGGCAGCATTTCCATTGACGGCATCAGTGTCAACGACCGCAAGACCAACCTCCCGAAGCTGCGCGCCCGCGTCGGCATGGTGTTCCAGCATTTCGAGCTGTTTCCGCATCTGCGCATCATCGAGAATCTGTGCCTGGCGCAGGAGAAGGTGCTGGGCCGCAAGCATGACGAGGCGGTGGCCAAGGGCATGAAGCTGCTGGAGCGCGTCGGGCTGAAGGATCATGCCACGAAATTTCCGGCCGAGCTGTCCGGCGGCCAGCAGCAGCGCGTGGCGATTGCGCGGGCGCTCGCCATGGATCCGATCGCCATGCTGTTCGACGAGCCGACCTCCGCGCTCGATCCCGAGATGATCAGCGAAGTCTTGGACGTCATGGTCGATCTCGCCCGCGAGGGCATGACCATGATGGTGGTGACCCATGAGATGGGCTTTGCCCGCAAGGTCGCCCACCGCGTGATCTTCATGGACCGCGGCGAGATCGTCGAGGACGCGCCGAAGGAGGATTTCTTCGGCAAGCCCCGCAGCGACCGCGCGCAGAAATTCCTGTCGAAGATCCTGTCGCATTGACCTGCGTCGTCATTCCGGGCGCCTCGAAGAGGCGAGCCCGGAATCTCGAGATTCCGGGTTCGGTGCTGCGCACCGCCCCGGAATGACGGAGCAAGGGTTTATTCGGCCGGATGATTGTTCTATACGGTACCGCAACGCGGCTTTAGCTCCCTGCAAGGAGACATCACTTGGACTCGATTGCTTACGTCAACGGATCCTTCGTCCCTCTCTCCGAGGCCAAGGTGTCCATCCTCGACCGCGGCTTCCTGTTTGCCGACGGCATCTACGAGGTCGCGGCCGTGCTGGACGGCAAGCTGGTCGACAACGCCTCGCACTTGGCGCGGCTGAAGCGCTCGGTCGGCGAGATTGCGCTGGAGCTGCCGGAGAGCCTGGAGCGGATCGAGCAGATCCAGAAGGAGCTGGTCGCGCGCAACAAGCTGGAGAGCGGGCTGGTCTATCTGGAGGTGACGCGCGGCGCCGATACCAGCCGTGACTTCGCTTTTCCGAAGGGTGTCAAGCCGACGCTGGTGATGTTCACCTCCGTCAAGGACATCATCAACGCGCCATCAGCCAAATCAGGCATTGCGGTGATCACCGTCCCCGACATCCGCTGGGAGCGGCGCGACATCAAGAGCGTCGCGCTGCTGGCGCAGGTGCTGGCCAAGCAGGCGGCTGCGGCGGCCGGCGCCGGCGAAGCCTGGATGATCGAGGACGGCAAGGTCACTGAAGGCGGCTCGTCCTCCGCCTTCATCGTGACCCAAGACGATGTGCTGGTGACCCGGCAGAACGGCAGCGAGATCCTGCCCGGCTGTACCCGCAAGGCCGTGGTGCAACTCGCCGAGGAGCGCCAGCTCCGCGTCGAGGAGCGAGCCTTTACAATCGCCGAAGCGCTGGCCGCCAAGGAAGCCTTCATCACCAGCGCCTCGTCCTTCGTGCAGCCGGTGGTCTCCATCGACGGCAAGCTGATCGCGAATGGCAAGCCCGGACCGATGGCGACGCGGCTGCGTGAGATCTACGTCGATTTCGCCCGCGCGACCGCGGTGTGATCCGTCGCTTGTCGCGGCTTTCCCCTCACGCAAGCGCCGTGACGTCGACCACGGCCTGTGCGAAGGCCTGCGGCGCCTCCTGGGGCAGGTTGTGGCCGATGCCGCCCTTGATGTCGCGGTGCTCATATTTGCCGGAGAACTTCTTGGCATAGGCCGCGGGCGGCGGATGCGGCGCGCCATTGGCATCGCCTTCCATGGTGATCGTCGGAACTGAGATCGCAGGCGCTGCCGCGATGATCTTGTCGAGATCGGCATAGCGCGGCTCGCTTTCGGCCAGTGCCATCCGCCACCGGTAATTATGGATCACGATCGCGACATGATCGGGGTTTTCGAACGACTTCGCGCTGCGGTCGAAGGTCGCGTCATCGAACTTCCATTGCGGCGAGGCGAGCTGCCAGATCAGCTTTGAGAAGTCGTGGCGATATTTGTCATAGCCTTCCCGGCCACGCTCGGTCGCGAAATAGAACTGGTACCACCATTGCAGTTCGGCCGAAGGTGGCAGCGGCATCTTGCCGGACTCCTGGCTCGAGATCAGATAGCCCGAAACCGAAACCATGGCCTTGCAGCGCGCCGGGTACGCCGCGGCAATGATGTTCGCGGTCCGCGCGCCCCAATCGAAACCGGCCAGCGTCGCTTTTTCGATCTTCAGCGCGTCCATCAGGGCGACGATATCGGCGGCGACCGCCGCGGGCTGGCCGTTGCGGAAGGTGTCGGTCGACAGGAAGCGCGTCGTGCCATAGCCGCGCAGATAGGGCACGATGACACGAAAGCCGGCCTGCGCAAGCAGCGGCGTCACATCGACGAAGCTGTAGATGTCGTAGGGCCAGCCGTGCAGCAGAATGACGGCGGGGCCGTCGGCCGGGCCGGCCTCGGCATAGCCGATGTCGAGCAGCTCGGCGTTGATCTGCTTCAGCGGCGCGAAGGAAGTGTTGGTTCCTGGCTTGATCGCGGGCAGCGCCGGCTTCGCCGTGCCTTGTGCGCCCGCCGCGCTGACTGCCGCGAATGTCGCCGCGGCACCCCCTAGAAGATTCCGCCGGCGATAGTTGATGTCCTCGGACATGTCGCTCTCTCCTTGATTTCGTCCCGGCGCGGCTCGCGTGCCGCTTGCTACGGGGAGCGCGCAGACCACAGTCCCAGCCTATGCCACGCGCTTTCAGAATGCCTGGATTTGCGCGTTGGAACGCGCTGATTTTCGCGGCAAGGCAAATGGCCCAGGCGCCTCATCGGGTCTGTATGGGTCAGAAAGGTTGCCGAACTGCGCTATTTTCGACGCCCGAGCGATGGAGCGCAGGTACAGGGCGGATTGGCGGAGCGTAATCCGCCCTCAGGCGCGCCGCAGCCGGCGCGGGGGCCCCTTTGCTTGGAGATATCCTCCCGCACCGCGCTTGGCCTCTCAACTCGCTTGGGATTACGCCAACGCGAATCCACGCTGGAGCCTCGTCTATTGCTTCCAGCCAAAGCTCTGCATGAACGACGGTTGCTCGGCATTCTGCAAGGGCTGTTGCAGTGCGAGGGCATCCTGGATCGGCGCAGCCTGTCTCCGTGCGGCCTGCTTGTGCTGGCTCTTTGTTCTGGGCTTCTGAACATGCGGCATCTCGGCGCGCGCATTTCGCAGGGAGCTGGTCGTCCCATGTCTCTGCGCGGGCTCCTCTGGGGTTGGTTGATCTCGAGCAATTTGCACTGGAGCCGCCTCTGCGGGCCGTACGGACTCATCCGCCTCTGCCTGCTCCTGCCGCTGTGCGTCTTGCCTGGCCGCCCAGGCCTGGAATTGCTCCAACAGCGCTCCGGATGATGTCTCATTGTTTCCTGGCCGCGCCTGATTGCTCAGTTCGGCCAGTGCAGCCAATTGCTCGTGGGTTAGCGCGGCTCCGGCAGCTGGCGCGGAAGACCGTGCGTCGGCTGATGATTGGACAGGAGGAGCGTCGGCGGCTGACCGAGTCCCAAGTGAGCCTTGTTTGTCGCTCAGCGAAGCCGTGGCGTCTGCCAAGACCCTCACCGGATGTCCGAGCGTCACCGCAAGCACGATCCCGCTGACCGCCACCGCCACAGTGATGATGCTCGCCCTGATCAATCCGGACGTGTCCCGCAGCTCGCGTTCAAACGTGCTCGGCTGCTCGTATTCGTCGTAGCCGTACTCGTCATATTCGTGCTCAGCCGCACGAGGAGCGAGAAAGGAGGGCAAGGGATAGTCCGGCATCGTGGAAGCCTCCGCTGGCTGCTCTTGCCGACTATCCCCGCTGTCGAGGTCCAAAAAGCGGAGAAATCTTGATTTCACTTGGGCCGCGGAACCCGCATGAATGTGCGGGCCGGCAGCGCATCTTGATCGATCCACGGCCATTCGATCGGTTCCGACAAGGGTTGCGCAATCCGGTCGAACGGCGGCCCGACGGCCAGCGGCTGCTGCGCCGGATCTGCAAACAACAGCGGCCAGAAGGCAGGCCGCTCGACAACAAGCAGGGCTCGCAGCCTTTGCTTAAGCGGCGCGAATACCGGAGAGGAAGCTCGTCACATCGGCCCTGAGCCGCTCGGCCTCTTGCGACAAGGTGGCGGCGGCGCTGAGCACATTGGCGGAGATTTGCTCGGTCTCGGCGGCGGCGCGGCGCGCCGCGCCGACATTGCTGGAGACCTGCCTCGTGCCGTTGGCGGCCTGCTGGACGTTGCGGGCGATCTCTTGCGTCGCCGCGCCCTGCTGCTCGACCGCCGCGGCAATGGCCGAGGCGATCTCGGAGAGCTTCTCGATCGTGCCGCCGATTCCCTTGATCGCGTTGACCGACTCCTCCGTGGCCGCCTGGATCCCGGCCACCTGTTGGCCGATTTCGCCGGTGGCTTTCGCGGTCTGCTCGGCAAGCGCCTTCACTTCCGATGCGACCACGGCAAATCCGCGGCCAAATTCGCCGGCACGGGCCGCCTCGATCGTCGCATTGAGCGCCAGGAGATTGGTTTGGCCGGCAATGGTGTTGATCAATTCCACGACATCGCCGATGCGGCTTGCCGCCTTCGACAGTTCACTGACCCGATCGTTGGTGGCCCGCGCCTGATCGACAGCGCCGCTCGCCATCCGCGCCGAATCCTGTACCTGGCGGCTGATCTCGCTGACCGAGGACGCCATCTCCTCGGTGGCGGAAGCCACCGTGCCGACATTGGCGCTGGTCTGCTCGGCAGCGGCGCTGGCCAGTGACGCCTCGCCGCCGGCGGTCGAGGCGACGGACGACATTGCTTTGGCCGAGGCCTCCATCTCGGTGGCGGAAGCGGCAATGCCGTCGATCACGGCCTTGAACGAGGTCTCGAACCCGCCGGCGAGATCGCGCATCGCGCGCTGGCGTTCAGCGACCGTCTCGGCCTTCAGCCGGTCCTGCTCGGCGGCGAGCCGGGTCGCTTCGGCTGAGCGCTCCTTCAGCACCACGACAGCCTGGGCCATGGTGCCGATCTCGTCGCGCCGCTCGGCGCCGGGAATTGCGACCGCAAGATCGCCGTCGGCGAGCCGGTGGGTGGCTTCGGTCAAACGCACGATCGGGCGGGTGATGCGGCGGCCGAGCCAGAATGCGAGGGCGAAAGTCACTAGCGCAACGGCCGCCACGATGCCCACCGTATTGAGTGCGTTGTTCCAGGTCGCCTGATCGACCTCGTCGAGATAGACACCGGAGCCGACCACCCATTTCCAGCGGGGTGTCAGCAGCGAGTAGGTCGCCTTGCGCACCGGCGGCGTGTTCGGCTGCTTGGGCCAGAAGTAATAATTGAAGCCGCCGCCATCCTCAGCCTTCGTGATCATGTCGCGCGAGAAATAGGCGCCGGCGCTATCCTTGTTGTCGTACGATTTGGCGCCTTCCCGGTCGGGGAAGAGCCCATTGATGGTGATGACGCCGTCCTCGCGCCGCGCCATGACATATTCGCTGCCATCGTAGCGAATGGCGCGGAGCGCCACCTTGGCAGCCTCCTGCGCCTGGTCGTCGGTCATTTCGCCTCTGGCCGCCTTCGCCTCATAGGCCTCGACGATCTTGCTCGCCGCCTCGGCCACTGCGCGCGCCCGCGCCTGGTGCTCGGTCAGCGTGATATCGGCGATGGTACGCACCGAGGCCGCGCCGGCCAGAATCAAGGCCGCAAGCGCCACGACCGGAATCAGCAGGACGCGGCCGTTGATGCTGTGAAAGGGGTTGCGCATGACCGCTCCTTCGGGCGCATCCGCTCAGCGCGCCGCGGGTACAAGAGGCACAACTAGGAATAATTCGCTAACGTAAACGAGTAGCTAAGGTCGCGGTCGAATACGCAAACTCGTTTGCACTTTTTTGAGCACGCCTGCACCGTCTCGAACCATGAAGGCCGCCTCATATCGCCTGCTGTTTGGAACCTGACCGAATGTCTCCCCGCATCGTCGGCGAAGGCCCGAGACCCATACCGCGGGGTCATCAATCGCACTCGGTGGCAGACGATCTTCGCAACACGGCACCCTCGGCTTATGAGTCCCGGCCCCCCGTGCGCATTGCGCACCAGGCCGGGACGACCATGGAGCGGCCTGGCTGGCTTACGCCGCGCTCACCGCCTTCGCCTTCACCGGCGGCATGGCGCGGAACGAGATCGCGAGGCGGTTCCAGGCGTTGATGGTTGCGATCAGCATCGTGAGGTTGACGGTCTCGGCCTCGGAGAAATGCGCACGAACCTCCTGATAGACATCCTCAGGCGCGTGGGTGTCGGATATCAGCGTCACCGCCTCCGTCCAGGCGAGCGCCGCGCGCTCGCGATCGGTGTAGGCGGGCGCCTCGCGCCAGGCGTTCAACAGATAGAGCCGCTGCTCGGTCTCGCCGTGCTTGCGCGCGTCCTGGGTGTGCATGTTGATGCAATAGGCGCAGCCGTTGATTTGCGAGGCTCGCGTCTTGACCAGTTCGATCAGCGACTGCTCGAGGCCGCTCGACGTCACCTGGTTCTCGAGCGCCATCAGCGCATTTATGGTCTCGGGCGCGGCTTGAAAGAAGTTCATGCGAGGTTTCATGGTCGTCTCTCCTTGCTTGGGGATTTCAGAGATCTTAGTGGGCACCGCCGGCACTCACGTGATCCGGCTTCTTCAGGAGCAGTCCGGCGATCAGCGCGACGATCAGCGCGACACCAAGCAGATAGAAGGTGTCGCTGAAGGCGAGGATGAAGGCCTGCTTCTGGATCACCTTGCCGATGGCGACATAGGCGCGGTGCGCGGCGTCGACGCGATCGATGACGCCGTGGTTCATGAAATACTGCGTGAGCTGGTCGATCCGGTTGCGGGTGGCCTGCTCGAACACCGACACCGATTGCGACAACACGTTGGAGTGATATTGCTCGCGCTTGGTGAGCAGCGTCTGCAGCGCGGCGATGCCGATGGCGCCGCCGAGGTTGCGCATCATGTTGAACAGTCCCGACGCGGAGCCGGCGTTCTCCGCCTCGATGCCGGCTGTTGCGACGGCCGACAGCGGCGTCAGCACCAGCGCCTGGCCGATGGCGCGAACGATGTCGGGCCACAGCAGTTGGTCGTAGGCGTAGTCGGTGGTCATGTAGATGTTCATGAAGTTCGAGGCCGCGAACAGCGCAAAGCCGATGCCGATCACGATCCGCGGATCGATGCGCTTCATCAGGCGGGGCACCAGCGGAATCAGCACCAGCTGCGGCAGGCCGGTCCATGCCAGCACCATGCCGATCTGTTCCGAATTGTAGCCCTGGATGCGGGCCAGATAGACCGGCAGGATGTAGACGGAGCCATACAGAGCGACCCCCATCAGGAAGTTGGCGAGCACGCCGAAGCCGAAATTGCGGCGGAACAGTATGCGAAGGTTCAACACCGGCTTGTTGGTGGTGAGCTCGATCACGACGAACAGCGTCAGCGCGATCGCGGCGATCACGGCAAGTCGGACGATGAAGG
>DASREP010000100.1:0-22856 GCA_035652015.1 Bradyrhizobium sp. | reverse complement strand
CCGATGCACGTGCACGGCCACACGTTTGAAGTGGCCGGCACCGATGGCGGCTGGGTCCCGCCCAGCGCGCGCTGGCCGGAGGTGACAACCGACATCGCCGTCGGCCAGATGCGTGCCATCGAGTTCATTGCCGACAACCCGGGCGACTGGGCCTTCCACTGCCACAAGTCGCATCACACGATGAACGCCATGGGGCACAACGTGCCGACCATGATTGGCGTGCAGCAGAAAGACCTCGCCAAGAAGATGCGCAACCTGGTGCCCGACTACATGGGCATGGGCGAGGCCGGCATGGCCGACATGGGCGAGATGGAAATGCCGCTGCCCGACAAC
Organism: Bradyrhizobium sp.; assembly: GCA_035652015.1. Taxonomy (GTDB): domain Bacteria; phylum Pseudomonadota; class Alphaproteobacteria; order Rhizobiales; family Xanthobacteraceae; genus Bradyrhizobium. Next base: position 22,523 of record DASREP010000100.1, on the reverse strand, counting down.
ACGCTGCCGATGATGACCGGCCAAGGCCCGTTCGGCGCCATCGAGATGGGCGGCATGTTCACGGTGATGAAGGTGCGCAAGGACCTCGCGCGCGACGATTACCGCGACCCCGGCCCCTATCAACACCCCGCCGGCACCGTCGCCTACGAAGTCGAAACACCGGCCGCGGAGCCGGTGCGGCAACCAAGCTCGAACCAGGCAAAACGGAGTAAGTCGTGAAGAGCATTACCGCTATCGGAATCGCCTGCCTTGTGATGTCGGCCTCAGCGCTGCCCGCGCGCAGCCACGAGCATCGCGACCACTTTTCGGCCGGCGAACCAGGCGATCCCACCAAACCTTCGCGCACCATCGAGATCGCGCTGAACGAGATGGACTTCACGCCCGCCAACATCGAGGTCAAACGCGGCGAGCAGATACGCTTCGTGCTGCGCAATGTCGGCACCGAGGATCACGAATTCCTGCTCGCCACCACCGAGGAGAATCTCAAGCATGCTGAGCTGATGAAGAAATTCCCGAAAATGGAGCACGACGACCCGAACGGTGCGCGCGTCGCGCCGAAGAAGTCGGCCGAGATCCTCTGGAAATTCACGAAGGCCGGCACCTTCGAATATTCCTGCCTCATCCCCACCCACCGCGACATGGGCATGATCGGCCACGTCACGGTGAAGTGAAACAGGCGCAACAGAACCAGACGGAGAATGCAATGAACAAGATCATCCGCACCGCTACGCTCGCCTTTGCGCTTCTCGCGACTGCGGCTGCCGCGCAAACCGCGACGATCACCGGCGAGGTCAGGAAGATCGACGCCGGCGCGGGCAAGATCACGCTCAAGCACGGTTCCGCGCCGAGCCTCGGCATGGATATGGGAATGACCATGGTCTACCGCGTCAGGGATCCATCGCTGCTCAAGCAGGTCAAGGTGGGCGACAAGGTGCAGTTCGAGGCCGAGAGCAGCGATGGCGGGTACACCGTGACCAGGCTGCAGAAGAGCAAGTGAGGCGAGCCCGCCGCGGCATTCCGCCGTCGCCGTCACGAGAACGTCATCGCGAACGGATCCGCCGGTTGAGCCAGATCAACCGGCGGAATCGCAAGTCCTGACACATACCCGGCAACGCTGGATCAGGCGCGGCTATGGCGCCTGATCTGCCGTTCGTCAACTGACCGGGGTCTCTCAAATGAAAGCTTACTTCATCGGCGGCGGCATCGGATCGCTCGCCGGCGCCGCCTTCCTGATCCGCGACGGCGGCCTCAAAGGCAATGACATCACGATCTACGAGCGGCTGACCCTGCTCGGCGGCAGCCTCGATGGTGCCCGGCTTGCGGACGGTTCGTACTCTTTGCGTGGCGGCCGCATGCTGACCACCGATCACTATGAATGCACCTGGGACCTGCTCTCGGGCATTCCCTCGCTCATCCACCCCGGCCTTTCGGTGCGGGACGAGACCATCACATTCAACATCGAGCACCAGGCCCATTCGCGCGCCCGCCTGGTCGATCGCAACCGCTTCAAGGTCGATGTCGGCACCATGGGCTTCACCATGCAGGATCGCATGGAGCTATTGCGCCTGATGGAGGCCTCCGAGGAGAAGCTCGGCAGCAGCCGCATCACGGACTGGCTCTCACCGCCATTCTTCGACACCAATTTCTGGTACATGTGGCAGACCACCTTTGCCTTCCAGCCCTGGCACAGTGCGGTCGAGCTCAAGCGCTACCTGCATCGCTTCATCAGCGAATTTCCGCGCATCGAGACGCTCGCAGGCGTGAAGCGCACCGTCTACAATCAATATGATGCAATCGTGCGTCCGCTGGCGAGCTGGCTCGACAAGCATGGTGTGCATTTCGACCGCAGCACCCGCGTCACCGACATGCAATTTGCAAACGCGGACGGCAAGCTCGCCGTCACGAGCCTCGCGATCGAAGCGAATAGTGCGAGCGATACGATCGTGCTCGCTGGCGACGATCTCGTGTTCTTCCAGAACGGCTCGATGACCGATGCTTCGAGCCTCGGCACGATGACGGCGCCGCCGCCGCGGCTGACCAAGGCGGATAGCCGGGGCTGGGAGCTTTGGGAGAAGATCGCGGCCGGCCGGCCCGAATTCGGCAATCCGGCCGCCTTCAATGCCTCGATTCCGGAATCCTACTGGGCCTCTTTCACCGTCACCTGCCACGACACGCGCTTCTTCGACCAGATGCAGGCCTTCACCGGCAACGAGGCGGGCACCGGCGGGCTCGTCACCTTCAAGGATTCCAACTGGCTGATGTCGGTCGTGCTCTATCATCAGCCGCATTTCGAGGGTCAAGCGGACAACGAGCAGATTTTCTGGGGTTATGCGCTGCATCCGGATCGGGTCGGCAACTTCGTTGCCAAACCGATGTCGGACTGCGGCGGCGCCGAGATCCTGCGCGAGTTGTGCGGACATCTGAACTTCGATACAAGCGTGTTCGGGACGGCAAGCTGCATTCCCTGCCGCATGCCGTACATCACGAGCATGTTCATGCCGCGCAACAAATCCGACCGGCCGCTGCCCGTGCCGGCGAACTCGAAGAATCTCGCCTTTGTCAGCCAGTTCGTGGAGATTGCAGACGACGTCGTGTTCACCGTGGAATATTCGGTGCGGGCGGCGCAGATGGCGGTTTATCAGCTCCTGAAGATCGCGCGCCCCATCCCCGCCATTACCCGGCATGACCGGTCGACCAAAGTTCGCATCGAGACGCTGGAAAAGGCGTTCGCCTGATCGCCGTTTCCTCCGTCATTCCAGGGCGGTCCGAAGAACCGAACTATTGCGCACCTGAGAATCTCGAGATTCCGGGTTCGATGCTGAGGCATCGCCCCGGAATGACGGCGCAAGCGGTTACAAAGCTCCCAAATCCCCATCGTTAACCCTTTCCTAACCATACACCGGGCAAAAATTGCCGGGTGAAGTCGAGTGTCGTCGGCCGCGTAAGACGGGGGGATCTCCGTGGACGCCAGTGCTGTGCCTCACTTTCGAAACGGTGGCCTGACAGCCGCCGCGCAGGGCTTTGGGGCACGCGAACGGCATTCGCGAGGGGAAGCGGCAAGCATGGTCGATGTCACCGCAGGCCAGGGCGCGCAGGCGCCGAGCGGGTTCTCACTGGCCGAAATCGGCAATATCCTGAGACGCGGCGACATCGCACTGGCGCTCGGCATCATGACCATCCTGGTGGTCCTGATCATGCCGCTGCCCTCGATGGTGCTCGACCTGTTCCTGGCGATCTCGATCACCTTCTCGATCCTGATCCTGATGACCTCGCTGTTCATCCAGGCGCCGCTGGAGTTCTCCTCCTTCCCGACCATCCTCTTGATCTCGACCATGCTGCGGCTGTCGCTGAGCCTGGCCTCGACCCGGCTGATCCTCGCCCATGGCCATGAGGGCACCGATGCTGCCGGCCACGTCATCCAGGCCTTCGGCAATTTCGTGATGGGCGGCAATTTCGTGATCGGGATCATCGTGTTCGCGATCCTGGTCACCGTCAACTTCGTCGTCATCACCAAGGGTTCGGGCCGCATCGCCGAAGTCGCGGCACGCTTCCACCTCGACGGCATGCCCGGCAAGCAGATGGCTATCGACGCCGACCTTTCTGCCGGACTAATCGACGAGAAGGTGGCGCGCGAGCGGCGCAAGGCACTGGAGGACGAAAGCGGCTTCTTCGGCGCCATGGACGGTGCCTCGAAATTCGTCCGAGGCGATGCCATCGCAGGCCTGCTTGTCGTCTTCATCAACATCATCGGCGGCATCATCATCGGCGTCGCCCAGCAGGGCATCTCGTTCAGCGAGGCCGCCCAGACCTATACGCTGCTGACGGTGGGCGACGGCCTCGTCACCCAGGTACCGGCGCTGATCGTCTCGACCGCGGCGGGCCTGCTCGTCTCCAAGGCCGGCGTCTCGGGCGCGGCCGACAAGGCGCTGATCCGCCAGTTCTCCGGTTATCCGCAGGCGCTCGGCATGGCCTCGGCCGTGATGTTCGTGCTGGCCCTCCTGCCGGGCATTCCGGCCATCCCCTTCCTCGCGCTCTCGGGCGGCGCCGGCGCCTTGGCCTGGCAGGCCCGCAAGCAGAAGCGCTCCAAGGCCGCAGCCGACGCCAAGGCCGCAGCCGAGCCGGCCGCCAAGGCGGCAGCCGCTGCCGCGGAGGAGCCGATCTCGGCCGCGCTCAAGATCGACGACCTCAAGATCGAGCTCGGCTATGCGCTGTTGCCGCTGGTCAACGGCCCCGATGGCACCGACCGCCTGACCGAGCAGATCAAGGCGCTCCGCCGCTCGCTGGCGATCGAGATGGGCTTTGTGATGCCCTCGGTGCGCATCCTCGACAACGTCCAGCTCGAGGCCAACACCTATGTCATCAAGATCAAGGAGGTCGACGCCGGCACCGGCAAGATCTGGCCGAACCAGTTCATGGTCATGGATCCCGGCGGCAGCCAGGTCTCGATCCCTGGCATCCACACCATCGAGCCGACGTTTGGTCTACCGGCCACCTGGGTCGACGCCAGCCTGAAGGAAGAGGCCTCGCTCAAGGGCTACACCGTGGTCGATGCCGCGACCGTGCTGTCGACCCACCTGACCGAGCTGCTCAAGAGCAACATGAGCGACCTGCTCTCTTATGGCGAGGTGCAGAAGCTCTTGAAGGAGCTGCCCAAGGAACAGGCCGAGCTGGTCAAGGACATCTCGCCCTCGCAGATCACGGTGTCCGGCATCCAGCGCGTGCTGCAATTGTTGCTCGCCGAGCGCATCTCGATCCGCGACCTCTCGACCATCCTGGAGGGCATTGCCGACGCGCTGTCGGTCTCGCGCAACCCGACCACCATGGTCGAGCATGTTCGTGCCCGCCTCGCCCGCCAGATCTGCGCCCAGAATACCTCCCACAACGGCTACCTGCCGCTGATTGCGCTGTCGGCGAAGTGGGAGCAGGCCTTTGCGGAGTCGCTGATCGGCCAGGGCGAAGAGAAGACGCTGGCGATGCAGCCGAGCAAGCTCTCGGAGTTCATGACCGCGGTGCGCGACGCCTTCGAGCGCGCCGCCCGCGAGGGCGAAGCACCGGTGCTCGTGACGTCAGCCGGCATCCGGCCTTACGTCCGCTCCCTGGTCGAGCGCTTCCGGGCCCAGACCACGGTGCTGTCGCAGGCCGAGATCCATCCCCGCGCCCGGTTGAAGACGGTCGGCAGCGTGTAAACGGGGAAAGCGCAGCGTGGTCATCAGGCCGTAGCGACTTGATCGCGAAGCAGTTTTCCGGACTGTGCTTTTTGATCACAGGCAACTGTTTTCTGCCGTTTTGGCAGGCAGCGCTCCGGAACCGCCCCGTTCAGATGAACATTCGTTAATTATCTGAATAAACTAACCTTTTTGTCACGCTGCCCGCCCCTCCAGTCGCGACGCTTCACGTCTTATCACGGACTTGTGATCTGATATTGGGAACTTGAGCCTCATTTCCTACGTTTGTGACGTGCGAAGTGTCGAACCTTCTGATTGAAGTATTCGACGAAATACAGGGCAGAGAATCCCAGGAAGCCAGAGACGGGAAGGCGGCAGGTGACTTCCATGAACCATTCGATCTACAGCGCAGATCGGGCGACCCATTTGAAGATTGTGGTCGTGGCTCTGGTTGCCGCCGTCGTGGTCACGGGGCTCTCCATCTCCGCCCGCCTGTCCAATTCCGATGACGGCTATACGCAGACCGCGCGCGTCATCAAGGCCGGCAAGCCGATCGCGGTCACGAGTTCAAACACCTCGATGGTTCGCTAAGGAGCACTGAAAGAGGAGTTTAAAGGAATTCACGAGGCTCTTTACCAGCCCCCCAAAGTCGCCCCGTGGATATGTAGAAGACCCAACTACCCCCAAGTCGACTACGGAAAACGCCCGCTCCCCACGGGCGTTTTCTTTTTGGGGGTGCGGGACTTGGCCGCGGGCTCGGCACACCTCGCCCCCGCAAGCGGACTGCCTGCGGGGAGAGGCGGACCGGACTCGCTGCCGGCGCTATTCATACGATCCCGATTCAGTTTTCAAACAGCCCAAAATTCCGCTGCCATCGCCCGCGAAAGTGTTCAGCCCGGGGACATTGGTTACACCTGTTCGGAGACATAGTTGACACTTTTCGGGTTGCGCAAATTGATGGCGGCGATCTGATGAGCGGCAAAGAATATTCCGAACTTTCCGTCGGTGCTGAGCGGGCGAATGGTGAGCCGCTCTCCACGAAAAGCTTGCGGGACTTTCCAGAGCCGTCCCTTGAAGCTTGCGGCTGTCGGTGCAGCCGCGCCATCGCCACGGCGCAGCTTCCGTCAAAGCCTATTGAACGGCGACAACTTGGCGGACGACGGGCAGCCCGCATGGCCAAAGCGACATCAGGGAACGAGACGCGCGACCAGGTCCCGGGTGTCGCTTTCGCTTCATCCCTGCTCCGCTTGCTTGCCGGCCGACGGCTCTCACCCGACGTCAAAACAGATCCTTCGCCATTTTCGCGATCTTGCGATCGAGCGGGCGCGGCTCCAGTGACAGGTCCCTGCCGAGGATGTCGATCAAGATCTTGAACACGGCGATCCGTCCGTAGGGCTTGTCGTTGGCCGGAATCAGATACCAGGGAATTCGTTTCGGCGAGGTCTTTTCCATCATGTCTTCGATGGCTGTCTCGTAGTCGGCCCAGCGCGAGCGGTTGCGGAAATCCTCGTAGGAGAGCTTCCAGCGCTTGAGCGGGTTGGTGACGCGCTCCTTGAACCGGCGGGCCTGCTCGGCCGGCGTGATGTGCAGAAAGATCTTGGCGATGCGAATGCCGTCGGCCAGCATCATCTGCTCGAACTCGTTGATCTCCTCGTACCCCCGCTTCCACTCGCGCTCGTTTGCAAATCCCTCGACACGCTCGACCAGGACGCGTCCGTACCAGGAGCGGTCGAACACGACGATCTGCCCCGCGTCCGGCAGCTTTTGCCAGAAGCGCTGCAGATAATGCTGGCCGCGCTCGTGCGGCAATGGCGCGGCGACCGGATAGACCTTGAAGCTGCGCGGATCGAGCGCCCAGCCCAGCCTGCGGACGATGCCGCCCTTGCCCGCCGTGTCCCAGCCTTCAAGCACGATGACGGCGCGCTCCCTCGTGCCGAGATAGGCCTGCTGGATCGATTGCATGACGGACTGCATCGATTGCAGACGGCGCTCATAGTCGGCAAAGTCGATCGACGGATGGTTGACGATGTCCGTAAGCTTTGGGCGGCGGGCGACCAGGAAATCCTTTGGCTTCATGTCTCAATCAATGTCGCGGCGCCCCTGCTTGGCCTTGATCGAGATCAAAAGCCGCGAAGCAGGCCACAGCCTGCAAGCGACGAATCAAAACGGCGGCGGCGGTTGCGGATGCTTCGGCGCGAAGGCCCGCGCGGTGTCGCGTTGCGGCCGGGCGATCTTGGAGAGCGCGAGCTGCCGCGCATATTCCGCCTCGCCAAGCGCCTTGTATTGCGGGCTGGTCAGCGATGCGAGAAAGCCCACGAGGTCGTCGATCTCGGCTTCCGTCAGCGCCAGCGGCTGCATGTCCTGGTCGAGCCACGGATCGGTGATGCCGTCGCCCTTGTTGTAGTGATCGAGCATTTTTCAAGGCTATTTCTTGCCTCACCGGCGGCCTCGTCCTAGCATGTCACCTAATTGACATAGGGGGCTTCAACTGATGCAAGACACCAGCTTTGGCGTGCTGACCGGCAACAATGTAGAGACGCGATTCTTCAAGGCCGGCAGCATCATCTTTCATCAGGGCGATGCGGCAAACGAGATGTTCGTGATCAGGAGCGGAATGGTGCGGATCCAGCTCGGCAACCGCACCCTCTCCGAGCTTGCCCCTGAGGCTATCTTTGGCGAGATGGCGCTGATCGACAACGAGCCGCGCAGCGCCACCGCAATTGCCATCACCGATGTCGAGCTGGTGCCGGTGAGCGAGAAGCAGTTTCTGTTCATGGTGGGACAGACGCCCTATTTCGCGCTGAAAGTCATGCGCGTGCTGGCGCAGCGGCTGCGCGCGACCAGCAAGACGTTCGGATAGAATCAGCTGGTCGCGGCTCGCCTACTCCGATGCCATGTCGCCCGACCCGCCGAACTCCTTCGGGAAATCCTTGAACTTCGGCAGACCGTCCTTGATGGGAAGCACGGTCTCGGCATAGTTGACGTGCACGCCGGGCTTGAAGTCAAGGGTCGGGATGGTCGCCGAGAACACGTCGACCAGTCCCAATGGCGGATGGTTGGTCATGAGATGGCCGCCACACAGCTTGCAATATTGACGCTGACTGACCGGCGTCTTCTGGTACATCGCAACCTGCTCGGCGCCTTCGGTCACGCGGACCGCATCCGGCTTCCACAGCGAAAATGCATTCACCGGACCGCCGGACCAGGACCGGCATGAACGGCAGTGACAATAGCCCATGCCTTCCGGCTCGCCCGTGACCTCGATCTTCACCGTGCCGCAGAAACATTCCCCGCGATGCGTCGCCATCTGATCCTCCCAGCTTTCATTGTCATCCGCGCTGTTGCACTTTGCCGCGGTTCGCTAGACCTCGACTATAGACGTCTATTGACCGACTTCCATAGCCGGAATTAGGGGCGGCGACGTTGATCGGCTGCGCTGAACGCAGCAGCGGCTTGAGGCGACATACGCCATATGAGGATGGATTTTTCCAATGAGACTGGTCACGCTTAACCTTGTCCTGCTTGCCGCGCTTGTCCAAACGGCCGCCGCGACGGCGAAATCGATCGCCTGCTTCTATGCCAATGGGCAGCAGCTGAGCTTCGATGTGCCGAGGAAGCTCGGCGGCCTGCCGGCAATCGAGTTCGACTATCCATCCAAGGTCACCGAGTTCAGCTTCAGGGACGACAACCTTCTCTTGGTCGCCATCGACGGGACGCAGAAGTCGCGCGTTCGAATCGTGATCTCGGCGCAGCGCAGTAAGGGCAAGACGAGCTATGACGGACAGATCCTGACCGACAGCGGCGGCAACCAGATCATGCTCGACAATGGCCCGGTGAGCTGCAAGGCGAGCGGCTAGCTGCGTAGTTGTAGGGTGGGCAAAGCGAAGCGTGCCCACCGCGCGCCTCCGCATCGGGACAAAAGTGGTGGGCACGGCGCAAGCGCGCCTTTGCCCACCCTACGATTGATCCCGCGGATAGAGCCCCTCACCTCGCCCCGCTCCTCGCGAAGAGCGGGGCGACGTGACCTTCGTTCTTCGCTTGGCAGCTAGCCCTTCTGCTGCTGTTGCACGGCTGCCGGTGGCAGCACGGTTTCGATCAGCTTGCCGGTATAGACCGGCGCGGAATGCGGGTTGCCGTCGGGGGAGCCGCCGGCCTGCTCGATGGTGACGGCGTAGGTGGCGTTGTTGATGATGTCGGCGTCGTAGGCGGCAAGCGCCGGGCGCACCGTGAAGTCGGTGGCGCCGATCACGCCGAGCGAACGCGGCGGGCCGAGCTTGTCGGAGATCAGCCAGAGCTCGTACGACTTGCCGGGCTCGGGGGGCGCGGCGTCGACCTTGCGCACGCTGAAGGTCTTGCTGGCGCCGTCGACCGTGAGGATGAAGGCGGGACCGCCGTCCTGTCCCTGCAACAGCGCGACATATTGCGCGGCGGGCAGAGCGGGCGGCGCCGTCGGAGTCTTCACCTGGACCACTTTGGTCCGCGGCGCCGGACGCAGGACATCCGGCAAATAATCCGGCGCGAAGATCTGCAATCCGAGCAATGCGATCAGTGCGGCCGCAAGCGCCGAGGCCACGCGGGCCACGCCGCGCCAGCGCCGTGCCTCGCGGTCGAGGCGGATGACGTTTGACTGGTCGGCGGAGGTTGATTGCGCAGCCGGCACGATCGGGCCCGGCGAGAGCAGGCCGGACTCGAGCGACGGCTCCGCGGGTTCGACCAGCGGTGGCAGGGCTTGCACAGCGTCTTGCCCGGGCGTCGGCGCTGGCGGCGCATCAGGCACGATCTGCGGCGCTTGCGGCGTGGATTGGCCAATCGCTGCCTTGATGTTCTCCCACACGACCGGGCGCGGCTCGATCAAGCCGACCATCTGGTTCAACACCCCAAGCCGCAACTCCCAGGATTGCACCAGAGCGGCGAACGCGGCATCCGCTGCCATCATGCTCTCGGCGCGCGCGCGCTCGTCGGCCTCGAGCGTGCCTAGCGCATATTCCGCAGCGAGCGCGATATCGTCTTCGCTATGGGCCATCATCTCACAATCCAAGACACTCGCGGATGTCCAGCATGGCCCGGCGCAGCCAGGTCTTGATGGTGTTGACGGGGCTTGCGAACTTCTCGGCGAGCTGCTCGCGGCTCCAGCCGTTGTAATAGGCGAGAAGCACGAGCCTCTGCCGGTCGGGCTCGAGCCGGCCGACGCATTCGAGCAGACGCTTCAGCTCCTCCGACATTTCCCGGCGCGCGAGCGGGTCGGGACTGTCGGCGGCAACCTCCATGGCGTCAGGCTCGTCTTCGATCGAGGCTTCGCTCTTCTTGCGCACGACATCGATGGCGCGGTTGCGCGCAATCGACGTCATCCACGTGATCGGCGAAGCCAGCGCCGGGTTGAACTGGCCGGCGCTGTTCCAGATCTTGACATAGGTCTCCTGGATGACCTCCTCTGCGAGATCCTGCCGACGCAAGATACGCAGCACGACGCCATAGAGTTTCGCTCGCGTTGCAGCATAGAGGCGCTCAAATGCCGCCTCGTCCCGCGTCGCGACGGATGCGATCAGCGCGACCAGCTCAGCCGGCGTCATGACAGGCGCTCTCCAACCGCGATACCCCCATGCGCTCCCCTGACCCCGTCACCCCCGCGCAAACGGCCTTCGCCGTTTGTCGCTGGAGGTGCTCGCGAAAGCGAGCCTCGAAGGGCGACGGCCCCCCTGCAGCAGACGGGCCGTTCATCCTTCGAGGCTCGCTCCGCTCGCGCCTCAGGATGACGGTTCGAGACAAGCGCCTGCTCCAATCTCCGGTCGGGACTTTCTTAGCATATCTCCACCCCGTCGATGGCACCAAGCCACCTGAGGTTGCCTCGCAGCATCGCTTGTGGACGACCGAACGCGAAAGGCCCGGACCTTGCGGTCCGGGCCTTTCGCGCGTGCTGAATCTCTCTGCTTTTAAGCGATGACGCCGAGGCGGGCGCGCATCAGGCCGATGCTGTCGAGATCGGCCTGCTCGCGGGCGCTCTCCTCGGCGCGCTCGCGCGCCTGGTCGCGCTCGTCCAAGAGCTCGACCTTCTTCAATTCCTCGAAGGCTTCGGCGAGCAGGCCCTTAGCCTCCTCGAGCTGGGTGCGCAGCTCCTCGGCCGAACGCATCAGGTTTTCGCGGCGCTGGATCGCGGCCTTGGCGTAGGTCGGATAGGCGAAATGCGAGGGATCGTTGATGCCGGCGCGCTCCTGCTCGGTCAGGATCTCGCGCTCGAGATCGGCGGACATGCGCTGGAAATCCGCGATCATGCCTTCGATCTGGGTAACCCTCCGGCGCTTCTCGTCGACCTGAAACTTCTTCAGGCGGATCAGCGTTTCGCGTGACTTCATCGACTCATACTCCCCAGAAGTCCCAATTCACACGCGGGACAAAGCGGGCCCGGCCCACAAGGGAGCCCGCCGAAAACGGCTGGAGCGGATGATGGCGTGACAAAGTTAGCTTTCCGTTTCCAAACCCTTGAGGATTTGTTCAAGCCTTCGATATCCGTCCGTCAAACCAGAGGCCTCGTCCTTGCCCTGCCGCAGAAACGCCTCCAACGGCTCATGCAAGCGAATAGCGCGGTCGACCTCCCTGCTCGAGCCGGGACGATAGGCGCCGAGCCGGATCAGTTCCTCCATGTCGGCATAAGTCGCCATCACCTGGCGCGCCTTCATGATGATGGGTAGATATGCCGGGTCGGCCGATTTCGGCATGGTGCGCGAAACTGATTTGAGGATGTTGATGGCGGGATAGCGGCCGCGCTCGGCAATTGATCGCTCCATCACGATATGGCCGTCGAGAATGCCGCGCACGGCGTCCGCGATCGGCTCATTGTGGTCGTCGCCATCGACCAGCACGGTGAAGATCGCGGTGATGGAACCTGCGCCAGTGCCGGGCCCGGCGCGCTCCAGCAATTTCGGCAATTCCGTAAACACGGTCGGCGTGTAGCCCTTGGCGGTCGGCGGCTCGCCGGCGGACAGGCCGATCTCGCGCTGCGCCATGGCAAAGCGCGTCACGGAGTCCATCAGGCACAGCACGTCCTTGTTCTCGTCGCGAAAATATTCGGCGATGGCGAGTGTGAGATAGGCGGCCTGGCGGCGCATCAAGGCCGGCTCGTCGGAGGTTGCGACCACCACGACCGAGCGCTTCAGGCCTTCCTCGCCGAGATCGTCCTGCAGGAACTCCTGCACCTCGCGGCCGCGTTCGCCGACCAGGCCGATGACACTGACATCCGCATCCACATTGCGCGCGAGCATCGAGAGCAGCACCGACTTGCCGACGCCGGAGCCGGCGAAGATGCCGAGGCGCTGGCCGCGGCAGCAGGTGAGAAAGGTGTTGAGCGCACGCACGCCGAGATCGAGGGGGGCGCCGACCCGTTTCCTGGAATGTGCCGGCGGTGGGGTGTTGCGGAACGGCATGGGCGAGGCGCCCTGCTCCAACGGACCCTTGCCGTCGATCGGCTCGCCCATGGCATTGATGACGCGGCCGAGCCAGGAGGCGGTCGGCCGCACCTGGCCCGCGGCGTTGGCGATCACGGCCCGGCAGCCGCGCCGCACGCCTTCGAGTCCGGCGAACGGCATCACCACCGCATTGTTGCCGGAGAAGCCGATCACCTCGCAAGGGATGAAACGGTTGCCGCCCGTCTCGACCACGATGCGGGCGCCGACCGACATGGCATGGATGGGACCGGCGATCTCGACCATCAGGCCGCGCACACCCACGACGCGTCCATATATATTGACGCCGTCGATGTCGCCGATCTGCTCCGCAAGTGCCTTCATCGGAAAAACCTTAAGTTTCCGCGAATTTTACACCCCGGTTTAACTTCGTGTTTACCCGCGTCATTAATCATTGCGTCACTGTCTTTGGTGACTGAGGGCGCTCGTCTGCACCGGGAACGGGAACAGCGAGTCAGGAGAGTCGGTTAGGCCCGTCTCTTAATGCGGAACTTGAACGAGGGCGGGTACGAAAAGCTGGTTTCAGGCAACATCTTAGGGCGATTCGACAAAAATTGCACCGACGGACCTTGCGGATCAGAATCAGTTTTTGTTAACCATGAGTCGTCAGGATCCGAATCAGTTGTTCAAAGGCGTTTAGTTGAGTGCCGCGGATCGCGGCCGACCTGACGCCCGGAGCGGCGACTATGGGGAACTGGCATGCGCGTTTTGCTGATTGAAGATGACAGTGCCGTCGCGCAGTCGATCGAATTAATGCTCAAATCCGAGAGCTTTAACGTCTACACGACCGATCTGGGCGAGGAAGGCGTCGATCTCGGAAAGCTTTACGATTACGACATTATTCTGCTCGACCTGAATTTGCCCGACATGTCGGGCTACGACGTGCTGAAGCAATTGCGGGTGTCGAAGATCAAGACACCCATCCTGATCCTCTCCGGCCTTGCCGGCATCGAGGACAAGGTCAAGGGTCTCGGCGTCGGCGCCGACGACTACATGACAAAGCCCTTCCACAAGGACGAGCTGGTGGCCCGTATCCACGCCATCGTGCGCCGGTCCAAGGGCCACGCCCAGTCGGTCATCCAGACCGGCGACCTCGTGGTCAATCTCGACACCAAGACCGTGGAAGTCGGCGGCCAGCGCGTGCATCTGACCGGCAAGGAATACCAGATGCTGGAGCTGCTCAGCTTGCGCAAGGGCACCACGCTGACCAAGGAAATGTTCCTCAACCATCTCTATGGCGGGATGGACGAGCCGGAATTGAAGATCATCGACGTCTTCATCTGCAAGCTGCGCAAGAAGCTCGCCAACGCCTCCGAAGGCCGCAACTTCATCGAGACCGTCTGGGGCCGCGGCTATGTGCTGCGCGAGCCGCACGATATGGACGAGCGCATCCCCGCCTGATCCCGTTGTTCTGGTGAGCCGGAGCTTCGCTTCCGGCTCTTCCTCCCGGACTGGACCCCGCCGCGAATGGCGGGGTTTTTGTTTGGGATTGAACCATCCCCTCCCGTGCGGCGACCCAGCGATCGTGCCATTCTTCGCGCGAGAAGAGTCGGCATCAGGGGGGACGCCATCGCATGATCCTGCAATCGCTTGCCGGGCTGCCGGCTTTTCTGGTCTATTTCTGCACCGCGATCGTCGCTGTCGTGGCGTATCTGTTCGTCTACACCCGCATCACGCCACATAACGAGTTTCAGCTGATCCGCGACAATGATCCGGCAGCCGCAATTGCGCTGGGCTTGAGCCTGCTCGGCTTTACGCTGCCCGTGGTCAGCGCGATCGCGCACGCGGCCAATGTGGTGGACTGCCTGATCTGGAGCCTGATCGCGCTGATCGTGCAGGTCATTGTCTATTACCTGGTCAAGATCCCCGTGCCGAACCTGTCGGCGCGGATCGCCGGCGGCGAGCTCGCGCCGGCGATCTGGCTCGGTCTGTCCTCGCTGGCCGCTGGCGCATTGAACGCCGCCTGCATGATCACCTGATCATGGCCGAGCACCCGCGACAGGAGTTCGGCAGGCGCAGGCCGCAGCCGCGCGTGACACCGGAGCCGGCGCCCAAGCGCTCCTCGCATGTGGCGCTGCTCTTGATGGGCACGTTTGCCGTCGGCGGCGCCGCCTACACGCTGATGCCGCGCCAGTCCTGCACGCCCGCGTCGTCGTCGCCCGGCATGGCCGCGCCGCCCTCGCCCGGCGCGGCCCAGCCGGCGGCGGCGCCGGCCAACACCGGCAACTGCACCTCACGAGGATCATCGGGCGGTTACAGCCACAGCCGCTACGGCTTTTTCAGCGGCGGCGATGCCTCGAGCCGTTCATCCGCGGGCGGCTCGTCATCCGAATCCGAGTCCGGCAGCGTGAGCCGCGGCGGCTTCGGCTCGCTCGCGCGCGCCTTCGGCTTCTCCGGCCGCGGCTGAGGTGCCCCAAGCTTCCCCACACATTGCCGCGAAATCACCGGCTTTGCCTTGCATTTCCAGTTCCGGAGCAGCGAGGATGACAGCGGCTTCGATCAAGGGGGGATGCCGCCGATGAAACGTTCACGCCGGGTCGTGCTGACCATGATGGGAAGCGCCGCGGTCGGTGCCGTCTCGATGGGCTTCGTGCCGCAACCCGCCTGCGGTCCAGGCAACGAAGCCATACCGGGTCCGAACAATGAGCCCTGGTGCCGGCCCATCCACGGCGGCTTCGGCGGCACGCTGCATCATATGCACGGTTATGGCGGCCATGGGCATGGCGGCCATGGCGGCCACGGCGGCGGCTAGCGCGATGCAACGCATCGCCTGCCCCGAGCGTGCCGATTGGCGCGAGACCGCGGACGCCTGCGGCTTTGATTTCCACACCATGGACGGAATGCGGTACTGGGACGAGCGCGCCTATTACGCCTTCACTCTTGCCGAGATCGAGAACGACATCGAGACGGCGACCGCCGAGATCGATGCGATGTGTCTCGAGCTTGTCGGCCGAGCGATCGACGACGAGCAGTACCTGAGGCGCCTGAAGATCCCCGAGAGCTTCTGGTCCTTCATCGCCGACAGCTGGCATGACGATCAGAAAAGCCTCTATGGCCGGCTGGACCTCGCGTTCACCGGCAGCGGTCCGGCCAAGCTGCTCGAATACAATGCGGATACGCCGACCTCGATTTTCGAATCCGCGGTGTTTCAATGGACCTGGCTGGAGCAGGCGATCGAGCGGCGCATCGTTCCAAGCCATGCCGACCAGTTCAACTCCATCCATGAGCGGCTGATCGAGGCGTGGCAGAAGCTTGCGCCGGCTGCGCATCTGCATCTCACCGGCACGACCGAGAGCAGCGAGGATTACGGCACGCTTGTCTATCTGCAGGACACCGCAATGCAGGCGGGCCTTTCGACCACGCTGATCGACATCGAGGATATCGGCTGGCGCGCCTCCGGTGGCTTTGTCGATCTCGACAATCGCGACATGACGCTGGTCTTCAAGCTCTATCCTTGGGAATGGATGTTCAGGGACGAGTTCGGCGCGAAGCTCGGGGAAGCGTCGACGCGCTGGATCGAGCCGCCGTGGAAGGCGATCCTCTCCAACAAAGGCATCCTGCCGCTGTTATGGGAGATGTGTCCGGGCCATCCCAATCTGCTCGCCGCCTATTTCGAGGACGATCCGCGTGCCCGTGAGCTGGGCGCGTCCTTCGTGCGCAAGCCGCTCTATTCGCGCGAGGGCGCCAATGTGGTGCTGGTCAGCGAGGCCGTGCCGTTCGCCGAGCGCGAGGGACCGTATGGCAGCGAGGGCTATGTCCGCCAGGACCTCGCGCCGGTGCGACGATTTTCCGAGCAGTTCCCGGTGCTCGGCAGCTGGCTCGTCAATCATGTGCCCTGCGGCCTCTCCATCCGCGAGGACGAGACGCCGATCACCGGCAACACGTCACGCTTCCTGCCGCATGCGATCGTGTGACGTATGCTCTCGCGCTATCGAGTTTTCGTCCACCTCTCCCGAAGGGAGAGGTGAACTAGCGGCGACACCAATCTAACTCACCGCGCCGCGACGATCTTCAGCGCCGGCTGCACGCCGCCGAGCACCGGCCGCGCGCCGCGTGTGGGGTTCGGCTGGTACAGGCCGCGGCGATCGGGATAGGGCCTGAAGGCGTCGGTCACGCCGACCACGGTTTCGGCGGCGCCCAGCATCAGCATGCCGTCCGGCTCCATCACCTTCGCAAGCCGCTCGAAGATCGACAGCTTGGTCGCGAGGTCGAAATAGATCAGGACGTTGCGACAGAAGATGATGTCGAACTTGCCGAGGTGGGAGAAGTCCTGCAGCAGGTTCAACTGCCGGTGCTGGACCATGGCGCGGATGTCGGCGTTGATCTGCCAGAGCTCGCCCTTCTGGGTGAAGTATTTGACCAGAAGCTGGATCGGCAGGCCGCGCTGCACCTCGAACTGGCTGTAGATGCCGGCCTTGGATTTCTCCAGCACCTCCTGCGACAAATCCGTCGCGACGATCTCGATGCGCCAGCCGGCAAGCTCCGCGGCCTTCTCCTTGAGGCACATCGCGATCGAATACGGCTCCTGCCCAGTCGAGGAGGCCGCCGACCAGATGCGCAAGCTCCTGCGCGCGGCCCGCGCCGGCAACAGCGCCGGCAGGATCGTTCCAGTGAGATGGTCGAAGGGCACCTTGTCGCGGAAGAAGAACGTCTCGTTGGTGGTCATCGCTTCCACCACGTCCGTGATCAGCGCTGCAGCGCCGCCGCCCTTCATCTTCTGCACGAGATCGGAGATGCCGGACAGGCCGACCCGCCGCGCCAGCGGCACCAGGCGGCTCTCGACCAGATATTGCTTGTCCGCCGAGAGGTCGAGACCGGACCGTTCCTTCAGCAGGGCGCGCAGGAAATCATAATCCAGGGGCGTCACGAGCGATCCCCCGCGAACAGGCGCACGATCTTGGGCGCGATCTGGTTCAACGGCAGCACGGCCGAACAGATGCCGGCATTTGCCGCAGCACCCGGCATGCCCCAGACGACGCTGGTCGCCTCGTCCTGCGCGATCACGTTGCCGCCGGCAGCAATGATGTCCTTGCCGCCGCGCATGCCGTCGGAGCCCATGCCGGTCAGGATCGCGGCGAACGTGCCGGTCTGCCAGACCTCGGTCGCCGAGGTGAACAGGGGATCGACGGCCGGTTTGCAGAAGTTGACCGGCGGGCCGTCGTCGAGCGCGATGACGACATCGGCGCCGTGCCGTACCACGCGCATGTGGCGGCCGCCGGGCGCGAGATAGATGGTGCCCGGCTTGATGACCTCGCCGTCGACGGCCTCGTGTGCCGGCCGCTTCGAGGAGCGCGCCAGATGCTCGGCCAGAATGGTGGTGAAGGTCGGTGGCATGTGCTGGGTGATCAGCACGGGATAGCGGTCGATCACCGGGCCGAGCTCGGTGACGACGGACATCAGCGCCTGCGGACCGCCGGTCGACGAGCCGATCAGCAGCACGCGCGGCGCGTGCGGGCTGAACGGTCGCGTCTTCGGATTCGTGTGCGTCGCCGGTGCAAGCGGATGAGGCGCCGAGCGCGCCACCGGCTCATTTGTGTGCACCGGTGTCGGCTGCGCGGTGAAGGCGCGCACGGGCGCTTGCGAGCGGCGGCGCAATTTGGCGCCGAAGGTGCGGATCTTCTGAATCAGATCGTGGTGGAAAATGTCGGCGGCGGCCGGCTCGCGGGTGGTTTCAGGCTTCGGGATATAGTCGGAGGCGCCGAGCGACAGCGCCTTGAAGCTGATCTCCGCATTGCGGCGGGTCAGCGTGGAGGCCATGATGACGATCAGGTCGCGCTTCTTGGCAAGCAGCCTCGGCAGCGCCGAAATGCCGTCGAGCTCGGGCATCTCGATGTCGAGCACAGCGACGTCGGGCTTGATCCGCTCGAGCTGGTTGACCGCCTCGAGCCCGGTGCGCAGCGAGGCCGCGACCTCCATGTCCGGCTCGGCGCCGATCCAGCGCGAGATCAGCCCCCGGATGACCACGGAGTCATCGACCACCATCACCCGCAGGGGATCCTGCTTTATGGAGGTGGGGGCGTGCAAACCTGCCAACGCAACACTCATTCTTCACCAGCTTTGACTGACGGCTACTCACAAACTCAAGCCGAGGGCCATTCAGCCGCCGGGATTCCAAGAGATCAAATCAGCCCGACTTCCTGGAATTTCGCCGTGACGATATCCTTGTCGAAGGGCTTCATGATGTATTCGTTCGCGCCCGCATGCAGCGCGCGAGCGATATGCGCGACGTCGTTCTCGGTGGTGCAGAACACCACCTTCGGCGTGTCGCCGCCGGGCATGCGGCGCAGGTTGCCGAGGAACTCGTAGCCGTCCATGATCGGCATGTTCCAGTCGAGCAGCACCGCGTCTGGCATGTTGCGCTTGCAGGCCTCTAACGCCTTCTCGCCGTCCTCAGCCTCGGTAATCTGGAAATCCAGACCTTCCAGGATGCGGCGCGCGACCTTTCGTATGACGCTCGAATCGTCAACCACGAGGCATGTTCTCATCTGAACCTCTTACTTCCGTAGTCCCTAAAGGAGCGTTTCCTTCGTACATGATGCGCTAACCGTGAGCGCGGATCAGGCACGTTCTTCGGCCGCCTTCTCACGCCGCCATCTCAAGCCGCCTTGGCATCCGGCGCCATTTCGAGCACGCGGTCGACGTCGAGCACGACCATGAGCTGGCCGTCGAGACGATGCACACCGCCGGCGAGCTTGGCCATGCGGGGATCGAGATTGACGGGATTGTCCTCGCGGCCGTCTTCGGGCAGCCGCAGCACCTCGCCGATCTGGTCGATCAAGAGGCCATAGGATTCGCCGCGCAGGTCGACACCGACCGCCATCGGCGGCCTGCCGTCATCGGCTTTGGGCAGGCCGAGCCGGGCGCGCATGTCGATCACGGTGACGATGCGGCCGCGCAGGTTCAACACGCCTGCGATCTCGAGCGACGCGAGCGGGACGCGCGTCAGCCGCTCCGGCATGAACACGTCCTGGACGCGGGAGATCGGCAGGCCGAACAGCTGGCCGCCGATCACGGCGGTGACATATTCGGCCATCGCGCCTTCACTTGATTGCGTCTTGCTGGTCATCGTCTCTTTTCCTTAAGCCGCCCGGTCCATCTCGTTGCCGCCCGCATGCGCCGTCTGCTCCTTCAGCGCCGCGATCAGGCCGGGACGGTCGAATTTCGCGACATAGTCATGGAAGCCCGCGAGCTTGCCGCGCTCGATCGCCGCCGGCGACACCAGCGAGGACAAAGCGATGATCGGCATCTGGCCAAAATGCTGGTCGGCACGGATGGTCTCGGCGAACTCGAAGCCGTTCATGTCGGGCATCTCGATGTCGGTCAGCACGACGTCGAAGGCCTGGCCCGAGCGCAAGGTGGCGAGCGCCTCCTGCGCGCCGGTCGCGGTGCGCACCTTGTAGCCGGCGGCCTTGAGCACCGGCGCCAGCATGTTGCGGAAGAACGCTGAGTCGTCGACCAGGAGCACCGACTGCGAGGTCATCGACGGGCGCATCTCCTTGCGGGTGAACCAGTCGGAGAACGCCATCGGCAGGAAATGGCCGACATCGATCACTTCGGTCGCCTGGCCCTTGATCACGGCCGAGCCCAGGATGCCCTGGCCGGTTGATCCCGCCACCTCGATGTGCAGCCGCTCCTCGACAATGTCGATGATCTCGTCGACCACAAGCCCCATGGAGCGGCCGTCATCGGCAAACACCAGGATCGGCTGCGAGCCGGTGGAGCGGACCTCGACGCCATCCATCTGCACGAGCGGCATCAATTGCTCGCGGTACTGCACCATGTAGCGGCCGTTCGACAGCTCGATCTTGTCGGCGGCGATCTCCTCCAGGCGCGTGACCAGGCCAAGCGGCACCGCCTTGGGCTGGGTGGAGCCGGCGCGGAACACCAACAGCGAGGTCAGCTGCTCGCCGCTGCCGGCGTGAACGGCGGCATTCTCGTCGGCGAGGTCGCGGCTGGCATTGCCCGAGGCGCCGAGCGCCTTGGCAATGCCGTTGGGGTCGATGATCATGATCACCGCGCCGTCGCCCAGGATGGTGTTGCCGGAGAACATGTCGATGTGGCGCAGCTTGGTCGACATCGGCTTGACCACGATTTCCTCGGTGTGGAACACGCCGTCGACCACGATGCCGAAGGTCTGGCTGCCGACCTGGGTCACCACGATGAAGCCGTTCTCGGGATCGCTCGAGGAGCCGTCGTCGATCTTCAGGAGCTTCTTCAGGTGCATCAGCGGCAAGAGCTTGTTGCGCAAGCGCAGGACCGCGGTGTCCTTGATGCGCTCGATGCGGTGCTCGGAGTTGGCGCGCGCCCGCACCAGCTCCACGACCGAGAGCTGGGGAATGGCGAAGCGGTCGCCGCCGGCTTCCACGATCAGCGCCGAGACGATGGCGAGCGTGAGCGGGATCTTGATGGTGACCGCGGTGCCTTCACCATGGACCGACTTGATGTCGATGGTGCCGCCGATCTGGTCGATATTGGTGCGCACCACGTCCATGCCGACGCCACGGCCGGAGACCGAGGTGATGGCGGCCGCGGTCGAGAAGCCCGGCGCGAAGATGAACTTGTGGATCTGGGCCTCGGTCATCTTCTCCAGCTCAGCCTCGGTGACGAGGTTGTTCTGGAGCGCCTTGGCCTTGATCCGCTCGGTGTTGAGCCCTCGGCCATTGTCGGCGATGCAGATGATGATGTGGCCGCCTTCATGATAGGCGGAGAGACGAATCGTGCCGATCTCGGGCTTGCCGGCGGCCTGCCGCTCGGCCGGCGTCTCCAGGCCGTGGTCGGCGGAGTTGCGCACCATGTGGGTGAGCGGGTCCTTGATCAGGTCGAGCACCTGGCGGTCGAGCTCGGTGTCGGCGCCGTGCATCTCCAGTTCGATCTGCTTGCCGAGTTCGCCCGAGAGGTCGCGCACGATGCGCGGCAGCTTCTGCCAGGCATTGCCGATCGGCTGCATGCGCGTCTTCATGACGCCTTCCTGCAGCTCGGCGGTGACGTTGGAGAGCCGCTGCAGCGGCACCTTGAACTCGGTGTCCTCGTTGCGGCGGGAGATCTCCAGGAGCTGGTTGCGGGTCAGCACCAGCTCGGACACCATGGTCATCAGGTGCTCGAGGGTGTCGACATTGACGCGGATCGACTGGTTGGCGATGCGGTCGCCTTCGCCCGCCTCCTCGCCGGCGTTGGAGGCGGCCTTGCGCGCAGGCTTGGCCTCTTTCTTGGCTTCTTTCGCGGCGTCCTTTGCGGTTTCGTTCTTGACCTCGGGTGCCTTTGCTTCCGGAGCTTTGGCCGCGGCAGCGCCAGCTGGCGGCTGTTCGGTCGCGGTCTCGCGGAAGGCGCGCTCCAATTCATCGAGCGAGACCTCGCCCGGACGCAGCGGCCGCTCCAGCGTCTGCGCCACCAGCGAGCCCTCGGTGACAGTGGCCGCAGCGGGCGCAGGTTCAGCCGCTGGCGCAAGCGGCGGCGCGGCCTCAGCCGGCGCCGGTGCAGCGTTTCCTGCCGTCGGCATCGGCGAAGCCGAGCCTGACATCGCCGCCATGCCCTGCTCGACCATCGCTTCCAATTGATCGATCAGGTCGCGGTCGTTGCCTTCGGGCTCCGCTTCGGTCGCCTCGAGGCCGGCCAAAATCTCCTTGATGCGGTCAATCGAGGACAGGATCACCGTCACCGCCTCGGCGCGCACCGGCATGCCGTCACGGAATTTGCCCATCAGGGTCTCGCCGGCATGGGCCAGCGCTTCCAGCCGCGGCAATCCGAGAAAGCCGCAGGTCCCCTTGATGGTGTGAACCAGGCGGAAGATGTTATCCAGGATCTTGGCGTTGTTCGGCTCCTGCTCGAACTTCACCAGCTGATTGTCGACGGTATCCAGGCTCTCGCTGGTCTCCGTCAGAAACTCCCGCAACAGATCATCCAT
>DASREP010000099.1:0-5336 GCA_035652015.1 Bradyrhizobium sp. | reverse complement strand
CCGCCATTTCCGTTTCCATGATCATGCGCTGCCAATCCCAGGCCTCGGCCGCCGTGGGGAAAAGCTTCACTTCCTCGATGCGCTCGCCGAGCGACTCGACCAGCTCGCCGTACGCCTCTTTCGCATCGGGTTCGACGCGCTCCCAGTGCGGCGTCTTGATGAAGGCGAACATCGGCTCGATTGGCGGCTCTTCCGCTGCGATGGCCCGCAAAGGTGCGCGCGCGCGCGGCCGGGTATCCGGATCGCCTGCGTCGTAGCCCACGAGCTCCTCGGCCAGCAAGGCAAGATCGTCGAGGCCGCGCGCGAAGAGACCGATGTGATCCAGCGTGCGCGAGAGCGCGAGCACGCCGGTACGCGGAATGAGGCCGTGGGTCGGCTTGTAGCCGTAGACGCCGCAGAAAGCGGCCGGCCGGATCACCGAGCCCGCGGTCTGGCTACCCAGCGCGAGCGGCACCATGTGCGCCGCCACCGCGGCGGCGGAGCCGCTCGACGAGCCCCCCGGCGTGTGCTCCGGGTTGTGCGGGTTGCGCGTCTTGCCGGGACTGAAGTACGCGCACTCGGTGGTGACGGTCTTGCCCATGATCACCGCACCGGCGGCTCGCAGGCGCGCGACGACCGCGGCGTCGGCGCGCGGTGTGCGCCCCTTGTGCAAGACCGTGCCGTTTTCCGTCGGCATGTCGGCCGTGTCCATGATGTCCTTCACGCCGACCGGAATGCCGCAAAGCGCGCCGAACGGCTCGCCGCTGCGGCGCTGCTCGTCCGCAGCTCGCGCCTGCGCGAGCGCGTGCTCTTCATCCAGAAACTGCCAGGCTTGCACGGTCGCCTCGAGCTGCCGGATGCGCTCGAGACAGGCTCGCACCAGCTCTTCCGAAGTCAGGACGCCGTCGCGGATGCGCAGTGCCGCTTTGCTGGCGGTCAGCAGCGCCAGCTGCTCATCCGGCATAAGGCATTTGCGCCAGCGATAGCGCTCGTCGCTGCACTGCTACCATAGGCAGGGAAGGAGGCGCTGGGTCATGATGGGCACGATCATAGGAATCCTGGTTTTCGCAGGATTCGCGATCGGCATAGGGATCTCGTACCGGTTATTCATGAGGGGTGACACGGCCCGGGAGAAGGTGGCTGCGCTGTTGCCGCCAGACTTCAGGGCCGACCTTAGCCATCGCAAGGGCGACACCTACGTGGGTTATGAAAAGGCGAAAGACCGGCTCGTGCTGGTCGACTGGCCTCATGCAAAAGTGCTCTCGCCTAAGCAAGTCCTGTCGCTGGAACCGGTGCACGAATCGCTGCTCGGCGTCACACACCACTGGGTCGCGGTCAACGTGCCGGATCCCGATTTTCCCCGGTACCGCATCTGGTTCCAATTTCGCCGCGCAAAACGCGACATGTGGCTTGGTCAGCTCGCGGAGATTTGCAAGAAATAGACGGCTCTAACCCGCGCCATACAAGTAATTCGGCAGCCACAGGGTCATGCCTGGCCACAGGTACATGATCACCATGCACAGAATCACGATCAGCATGTAAGGCATCATTCCGGCGAAGATCTGGTTGAGCGTCACATGCTTGGGCGATACGCCCTTCAGGTAGAACGCCGACATGGCCACCGGCGGCGAGAGAAAAGCCGCCTGCAGGTTGACGAAGACCAGCGTGCCCCACAGGATCGGATCGATATCGAAGTGCTTGAGTAGCGGCAGGAAGATCGGCACGAAGATGACGATGATCTCGGTCCACTCGAGCGGCCAGCCGAGCAGGAAGATGATCGCCTGCGACAGGATCAGGAACTGTACCGGTGTCATGTTGAGGCTCAGCACCCACGTCTCGACCAGTTGCTGACCGCCCAGGATCGCGAACACTCCCGAGAACAGCGCCGAGCCGATGAACAGCCAGCACACCATTGCGGTGGTCTTGGCAGTCAGAAATACGGTCTGCTTGAGGCGTTCCCAGTCGAATTGACCGCCCTGAAGCGCGAGCAGATACGCGCCGGCCGCGCCGATCCCCGCAGATTCGGTGGCGGTGGTAATGCCGAACAGAATGACCGCGAGCACGACGATGGTGAGGATGCCGAGCGGCATCACCGAAGAGATCAGGAGCTTGAGCAGCTCGAACGCCTCGGCCTCCAGCTTCCAGTAATACCAGAGAAGCAGCAGGCCGGTGGCCGCAACCACAATCCAGAAATAGATATAAAACGCGGCCGGCGGACCTGCTTCCGCCGGCGCGGCCTCGTGCGTCACCATTTCCGGAGTGCCGACCTGTTCCACGCCCTCAGGTTCCGGCGCCGTTGCGGAGGCGGATTCCTCCGCTGCGCTCCCGAGCTCCTGCGGCTTATCCTCGCCCACCGGGGGCGTCGCCGCCGCAGAAGCGGCAGGTGCGGTCTGCTTCTGCACAACGCCTGCCTCCTGGCGAATATCGGTCTGCGGATGGATCACCACGTACCACCAGATGCCCCACGTCGTCACGGCCGCGAGCATCAGCGGAAACAGTGCGGCGAGAAAATTCCTCCATACCGCGACGTAGCTTAGCCGGCGGCCGTCGCTTTCGATGGCGAGCGCCTTGCCGGGGGCCACGAGCGCGGCAAGCAATCCGACCAGCATGTTCGGCGAATACGCCTGCTGGAATTTCCGCACCCAGTCGGACACCGGTATCTTCTGCTGGGCCTCGGGCAAGCGCGGCGCAATCTTGGGCTCGATCACCGCCCAGCCGACGATGTACACGAGATACAGGAAAGACAGGAAGAATCCGGGAAACATCGCCGATGCATAGAGCTTTACCACCGACTGTCCTGCGACTGCCGCATAGACGATGATCATGACCGAGGGCGGAATGAGAATCCCCAGCGTGCCTCCTGCCGTGATCACGCCCGAAGCGAGGCGCGTGTCGTAGCCGGCCTTGAGCATCGGGTTGAACGCGATCACGCCCATCAGCACCACTACCGCACCGACCAGGCCGCTCGCGATTCCCCAGAACGTGCACACAATCAGCGTGGCGACCGCGAGCGACGCGGGTACGCGCCGGAAGGCGAGCTGGATGCTGTAGAACATCTTGTCCACCAGCGCGCCGCGCTCCATCACGTAGCCCATCAGCACGAATAGCGGAATCGAGATCAGCACGTCATTGTTCATCGCGCCGTAGGTGCGCTCGACCATCAGGTCGAAGACCCGGTTGTCGGTCCAGGAATTCGCCGGGTTATAGAAGGCGACGAAGCCGAACACCATGCCGAGGCCCATCAACGTGAATGCTGTCGGGAAGCCCATCATGATCACGATCACGATGAGCGCGAGCATCATCAGCCCAAGTCCCGCGTCACTCACGTTCGGCTCCGCGCGGGCCGATGCGCTGGTGCGCGGCCTCGTCGATCGCATGGGCGCTTTCGATCGCGCGCTTGCGCGATTCCTCGTCCACCAGCGTGCTGCCGGCGAGCTGCTGCTCGATCACGTCGATCTCCTCGACGTCTTTCAGCCGATCGGGCCACTGCCCGGATTTCAGGCATACGACACAGCGGACGATCTCGGCCAGTCCCTGGATCAGCACCAGAACTCCGGCGACCGGGATGACGGTCTTGAACGGATAAACCGGCGGCCCTTCCGATGTCACGTTCGAGTGTTCGTTGATGCGCCACGAAATGGCCGCGTAATCGATGCCCGCGTAGATCAGGGCGATAACGCCAGGCAGGAAGAACAGAATGTACAGAATCAGGTCCAGCGTGGCCTGCGTGCGCGGCTTGAACGAGCCGTACAGGAAGTCGCCCCTGACGTGGGCGTCCTGGGCCAGCGTGTAGGCGCCGCACATCATGAACAGCGTGCCGTAGAGCATGTTGTCGAGGTCGAAGATCCACGCCGTCGGCGCGTTCAGGATGTAGCGCTTGAACACCTCGATGCAGACGGCGGACATCAGCGCAAGGATCAGCCACGCCGTGACTTTGCCCGTCCAGGTGCTGACGTGGTCGGCAGCGAGCAGGAGATTTTGAACTTTCATCGAGGGATGATCGCTCTACAAAACAAAACACCATCCGGGTTTCGAGGCCCGGATGGTGCCGGAACTAAAACAAGGTTCAGGCCTTCTTCGCGGCTGGCTTCTTGCCGAAGTAATAGTTGTACGCCATTTCCCGCCTGACGTTGGTGTCGAGGTCCCATTTCACGGTGCGCTCGGCGTATTTGCGCTGCGACTCGATGATCTCCTTGAACATCGGATTGTCGGCCGTGCGCTTCGTCATCACCTGGTCGAATACTTCGAGCTGCTTTTGCAGCACCGAGGCCGGCGTCTTGTAGAACCTCACCTTGTCCTTGGTCTGCAGCTCGATGTAGTCCTGCGAGTAGCGGTTGATCGACTTCCAGGACATGTCGGCGGACGCGGCCTCGGTGGCATTGGCGATGATCGCCCTCATCTTCTCCGGCAGCGCGTCGTATTTGGTCTTGTTGAAGGTGATCTCGAGCTGCTCGGCGTTCTGGTGATAGCTTTGCAGCATGCAAATCTTGGACACATCCGCGAAGCCGAGAATGCGGTCGGAGGTCGCGTTATTGAACTCGGCCGCATCCAGCAGCCCGCGGTCGATCGCCGGCACGATTTCGCCGCCAGGCAGCGCGTTGACCGCTGCGCCCATGCCGGTGAATAGATCAATCGAAATGCCCACCGTTCGGTACTTCATGCCCTTGAAGTCTTCCCACTTGGTGATCGGCTTCTTGAACCAGCCGAGCGGCTGGGTGTACATCGGGCCGTACGGGAAGGACACGACATTCGCGCCGATCGAGGCGTAGAGCTTCTGCAGCAATCCTTTGCCGCCGCCGTACTTGTGCCATGAGAGCAGCATGTTGGCATCCATGCCGAACGCCGGGCTCGATCCCCACAGTGCAAGCGCGTTCTGCTTGCCGTAGTGGTAGACCAGCACGCCGTGCCCGCCGTCGAGGGTGCCCTTGGACACCGCGTCGAGCAGGCCGAATGCGGGCACAACGGCGCCCGCCGGCAGCACCTCGATCCTGAGGTCGCCGCCGGTCATGTCGTTCACCTTCTTCGCGTAATCCAGCGCGTATTCGTGGAAGATGTCCTTCGACGGCCATGTGCTCTGCCAGCGCATCGAGATCGGACCTTGCGCCTTGACGATGGCCGGGAAGCCGAGGGTTGCCGCGCCCGTCGCGGCGGCCGCGGCGCCGGTCAGGAACTTGCGGCGCGCGGGCGTGCTGTGCGTGTGCTGATCGCTCATGAACTGCCTCCT
Source organism: Bradyrhizobium sp. (assembly GCA_035652015.1). Taxonomy (GTDB): domain Bacteria; phylum Pseudomonadota; class Alphaproteobacteria; order Rhizobiales; family Xanthobacteraceae; genus Bradyrhizobium. The sequence continues at coordinate 133 of DASREP010000099.1, read as the reverse complement.
CTCTCTTTTATGGATTTGCGCGCAGGCTCCTCGACCTGCATCGGATGCGAAGTGCGCGGGCGATTCTACTCGGGTTTTCGAGAGCGGCAAGGCGATCTCACGATGCGGAATACGCCTGCGGCTGCGCCTTGTG
>DASREP010000098.1:0-2132 GCA_035652015.1 Bradyrhizobium sp. | reverse complement strand
GGCCGCGCTTGATCTGCTGGTAGAGGCCATCGAGCACGCGGCGCGCCTGCTCGACCGCGTCGCGCGAGCCTTCCAGCGTCACCTGATTGCCGCGCTGCTCGGCGACCACGCCGAGGCGGCGCTCGATCAGGGCGAGGTTCTGACCATATTGGCCGAACAACACCGAGGCGTGACGATTGTCGTCGAAGGTGAGCACGATCTGCGCCGGCCCGTCTTCCACGGAGGGCGTCAGTGCGGACGGTGGTCCAAGCGGCGTGGCCGGCATCAAATCTCCGCGCCTGCTGTTACCGTCGCATTCGCGCGATCGGCGTCGGCAGCCTGCTCCCTCCCCTTGAAAAGGGGAGCGACTGTCTTGGAAGTCAAGCGGTTTGCCATGGCCGGTTGTCCCTGATGATGGCGTTGAGAATGACCAACAGCTTTCGAGCGACGGCGATCAGGGCGACCATCTTCGGCTTGCCGGCGGCCACCAATCGCTCGAAGAACGCCCGCAGGACGGGGTTGTGACGCCTAGCGACCATGGCGCCCATGAACAGCGCGGTGCGTACGGCCGTGCGTCCACCGCCGATGAAGCTCTTGCCGCGCCATTGGCCGGACTGGCGAGTAAAGGGAGCCAGTCCGGCCAGCGCTGCGATCTGCTTGCCGTTGAGGGTTCCCAATTCGGGCAGTTCGGCGATCATGGTGCGTGCAATGACCGGTCCGATGCCTGGTACGGAAGCGAGCAAATCCTCCTTCTCGCGCCAGGCCGGCGAACCACGCACCGACTGATCGATCTCGTCATCGAGCTCAGCCAGCTCTTTCTCCAGCGCCTTGCGCAGCCGGGCGATGCTCTTCTTCAACCGCATGTTGTTCAGCCGCCGCTCGCGCTGGCCTTCGGCGGCCATCATCTCGACGATTTGCCGCCGGCGGGCCACCAGGTCGGACAGCAAGCGGGTGGCTTCGTCCGGCAGCGGCCGTACCTCAGGGTTAGTGGCAGCGGCAAACCGCGCAATCACCGCCGCGTCGATCGGGTCGGTCTTGGCGCGCTGGCCAAGCGCCCTGGCAAAGGCCCGGATCTGGGCCGGGTTGACGACCACCACCGGCAGCCCCGCAGCAGCCAGAGCTGCCGCCGCCACCGTCTCGAAGCCACCGGTGGCTTCGAGGGTCACGATCCCTGGACGCAGCTCGCGCAGCCGGACAATCAACTGGTCCAAGCCGGCGGCGTTGCGCTCTACGGTGAAGGCCTCGCCGCTCGGATGCACGGCTACATCGAGATGATCCTTTGACACATCGATACCAACGGTGAGCATGTCCATGGCGACCCGTCCTTGCCTAATCGAGCTTCGCGCTATGCGGCCCAGGCGACTGTTCGGGTTCGATGGAACGACAGGCAGGGCCGCGTGCTCCCCTCCGGTCTTCAAAGACCCAGGGTGGGGCGGGCTCCTGCCTGTCACCGCGACCCGAGATTTACCCGAGTCGCGATTTTCAGAGTTACAAGGGTTGGGGTGGGGTCACGTCCGCCTTCATCGCTGATTTGACCCCCACCCGGTTCGCTGCGCGAACCGACCTCCCCCTTTCAGGGGGAGGCAGCGGAAAAGGTTTCCGATGCTGCTCTCGCGCTCCGATATCGTCGCGGAGGCCCGTGCCTGGATCGGCACGCCCTACCAGCACCAGGCCTCGCTCAAGGGCGTCGGCTGCGATTGCCTCGGCCTCGTCCGCGGGGTGTGGCGCGCGCTGCTCGGCGACGAGCCGCAAGCTGCACCGGCCTATTCGCGCGACTGGGCCGAGGCCGCGCGCGAGGAAACGCTGGCGCAGGCCGCGCGGGCGCATCTCGTCGAGATCGATCCCGGCGCATTCCAGCCCGGCGACGTGCTGCTGTTCCGCTATCGTGAGCATTATCCGGCCAAGCATGCTGCCATCGTCAGTGCGCCTTCGCTGATGGTGCACGCCCATGATGGCGCCGCCGTCACCGAGGTCGCCATCGCGCCGTGGTGGCGGCGCAGGCTGGCTTATGCGTTCCGCTTTCCGGGGGTGATGGACTGATGGCAGCACTTCTTCTTTCCGCCGCGGGCGCCGCGGCCGGCGGCGCAATCTTTGGGCCGGGCGGCGCCATCGCCGGCCGCCTGATCGGGGCGCTCGCCGGCAACGTCATCGAC
>DASREP010000097.1:0-11908 GCA_035652015.1 Bradyrhizobium sp. | reverse complement strand
GAAGAGCACGAAGTAAGCCGTAACCCACTGCGCAGGGAAGGCCGGAGTGTCTCCGCTGTACCTGTGGTCACGCGCGTTGCGCAAGTTTTCTTGCGCGGCGGCCCCGGGTGCATGCGGCCACCCGGCCTTCCCTGTGCCCTCATGTTTCTCGAGGGCGATGAATGATGCAAAAGCTCGGGCGAAAGGCGCCGCGAGAATGTGGACGTGTGTCTATTCGACCGTCATTGCGAGGAGCCAACGGGTCCGCGCGAAGCGCGGCCCGATGACAGGCTCCGCGACGTGGCAATCCAGAGTCGTGTGCGTGGCTCTGGATTGCCGCGTCGCGTTGCTCCTCTCAATGACGGAGTATGTTGTTTGAGGGTTCGAACGCCTCACCCGCGTCGTCCTGGCGAAAGCCAGGACCCATAACCCCAGGGAGCCGTTTTGCGAAGGCAACCAGCACCGAGCGCTACGAATAGAGTCCGCGGTATGGTCCCGGCCCTCGCCTGGCCCTCGCCGGGACCACCATTGCCTGTTCGGCGACTCTACACGACGAGAGACCTCACGCCGCCAGCGTGTTCTCCACCAGCTTGATCCAGAACGAGGTGCCGTACAGGATCGCCTCGTCGTTGAAATTGTAGGCGGGGTGATGCAGGCCGGCGCTGTCGCCATTGCCGCAGAAGATGAAGGCGCCCGGGCGGGCCTGCAGCATGTAGGAGAAATCCTCAGCGCCCATCAGCGGTGGGGTGTCATGCACATTGTTGTCGCCGGCCACCTGCTTGGCGATCTCGGTCGCGAACTCGGTCTGGGCGGCGTGGTTGACGGTGACGGGATAGCCCCGCTTGATATCGAGATCGATGGTCGCGCCAGTCATCTGGGCGACGCCGGCAACAACCTCGCCAATCCGCTTTTGCACGAGTTCGCGCACCTCCGGCGTCAACGTGCGGATGGTGCCGCGCAGCTCCGCCGTTTGCGGGATGACGTTGCGCGCGGTGCCGGCGTGGAATTCGCATACCGAGATCACGGCCGATTCCAGTGGATCAACATTGCGCGCCACGATCTGCTGCAGGGCGGTGATGAGTTGCGCGCCGACCAGCACGCTATCGATGCATTTGTGCGGCCGCGAAGCATGCCCGCCGTGACCTTTGATGCTGATGTTGAGCTCGTCCGTCGCCGCCATGATGGGACCGGTGCGGATGGCAAACGCGCCGATCGGAATGCCCGGGCCGTTATGCATGCCATAGACCTGCTCGATGCCGAAGCGGTCCATCAGGCCGTCCTTGATCATCGCATCGGCGCCTGCGCCGCCCTCTTCCGCCGGCTGAAAGATCACCACCGCATCGCCCGCGAAATTGCGCGTCTCGGCGAGATAGCGCGCAGCACCGAGCAGCATGGCGGTGTGACCATCATGGCCGCAGGCGTGCATCTTGCCGGGAGTCTTGGAGGCATAGGGCAGATTCGTCGCCTCTTCGATCGGCAACGCATCCATGTCGGCGCGCAGCCCGATCACCTTGATATCGCCATTGCCGGCCGGCTTCTTGCCCTTGATGACGCCGACCACGCCGGTCTTGCCGAGGCCGGTTGCGACCTCGTCGCAGCCGAATTCGCGCAGGCGGTCGGCGACAAAGGCCGCGGTGCGATGAACGTCATAAAGCAATTCGGGATGCTGATGGATATCGCGGCGCCAGGCCGTAATTTCGGGGTGCAGATCGGCGACGCGATTGACGATGGGCATGTGAGTCTCGGTTTTATGGTTGGGGACAAATATGTGCCTGTCTAGCATGCAAGGCGCGTTCCGCCCAAGCCTCGAAGCCCCGCTGTACAGCAGCCCTGCCTCCGGCTATGGGCATGAAAAAGCACTTGTGGTGAGGGAGTTATGAAGCGGCTCGAGGGGGATTTCGACCATATCGTGGTCGGCGCCGGAACCAGCGGCTGCATCCTGGCCAACCGGCTGTCGCAGGATACCGGGAAGCGGGTCCTGATCCTGGAAGCCGGTGGCCATGACAACTGGATCTGGTTTCATATCCCCGTCGGCTACCTCTTTGCGATCGGCAATCCCCGCTCCGACTGGATGTTCCGCACGGAGGCCGAGCCGGGTCTCAACGGCCGCTCGCTGGCCTATCCGAGAGGCAAGGTGATTGGCGGCTGCTCCGCCATCAACGCCATGATCTCGATGCGCGGACAGGCAGCCGACTACGATCATTGGCGGCAATTGGGGCTGACAGGCTGGGGCCACGACGATGTCTGGCCGCTGTTCAAGAAGCTGGAGGATCATTTTCTTGGCGACAGCGAGCATCACGGGACCGGCGGCGGCTGGCGCATCGAGGCGCCGCGACTGTCCTGGGCGGTGCTCGATGCCGTGGCCGAAGCGGCCGCGGAAATGGGCATCAGGAAGATCCCGGACTTCAACACCGGCGACAATGAAGGCGTCAGCTATTTCCACGTCAACCAGAAGCGCGGCCGCCGCTGGTCGAGCGCCCGCGGCTTCCTCAAGCCCGCGCTGAACCGGCCGAACCTGCGGCTGGAAACCAACGTTCTGGTCGATCGCCTGGTGATCGAGAACGGCCGCGCGGTCGGCGTGCGCTTCAGCCAGGGCGGCGAGATAATCGAGGCGCGTGCCACAGGCGAGGTGATCCTGAGCGCCGGCGCGATCGGATCGGTGCAAGTGCTGCAGCGAAGCGGCATCGGCCCTGCCGATGTGCTGAGCGGGATCGGCATCGACGTCGTGCTCGACAAGCCCGGCGTCGGGCGCAATCTGCAGGATCATCTGCAGCAGCGCGCGATATACAAGGTGACCGGCGTGCGGACCCTGAACGAGACCTACTGGTCGCTCCCGCGCCGCGCCTTGATGGGCCTGGACTATGCCGTCCGCCGCCGCGGGCCGCTGACCATGGCGCCCTCGCAGCTCGGCATCTTCACCCGGTCGGACGCAACGCGGGCGCGGGCGAACATCCAGTTCCATGTGCAGCCGCTGTCGCTCGACAAGTTCGGCGATCCCCTGCACCGCTTTCCCGCGATCACGGTCAGCGCCTGCAATCTGCAGCCCACCTCCCGCGGCACGGTGAAGATCCGCTCCGCCGACCCAACTGCGGCGCCGTCGATCGCGCCGAATTATCTCGCGACCGACGATGACCGCCAGGTGGCGGCGGATGCCATCCGCACCACGCGGCGGTTGATGGGACAGAAGGCCTTGGCGCGCTTTTCTCCCAGCGAGTTCCTCCCCGGCCCCTCCGTCGGGAATGACGATGCCGCGTTGGCAAAAGCCGCCGGCGACATCGGCACGACCATCTTCCATCCGGTCGGCACCGCGAAGATGGGCACCGCGAACGATCCGCTCGCGGTGGTGGACGCGCGGCTGCGCTTCTTCGGCATCGGGTCCTTGCGCGTGGTCGACGCCTCGATCATGCCGACCATCACGTCAGGGAATACCAACACGCCGACCGCGATGATCGCCGAAAAAGGCGCTACAATGATCCTGGAGGATGCGCGCTGAGGCATGATCCGGAAAGGTGAAAACCGGTTTTCCGAAAGGATCATGCGCAGCAATGACTACTTCGCGAGATGGGTCCGGAGAACCTCGGTGAGGCGCTCCGGGCTTGTCTGCGGCGGCATGAAGCCGAGATATTCGCCATTCCGGCCCATCAGATAGATGACGCCGGCATGGTCGATGGAATAGGCCTCGGTCCGCTCGTCCCCGATCTTCGTGTAGTACGCCTTGTAGGCATTCGCGACCTGCCGGATTTCGGCAGGTGAGCCCGTCAGGCCGATCAGGCTTGGATGAAAAGCGGAGATGTACTCGGCAAGCACCTTGGTGTCGCGCTCGGGATCGATGGTGATGAAGATCGGCTGCACCTGACGCGCAAGCGGCCCCAACGCGTTCAGCGCGATGGTGATCGCCTGCAGGTCGGTGGGGCACACGTCGGGGCAGAAGGTGTAGCCGAAATAAACGATCATCAGCCGCCCGCGAAACTCGGTGTCGCTGCGCAGCCGTCCGGTGTGGTCGGTCAGCGTGAAGTGGCCGCCGATCGGACCGCGGCCGTACATCAGATCGTCCATCATCTGCGCGGCGGAGGGCTGGTCCTCCGCCACGGCCATGCTCGCGCCGATCAGCCAGGCAGCGAGCAGAACGCCGCAGCAGCGCAGGGCTGTCATCGCAGGCGCGGCTCAGATGCCGAAGGTGATGCGGCTGCCGGTCGTGGTGGTCAGCACCTTGCCTGGCATCTGCCGCATCGCCTCCTCCGTGAAGTTGAGCCCGCTGCAGTGCATGGGGATCAGGACATCAGGATTGAGCTTGCCGATCTCGCTCACTACGAGCTTGAGGTAATCGGCCGGCGCGGGGCCGAGGTGGAAGCCGCCCATGATGGCATGGACCTTCTCGATGCCCGACACCTCCATCGCCTGGCGCACCGAATTGACAATGCCGACATGGCCGCAGGACGAGATCACGATCAGGCCCTGGTCCTTCAGATTGAAGCAGGTGGCGTGCTCGTGGATGTGCTCGTCCGGGACGATCTTGCCCTCCATCTCCGCCGGCAGATAGTGGCTGGCATTGCAGCCGGCGCCGTCCTTGAGCTTGAACTCGACCAGCGAGTTCGGCAGCACTTTCTCGATGCTGCTCCGCTTGATCCTGCCGGTCGTGAACGCCTGCCCGCCGATCACGACGGGGGTCTCGCACAACACGACCTTGACGTCCTGCCGGGCGAGATCGCGGCGGTCGAGCATGCCGAAATCGCTGAGTTCGCCTTGCGCGCCGGCGCGGACATAGCGCTGGCAGAAATTGTCCTCGCCGCCGGCATACATGGTGAGATCCGCCGGCAGGGCCTTGCGGTGCTTGTCCAGAAAGCCGAGCAGGCCGCCCCAATGGTCGAAATGCCCGTGGCTCATGATCAACGCGTCGATCCTGGAGGGATCGACCTTCAAGAGCTCCATGTTGCCGTTGATGGTCTCGCCGGTCCAGCCGAAGTCGAGCAGGAAGGTGCGCTTCTCCTCGCCGCGCTGCGGCTCGACATAGAGCGAAAGCCCCCACTCGCTGTGCAGCGGGCGCTTGGAATCGGCGGAGCGTCCGGCCTCGACCCGAACCCCACTCACCTCCTGCGGGTGGAAGAAGATATCGCTGGCGCTGTCGACCAGAACCCGCACACTGAGCTTGTCCATCGTCGGCACCTCGATCGGGCCGGCATGGGCCACCTCGACACAAGAGAAGCCGGAAGCGGCGCTCAGGGCCATGCCGGCGGAAAGCTTCAAGGCGTCGCGTCTGCTGAAATTCGTCATGGCGCAATCTCCGTCGATCGAAAGACGTTAAATCAAATATTCGCGAATTACAGGCGCGATCGCGCGGCTTGTCAATGTGGGCCCGGCGCCCTCGCCCGCGAGGCGCCGATCACCAGCCGCCAATAAACTTTCTGTGTGCGTGCGCCGGCTCACGAACCGCCACGCAAAACAAGCCCACAAATGGGGCGTATCGGGCAAGAACGCCGCCCGCGGAGGTTGCCCCCGTAATATCCCTTACCGGGATGATCCGAATACCCCGCGGGCCCGCTCATTGTTACCGTTCGCGCATCTGCTTCGCCTAGTTTCGCAGGAGGCAAACGTGACCGAGGTCTACTTCCATTGTTCGAACGCGCGACAGAGGACACACATCGACGGATACCGCGTCGAGGTCGGCGATCTCGTCGAGGCGCATGATTACGCCGCCTGCGTCATGCGCGCATTGATCATGGAGCCCGGGACCGAAGATTGGCGCGGCTGGGTCATGCATGTCGCCGACGAAACTGGGGACGAGATTTTCACCCTGCCCTTCACCTCCATGCTCGGCAAGCCGCACTAGCAAGCCGCACCAAAGAGGCCGCCATGTTCCGCCCAGAGCCGTCATTCTCCCCGCTTCGCCGCAGCCTGAACCGGATCGTGGCCAGGTGGCAGCGGCTCATCGAGATCGCCGGCGATCCCTATCGGCCCGAGCTCTACTACATGCGCGGTCCGGGTCCGAAATGGCACGCCAAGCATCGCCAGCGCATTGCCCACGAGGCGCTCTGAGCGCCAATCATTCTCACGGAAACGTCATCAGTCTGCCGAAACGCGCCGACTAACCGGCCGGGAATAAACCCGGCGCTCTCCCGATCAGGTCGCTGATTGCCCAATCACGGGCCATGGAGAGAGCGCGATGAGCCACGACCACGATCACAATGACGAGGGCGGCGTCAGCCGTCGCAAGGTGCTGGAATGCATGACCTGGGCCGGCACCGGCGTGCTCTGGACCATCGCCGGCGGCGTGCCGCGCTCGCTCGGCCTCGTTGACGCCGCCAATGCGGCCGAGGCGCCCGGCCTGTCCTTCCTGCAGATCAGCGACAGTCATGTCGGCTTCGACAAGCCCGCCAATCCCAACGCGCTCGGCACGCTGGAAGAGGCGATCAACAAGATCAACGCGATGCCGATGAAGCCGTCCTTCATGATACACACCGGCGACATCACGCATCTGTCCAAGCCGGCCGAGTTCGACAATGCCGACCGCATCATCTCGCAAGCCAAGCTCGATGTGCATTACGTTCCGGGGGAGCATGACTTCCTCGACGAGGAGGTGAAATTCTACAAGGAGCGCTACGGCAAGGGCACCAAGGGCGCCGGCTACTACTCCTTCGACGCCAATGGCGTGCACTTCGTCGGGCTCGTGAATGTCGTCGATCTCAAGGCCGGAGGCCTCGGCAATCTCGGCGCCGAGCAGCTCGACTGGCTTGCCGACGACTTGAAGGGCAAGTCGAAATCGACGCCGATCGTGGTGTTCGCGCATATTCCGCTCTGGACCGTCTATCCCGAATGGGGCTGGGGCACCGAGGACGGCGGACGGGCACTGGAGATGATGAAGGGCTTCGGGTCGGTCACCGTGCTCAACGGCCATATCCACCAGGTGATGCAGAAGGTCGAGGGCGCCGTTACCTTCCACACCGCGCGCTCGACCGCCTTCCCGCAGCCGGCGCCTGGAACGGCTCCCTCACCTGGGCCGATGAAGGTCGAGGACGCCAAGCTCCGTAGCATGCTCGGGATTGCCAGCGTCAACTTCAAGCTCGGCGACCAGCGCCTGGCCATCATCGACACGCCGCTGCAGGGCTGAGAGGACGTTGCGTGATGAAGCCTACGACTAGCCGCGGCGTCGGCCGCCACCTGCTCGCTTGCCTCGCCGCCATAGGCGTGTTGGCGCTCGCCAGCGCGCCGCTCCAGGCCCAGGAGGTCACGGTGACCATCGACAACTTCACCTTCACCCCCGCCGAGCTCAATCTCAAGGTCGGCGATACCGTGACCTGGACCAATCATGACGACATTCCCCACACCGTGGTGTCGGCGGGAAAGTTCAGGTCGAAGGCGCTGGATACCAATGACAGCTTCACCTTCACCTTCACCACAGCAGGCGATTACAAGTATTTTTGTTCCCTGCACCCTCATATGACGGGCATGATCAAGGTTGAGTAGCGCCGCAAACCAAGGCATCACCGTGGTGCCCGGCCGGTGGGTTGCCGCCGGCCGGGCCGCCGCACTTTCAGAAACCGCCGGGCAAGAGGCGATGCCGGTCACAAGTCTCGACAACGACCCCGACAAAGCGCGGCGTTTTCGCGAGATGACGCTGCCGCATCTCGACGACGTCTACACGCTTGCGCGCTATCTGTTGCGCGATGCATCAGACGCCGAAGACGCGGTCCAGGAATGCTATCTGCGCGCGCTGAAGCATTTCGACACCTATCGCGGCCCCGCGATCAAGCCGTGGCTGTTCGCGATCCTGCGCAATGTCTGCCGCGCCGAATATGCGCGCCGGGCGGCTGCGCCCGCAACCACGGTCGAAGACACCGTCGAGACGGCGGAGCAGACGCCGCTCTGGAATGAGGCGCAGGAGACGCCGGAAGCGCAGATCCTGCGCGAGCGCGACGCCAGCGCCATTCGCCGCCTGATCGACACGCTCGCCGAGCCGTTCCGGGAGACCTTTGTGCTGCGCGAGATCAACAATCTGTCCTACCGCGAAATCGCCGATGCGGTCGGAGCTCCGGTCGGTACCGTGATGTCCCGTCTCGCAAGGGCCCGCGCCATGCTGCGCAACGCATGGATGGCGGAACAGGAGCCCTCCAAATGACCTGCGATGAAGCCGACATCCTCCTGCATGCGCTGATCGACGGCGAGCTCGACGCCGGCCACGCGCGCGAGGTCGAAACCCATGTGGCGCAATGCCCGCGTTGCACGGCCTCGCTTGCCGCCTACCGCCAGATGAGTCAGGCCATCGCAAGCGCCGATCTGCGTTACACCGCGCCGCAGAGCCTGCGCCTGCGCCTTGAGGCTGCGCTGCCGAAGCCGACCGTAACGGCTCCGCCCAGCCGCCGCGCGGTGCTGCGTGGCTTTGCGCTCGGTTCGGGCGTATCAGCCATCGCCGCGACTGCACTGTTCGCGATCGTGCTCCGTAACGACGATCAGGACCGCATCGATTTCGAAATCGTGTCCGCCCATCTGCGCTCGCTGCAGGCCGGACATCTGATCGACGTGCAGTCGACCGACCAGCACACCGTGAAGCCCTGGTTCAACGGCAGGCTCGACGTGGCGCCGCCAGTGATCGACCTGACGGCGCAGGGCTTTACTCTGATCGGCGGCCGGCTGGACTATGTCGATGCCCGTCCGATCGGCGCGGTCGTCTACAACCGCCGCGCGCATGTGATCAACCTGTTCGTGGCCCAGACCGCGAACATGGCGCACCGTGCGCCGCGCACCGAAACCATCCAGGGCTACAACATTCGCAGCTGGAGCGAGCGCGGCCTGAATTTCTGGGCGGTCAGCGACATCGGCGCCGACGAACTCGCCGAGTTCACCGACAAGTTCGAGGCCGCAGCGCGGGCAAATACGGAGGGATGATTCCCTACGCCGACTTGCGCACGGCGTTGTCGACCAGCGTCTTGCCGAGCGACCAGATCGCGCCGGGGACCTTGTGGCTGGCGGCGATCACCTGGTCGAATGCGGTCTCGATCCACTTGCAGTCGTCCTCGGTGATATTGAGCGAGGGCAACAGCTTGATGGTATGACTGCCATGGCCGGCAACCTGGGTGAGGATCTTATGGTCCTTGAACAGCGGTACCGTGATGAGCTGGCAGAACAAGCCCTTGCTCGCGGTCTCCAACACATTCCAGGAGGCCTTCAGCCGCAGTGATTTCGGCGGGCCGAACTCGACGCCGATCATCAGCCCCTTGCCACGGACTTCCTTCATCAGCTCGTAGCCCGGTACGAGCCGCGTCAGCGCGAGTCTGAGTTCGGCGCCGCGCTTGGCTGCCGCTTCGATCAGTTTCTCGGCCTCGAGCACTTCCAGCGTGGCGATGCCGGCGGCCATCGCGAGATCGTTCTTCGCAAAGGTCGAGCCGTGCACAACCGCACGGTCCATCTGGTTGAAGATTTTGTCGAAGATGTTCTTGCGCGTCAGCAGTGCACCAACCGGAACGTGGCCGCCGGACAGCGCCTTGGACAACAGCACCATGTCAGGCTCGACATTCCAGTGCTCGACCGCAAGGAAACGGCCGGTCCGGCCCATGCCGGTCTGGATCTCGTCGGCAATGAACAACGTGCCGTACTTCCGGCAGAGCGCGGCCGCACCCGGCAGGAATTCGTCGGTGGGCATGTTGACGCCCTTGCCCTGGATCGGCTCGACGATGAAGCCGGCGATTTCGCGGGAGGACAGCGCCTGTTCCAGCGCAGCCAGATCATTGAAAGGAATTGACGTGCAGCCCGGCAGCAGCGGCTCGAAACCCTTGCGGAAGTTCGGATCATCGGTCAGCGACAGCGCGCCATAGGAGAGGCCGTGATAGGCATGGCCGCAATAGACGATGCCTGGACGGCCGGTCGCGCCGCGCGCGAATTTGATCGCCGCCTCCACTGTCTCGGCGCCGGAGTTGGCAAAAAACACCTTGTCCAGATAGGGAACCAGCTTCAGCAGCCGCTCGGCGAGCACCCCGGCAAGCGTCGAGACGTCGAATTGCACCAGATTCGGCAGATCGCTGTCGAGCACGCTCTTCAAGGCCGCGCGTAACGACGGATGGTTGCGTCCGATCGCGAACACCCCGAAACCGCTCAGGAGGTCGAGATAGCGCACCCCGTCGCGGTCATAGAGATACTGCGCTTGTCCCTTCTGGAAACCAACGTCGTAGCCGATGGTTTTGAGTACGCGGACAAACTGCTCATTGAGATGCCGCGCATGCATGGCGCTTCGCTGCGCCTGGCGCTCTACAAACATCTCGGAAACGTCTAGATTCGGACTTAGCATCAGTTACATACTTCGGTTGATGGCCATTTCGTCAACTGAAAACGGTCAATGCGGCGTTTTGCCCTCATTCTGCCCGTCAAAGCAAGCACAGGTTTATGCCATGTTGCACCGCCCAAGAAAGGCCATATGCATGCTCCTTCGCACGACCGGTATTATCGCGGGAATTGTTCTTTTGAGTGGCGCAGCACCGGCTTTTGCGCTCGACCCCACCGGCGACTGGCGCGTCGCCGATGGTGTCGCAAATATCCGGGTTGCACAATGCAATGGCAGCATGTGGGGCGTCGTTGCGTGGGAAAAAGAGCCGGGCGGGCGCGACAGCAACAATCCGGATGCATCAAAACGAAACAGGCCGACCCTGGGCATGCCGATCCTGTTGGACATGAAGCACAAGCCTGGCACCGATCAGTGGGAAGGCCAAGTCTACAACGCCAAGGATGGCCAGACCTATAGTTCCACCGTTACGCCGACCGACGCCAACCATCTCGAAATCCAGGGCTGCGTGCTGGGCTTTCTGTGCGGCGGCGAGACCTGGACCCGCGTCGGGCCGCCGATCCCGTCAAGCCCCGTGAACAGCATGGCCAAGGAAGGTATGGCCAAGGAAGGCACGTCCAAGGCTGGCGCGCCCAAAGGCCTCGCGCCCGCGCCGAAAACGACCGGCGCCGCAGGAAGCGCCGCAACCATGCCGGCACCTGCTGGTCAAAAGCACGCGGCGCTCCACCCCAACGATTCCGTCGGGGACATCTGCCTACTCCCGGATATCGCGCGGTTTTCCCATTAGCGCCGGCTGAAACAACAAGACCGCGGCCAGCGTCGTCACCAGCGACAGTGCGAGCAGCTTGCCCATGCTGGATGTGCCGGGATGGCTCGACAGCCACAGGCTGCCGAACGCGGTCGCCGTCGTGAGTGCGCTGAAAAAGATCGCCCGGGTCAGGCTTGTCTGCAGCAGATTTGTCCTGCCCGAGCGCCACGCCGTGACATAGTAGATCTTGAAGGCGACACCGATGCCGAGCAACAACGGCAGCGCGACGATGTTGGCGAAGTTGAGCGGCAGCCCGATCAGGACACAGATTTCAAGCGTCACTGCGCCAGCCACCAGCAGCGGGACCAGGGTCAGTGCTACGTCGGTGACCCGCCGCAGCGTGATCCAGAGCAAGAGCCCGATCACCACCAGCGCATAAATGCCGGCGTGAATGAAGGCTGCGACCACCGTGTCGCCCGACTTCAGGATCGAGACCGGGCCGCCGACCGCGGTCGGCTCAGAGGCGAGCACGGCGCTGGCGAATCTGCGCAAATTATCGTTGTCGTTGGGGTCGCCCTTCGGCAGCGCCTCGATCCGCATCAGCCCGTCCTTGCTCTTCCAGGCCGAAACCAACTCCGGCGGCAGGGTATTGAGGCTGACCGGCTGTGCCTGCAGCACGTTCTTCAGCTGCTGGAAGACGATGTTCATCGGGGTGACGAACACCGCCTGCGCCTTGTTGCGCGTCGCCTCGTCGGATGATGCGAGTTTCTCGAGGGCATCGGCGAGCCGTCGGGAGGCCGTAGCGCCCGGCCCCGTTGCATCGCCCGCGTTTCGGCGCAAGGCGTCGACCGAGCTCTTCAGTGAATCGATGTTTTCCTGATCCGAGGGTGCGGGATCGATGGAATCAGGGTTGA
>DASREP010000096.1:0-43897 GCA_035652015.1 Bradyrhizobium sp. | reverse complement strand
CTATTCCACCCAGCGCGGCTATGGCCGCAACCATCCCTTCGTCGGCGAGATCCGCTTCGGCGAGGTCGAGGTCGAATTCTTTGCCGAGGAGGTCGGCTTCGCCGTACCGCTGGGATCGATCGAGCTCACCGAGTGCCAGATGGTCAATCAGTTCAAGGGCTCGGCGACGGAAGCGCCGTGCTTCACCCGTGGCTATGGCCTCGCCTTCGGGCAGAGCGAGCGCAAGACCATGTCGATGGCGCTGGTCGACCGCGCACTTCGCGCCCGCGAGCTCGGCGAGGAGGTGCGCTCGCCGGCGCAGGACGAGGAGTTCGTCATGTCGCATTCGGACAATGTGCAGGCGACGGGCTTTGTCGAGCATCTCAAGCTGCCGCATTATGTCGACTTCCAGTCCGAGCTTGGTCTCTTGCGCAAGCTCCGCAAGGAGTTCGCCGAAGCGCAAACCGAGGTCGAATTGCGGGAGGCCGCGGAATGAACGCGCCAGCCTATAATTTTGCCTATCTCGACGAGCAGACCAAGCGGATGATCCGGCGCGCCATTTTAAAGGCGATCGCCATTCCCGGTTACCAGGTGCCGTTCGCCAGCCGCGAGATGCCGATGCCCTATGGCTGGGGCACGGGCGGCGTGCAGGTGACGGCCGCGATCCTCGGCCCCGATGACATGTTGAAAGTCATCGACCAGGGCTCCGACGACACTACCAATGCGATCTCGATCCGCAAATTCTTCGAGAAGACCGCCGACGTCGAAACCACGACGTCGACGGCGGACGCGACGGTGATCCAGACACGCCACCGCATTCCCGAAGCTCCGCTTCATGCAGGGCAGGTCCTGGTCTACCAGGTGCCGATTCCCGAACCCTTGCGCTACCTCGAACCGCGCGAGACCGAGACGCGCCGCATGCATGCGCTGGCCGAATACGGGCTGATGCATGTCAAGCTCTACGAGGATATCGCGCGCTTCGGCCATATCGCCACCGCCTATGCCTATCCCGTGAAGGTCAACGGCCGCTATGTGATGGATCCGTCGCCGACACCGAAATTCGACAATCCCAAGATGGACAATTGCGCGGCTTTGCAGCTGTTTGGCGCGGGGCGCGAAAAGCGCATCTATGCCGTGCCGCCCTACACCAAGGTGGTGTCGCTCGATTTCGAGGACCATCCGTTCACCCGCTACCGCCACGATGCGCCCTGTGCGCTGTGCGGCTCGGAGGACTCCTATCTCGACGAGATCGTCACCGATGACCAGGGCGGGCGGATGTTCGTCTGCTCCGATACCGATCATTGCGAGACGCGACAGGCGCAGGGCTATCGCGGCACCCAAAGTGCGGCCCCGCACAAGGAGGCGCGGCATGGCTGAGATCATGGGCGCAGCCACCTCTGACCAGCCGCTGCTGGTCACCGAGGGCCTCGCTAAGAACTACGGCCGGCTTGCCGCCTGCCGCGATGTCTCCTTCACGCTCTATCCGGGCGAGGTGCTGGCGATCGTCGGCGAGTCCGGCTCCGGCAAGTCGACGCTGCTGCAGCTTCTCTCGACGCAGCTCGCGCCGAGCGCAGGGCGCGTGTCCTATCGCATGCGTGACGGCGTGTTGCGTGATCTCGCCACGCTGGGCGAAGCCGAGCGCCGTTTCCTGTTCCGTACCGATTGGGGCTATGTGCACCAGGATCCGGCGCAGGGTTTGCGCATGGCGGTCTCGGCCGGCGCCAATGTCGGCGAGCGGCTGATGGCGGTGGGATGGAATCACTACGGCCGGATCCGCAATGCCGCCTCGAGCTGGCTGGAGCGGGTCGAGATCGACACCGCGCGCATCGACGACGCGCCGCGCACCTATTCGGGCGGCATGCGCCAGCGGCTGCAGATTGCGCGCAATCTCGTCACCGAGCCGCGCCTCGTCTTCATGGACGAGCCGACCGGCGGGCTCGACGTCTCGGTGCAGGCACGCCTGCTCGACCTGGTGCGCGGCCTTGTCAACGAGCTTGACCTGGCGGCGATCGTGGTCACCCATGATCTCGCGGTGGCTCGGCTGCTGTCGCATCGGGTGATGGTAATGAAGGCCGGCCGGGTCATCGAGACCGGCTTGACCGACCAGGTGCTGGACGATCCGCGCGAGCCATATACCCAGCTGCTCGTCTCCTCGATCCTGCCTCCATAGGTGTCTGCCGATGACTGCGATGATCGAGATCAACAATGCGGAAAAGACCTTCACCATGCATCTGCAGGGTGGGGTGAAGCTATCAGTGGTGCGCGGTGTGTCGTTCGACGTCAAGGCCGGCGAATGCGTGGTGCTGGCGGGCCCGAGCGGCGCGGGCAAATCGTCGATCCTGAAAATGATCTTCGGCAACTATCGCTGCGACGGCGGGCGCATCGGCATTCGCCATCACGGCGTGCTGCTCGACCTTGCCCGCGCCGAGCCGCGCGAGATCCTGTCCGTCCGCCGCGCCACGATCGGCTATGTCACCCAGTTCCTGCGCGCCGTGCCGCGGGTGCCGACCATCGATGTCGTGGCCGAGCCGCTGCTTGCGGTTGGCGTCGCTCGCGAGGAAGCGCGACAGCGCGCGGCGCAGCTGCTGCGCCGTGTGAATATTCCGGAACGGCTGTGGTCGTTGCCGCCGTCGACCTTCTCCGGCGGCGAGCAGCAACGCGTCAACATCGCGCGCGGCTTTATCTCCGACCATCCGATCCTGCTGCTCGACGAGCCGACCGCCTCGCTCGATGCCAGGAATCGCGACGTCGTCGTCGAGCTGATCGCAGCGAAGAAGCGCGCCGGCGTGGCGATCGTTGCCATCGTACATGACGACGAGGTGCGCCAGGCCATCGCCGACCGTATCGTGGATGTCACGACATTTGCGGCCGCGGCGTGAGGAAGCAACAGAGAAACGAAAGCAGAGAAACTGAAAAGAGACCTGACATGACGACGCGCCGAGATATCGTCATTGACAACGCCCGCATCGTGCTGGCGGAGCGCGTGATCGAGCACGGTTGGGTCGCGCTGGCCGATGGCCGGATCGCCGAGTTCGGCGAGGGCAAGGCTCCGGAAGCGAGCGAGGATGCCGGCGGTGATCTGATCATGCCGGGACTGATCGAGCTCCATACCGATCATCTCGAAGCGCATTACGTGCCGCGTCCAAAGGTGTTCTGGAATCCCGTTGCGGCCGTGATCTCCTATGACGGCCAGCTCGCGACGTCGGGGATCACCACGGTGCTGGATTCCCTGCGGGTTTGGCGCGAGGACGGCGCGGATGAAGTCGACGGCCGCGCTGTCGTGCTGGCCGAAGCGATCGCGTCGGCGCGGGAGGCGTCTCTGTTGCGCGCCGACCACTTCCTGCATCTGCGCTGCGAAATCCCGATGCCGAGCGTGATCGAGGAAGCCAGGGAGCTGATCGGTCGTCCCGACGTCAGATTGATGTCGCTGATGGACCACACGCCGGGACAGCGGCAGTTCCGGGACGAAGGCAAGCTGCGCGATTATTACCGCGGCAAGGGCGGCGGCAGGACGGATGCCGAGCTCGACGTGCTGTTCGCGCGGCGGCTCGCCTATCAGAAGGCCTATGCCGCCGACAACATGCGCGCAATCGTGGCGCTGGCGCATGAGCACGAGATCCCGCTTGCAAGTCACGACGACACCACCGAAGAAAACGTCGCCGACGCCGTCCGCGATCGCGTCGCGGTCGCGGAATTTCCGACCACCATGGAAGCCGCGCGCGCCCTTCATAAGGCCGGGATCGGCATTCTGATGGGCGCGCCCAATGTGGTGCGCGGCGGCTCGCATTCCGGCAACATCGCCGCGGTCGATCTCGCCCGCGAGGGCTATTTGGACATCCTGTCGTCCGACTACATTCCATCGAGCTTGTTGATGGCCGCGCTGCAGCTGCCGCAGCATGTGCCCGACATCGACCTCGCGTCCGCGGTGCGAACCGTGACCAAACGGCCTGCGGACGCGGTGGGCTTGACCGATCGCGGCGAGATCGCCATCGGAAAACGTGCCGACCTCATCCGCGTTCATCTCGCAGGCGAGGTGCCTGTGGTGCGCAGCGTCTGGCGGGAGGGGCATCGGGTGGCATGACCGACGCGCCGGCGAGTTCCATAAAACAGGCAGCGGCGATCGGGCCCGGCCGCCTCATCCTTGTGGTCGGCCCGAGCGGCGCTGGCAAGGATACCTTGCTCGGGCTCGCCAAGGCGGCCTGCGCCGATGACGACGACATCGTGTTCGCACGGCGCGTGGTGACGCGGGAGGCGTCGTCCTTCGAGGACAATGAGCAGCTGTCCGGCTACGAATTCCTCGCGGCGGTTGGTCGTGGCGAGTTTGCCATCCATTGGGAGGCGCACGGTCACCACTATGGCCTGTGGCGGACCGTCAATGACGACATCCACGCCGGGCGCACGGTGGTCGCCAATGTCTCGCGCACGGTGATCGCGCAGATGCGGCGCATGTACGCAAATGTCGTGGTTGTCGCCATCACCGCGCCTGTCGAGGTGCTGGGGCAGCGCCTCGCCATGCGATCCCGAGCCAGCGACGGCGTGCTGCTGGATCGGCTCGCGCGGACCGTCGACGAGAACGTGGCGCCGGACAGGACCATCGTGAATGTCTCGAGCGCCGAATTCCACGCCCGCCAGCTGGTGCTGACGATCAGGGGGCAGGCGGCCCGACAGACAGACTGATGAACGAGGAGACGCGATGCCGGTGATTGCCACCATCGAACAGCTCGAGGCCATCTACGGGCAGACCAACGACGCCTCCACCGTGAAGGTCGCCGACCGCGTCACACGGTCCTACCGCGTGATGATCGAGAAATCGCCGTTCGCAGCACTCGCAACCGTCGGCCCGGAGGGGCTCGATTGCTCGCCGCGCGGCGACCTCTCCGGCTTTGTCCGCATCCATGACGAGAAGACGTTGATGATGCCGGACCGGCGCGGCAACAACCGCATCGATTCGCTGCGCAACATCGTGCGCGATCCGCGCGTGGCGCTGTTGTTCCTGATTCCGGGCTCAGGCAACACGTTGCGCGTCAACGGCCGCGCACATGTCTCGGCCGATGCGGAACTGCTCGCCTCCTTCAAGATGGAGGGCAAGGCGCCGCGGACCGTCATCGTCATGACCGTCGATGAGATCTACTTCCAGTGCGCGCGGGCGATCGTGCGGTCCGATCTCTGGAATCCGGACGCGCGCGTCGATCCGAGGTCGCTGCCGACGCCCGGGCAGATCCTGGCCGAGATGAGCTCGGGTCGGGTCGGGGGCGCGGAGTATGACCGCGCCTGGCCGGAGCGGGCGCGGCAGACGATGTGGTGATTGATTGGCAGGTGTATCACGCAGCGAGGTCGAGCAGCTTCTCCGAGCCGCGCACCAGGACCTTGCGTCCCTTGGCGGTGATCACGGGCCGCTCATCCTTGAACGCGACAAGCCCGAGCGTGATCAGCTCGGTGAGGATCAGCCGGCTCGGCAGGCGCCGGTCGGATGCGGGCGAGCGAAGCGCCTTCAGCGTCTCCCACTGATCGGGGCTCAGTTCGCAGTCAAACTCGGCGTCCATGCGACCTCGGAATCGTGCATTGGTCTTGCGGGGCCTCTTACAAACTCTGCATGAAAAACGTGCGACTACAATGAGTCCCGATATCGCGATGCGAACAAGCTTTGTTGAAGACACGCTGATGGAACCAAAAACCGGGGCAGGTAACGCAACTGTCACATCGGCGTGGCAGATGATGATGTCGGCGGCTCGAATCAGCCGACGCGTCAATCCGACGCTGCGTTCCCATGGATATGGCGCCCTGAAGGTTAATTCGTTTCAGAAAAAATTTACCAATCGCCCCCGGCTGAAAGGCCTGGGTGGCGCGGCCATCAGCCTCGCGATCGCCGCCGCCGCCGCGTTCGCGCTGACGCATGCACTCAAGCATGTCGATTACGATGAAGTCTTTGCCATCATTCGCTCGACCAATTTCAGCATCATCACGCTGTCGCTGGTGCTGGTGACGGCGTCCTACGGCAGCATCACGCTCTATGACTGGCTGGCGCTGCACACCATGGGGCGCAAGGACGTTCCCTATCGCATCGCGGCGCTCGCGAGCTTCACCAGCTATCCGATCGCGCACGGCATCGGCGCAGTGGCGCTGATCTCGCCGGTGATACGTTATCGCATCTATTCCAATCACAGCGTGACCGCGTTCGGCGTCGCCAATATCTGCTTCCTCACCGGGCTCACATTCTGGCTCGGAAACATGACCGCCCTCGGCTTCAGCCTGCTGTATGAGCCCGCGGCGATCAGCGTCATCGATCATCTGTCGCCCAGCGTCAATCGTGCGCTGGCCTGGATGCTGCTCGGCGCTGTCGGCGCGTTCCTGATCTGGAGCTGGTCGTTTCCGCGCCGTCTTGGCCGCAGCAACTGGGTCGTGCAACTGCCGTCCGGCCGGCTGGTGCTGCTGCAGATCATGGTCGGCCTGCTCGATCTCACGGCAGCTGCGCTGGCCATGTACGTGCTGCTGGCGCCATCGTTGGACATCGGCATATTCCGGCTGCTGGCGGTCTTCATTGCCGCGACCCTGTTCGGCTTTGCCAGCCACGCACCGGCGGGATTGGGCGTGTTCGATGCGACCATCCTGATGGGGCTGGGCGGCGAACATCGCGAGCCGCTGCTTGCCGCCCTTCTGCTGTTCCGCCTCCTCTATCATTTCGTGCCGCTTGTGCTCGCCGTCGTACTGTTCGGCTGCGTCGAGGCGCTGCGCAGCCTGCGCGGACAAAAGGCCGACACAGAGAAACCTGTGGATCGGCTGGGGATATCAGACGGGCGAATTGAGCTTCAGTCCGATCATGCCGGCAATGATCAGCGTCAGGCAGATGAGGCGAACCGGATCGGTCGGCTCGCTGTAGAGAATCATGCCGACGATGATGCTGCCGACAGCGCCGATTCCGGTCCACACCGCATACGCCGTGCCGAAGGGTAGCGAGCGCAGCGCCAGCGCCATCAAGGCGAAACTCAGCACGATCGCCACGGCGGTGGCCGCCGTCGGCCAGAACCGCGTCAGTCCGTCGGAATATTTCAGGCCAAGCGCCCAGGCGACCTCGAGCAGCCCGGCGGCGAGCAGCGCAAGCCAGGCGCTCATGGTGTCGTCGGCTCCAGCACAATGGTTAACGCTGCCGGGTTCCTGCGCATTCGCGTGTCCCTGAAGCAAATATTCGATGTTCCTCCTTGCGATGTTCGCGCGACAGGCATGTGACAAACGAGCGGGGGACCGCGCCTGTTGGTCGCAAGCTGCTGTCGCAAAACTGCAGTCGTGCGGCGATAGCGTTGACGATTGTTGAGTCGAGGCACGTATGAATACGCAGCTGATCGCGGATGCGGCGAACAACAGCCCGGCACAGATTGAACCGACCATTTGGGACAGGATTGTCGCGTTCTGGCTGCGCCGCCTGGTCTACACCCAGATCTGGGAAGATCCGCAAGCTGATCTCGCCGCACTTCAACTGCCGCTGGGGTCAACCATCGTCACCGTCTCCTCGGGTGGCTGCAACGCGCTCTCCTATTTGATTGCGCAACCGGCGCAGGTCTATGCCGTCGATCTCAACCAGGCGCATCTTGCGTTGTTGAAACTCAAGCTGGCGGGCATCCAGGCCTTCGCGAGCTATGCCGAGTTCTGGCAATTCTTCGGCGAGGCAGCCTCGCCCGCCAATGCGGAACTCTATCTGACGCGGCTGCGGCCGCGGCTTGACGCGCACGCACGCGCCTACTGGGACAAGCGCAACATCATCGGCCGGCCGCGCTATGCTTACTTCACGAACGGCTTCTATCGCCACGGCATGCTCGGCCGTCTCATCGGGCTTGCGCATCTGGTTGCGCGGCTTGCGGGCATCGATCTCGACGCCTTGCTCACGGGAGAGATCGGTGGACCCGCTCGTGTCGAGGCGTTGGCGCGGCTCGATCGGCTGTTCCATTCGGGGTTGGTTCGGCTATTGACGCGGACGCCTGCGCTGTTGCTCAGCCTCGGCATCCCGTCGCGGCAGCGGGCGCTGCTCGGCGGTGGCGCGCCGCTGAACGAGGTACTGCACCGGCGGTTGCTGCACCTCATTGATGGGCACCCGAGCGATGACAATTATTTCGCCTGGCAGGCGTTGCGTCGTCGGTACCGCGGGCCAGGCGATCGCTGCCTGCCGCCCTATTTGCAGCAGCGCAACTTTCCGCGGATGCGCAACGACGCCGGCCTGATCATCCCTGTGCATTCTGATCTCCGCGCCTTCCTGGAAAGCCTTCCTGCGCGTGAAGTCGATGCTGTCGTGCTGTTGGACTCGCAGGATTGGATGTCTTTGGATGATATCCGCACGCTGTGGGACGCCATCGATCGCACCGGCAGCGACCAGGTCCGGGTGATCTTCCGGACTGCTGGCACGCGCTCGCCCCTCGAACGTCACGAGCTTGCACCTTTGCGGGAGATCTGGCGGCGCGACGACGAGAGCAGCGAGCTTGGCTACGAGCTCGACATGTCCGGCGTCTATGGCGGCTTCCATTGCTATGTGCGGCGTTGACCGAGCTTGGTTGGGGCAAGCTCTGTTCGCATCCCACCGAACATGCTGCGCTGCGATGTCTGCACTCTTCGCAGGCACAGCATGCTGGTCGTTTCCGCATCGCACGCCAAGACAGACGGCCCACGCATCTGATACAATGGTGCTTGTGGATTGGCTTCACATCATGGAGTGGGGCTCATGAACAGGCTCGTGGAGATACGCAGTCAGGAGTCGATGTGCCGAGAGCGTGCCGCGTTGGATTGCGAGCGCCGCGTGTTTTGGCTGGCCCAGGCCGAGGAGTGGGAGCAGCGGGCGCTGGACGAAATCGCGTATCATTTCCGTGAGTGCAATCTGCCCCCGGCAGACAATCAGTCCGTCGTGCGCTAGGGGTTATCGCGTAGACCTTGGATCCTCTGATAACTTCCGACGCGATGCGCGTCGAGGGAGAGCGCATCGTCATGAATATTTTCATTGTTCTCGCCCATCCGGAGCACAAGAGCTTCAATGCCGCGATGTTCCGCACCGCGGTCGATACGCTCACAGCCGAAGGGCACGAGGTCCGCACGTCCGATCTCTATGCCATGCCGTTCAATCCGGTGTCGGGGCGGCACAATTTCATCTCGATCAAGGACGCCGATTATTTCAAGCAGCAGATCGAGGAGATGCACGCCACCGAAGCTTACGGTTTCGCTGACGACATCGAAGGCGAGATCCAGAAGATCGAATGGTGCGACCTGATGATCTGGCAATTTCCGCTGTGGTGGTTCGGCCTGCCGGGCATCTTGAAAGGCTGGGTCGACCGCGTCTTCGCCATGGGCCGCACCTATGGAGGGCAGCGGATCTATGCCAATGGCGCCTTCAAGGGCAAGCGAGCGATGCTGGCGCTCACGACCGGCGGGCCGGGGGCTGCCTACGTCAAGGGTGGCTTCAACGGCGACATCAATGCCATCCTGCGCCCGGTGCACCGCGGCATGTTGCAATTCACGGGCTTCGAGGTGCTGGCGCCGCAGATTGCCTATGGGCCGGTGCGGCTGGAGCAGGGCGAGCGGGCGGAACTGCTGGCCGCCTATGCCGCGCGGCTGAAGAGCATCGCCTTGGAATCTCCGTTTGATGTGGGGATCTACTGATTGCAAGGGGCGCTGCGGCTTCAGGCGAGGGAAGGCCGGCCCTCAGACGCATGAGGGATCAACAGGAGGTGAGGGCGGCTTCGGTTGTCGGCAAACGGTCTCAGTTCGTGCTAGGAACCCAAAAGCCTGAAGAAAAGTCCGCGAGTACGGATGGCAAGGTTTCGCATTGTCGGGGGTGTCGTGGCCGCGCTGGTCATTGTTGGCGCGGCTATTGGAGGTGCGCTGGTCTGGCGACCCGCGATAGCTGCGATCGATCCGCCGGCACCTCAGTCCTTCGATCCGGCACTTGTCAGACATGGTCGCGAGCTCGCGGCGCTCGGTAATTGCAGTGATTGCCACACCGTGCGCGGCGGCAAGAACTTTGCCGGCGGACGTCCGGTACCGACACCGTTCGGCACCATCTTCTCGACCAACATCACCCCGGATCCGGAGACCGGCATCGGCCGCTGGCCGGAGCAAGCCTTCCGCCGCGCCATGCGGTCGGGAGTCGATCGCGAGGGAAGGCATCTCTATCCGACCTTCCCCTATGATCACTTCACCCATGTCACGGATGAGGACGATCGCGCGCTCTATGCCTATCTGATGACGCGCGAGCCGGTCGTTGCCGCGGCGCGGCCCAACCAGCTGCGCTTCCCGTTCAATCAGCGTATCGTCATCGCCGGCTGGAAGTTGTTGTTCCTCCGGCGCGAGACATACCATCCTGATCCGGCGAAAGGCTCGGAGTGGAACCGCGGTGCCTATCTGGTGGAAGGCCTCGCTCATTGCGGGTCTTGCCATACGCCGCGCAATGCGCTCGGCGCCGAGCGCGCCCAGGCGGCGTTCTCTGGGGGCGAAGCCGATGATTGGAGTGCTTACGCCATCAACGCAAAATCACCGGCGCCGGTCCCCTGGAATGCAGACGCGCTCGACTTCTATTTACGCAACGGCTGGCATCCCGATCACGGTACCGCACGCGGGCCGATGGCCGAAGTCGTGAGCAATCTCGCAGCCGTCCCTTCCAGCGATGTCAATGCTATCGCGGTCTACATGGCCGATATTTTCGGCGCGGCGCGTACCGGGCGAAGCCGCGAGGCTGTGGTCGCGCAAGGGAAATCCAATCAGGAGAAGGCCGCGGATCCGCAAGGCGCTGCAATCTACGCCGCGACCTGCGCGGGTTGCCACGAAAGCGGCAGGCCGCCGCCCTACGGTGGGATCAATCTCGCGCTGAGCAGCGCGCTCAGCGCGACCGATCCGCGCAATCTGGTCAATATCGTGCTGACCGGCGTGCGGCCGGTCGCTGGCGAGCGCAGCCCGATCATGCCGGGCTTTGGTGCGACCATGAATGATCAGCAGATTGCAGTGCTAGTGAACTATCTGCGGTCGCGCTTCAGCGGCCAGCCGGCATGGAGCGGCCTCGAATCCGTTGTCCAGGACGCAAGGCGAACGCAGACCGCCTATCTCTCGACCTCGGCAGGGCCGACCAGCGCGCCCGCCGACGCAACGCAGCGAGACAAGCCATGACGACGACATTGAAGGTCAATGGTCAGGATCACCGGATCGAAGCGGACGCCGATACGCCGCTGCTTTATGTGCTACGCGACGAGCTGCAGCTCAATGCCGCCAAGTTCGGCTGCGGTCTCGGGCAGTGCGGCGCCTGCACGGTGATTGTCGACGGCAAGGCCGTGCTCTCCTGCGTGACGCCGCTCCTGCTTGTCGAAGGCGGGCAGGTCACCACCCTGGAAGGGTTGGGCACGGTTGCCGCGCCGGCGCCGATCCAGCGCGCGTTCATGGACGAGCAGGCGGCGCAATGCGGCTATTGCATCGCCGGCATGATGATGCGGGCCCAGGCCCTGCTCCAGCGCAACTCCAAGCCGACGGATGCGGAGATCCGTGCCGAGCTCGCGATCCATCTCTGCCGCTGCGGCACGCATATGCGGATCCTGCGGGCGGTGCGCCGCGCGGCGCATTTGATGGACACCGCAGAATTGTCTCCGGCCAACCAGGAGAGCGTGCGATGAACGCCCCGATCGTTCTCGATCGCAGACGCGTGCTCGCCGGCAGCGGTGCGCTGATCGTCAGCTTCTCGCTGAGCCGCGGCTTCGCGCAGGAGAGGGCAGCGAGTCCGGCCCCAACCTTGCCGCCGAGTCTCAAGATCGCGCCCTATCTCGATTCCTGGATCCGCATCGATACCAATGGTGCGATCACGGCGTTCACCGGCAAGGCCGAGCTCGGGCAGGGCTTCAAGACAGCGTTCCAGCAGATCGCGGCCGAGCAGCTCGACGTGCCCTTCGAGTCGCTGAAAGTCATCACCGCCGATACCGCCCTGACGGCGAATGAAGGCTATACCTCCGGCAGCCATTCCATGCAGGACAGCGGCACCGCTATCCTTCACGCGGCGGCGCAGGTTCGCGCGCTGCTGCTTGGCGAAGCTGCGAAACGGCTCGAGCTGCCAATCGAAACCCTCCGCACCGACGATGGCGCGGTGATCGCCCCGGATGGGCGACGGCTCGGCTATGGCGAACTCGTCGCCAGCGATTTCCTGCACATACAAGCTCAGCCTGACTCACCTCTGAAGGATCCCGCGAGCTTCAAGGTCATGGGGCAATCGATCCCGCGCGTTGATATCCCGGCCAAGGTGACGGGCGGTGCGGCCTATGTGCAGGACATACGGCTGCCCGGCATGGCGCATGCGCGCCTGGTGCGGCCGCCGAGCTATGGCGCGCAGCTGATCGAATGCGATGCGGCTGTGGTCGAGAAAATGCCAGGCGTGGTCAGGGTGGTTCGCGACGGCAATTTCCTCGCGGTGGTCGCCAAGCAGGAATTCCAGGCCATCAAGGCCATGTATGCGCTCGCGGACGTCGCGAAATGGCGGGAAGATGCAAAGCTGCCGAAGCACGACGAGTTGCCGTCGATGCTGATGGCGATGCTATCGCGGGATTCCACCATCCTTCAACGCAGCGATCCGAAAGTCGTCGGCCAGAAGACGATCGAAGCGACCTATACGCGTCCCTATCAGTCGCATGGCTCGGTCGGTCCATCATGTGCGGTCGCGCAATTCGCCGATGGCAAGATGACGGTGTGGTCGCATACCCAAGGCGTCTACCCGGACCGGCAGGCGATTTCCGAAATGCTGCGGATGCCGCAACAGGACGTCCGCGTCATCCATGTCGAAGGCTCCGGCTGTTACGGCCATAACGGCGCCGACGATGCCGCGGCTGATGCGGCGCTGATTGCGCGTGCCGTGCCAGATATGCCGGTGCGCGTGCAGTGGATGCGCGAGCAGGAGCACGGCTGGGAGCCGTTCGGGCCGGCCATGGTCACCAGGCTCAAGGCTTCGCTCGATGCCAATGGCAAGATTGCCGACTGGCATTTTGAGGTCTGGAGCAACACCCATTCGATGCGCCCGGGCGGTGCCGGCTGCCTCCTGGCCGCGCAGCACATGGCGCAAGCCATTCCCGTGCCGCCGGCCAAGCCGATCCCGCTGCCGGAGGGCGGTGGTGATCGCAATGCGATCCCGATCTACACATTCCCCAATGCGCGAGTGGTGCATCACTTCATTCCTGACATGCCGATCCGCATTTCGGCGATGCGCGCGCTGGGCGCCTACCATAATGTGTTCTCGATCGAGAGCTTCATGGACGAGCTTGCTGCGCTCGCAGGTAGCGATCCGGTCGAGTTCAGGCTGAAGCATCTCGACGACGCCCGAGGCCGCGATGTCATCGGCAAGGCCGCGGAAGGCTTTGGCTGGCTCAAGGGACAGACGGCCCCGCAGGATCATGGCTTCGGCTTTGCATTTGCGCGCTACAAGAACCTCGCGGCCTATTGCGCCGTCGCAACCGAGGTCGAGGTCAATCGCGAGACCGGCCGCGCGCGGCTGGTGCGCGCGGTTGCCGCGGTCGACAGCGGCCAGGTGGTGAACCCGGACGGGCTGATCAACCAGATCGAAGGCGCCATTGTCCAGTCCACGAGCTGGACGCTCTATGAGAGCGTGAGCTTCGACGACAGGCACATCACCAGCATCGACTGGCAGACCTATCCGATCCTGCGCTTTGACGCGGTGCCCGACCGCATCGACGCGCACATCATCAACCGGCCGGGCCTTCCGTTCCTTGGCAGCGGGGAAACCGCGCAGGGGCCGGCGGCCGCCTCGATCGCAAATGCGATTGCGAGCGCGACGGGCAAGCGGCTGCGGGATTTGCCTTTGAGCCGAAAGCGGATCAAGGATGCAATCGATGCTTGAGCTCGTGGCGGTCCGAATGTAGCCAGTCGCCACTGATCTTTGAGTGCCAACAATTTGCAAGGGAGTAACGCCATGGTTCATGCGATCCGCTTTCACAAGACCGGAGGCCCGGAAGTTCTGGCTTGGGAGGAGGTCAATCTCGGCAAGCCCGGCCAGGGCGAGGCGCGCATCCGCCATACGGCCATTGGGCTGAACTTCGTCGACATCTACAACCGCTCCGGCCTCTATCCGCAGCAGCTGCCGAGTGGGCTTGGCAGCGAGGCGGCCGGCGTGGTCGAGGAGGTCGGTCCTGGAGTCACCGACCTGAAGCCGGGCGACCGCGTCGCCTATGGCTCGTCGCCGCTCGGCGCCTATTCCGAGGCGCGGCTCATCCCGGCCGCAAGCCTGCTCAAACTGCCGGACGGCATCGACGACAAGACGGCGGCTGCCATGATGCTCAAAGGCCTCACCACCCAATACCTGATCCGCCAGACCTATCGGGTGAAGGCCGGCGACACCATCCTTCTGCATGCCGCCGCCGGCGGCGTCGGCCTGATCCTGTCGCAATGGGCCAAGCACCTCGGCGCAACCGTGATCGGCACGGTCTCGAGCGAGGAGAAGGCGAAGCTTGCGAGGGAGCACGGCTGCGCTCACACCATCATCTACACCCGCGAGGACTTTGTTAAGCGCGTGGACGAGATCACCGGCGGCAAGAAGGTGCCTGTCGTTTACGACTCCGTCGGCAAGGACACCTTCCTGAAGTCGCTCGACTGCCTCGCCCCGCTCGGCGTTGCCGTCCTGTTCGGCCAATCCTCCGGCGCCGTCGAGCCGCTCAATCTCGGCCTGCTGGCTCAGAAGGGCTCGCTCTACGTGACCCGGCCGACCCTCTTCACCTACGCCGCCAAGCGCGAGAACCTGGTGGCGATGGCGAACGAGCTGTTCGACGTGGTGAAGTCGGGCGCGGTGAAGATCGAGGTGCACCAGACCTATCCGCTGAAGGATGCCGCCAGGGCGCACGCCGATCTCGCCGCGCGCAAGACGACGGGATCGACGGTGCTCTTGGTGTGATTGAGCGCTTCTGAACACAGCTATCTCAGCTCGTCATCGTGAGACGCGAGCGTAGCGCGCCTCGAAGGATGAGCCCCGCAGCTAGCAGCTGGGCCGTCGCCCTTCGAGGCCGCCGCTTTCGCGACGGCACCTCAGGGCAACGGTTCAACTTTCCGGGTCGTCTTGCGTCAAACCGTCTCGTGCTTGCGCAAATCCCTTGCATGGTCGAAGCGGTCGGCGTGCAGGTCGAGCTCACGATCAGTGACCTCGGGGAGGGCAGCTTCGAAAAGGATATCCTCCGTCACATCTTCGACGGAGGAGCCGGCGACCTCGTGAATGAAGCTGATGTTCTTGTATTCACCGGAGGCCACGCGGGAGATGACCTCGCGCCTAGTGATCTCGGGGTCGACAACGGCTTCACGGCCGCGGCGGCCGTAGTCGATCATCACGACAAAATATTGCATGCGTCCTGCGAACTGTGTGAGACAGACGGTGCATTATTTCCGAAAATCGGAAGCTTGTCAAGATAGATTCTGATAATCGTAATCTGCCTTGCCGCCGGGCCGGATTTCCCGTCCGCAAGTGCGGCCGATCCTCGAATCGGCCGCACTTTGCGAAAGACGCCGGTCCGGGTTATTTCCCTGACGACTTTGCCTTGCGTTCGCGGGCGGCGGCGCGGGCGCGCATCCGTGCGATCTGGGCTTTCGGCAGGGTCACGCAGATCTCGCCGATCCACTCCAGCTTGACGCCCGTGATCGGTTTGGCGTTGAAGCTGGTCAGGTTGACCATGCTGGGCGATTTGCCGCGCTCGATGGTCTTGAGGTAGCGCTCGCCGCTCTTCAGGCGCACTGCCGCCTCCTCGCCATAGAAGCTGGCGAGCGGGTGGCGCTGCTCGCGATAGACCACGATCACATCGCCATTCTCGTATTTCGGCAGCATGGAATCGCCCGAAACCTCGAAGGCGATGGTTTCTCCCGAGATCGGGAACGGCAGTTCGATCTCCCCTAGCCCCTCGGGCGGGACCTGTTCATATTCCGGCTCGATCACGGCGCCGGCGCCGATCCGGCCCATGATGGGGACGTAATTCAGCTCCAGATAGTCCATGATCACCTGGACTTCGGAGGCCTTGATCAGGCGCTGGCCGCCGAGAATTTCCGATACGGCGCCGGCGCGCACCCCCATGGCCCGTGCCAGCCCCCCCTTGCTCTTGCCCGTCTTCTGCAGGCCCCGTTCGATCATTTCAGCGTCGAGCATCATGCGAATCCCTCCTTAAGGCTCGCAGACTTCATACCTATTACGATTATCAGAAACAAGTCTTGACTTTTCGTTCGGAATATCGGAAATAGATATGCCTGCGCCTGATTCTACCCCAAGGGGTCGGCGCACAGGAAAGGCCAGACGGAAAATGCAAGCAAATGACTGGGCGCCCGAGCATTGCAGGGCGCTGCAAGACTATCTGGCTCTCGGCATGTCCTTTGCGGAGATTGCCAGAGAGATCAACGCCAGGTTCGGAACCGCCTATAGCCGCAACGCGGCGATCAGCCGCAGCAAGCGCATGAAGCTCACCGCGCCCAAACGTCCGGCCAGGCCACCGCAGCCGCGACTTCGGATCAAGGCCGAAACGGCGCCAAAATCAGGCGAAATCTCCAGCCAGAGGCCGGTGCGACCAGCGGCGGCTCCGACGCCGCCGGTCACGCGCGCCGAGCCGGTCAAGCTCCGCTGCGTCGGCATCAGCCCGCGTCTGGTGTCGCTGATCGAGCTCGAGCCTTCCGCCTGCCGCTATCCCTATGGCGGCGACAAGGACGAGGAACCGATCACCTTTTGCGGCCATCCGCAGCTCCCGGGCTCGAGCTATTGCGCGCCGCATTTCCAGCTGACGCGCGGTCCGGGCACCGAATCCGAGCGCGCCGTCGCGCCAGTGCTGCTGCGGCTGGTGCAGGCCGCCTGACAGGCAGCGAATCACCAATCCATCCAGTTTCCAAACCCTGCAAGGAGGCGACGTGGCGAGAGCCAAGCGAAACAAGTCAAACCGGCTGGTGACGATGCATGACCGGCGCGCCCGCGACCTGCCGCTCAATGCGGAAGTCGCCACCGTCGAGGTCGACGATCCCTATGCCTTGCAGGCGGGGGACAAGATCGTCGCGCTGCGCTCGATCCGGAACGATCCCTTGGGTCGGCTGCATTCGCATCGCCAGATCGACGAATCGCAGTACCAGGCCGGACGTGCCTTCCAGAACGACTGGGAACGGGCAGAGCGTGGACCGAAGGCCGTCGATCCGACCCGCGAATATGTCGATGGCGCCCAGACACGGGAACCGATCACGGAAGGCCAGCGCAAGGCGGTGCTGAGGCTCAACACGTGCGAGCGCGAGCTCGGCCTCGATGGCTCGGCCATCATCCATGATGTCCTGGTCTACGGCATGAGCATGGAGCAGGTCGGGCAGCGGCGCGGGCTGAAGAGCCAGCGCTGGAACGACTATTTTGCACGGCGCTTCAAGGAATGCCTCGACCGGTTGGCGCTGATCTACGGCTTCGCGACGGAAAAGAAGCCGCGCCCGCGACGCTTTCCATGACCTGTGACGTAATCGATTTCGTTTGACGGCGATTC
This sequence comes from Bradyrhizobium sp., assembly GCA_035652015.1. Taxonomy (GTDB): domain Bacteria; phylum Pseudomonadota; class Alphaproteobacteria; order Rhizobiales; family Xanthobacteraceae; genus Bradyrhizobium. The sequence continues at coordinate 26,432 of DASREP010000096.1, read as the reverse complement.
CATCATCGCGGCGACGGCATGGCTCCTCCGGCCATGCTCCACGACGCAACGTGAAGGGAGTAACGGTATGAATCGACGTCATGTCCTGCAGTCCGCGGCATCAACGGTGATCGGGGCCCACATCACGGCCGCCCACAGTGCGGAGGCCACCGAGGCATCAGGCGAAGCAGCGCCCCACCGCGATTTTGTTGACCGGCCCGGCGGGACGCGGCTGGCCTTTACTGATTGGGGCGACGGCAAGCCGGTCGTCTTTGTCCACGCCTGGGCGCTGCCGTCGCCGATGTGGGACTATCAGCGGGGCCCGCTCGCGGAGCGCGGCTTGCGCTGCATTGCCTATGACCGGCGCGGGCACGGGCGGTCCAGCGTGCCGCGCAGCGGATATGATTGCGACACGCTCGCCGATGATCTTGCCGCCATCCTGACCGCACTCGATCTGCACGATGTCACGCTGGTCGGTCATTCCTTCGGCAGCGGGGAGATCGTGCGCTATCTGACCCGGCACGGTGCAGGCCGCATTGCCAAGCTGGCGCTGATCGCACCGGCGGCGACGCCCTTTGTCATGAAAACCGCCGACAATCCCAACGGCATTCCCGCTGACGCGCTGGAGGCGTTCCGCAAGACGATTCAGCACGACTTCCCCGGCTGGCTGGAGAGTGGCAAGAAAGCCTTCTTCGTCGCCGACACCTCACCGAGCCTGCAGGACTGGATCAAGCAATTGATGCTCACAACCCCGTTGCGGGTGGCGGTGGAGTGCAACCGGGCCATGACCTCGACGGATTTTCGCGACGAGCTGCGGCGCATCGCTGTGCCAACGCTGGTGATCCATGGCGACAAGGACGCCTCCGCGCCGATTGACCTGACGGGGCGGCCGACGGCGGCATTGATTCCCAATGCGCAATTCAAGCTCTATGAGGGCGCCCCTCACGGGCTATTTGTGACCCACAAGGATCGGCTGAACGCGGATCTCGTGAGCTTTGTCGCATAGGACGGCCCCTGCGTCTCAATGCTGCTGTGGTGCCGCGGACGAATCGACCTGATCCTGATGGGAGGGCTCGAAATGCGCGGCATCATAGTGCAGCCACAGATCGAGAGCGGCGAGAAAGGCCACCACGACTCCGACGCCGATACTGAAATGCATCGCGCGGGTGTGGGCAAAGCCGAGCAGCCAGGGTGAGATGATGAGCCAGAGGCCGAGCAGTAAATTGGCCCATTCCTCCCAGTTCCGATAGGCCGTGATCGCGGCAAGCGAGATCACGGCTATGACGGCACCCGTGGCCCACAGGTCCATCCTTCCCGGGCTGTTGGTCAGCCTGAACAGCCAGGGGGAGACGAACAGCAACGCTGCAAGCAGCAGGTTGTAGAGATCAAGGACGGTTTCGCGCTGCCATTTTCTCATGACACGACCTCCTCGGGGGACGCCTGAACAACCTGAAACAGCGCGGCGGGTTCCGAGCTCGAAACCCGCCTGGAGCTAGACTTTCGGCGAAGCGCGTCCGGATGCCGCAACGCGTCAGAACGCGGGGCCCGCCGTGAAGTTGAACGGCTGCACGACGTCATAGGCGGCCTTGCTGAGCGGCACGGCGTAGCTCGCGGTCAGCGCACCGAATGGCGAGTCCCAAGTCAGGCCAACGCCAACAGAGGAGCGGATGACAGTCGAATTCGCAATTTGCGCGGTCTGGCCGGCGAAGCTGGTCGGCCCCTTGTAGCCGAACACCGAGCCGGCATCGACAAAGGTCGACCCCCGGAGCCCATATTCGTCGGGAACGCCGGGAATGCCGCTCTGCAGTTCCGCGGTCGTGGCCCAATACATGCTGCCGCCGACATTATCCATGGTCGAGCCGGGCGTGAGATCGCGCGGGCCGAAGCCGTTGGTTGCGAAACCGCGCACCAGTCCGGGGCCGCCGAAGAAGTTGTTCATCAGCGGCACCTGCGATCCGCCCAGGCCGGTGATGTAGCCGCCTTGTCCGCGCACCATGGCGACGACATCACCGCCGAGCGATTTATAATAGCGAAAGTCCTCCGTTGTACGCAGGAATCTGACGTCGCCGCCAAGACCGGCGAGATCCTGGCTGAGCTGCGATCTGAGACCGCTGGTCGGTAGCTTGTTGTTGTCGAGCGTCGAGTAGGTGACGGTATCGCCGGCCGAGGAGACGAGCTGCCGCCCGGCTGCGGCCGCCTGTCGAATCGGCAGCGACACCGCATTGGCGGCGACAGTCGCGGGCAGGGTGACCTGCTGGTCGTAGAGCTGATAGCGCCAGAGCACGGCAGTCTGTTCGGTGATCGGCGTGCCCACCGACAGCTTCATGCCATAGGTGTCGGTGCCGTAGGACTGGAATGTGCTGGGAATGGTCTGACGGTAGAACAGCTGCGCTCCGCCGGAAACATGGTTGCCGAACAGGTCGGGATCGGTCGCCGACAACTCCGCGCCTTGTGCAAATTGCCCGTAGGTGACCGAGGCCTGCACGGCATCGCCCGTGCCATAGAAGTTGCGATCGCCGATCTTGACCTCGCCGAGCCAGCCATCGGTGGTGGAGTAACCGCCCGAAATTTGGAAGTCCCCGGTCGACTGATCGTCAGTTTCGACATCAAGGATCACCCGGTCGGAGGCGGAGCCCGGCCTTGTGGTGATCTTGACCGTTTTGAAATAGTTCAGGTCCTTGAGGCGCCGCTCGGCGCGGTCGATCAGCGTCTTGTTGTAGGCATCGCCCTCGGCGATGTCGAACTCGCGCCGGATCACATAGTCGCGCGTGCGGCTATTGCCATGGATCTCGATGCGCTCGATGTAGGCCCGCGCGCCCTGGTCGATGACGAAGCTGACGTCGGCGCGGCCCGTCTCAGGATGGTTGGAGCTGCGGGGGACCGCGTGCGCGAACGGATAGCCGAGCTTTGCCATTTCTGTCGCAAGCGCGTCGTCGCTCTTGTCGAGTGCGCTGGCGTCGAACAGCGCGCCATTGCGTGCGACCAGCAAGGGACGGAGTTTTGCCGGGTCCAGTCCCGGGACGTTGCAGGTCAGGCCGATATCGCCGAAGTGATAAAGCGGCCCCTCGTTGATGGTGAAGGTGAGGGCGAAGCCCTTCGTCGCGGGATCATATTCTGCGCGCGCCGCCGCCACCTCCGCATCGGCATAGCCGTGGTTGCGATAATAGTTGCGCAGCCGTTCGCGATCGTCATCGACCTTATCGGGGTCGTAGGTGTCGCTGCCGGTCAGGAAGCTGATCACCGACGTGGCGGAGGTCTTGATCACCGCGTTGAGCTGGCGGTTCGAGAACGCGTGATTGCCGACGAAGCCGATCTGGCGCACCGGAGTCTTCTGGCCCTCGGTGATGGTGTAGACGAGATCGACGCGGTCGTTGCCGCGGTCGATGATCTCCGGCACGACCTTGACTTCGTCACGTCCGACATGGCGGTAGGCCTCCACGATCCGCTCGACGTCAGCTTGCACGGTCGCGCGCTGCAGCGGGCCGCGTGCCTTGGACTGCACGACGGCGGTGAGGTTTTCGTCCTTGATCTTCTTATTGCCCTCGAATGCGACCCGGCCGATCACCTTGGCTTCCGAAAGCTTCACGATGAGGTGATCGCCGGTCCCCGTGATCTTCACGTCCTCGAACAGGCCGGTCCCGATCAGGGCTTTCAGCGCAGCATCGCGCGAGGCCTCATCGTAATGGCCCTCGGCATTGGGGTGCAAATAGGAGCGAACGGTATCGGCGTCGATGCGCTTGTTACCCTCGACCGCGATCGCCCCGCGCGCGGCCGCGCCGTTTTCAGCCCAGGCCGACTGCGAAATGCCGATGATCGCGGCCGCAAACAGCACTGCAAGAATGGATCGCGGTCGTCGCGCGACCGGGAGCTTTCGTCTGTTCGTCACGTCTCGCCCGTCCGATAACTCATTGGGACGGCATCGAATTGCCTGGGCCTGGCGAAAAAATGTCACAGTCAGGGAAAGTTGTCGGCAGACATTAACGCCGCCACAATTTCGACGCTTTGCTGCTCCGACCACTCCCTGAAACGTTCGTATAGCTGCTCCAAATGGCTCTTAGCCAAGCGGCCCAGGCATCGGTTCGCGGCCTGACCCCACTGTCGGCCGCGAGCGCCTTGTGGGAGCATCAAATGCGTAACGTCGCCCTCGCAGCCTCTATTGTCTGCCTCAGCATCTTCATCGTCGGTCAGCGATCATCGGCCGCCATCGCGCCGGACATTGATCCGCACGCTTCGCTCGGCGTGGTCCAGCAATGGATCTACAACTATCGCGCCAAACCGGACTACGCGCATGTGCCGGCAGCTGTGCGCGTGCTGTTTCACACCCAGACTTTCCGCGAGCCGGAGAATGCCGGCATCTATCTCGGCTTCATTGCCGGCGCGATTGGATCGAGCCCGGCCAAGGCCGAGCAGCTCGTCAATAGCTTTTTCCCGGTGCCGCCCGAGGACGAGTGGGTGATTGTGCGTGCGATCGCCTATTCGGGCCTGCCGGACTGGCGCAATCTGTTGCGCAAGATCGAGCCGAAAATGCCGGAACGCCGCGTCATGATCGAGGCTTATCTCTCCAGCAAGCTGCCGACCCTCTGGGAGATTCCGCTCGAGGAGGCAAAACCCGGCGCGTTCGATAAGCTCCGCGCCGTTTTCACCAAAAATCCTTTCAAGAAGGAGGAGAAGAAGCTCGACACGACCTTGAGCTATGCCGGCAACCAGGATTTGCTGGATACGTTGTGGGGTTACTATTTCGCGACCGGCTCGCATCTTCCTGTCCTGCGCATCATGCAGATGCTGCCGTGGTCGAAGAGCCGCGACACCATCGACAAGCTCACCGTCGGCAGCATGGCGCGGTACACCCTTGCCAGTTATGCGGTACGCGATTCCAGCCTGCGCGAATTCCTGCGCAGCGAGCTTGCGAGCCAGCCGGCCCCGATCAAGGCGCCGCTTGCGGAGGTGATCGAGGCGGCCGACACGGTGCAACTCGCAGCGGTGCGCAAGGATGCGCTGGCTGCAGTCGATGAGCTCAAGACCAAGGGATCGGATTCGCGCCGCAACCTCGATTTCTGGGGACAGGTCGGCGTCGGCGCTGTGGCGCTGGGCTGCGTTTCGGCCGCCGCGCTCGGCGCTGTGGCGGTCGGTATTCCCTGTGTGATCGGCGGTTCCGCTTCGCAGGGCCTGCTGTCTTTCTGGGAAAAGCAGCAATGACGAACGCGTGAGGTTTGCGTTCGGCACCACCATCCCGTGCTATAAAGGCAAGATGCGTGCGCTGAATCTGAGAGCCTTCATCGGCCTGGTCATGCTGGTGCTGGTCATGGCCGCCGGGATCTTCGGGGCGGCAGGGACGCTGCACTATTGGCAAGGCTGGCTGTTTCTGATCTGCTATTTCAGCGCGTCGATTGTGATCACGGTCTACCTTGCGAGGCGTGACCCGGCACTGTTGGAGCGGCGGATGCGCGGCGGCCCGTGGGCCGAGAAGGAGCCGACCCAGAAGGTGATCATGTCGATCGCCTCGGCAGGGTTCATTGCGCTCCTGATCGTGGCCGGCCTCGACCATCGATTCGGCTGGTCGCACATTCCGGTCGCAGTCGCTATCGCTGGCAACTTGCTCATGCTGCTTGGCTGGCTCGGTATTTTCCGTGTCTTCCAGGAAAACAGCTTCACCTCGTCGACCATCGAGCTTGCTGCCGATCAGCGCGTGATATCGACCGGGCCGTATGCAATTATTCGCCACCCGATGTATACGGCCGCACTCTTGATGTTGCTCGGCATCCCGATTTCCCTGGGCTCCTGGTGGGGCGTGCTTGTTCTTGTCGCGCTGTTGCCGGCAATGATCTGGCGGCTTCTGGATGAGGAGCGTTTCCTGGGCCGGAATCTGCCCGGCTATGTCGCGTATCAGGACAGGGTGCGCTACCGGCTGCTGCCGCGCGTCTGGTGAATGGCTCCGCACTCCGGTAAGTTGCCGCGATCACGCGGCGGTCGCCTCGATTGGGACGACAGCCGTTGGGGACGACGACATTGGGAGAACGACATGGGCTGGATCTTCATTCTGATCATCGTGCTCTACCTTTTCGCTTCGCTGCGGGTGCTGAAGCAGTACGAGCGCGGTGTGGTGTTCTTCCTTGGTCGGTTTGCCGACGTGCGAAAGCCGGGACTGACGCTGATCTTCCTTCCCATCCAGCAGATGGTGCGAGTCTCCTTGCGCATCGTGACCATGCAGATCCCCTCGCAGAAGATCATCACCCGCGACAACGTCTCGATCGATATCGCGGCGGTGGCGTATTATCACGTCACCGACCCGGAAAAAGCCGTGATCGCGATCGAAAACGTCTACAATGCCATCAACCAGATCAGCCAGACCACGGTGCGCAACGTGGTCGGGCGGTTCAGCCTGGATCAGCTCTTGTCGGACACGGCCGGCATCAATGAGCAGATCAAGAATGTCATCGACCAGCATACCGAGCCGTGGGGCGCACAGGTGACCGCGGTCGAGATCAAGGACATCGTGCTGCCGGACAACATGCAGCGGGCGATGGCCAGGGAGGCGGAAGCCGAGCGGGAGCGTCGTGCCAAGATCGTTGCCGCGGAGGGCGAGTATCAGGCGGCCGTGAAGCTCGGCGAAGCCGCTGACATCATCACCCAACACCCTGTGGCGCTGCAGTTGCGAACTCTGCAGACCATGGCCGAGATTTCGGTCGAGAAAAATTCGACCATCATCTTTCCCGCCCAGTTCATGACGACGGTGCAGGACGCCATCGTGCAGATGGCCAAGGATTCGTCAGCCAAATAGGTCGTCTCGATGGGTGGGGTGTACCGGTTCGCGGTGGACCTCGCGCCCATCCTGGTCGAGCACGACGATCGACAGGCCGCGATCGGTGACACGAGGATCGTTGCGCAGCCGCCGCGCCAGATCCCTGCTATGCTCGATCGCGCCACCGACCGTCTGAAATTGCAACCCGGTCGGGTCTCTTGTTGCTCCGCCGTCCTTCATATCGAAATAGTAGGTGCGTGGCATTTAATCTGCCCCTGAAAACTTTTAAAATATCGAAATGCCAGTCTTCAGATCGTTGTATTCATCATAAATTCAATCAAAGCACGAGTCTGCCGGAAGGCGTTTGATTTCGATCAACCGCCGCCCGAGTCGGAGGGGGCCTCCCAGCGCAGAGGTGCGGAGCAAGCTCAGGGCTCCCTCGGTCGAAACACTCGAGAGCCTGCGTCTCCTGCGATCCTTCATCAAGCTCACACCGCGACAACGGCGAGACATCCTCAAACTGGTCGAAGGCCTCGCCATCGAGCCCTCGGCTGCTCCCGAATGCCGGCAGTCTTGCTCGACGGTTGCGCCGACTTGTGAGCACGCTACTCCCAAACTGGGAGGCGCGGGCGAGCCTGTTCAGGCAAATCCCTGGAGGTGGGGTATTGCGAACGTTCCGAGGCTCAATGAAATCGGGCACGTGAGCGCTTGACGCCGGTCATGGCGGGCTGGAACTGATGTGCTAGCATTACACTGTGCCTGGGCACCCGGACAACCTGCCGTGCGGATCATTGCAACTGGAGGAGAGGAATAATGGCTGAACCAAAACTGGAAGTCCCCGCCGAACTGCGCGACCTGGCCGAGAAGACCATCGAACAGGCGGAGAGGGCATTTGGGATGTTCTTCGAGGCAGCGAGCAAATCGGTCGCGACCATGCCGGGCCCGGGCACCGAGGTTTCCAAACAGGCCTTGTCCTTCACCGAACAGAACATGAAAGCGGCCTTTGAGCACGCCCGCAAGCTCGTGCATGCGACTGATCTTCAGGAAGCCATGCGGATCCAGTCGGACTTCCTGAGAAGCCAGTTCACCAGCGCAGGCGAGCACATGCGGGAGATCACCGGCAAGATCATGTCCGCCGGCAAGCCAAAAACCTGAAAAGGTCCCTGCGCGGCGCTTGCGAGCCGCGCAAGAGATCGCGCCGGGCCGGACCTACTTCCGCAACGAGCCGATATAGGCGGCGATATCCGCAGCTTCGCTTCGGCTCAGCGGAAAGTTCGGCATTTTCGGATGCGGATCGAGCAGGAAGAAGGCCACCCTCTCCGGGGTGAAGTCGGATTTTTGTGCGATCATCGCAAAGGACGGAACGTCGGCGAGGGCCTGCTTCTGGGCGCTGTCCACCAAGTGGCAGGCGGCGCACCAGCGCCTGGCGAGGTCGGCGCCGTGATCGGCGTCTGCGGCGAGCGCCTGAGAGACACCCAACGCCATCGTCGCGGCGATCATGGTTTTCATTCGTGCCAAGCCCATCCGATGCTCCCTTATGAACGACATAACACTAGGCGTTGGCGCGTCAGGGCGATTGATCCGGGTCAAGTCCGCCAGCATCTTGCCGATTATCGCGTTCCGAATGCAGAAACTCCCAGTTCCGCGATCCCTCTCGCATCAGCTTCGGCGGCTCATTTTGCAATCGTCTTCAGCACCGGTTTCCTTTTTCGGAGCGCTCAGAATCTGGCTTGAGCCGAGGTCAGGAAAGGCGCTCGCCGTTGCCTGCGAGCGCGCCGCTTAGTCGCGACACCGAACGGCGCGATCTAGGCGGTTCTGCTCCTGCTGTTTGCAGCGATGTCGTTGCTTGGCCACCTTCATCCGCAGCACGAAGGTGGAAAATCGGACAAGTCGATCCGCGCCGCAATCGACTTGAGGAGCCGCAAGGCGCGCTGCCAAATCGAAGGCGTCGGGAATGATTTGGCCGGTGTCGAAACAACCGGCATGTCGAGCACGGCGCGCGGCACCTAACTAACCCTCCTCATCCTTCTTCTTGTCGCCGAGCATCTTGCCGGTCTTGCGGTTGATGAGATGCACGCGGGCGCAAGCCGGACAGGTCACGGCCTCATAGCTGTCCGCCCGTTCAGGCTGCGTGCTGTCGGCCAGGCTCACCTGAACGTTTGTACCCGTCTGCGTGCATCGAAAGACCAGGTTTTCCATGGATCAAGCATGGTGCCCGCGCCGGCGTCGCGCCTTGATCTGTCTCAACGGAGGCGTGGTCTCAGTAATCACCCGGATTGGCGATCATCGGTTCGATGGTGTTCGCGGCTCGCAGATCGCTGGACGTCGTTTCGCCGAGGAACTTGTTGAGGGTCGCCTGAATGCGCTCCTTCACGGAGTCGGGGCCGCGATCGCTGAGCTCGGTGTGCAGCGCGCCGGTATTGATGATGTCGACGTTCTTATCGTTGATGCCCGGTGGCGGCAGCACGCCGGGATCGGTCCGGAAATTCGGATCCTTGGAGCGGAAAGACAGAATCTTGAGGTTTTTGGTGAGCACGAACGGTACCCGCAGATTGTCGAGCGTGATCACCTTCGAAACCAGTTCTGGATGCTGCTTGGCGACATACATCGATACGTCGCCGCCGTTGGAATGGCCGACCAGCGTGATATGGCTATAGTCGGCGTTCGGCTGCCGCTTCTGCAGCTCGTTGAGCACGAACAGGATGTTGGCCTCGCAGCGCAGGTACACGCCAAGCCGGCCGACATAGGGCATGCCGACCTTGGTCATCAACGGCGGGTCGCTCGGAAGGTCCTGCTGGATGCTGGCGACCAGATAGCCGCGCGCGGCAAGCACGTTGGCCAGGAAAGAGTACTCGGTGTTTCGGACGGTATTGCCGTTGCTGATGACGGCAACCGGAAGCTTCCACAGGCCGTTATCAGCCTTCATCTCATAGTCCCAGCGCACCGCCAGATCGACGGAGACCGGCCGCTGCCGCGTGGTGTCGAACAGGTTCAAGGTCTCATGCCGAATCGCCCATTTGCTGACGGCGAAATATTCGCCGCCCGCGAGCAGGCAAAGGCAGGCCAGGATTGCGAGAGCCCTCTTCATCGTTCTTGATCGTTTCCAACCCAATCACTTTCAGTCAAGAGATGGTGACGGAACGCCCAAAGCGCGAACTGAGGTCTGCGGTCAGGGAATTAAATTTCGGAAAGCTATGCGCTGGCTGCGGTACCGTCGGGGGAACCGGCTGAGGGCGCGCCGCAGAGCGCAGCTAGAGGCAGCGCGGCCCTCGCTCTGGACAGAGCTTGAGCGCATTAGAGAGCGAGAACAACAGCCGTGCACTGCGCATCGAATTGTCCGGCGCGCGGTAGCTGAGCGGGAATGCCACGCCGATATCGGCTTGCACCCCATCCCAGAGGAAGAGACGAACGCCACCGCCGGCAGAGGTCAGCGCGAGGCCGTCGCCGATCCTGTAGGCGTCGTTCCAGACCGCGCCGGCGTCGAAAAAGCTGTAGAGCTGATATCCGGCGAGATAGCGCCAGTTCACGCCCTGGTCGAAGCGCAGCTCGAAGGAACCGGCCAGCCCATTGTCGCCGCTGATTTCCGCATTGCCATAGCCGCGCCCGAAGGCGGCCCCGCCCAGGTAGAATTGCTGCGAGGTGAACAAGGGCCCCGATGCGGTCTGGCTCGCCATCGACAGCTTCACCGACCAGGCGTCGGACAGCGCCTGGTAGCGCGTGAACCAGAAATTGAGCACGGAGAAATCGGCCGAAGCACCATCGCGCGAGAGCAGGCTGTCACCGAAATGCGAGGCGCCGAAAATATCGAGGCCTTGCCGCCAGCTCAGCGTGGCGAAATTGTTGCCGCCGAAGCCGTCCTGCAGCCGGTAATCGGAGGTCAGAGTGACGGTACGGATGTGGTCATCGTAGACCTCGCCGAGCGCGTCGTTCTCCCTGACATTGCTGAATCCCGCGGCGGCCGTGAGCACGAGCGAAGAGCGCTGCGACTGCAGTGGGACGATGCTGCCATGCAGCTCAAAAGCGTCGGTAACGGTGTTGTCGTTGAAAAGCCGCCGGTCGTCCCCGGGCCGGACCTCACTGTAAAGCGTCGAGGCGCCGATCCGCGCGCCATCGGTGCCGAGAGGCGCATCGTAGGAGAGCCGGCCGAAGCCGAGCTGGCGCGGGTCGTTCGCCGTGGTCGAGAGGTTGATCGCCAGCGTATCCCCCGGCAGGAGATAGGAGTTGAATGCGCCCGTGGCGTAACTTTGCCAGGGGCCGACCGCTGACGAGCCGAGATTGTCGAGCCCGAACGCGGTGAACACGTGCCAAGTCTTGAGCTCGAGGACGAGACGGAAGCAGCCAGTGGGCCCTCCGATTTCCTCGAGCGAGGAGTCGATGATGTGCACGCCCGGTGAGCCGTTGATCAGGAGCAACTGACGCTCCAGCGTGGCCAGACGAGAGGGATGTTCGGCCAGCACGGGATCGAGCATGGACCGCACGCCGAACTGCTCGGCACCGTCGCCCTTCAGGCTCACCTCGGTGATGCCGCCTTCGATCACCTGGATGCGAACCTGTCCGCCGGTGATGTCCTGCGGCGGCACAATCGCTCGGCTCAGGTGCAAACCGGCAGCCCGGTAAAGTGTCGTGATTGCCGCAGCGATGGCTGCGAGGTCGGCCTGCGACACCTGCTTGCCGAGATAGGATTGGTAGGTGGTCGCGAGCTGCTCGCGCGCTATTGCGGAGGCGCCCTGCAGCAAAACGCCTCTCAGCACGAATTGCGGCCGGGTGTCAGCGGTGGCATCGGGCGCCGCGAGCGATGGCATGCGCAGCGGCGAGCGTGACGGCGGCTGTGTCCGTCCCGATTGAAGGTTATCAAAATGTTTTTCCGGCTGTCTCGGATCGAAGCCCGGCTGGTTCGCCTGCTGCGCCTGCGCGGTGGATGTTGCCGCAATGATGAGCATTGCGCAGACGCAGCAGAACGTGCGCAGGTAGCTCAATGCCATCGGCCGATGTCGATGACCGTACTTCCACGGAGGTTTCGCTCCGGGCCCATAAAGCTTCGTTAGCCGCATGATTTTTCATAGGTTTTTATGGTCAATGAATCGTTAAGGGGGCCGCGGGACAGACGCGTCTCCCACTAATTCTCTCTTGAAACATTTCCGCTATGCGTGAGGTCTTGAGATCACAAAGGACCCAGGTGCAGCATGGCGGATGCGGTTTGGTTGCGGCGCATCATGGCAGTCGCTACGGTGCTTCTGGGCGCGAGCTCGAGCGCGCTTGCCGGCGATGACGGCGTATGGTCGGTGAGCAAATCCTCCGGCGAGGTCTGGATATCCAGCGTCGGCGCGGCGCAAGTTTCGCTGCAGCAGGAAGAGGTCCTCAGCCCCGGCGACACCATCCGCACCGGGCACAATGGACGCGTGCTTCTGGTCCGCGGCGAGGAAACGATCCTGATCTCACCCAACTCGGTGATCGGCGTCCCTTCCGAGAAAAAGGACGGCATGTCGACGACGATCCTGCAGCAGGCTGGCTCGATCCTCCTCGACGTCGAGAAGCGCAACGTCAAGCACTTCGAAGTCGAGACGCCTTACCTTGCGGCGGTGGTCAAGGGCACGCGCTTCCGGGTCACCGTGAACGCGGCTAGCACCAGTGTCGAGGTCAGCCGAGGTCAGGTCGAGGTGTCCGACTTCAAGTCCGGCCAAATCGCCCAGGTCATGCCGGAACAGGTTGCGACCAGCTTCGCCCATGGCAAAGGCGGCCTGTTGCTGGGGGGCACCGGACCCTTCAATCGGATCGAGCAGGGCAAGCCGCGTCCATCCTCGATCGACCGGATTCCGGTTCCCAGGGGAGGCCTCAACGCGCCGCGCGAGGCCGCGAATGGCCGGACTTTCCACGCGCTTGCGCACATCGGTTCATCGGCTATCCAGACTGCGGCCGCGCCATTAGAGCATGACCATTCGTCAGTGCGAAACGGTGTCGTGCATATATCGAGCTCGCTCGGTGAAGTCAGGTTGAATGTGCAAAAGGCCACCCATGGGCTTGCGCATGGATCGGTCGTTCCCACTTCCGTCGGAGGCGGTCGCGCCAGGCAATCCTACACAACCGTCTGGAGCGATCCCAAGTCGAGCTCGATCGGGACCAGCAGCGCCAATGCATCCAGCTCGAACAGCAGCAATAGCAGCGCAGCAGCGGCGGCGGCGACTAGTACGTCCGCGACCTCGGGCGTTGCGTCAACTGTTGGCACCGTCTCCGCGGCAGGAGGCAACTCCGACAGCTCCAGCGGCTCCGGCAGCGGCAATGGGGCGACGGGCAATGGCAAAGGCAACAGCCACGCCGCCGGCCATGGAAACGGTAATGAGGGAAACGGCCATGCTTACGGCCATGGCAAGCACTAAAGCGCGATGAGATTAGGATCAATCGTCATCGCGCTCTAGCTCTTCGATTGAGCATGATCTTTTCGGAAAACCGCTTCACACTTTTCCGGATCATGCTCTAGCCGTTAGATCTGGGACGTCGCGGTTTCCGCGGCGGAGGGGCGCACCCCACCGAGGGGTGCGTAGGGGAACGAGACTTGACGCACTATCGACCGCATGTCCTTGTGGTGATCGCGCTGGCGATCGTGCTGTGCACCGGCTGGCACAGTGCGTTCCGCAATGCACTGGCCGATCTGCGCTTCGCCTGGCAGCAGCGTACGGCCACCGGCGAGGTCGTCGTCGTTGCCATCGACCCGCCCTCGCTCGAAAAGATCGGTGTCTGGCCCTGGCCACGTGGCCTGCACGCCGACCTGCTTCGCCAGCTCGATCGCGCCGGCGCAAGTGACGTCGCTTTCGATGTCGACTTCAGTGCGCCGTCGGATCCAGCCGCGGACCGCGCCTTTGACCAGGCCCTGCAGGGTGCGGCGGGTTCGGTGGTGCTGCCCTCGTTCAAGCAACCCGGTGCGGAGCCTGGCGATCGCTCAAGCGTTCATATCAACCGGCCCTTGCCGAGCTTTGCGGCGCATTCCTGGTCGGCCCTGGTTAACGTGGCGATAGATCCGGACGGATTGATCCGCCGCTACCCTTATGGCGAGCACCTTGATGGTAAGTTCGTTCCGTCCATGGGCGCGGTCCTGGCCGGCAAATTTACCGAAAAGGATACGCCATTCCTCATCGACTTCAGCATTCGCCAAGCCAGCATCCCCGTCGTCTCCTATGTCGACGTGCTGCGCGGTGAGCCCGCGACCCTGGTTCGCCTGAAGGACAAGAAGATCATCGTCGGCGGCACAGCGCTCGAACTTGGCGACCGCTTCAGCATTCCGAACGGAGCGATCGTCTCCGGGCCGGTGCTGCAGGCGCTGGCAGCCGAATCCATCCTGCAGGGCCGTACGCTCCGCACCACATCCGACTTCGTGACACTCGTGGGCTTGGTCGCGATCTCGCTGATCATGATGATTTACTGGCGGCGGCTCCGCGCCGGCATCCGGGTGATGATGCTGATGGGGATGGCGGCCGGGCTCGAGGCAGTTGCAGTGATCGTGCAGGCCAAGCTGCCGCTCATGCTCGACACCTCGCTGTTCCACACCGCGATTGCGGTCTACCTGGCGGCCATTGCGCTCGACGAAATCGACCTGCGCGACTGGCTCGGCCGGATTGCCGAGCATCGCTTCCAGCGCATTGCCATGTCGCTCGGCGACGGGCTCGTCTGTACGGACCAGAACCATCTCATCACGGTCTGGAATCCGGGCGCCGCGGCGATCTTTGGCTATGAACTGGCCGAGATGATCGGTAAGCCGTTCGACACCATCTGCGCTGGCCCTCGCAACAATGCCCATCGCCGTTTTTCGATTGCGGATGCGGCGCGTCCTGCCCTGCTGCTCCCCGGCGGCTCGGTGATGGAGTTCGACGGCGTGAGGAAGAACGGCGAGGTATTCGCGGTAGAGGCCTGCTTCTCCGCCTGGCAGGGAGCCGACGGTTTCCAATATGGCGCGGTACTGCGCGACATATCGGCGCGAAAACGCGAGGCCGAGCGTATCAGGTTCCTGGCTGAGCATGATTCTCTCACCGGCCTTGCCAACCGCAACACCCTTCATGACGGGCTTTCGGCAATGCTTTCGGCTGCCGAGCCGGAGCAAGGCGAGATCTTGCTGCTGGTCCTCGGCCTTGACGGCTTCCAGCAGATCAACGATATGCTCGGTCATGCCTGCGGCGACCTCGTGCTTTGTGCGGTTGCCGAGCGGCTGGTCGCGCAGGCAAAGGGCGCAGCTCTCGTCGCGCGGCTCAGCGGTGACGAGTTTGCGATTGCAGTGCCCTGCCGGGCCCTCGACGAGCCGCCGGCACAGTTCGCAGAACGCGTGGCGCGGGCTTTCGACACACCGCTGCAGGCGGGCGGGCGGCAGCATCGAGTGAAGGTCAGCATCGGAGTCGCGATCTCTCCGGACGGTGGCCGCAACGCGGATGAGCTCCTGAGCAACGGCCATCTGGCATTGTGCCGCGCCAAGACAACCCGTCGTGGTGCGCATGTGATCTTTGAAGCCGCCATCCGGCAGGAGCTCGAGGCGCGACTGCGGCTGGAGTCCGAACTGGTGCTCGCCGCCGAACGGGGCGAGTTCGAGCTATTCTATCAGCCACAGGTGCGGCTGCTCGACGGCGGCCTGATTGGCGCGGAAGCCCTGATCCGCTGGCGCCATCCCGAGCGCGGCATGGTCTCGCCCGGAGAGTTCATGCCGGTCGTCAACACCTCCCCGAGCTCGGAGAAGATCGCAGCCTGGGTGCTTCAGACCGCCTGTCGGCAGGCCCGAAGCTGGGAGCTTGCCGGGCACGGCGTTCGCATCGCCGTCAACCTGTCGCCCTCCCAGTTGCAGACGGGCGACCTCGCAGCCGCAGTTGCCGACGTTCTGGCCGCAACCGGTCTCACGCCGTCCCTCCTGGAGCTGGAAGTGACTGAGGACATCCTGCTGCTTGACGAGGAGCGTATGCTCGACATGTTCCGGAGGATCCAGCAGCTCGGCGTCCGCGTCGTATTCGATGATTTCGGCACCGGTTATGCGAGTCTCAGCTATCTGAAGAAATTCCCGCTCGACGGCCTCAAGATCGATAGATCGTTTGTGCTCGACCTGCTGTCTGATCCCGATGATGCCGCGATCGTCGGCTCGACGGTGGGCCTGAGTAAGCAGTTGGGGCTGTCAGTGGTCGCCGAAGGGATCGAGAACCGCGCGACCGCCGATCTCCTGGTGATGATGGGATGCCAGGAAGGACAGGGCTATTTCTTCGGCCGCCCGATGCCCGCGGCATCGTTCGAAACCGAATATTTCGCGTCCGATCCAGCCGCGGTGGCCGCCGACGCTGGGCGGGCGGCCTAGACTAGAACCGGGCCCATCGAAGCCGTAAGCTTCCGGACGCAGACAGTCGCCGCCGAATCTGCGAGAAGACCTTGTCCAGGACTATCCGGCGGATGAGGCCAGTTGCGCTCGTGACCGATCGCCCGCAGGCAGTGAATGAAGTCGCGGAGATTCAATCCGGTGCAGACCGCCGCGATCTGCGGCTGGATGCCTGTCGCGGCCTGGCTCTCTGGTTCATATTCATCGACCACATTCCGGATAATTCGCTGAGCTGGCTGACTGTGCGCAACTACGGCTTCAGCGACGCCAGCGAAGTCTTCATTTTTGTATCCGGCTACACCTGCATGCTGGCCTATGGCGGAGCGCTGGCTGAACAGGGCTGGCGCACCATCGTGGTGCGCGCGTTGCGGCGCGGCTGGGAAATCTACACTGCTTTCCTGATCGTCGTGCTGTTTTATGTCGCGCTGGTCTGGATGGTCGG
Organism: Bradyrhizobium sp.; assembly: GCA_035652015.1. GTDB lineage: Bacteria > Pseudomonadota > Alphaproteobacteria > Rhizobiales > Xanthobacteraceae > Bradyrhizobium. Next base: position 9,938 of record DASREP010000096.1, on the reverse strand, counting down.
CGGCGGCGAGCGGTATCTGGACGAAACCAACACCGGCTTCTTCTTTCGCGAGCCGGGACCGGCCATTGTTCACACCGTGGCGCTGCAGTTCGCGCCTGTCGACACCGACATCCTCGTTACCTTCGTGCTGTTGCACGTTGCTTTCCCGGGGGTGCTGTGGGCCATGACCCGCGCGCCGGTGGTTGCACTCGGCGGGTCGTTTCTGCTCTACCTGATGGTGCAGATCTTCAGCTGGCACGTGCCGGCATGGCCGACCGGCGAACTGTATTTTAATCCGCTTGCGTGGCAGTTCCTGTTTGTGATCGGGGCCTGGTATTCCTGCCACTGCGCGCCTTCGCTGCTGAGGATCGTGCACTCGCGTGCCGTGCTGGTGCTGGCATTGGCCTATCTCGCCGTCAGCTTGCTCGTCGCGTTGAGCTGGAAGTTCACGTCGATGGCCTGGCTGGTCCCTCCAGCCATTGCCGAATTGATCTACCCGATCGACAAGAGCCATATGGCTCCGCTGCGGCTCCTGCATTTCCTCGCCTTGGCGATCGTGGTCTCTCGCTTGGCGCCGCCGGAGTGGCGCGGCCCGGTCAGGCCACTGATGCTGGCGATGATCCGCTGTGGCGAGAACTCCCTCTCCATATATTGCCTGGGCGTGCTGCTGGCGTTTGCGGCTCACGCGATCCTGGTGGAGGTAGCGTCCAGCTTTGCCATGCAACTCGCCGTCAGCGTGGGCGGGATCGTCGCGATGGTGGTAGCGGCAACCCTGACGACCTGGGAATCCGGGTTCGATCGACGGGGGCCGAAGCTGTTTTGATCATCTCGCGTCACGCAACGAAGCGGCAGAATCTCTGTTACCCTGAGATGTCCGTGCGAAGCCCGATTGCAAACCAGTTGCAAAGTCAAATTGCAAAGGATGCGCCTTGACCCAAGCTGCCAAACTGGAATCGACACGACGCATCGCGTTGCTCGGCGTCCCCATCGACCTGGGAGCCTCGCAGCGCGGCACATTGATGGGGCCGGCCGCACTCCGCACGGCTGGCCTCCTGACCTTGCTTGAAAGCCTGGATTTCGAGGTCTCCGACTATGGCGATCTTACCGTTGCCGGCCTGGCTGAGCCTAACGACGTTCCGCCGCAGAATGCCAAGCACTATCGGGATATCCAGCGCTGGACGCGGCTGCTTGCTCAGCGGGGCTATGAGGTGGCGTTGACCGGCGCGATCCCGATCTTCCTCGGCGGCGATCATTCGCTTTCGATGGGATCCGTTACCGCCATGGCGCGTCACTGGCAGGACTTGGGCCGGAAGCTTTTCGTGCTGTGGCTGGATGCGCATGCCGACTACAATACCCCGGCGACCACGCTGACCGCCAATATGCATGGCATGGCCGCCGCATTCCTGTGCGGCGAAGATGGCCTTGATGGGCTCGTCGAAGGGGAGGTTCGGTGCCCGATTGCTCCCGATCAGCTTGATCTGTTCGGTACGCGCTCGATCGACAAATTGGAAAAGGATCTGTTGCGCACACGGCGGGTTTCGATTGCCGATATGCGCGCCATCGACGAGTTCGGCGTCGGCGTGCTGATCCGTCGCGTCATCGACAAGGTGCGGACTGCAAACGGCGTGCTCCATGTCAGCTTCGACGTCGATTTTCTCGACCCTGAACTTGCGCCCGGTGTTGGCACAACCGTCCCGGGAGGTGCGACCTATCGCGAGGCGCATCTGATCATGGAGCTGCTGCACGATTCCGGGCTGGTTCGCTCGGTCGACATTGTCGAGCTGAACCCCTTTCTGGACGAGCGGGGCCGGACCGCGCGGACCGCGGTCGAATTGATCGGCAGTCTGTTCGGGCAGCAGATCACGGACCGCCCGACGCCGAGCAATGCGATCGTGCCGGGAGAATAGTCTATTGCGGCGCTCGGCTCGCGACTGTTCCGCCGGGCTGGATCTGATGATCGGCGAAATAACGACCCAGCGCAGCCGCCGGGCCGCGCTCTGCGGCTAGCGCCACATAGCTGTCCGGCCTGATAAGGTACATCGCATCACGGGCGAGGCCCGCGCCCTGATGGTCCTCGCGCCACGCAAAGACGTGCAGCGGCACATCGTGCGCCCGGCACCAGGCCGCGAGATCGTCCTCGGCCGTGCCGTAAACGTGAACCTGCCATTCCATGCGGGCGAGTGGTTTGAAATTATCAACGCCGTCGCGCGCGACCCAGGGCAGGCGGTCTCCGCCATGCACATGGCCGGCAACGCCCTGGCTTAATGGCCCGTTGCGATAGTTGAGCATGATCTGCGAGACGGTGCGGAACATGAAATCGCGGGCTGCCTCGAAATGAGCGGCAAAGGGAAGCACGAGGGGTGCGATGCGCGTCCGCAGGATGTCCGCAATCCAGCCTTCGGCGGTGGCAAACGTAAAGACGCGATCGGTGGTCGCAACCAGCCGGCGCGCGAAGACGATGCGCTCGGCCTCATAGCTGTCGAGCAGGGCCTCGGGCGCGTATCCGTGGACCACGGCGGCGAGCTTCCAGGCCAGATTGATGGCATCCCCAATGCCGGTATTCATTCCCTGGCCGCCGGCCGGCGAATGAATGTGTGCAGCATCACCGGCGAGGAAGGCGCGGCCCTGCCGGAAATGCTGCGTCACCCGATGATGTACATGATAGGTTGAGAACCAGTTGATCTTCCGGACCTCGACTTTCAGATGCTGGATGGCGCGGCTGCTGACATCTTCGAATTTAAGGCTTTCAGGGTGCTCAGCGCGCTCGTCTCGTACAGTGCCGATCAGGCGCGCGCGACCCTGGCCCGCGAGCGGGAAGACGGCGAGAAAGTCGGCCTCGTCGAGGTCGACATGCAGTTCGCCATTGGCTGTTGGCCCTGCCGCCTCGACATCTGCGACATAGAACAGCTGCCGATAGGTGCCCCCGGGAAACCCGGTGCGCAGGCTCTCGCGCACCAGTGAGCGGGCGCCGTCGCAGCCGGCGATATAGCGTGCCTCGCAATCTTCCTCCTGACCATTGCTGCCGCGCAACCGCGCTACGATGCCCCTGTCGTGCTCGGTGAAGCCGAGGAGTTCAGTACGCCTTTCGACAGCAACGCCGAACGCGCCCAGCCGGTCGATCAACAGCCGCTCGTGCTCGTCTTGCGGAAAGATATGCAGAAACGGGTAGGGTGTCAGGCCCACGCCGACATTTTCGAATTCGAGATGCGCCGCCGGCTCGCCTTTGACCCAGAGATTCACCGCGGGTACCTTGTGTCCACGCGTGATCACGGCCTCGGTGAGATCGAGTTGCTGATAGAGCTCGAGCGTGCGCGCCTGAACCGCGAGTGCGCGCGAGGTGGTGCCGGGCTCGACGGTCTTGTCGATGATGCGGACCTTGACGCCGAATTTCGCAAGCCACAGCGCAAGCACGAGACCGGTGGGGCCCGCGCCGACGATCAGAATCTCGGTTGCCATTCCGCTTCTCCTTTGGTTTTTATCACGGAGAGAGGCGTCCACAGGGTCGGTCGACCGCATAAAGCGGGCAATCTAGCCAACCAATAGTTCCGGACTGTGGCCCGAAGGCCAACTCAGACGATCGTCTTTCTGTTCCTTACGATGATGCGCGCCAGCACGGACCGACGAGGGGCCCAAATAATGCTGGCGGAGCTGTTGTTCCCAGCGAAAGCACGTGGCGTGTGCCGCTGCGCCGATCCAGGAAAGAAACCCTTGCCCATCGACCGGCGTTTAGAATGATCTCGGTTGAGAATCGACCGTTCATGAAAGATTTGTGAACTATTTGCCATCCACCGATTCTGCCGATTTGATGCGGTCGCCTGAACGGAGACTCAAGCATGACTGAGCAGATCGATTCCGAGAATGACCGCGACCGCCCGGCGACCTCGCGACGCCATTTCCTGCGCGGCGGCGCGGTGGCGCTAGCAGGTGGTCTTGCCGGGGTGTCGGATGCGCGCGCCGAGGCCGACAATCTGCCGCCCAACGTGCCGGAATGGATGAAGGTGCCCGGCGATCCCATGGGCAGTCAGCTCTATGGCACGCCGTCCCCGTTCGAGAAGAATGTAGTCAAGAATATCCCCAAGAACCTGCCGCAATACATATCGGCTTCGGGTCGCACGCCGCTGCAGGATCTGGATGGCATTATCACGCCCAATGGATTGTTCTACGAGCGCCATCATGGTGGCGTGCCCGCCATTGATCCGGCGCAGCACCGGTTGATGTTGCACGGGCTGGTTGATCGCCCCTTGATCTTTACCATGGACGACATCAGGCGCTTCCCGTCGGAGTCGCACATCCACTTCCTCGAATGCTCCGGCAATCCCGTCTACAAGAAGCCGTATGGCAAGACCGCCTCCGATCTTGTCGGCCTGCTGAGCTGCGCCGAATGGACAGGCGTCCCCTTGAAGCTTGTGCTTGCCGAGACGGGTCTCAAGCCAGAGGCCAAATGGGTTGTGGCCGAAGGAGCGGATGCGGCAGCTCTGACCCGCAGCATTCCGATCGAGAAGTGCCTGGACGATGCCATGCTGGTCTACAGCCAGAATGGCGAGCGGCTACGGCCGCAGCAGGGTTATCCGCTGCGGCTGCTGGTCCCGGGATTCGAAGGCAACATGAACGTGAAATGGCTGCGACGCCTGCACGTCACCGCGGAGCCCGCCTATTCGCGCGAGGAGACCTCAAAATATACCGACCTCATGCCGGACGGCTCGGCGCGCGAGTTCACCTTCTACATGGAAGCAAAATCCATCATCACGCGACCATCCGGCGGGCAGCGGCTAAGCTCCAAGGGCTTTCACGAGGTCAGCGGCCTCGCCTGGAGCGGCCACGGCAGGATCCGGCGTGTTGATGTTTCAGTCGATGGTGGCAAAAGCTGGCAGGAAGCCAAGCTGCAGGAGCCGATCCTCACCCGCGCACTGACGCGCTTTCGCTTGCCCTGGCACTGGAACGGCGAGCGTGCAACGATTCAAAGCCGCGCCACGGATGAGACCGGCTACGTGCAGCCGACGCTGGCCGAACTGCTCGCGGTGCGAGGCGAGAATAGCTTCTACCATAACAACGCGATCTGGCCCTGGCATATCGCAGAGGATGGTGAGGTGACCAATGCAGCCAATGCGTAAGCTTTCAATGGCTGTGGTCGCGGCATCGCTGCTGACGTGCCTGGCACGCGCCGAAACGCAAGGCCCCTACGGCATCGGACGGGTGGCGACGCCGGCGGAGATCGCCGGCTGGAATATCGACATCGGCCGCGACGGCAGCGGCCTGCCGCTGGGCAGCGGCACGGTCGCCCATGGGCGCGAGGTGTTCGCACAGCAATGCGCCGCCTGCCATGGCGACAAGGGCCAGGGCGGGGTCGGCGACAAACTCGTCGGTGGTCAAGGCACGCTGGCGAACGCAAATCCGGTGCGCACCGTCGGCAGCTATTGGCCCTATGCGCCGACCCTGTTCGACTATATCCGCCGCGCCATGCCGCAGAACGCACCGGAATCACTTTCCAATGATGACGTCTATGCGGTCTCCGCCTACATCCTCAATCTGAATGGGCTGCTGCCGGACGATGCGACGCTCGATGCCAGGACGCTGGCCGCGATCAAAATGCCGAATCGCGATCATTTTACCGGCGACCCCAGGCCTGACGTGAAGAACCCGGCTTGCATGAGCGGTTGTTGAGAAACGGCGCTGTCGTGACAAGATCGCCAGGCGATCGCCTGGTTGCGGCCTGAACGCAGCCGGTATCACGCCCGCAAGACGCGTGGGCGCGCGAGCAGCATTTGCGCCACTACGCCTTGCGGCCGTAATTCAAGAGCCCGCCAGCGTGCTTCGGCGGATGGGCGCGCAGCGCCTCTTCGTTTGGCTCGGTGCCCCAGCCCGGGCGATCGGGGACGATGAGATGACCATCGACGATCTCGGGGAGGTAAGTGAACAGCTCATGGTCCCAGGCGAGGCGGTCGATGTCGATCTCCATGATGCGCAGGTTGGGGACGGCCGCGCAGAAATGCGCGTTCATCATCGAGCACAGATGACCATAGAAATTATGCGGGGCGACGTTGACCTCATGGGCTTCGGCGGCGGCAGCTATTTTCAGGGACTGCCAGACACCGTTCCATGGCGTGTCGATGATCGCAACATCCATCGCCTGTTCGCGGAAAAAGGGCAGGAATTCGCGCAAGCTCAATAGCGTCTCGCAGGATGAGATCGGATGCGGGCTCTGCTTTCGGATAAGGCTAAGCGCCTCCGGGCTGAAGGTATCGATTTCGATCCAGAACATGTCGAGATCGGCGATCTCCCGCAGGATTTTCAAGAACCCTTCGGTCTTGGCGTGGAAATTGAGATCGAGCAGGATGTCGACATCGGGCCCGGCGCCCTCCCGGATCGCTTCCAGATGTATGCGCAGATCATGCAGCACCCTGCGCTCGACATTGAGCTCGGGCAGGAACGGTGTGCCGAAGCCTGGACGCCAGCCGGTCGGCTTGCCACCATCATAGGTGAAGATGTTCGTCTTGAGCGCGGTGAACTTCTTTTCGCGCACCTCGCGGCCGATCGCCTTGACGCCATCGAGGCTTTCGATCGCGGGCTTGTACCACGACGGATGGTTGATGCGCCAAGTGGCACAATGCGACCAGTAAACCCGCACCCGGTCGCGGATCTTGCCGCCGAGCAGCTCGTAGCAGGGGACGCCGAGAAGTTTGGCCTTGGCATCGAGCATGGCGTTCTCGATCGCGCCGAGGGCCTGCGCCACCACGCCGCCGGCGGCCGGCCGTGTCGCGGCATAGAGCTCGGCATAGCTCCGCTCGTGCTGAAAAACATTGCGTCCCACCACGCGTGCCGAGAGCCGCTCGATCGCGGCGCTCACGCCTGGCGAGCCGAAGCCCTCGTCATACTCGCTCCAGCCAATCGCACCGTCTTCGGTCGTGAGCTTCACAAAATGATAGTTGCGCCAGCCCGCATCGCAGGCGAGCAGTTCGACATTGGTGATGTTGGACGAAGCTGGCATGGATTTTCCTCGGCGCTCCCTTGACGTTCCTGGCGGCTTTTCCGTAATTATGCCGAAGCGGGCGCCGCCGATCTATCCCCTCCGATTGCAACCCGCCCATGGCATTCCATCATTAACGCCCCCTTCACTGTGGTGGCCGGCAGCCCGCCCGTGACGGACTTCACCGCTTGGCTGGAATCGAACTGGCGCGCCGGCCGCCTTCGCTGCAGCGTGATCGGAACCAGCTCGCCCGCGCATTTATAAATGCCTTGTTCACAGCCTGTTCAGCCCTCTCTCGCCAAACTCCCGTCCAACTTGCGTAGCGAGTTTGCTACGCTCACTCTGTCCAGTCCTTGGCAATCGTAGAACCGGCAATTCGATGATGGACAAAGTGCCTTCGAACGCTCGCTCCGGAGGGTGGGGCCGGTGGGCGCTCCTCGTCCTTGCGGCGGCAAGCTTTGGTGCACCGGCCGCAAAGGCTGGCGATCTAAGCCCGCACGATCTCGCCCTGCTCGATCGATTGACCTGGGGCGTGAACGCCTCCAGCGCGGCGCATCTGCAGGCGGTCGGTGTTGAGCGCTGGTTGCAGGAGCAGCTGCATCCCGGTCCCACGACGGCGTTGCCCGCGGCTGTGAAGGTGCAGATCGAGGCGATGCCGGACGTTCACAAACTTCCCTTCGACGTGCTGGTGGCGTTCGACATGCAGGCCAAGAGCGCGAATCAGGTGATCGATCCCGACCAGAAGAAGGCAGCGCAACAGGTGTTCCAGCAGGCGATGAGCGATCGCGCCAAGCAGGCGGCCGCGCGCAGCATCCTGCGCGCACTCTATTCGCCCGACCAGCTGCGCGAGCGCATGACCTGGTTCTGGTTCAACCATTTCAATGTGCATCAATACAAGAGCAACATCCGTGTCGTGCTCGGGGATTACGAGGACAATGCCATCCGCGCGCACGCCTTTGGCAAATTCCGCGATCTGCTCGCCGCCACGCTGCGCCATCCGGCGATGCTGCGTTATCTCGACAATGCCGACAATGCAGCCGGGCACGTCAACGAGAACTACGCGCGCGAGATCATGGAACTGCATACCATGGGGGTCGGCTCCGGCTACACCCAGGCCGATGTCGAGGCGCTTGCGAAGGTTCTCACCGGTGTGGGGATCGACGTAAAGCCGGAGAATCCTCAGCTCAAGCCGGAGCTGCAGTCGCAGTTGCTCCGCGAGGGCGCCTTCGAGTTCAACCCGGCGCGGCATGACTACAGCGACAAAACCTTCCTTGGCCATGTCATCAAGGGACAGGGTTTTGCCGAGGTGGACGAGGCGCTCGATCTGATCGTCCACAATCCCGCGACCGCCGTGCATCTCTCGAAGCAGATCGCGACCTATTTCGTCTCGGACAATCCGCCTGACTCGCTGGTGCAGAAGATGGCGCAGGCCTTCAGGACCAGCGACGGCGACATCGCCGCCGTGCTGTCGACCATGGTTCACGCGCCGGAGTTTTCCGCGGCGCTCAATCCGGGCACACGGTTCAAGGATCCCGTGCAATATGTCTATTCGGCCGTGCGGCTCGCCTATGACGACAAGGTCATCCTGAACACCGCACCGATTCAGGGCTGGCTCAACCGGATGGGCGAGGGGCTGTTCAATCACGAGACGCCCGACGGATATGCCATGACATCCGCATCCTGGAACGGGCCCGGGCAGATGATGGTGCGCTTCGAGATCGCCCGCCAGATCGGCTCCGGCTCCGCCGGGCTGTTCAAGCCGGATGGGCCGAACGCGGTCGAGCAGCCGGCCTTTCCGCTGATCGAGAACGCGCTCTATTTCAACGGTCTGCGCCAGACCTTGAGCCCGGCCACGCTGGCGGCCCTCGACAAGGCGGTCTCGCCGCAGGACTGGAACGCGCTGTACCTGTCCTCGCCCGAATTCATGCACTGAACCAGCCGCAAGGGAGTGCCGACCATGAACCGCCGTGAGCTGATCAAGGCCTTCGCCGCCGTCGCCCCGCTCACCGTCGCGGGCCGCGTCTGGGCTGCACCCGCAACAGATTCGCGCCTGCTCGTGGTCTTCCTGCGCGGCGCCTATGATGCCGCCAATGTCGTCGTGCCGATCTCCTCCAATTTCTATTATTCGTCTCGGCCGACTCTCGCGATCGCCCGTCCTGACGTCGGCAACCCGAACGCCGCCTTGTCACTCACTCCGGATTGGGGGCTACATCCGGCCTTGCGCAACAGCATCCTGCCGCTGTGGGAGAAGCGCGAGGTCGCCTTTGTGCCGTTTGCCGGCACCAGCGACGACCTGACGCGCAGCCATTTCGAAACCCAGGATACGATTGAGCTCGGCCAATCAGCCGGCGGCGCGCGCGATTATCGCTCCGGTTTCATGAGCCGGCTGGCCGCCGAGCTCACACGGGTGAAGCCGATCTCCTTCACTGATCAGCTGCCGTTGATCTTCCGCGGCAAGAGCCAGACTCCCAATTCCGGCATCAATTACGTCGGCAAGCCCGGTGTCGATGACCGCCAGGCCCAGCTCATCAAGGAGATGTACGCGCACAGCAACCTCGACGCCTCGGTCTCGGAAGGGTTCAAGGTTCGCGACGACGTCTACCGGTCGATCTCGCAGGAGATGAATGCCGCCAATCGCGGGGCGGTGTCGCCGCGCGGTTTCGAGCTCTCGGCGCGGCGCATTGGTCGGTTGATGCGCGAGCAGTTCAATCTCGGCTTTGTCGATGTCGGTGGCTGGGATACCCATGTCAATCAGGGGGCGGCCAACGGCTATCTCGCCGACCGCCTCGGCGAGCTCGGCCGTGCGCTCGCCGGCTTTTCGGAGGAGATCGGGCCGGAAGCCTGGCACGACACCGTGGTGGTCGTGATCTCCGAATTCGGCCGCACCTTCCGCGAGAATGGCGATCACGGCACCGACCACGGCCACGGCAGCGTGTATTGGGTGATGGGCGGCAGCGTCAATGGCGGCCGCATCCATGGCGAGCAGATTAAGGTC
>DASREP010000095.1:0-83568 GCA_035652015.1 Bradyrhizobium sp. | reverse complement strand
TGCGCCAAACTGGGTGCGGATAGCGGTCGGTCTGTCGGTAGCATGATCGAGCAACATCGTTCGTCTCCAGGTGAGTGGTTTGAGCAACCTCAGTCTGGCTTCAGAACTGGTCGCTATCCACTCCCCATGGAATCTTCGCTGACGCTCGCAATGACGGCAGCGGCCTCTACCGTGTCGCCGCCGCCTCCGGCGCGCCCGGCTCATTTGGCGGGTCGATCTGGTAGGCGGATACGCGGTCGATCTGGAAGTCGACGACCGGCGGGGACTGCATGTCGACAAAGCCGACGCCGCCGAACACCTTCGATCCCATGGCGAGATTGATGATCATGTACATGGGATCCTCAAAGCTCGCGGGCACGTTGATGTCGGAGACCGGCCTGCGGTCGATGAAATAGACCAGCCGGTCTTTCTCCCACAGCACACCATAATCGTGAAAATTCACCCAGGCATTCGGCTCCGAGAAGTCGATGGTGCAGCGCTGGATGATGCCGTTCGGCAGCCGCCAATGCGTGGTCATTGCGAGATCGCCGGGGTGTTGTCCCCGCCCCTCCAGCACGTCGATCTCCGGCGGCCAGCCGCCATTGTTGGCCAGCATCCAGAACGCCGGCCACACCCCGACGCCCAGGGGAATCTTGGAACGGATCTCGAAGTAGCCGTACTTCTGCGAGAACGATTGCTGCGTGGTCAGAATGCCCGAGATGTAGGGGTTGCCGAACAGCACGTCCTTCAGCTCGGGAGGCGTCCGGCTCGCGACGATGGATAACGTGCCATCCTGCACCTTGAAGGGATCGAGACCAAGCGGGACGGTGCCCTTACCTTCATACCCGGGATCGACATAGATCTGCTGCTCGCCATTCCATTTGGTCTTGCGGCGTAGCTCTGATGCATCGCCGCTGGTATAGAAGTCCTCCGGCATGACGACGCTGCCTGCGTAATGCGGCACCCATCGCCCGCTCCGCAGGGGATGCTCGTCAAAATCGTCTTGAAAGGTCCGATGCAGCGACACCGTGACCGGGCTCATGAGGTCGGACGGGCCAATCTGGGTGCAGTGTTTGCCAGGCCTGTCGCTCGGGATGTGCAGCTCGAGCTGCTCTGGCGCGGCGGCAAGCTCGTCTCCGGCCTGCGCCGCCGTGGCGACGGCGGCGACGCTCGCAAAGGCCAGCCACAGGATCCGCCATTGCGCCGGCCATGTCCGTCCAGCCGATACTCGCGCTGCGATCGCCACCCTTTTGCTCCGAAACCATCCCGAGCCGGCATTCTGCCCGAACCAATCTGGCGGAAATACCATTGCCAGAATAACGCTCCTCCCTTCGGTCCTCCATCAATCAAGTGTGAAACCGCTCACAGCGCGCGAACCGGATTTCGGCTTGAATGTTTCATAGGCGGTTCTCGGGGATGGTGGAACGCATGATGACGCGAAAGATGAACCTCTGGACGGCCTCGGTCGCGTTCGGGGTCGCGAGCTATGTCGCGATGATCCTGAACTGCCTGGCGCATGAGGAGCTGCATCTGTCGGATGCGCAGACCTGCAAGCTTGCGGTAGCAGGGGCCCTGCTGATTGCCATTGCGCTTGCCGCGAGCCTTCTCCGCTGGGGCGCTGGCGAGATCAGCTGATGCGCAAGGCGAGCGATGCTGCCATAGCTTTTGGCATCAGTGACCTTTTTGACTGGCTTCAGTTGATTGCCCCGAAGTCATTGCCAAGGACGGCATGACCAGCGATTATGCCGCAATCTGCCCCGGACGTATTTTCAGTTCCGTTTTTTTATCTCAGACTTTTTCAGGAGCCGATTTTGAAAAAATGGCTGCGAGCGATCATCCTCGCATCGACCCTCACCGCGCCCGCGCTCGCCGAAAAGCTGGTCGATCCGACGAGCGTTCCCCCCGAATACAGGGAGGCGGCCGAGAAGCGCCGTGCCGAACAACTCAAGCAGCACGAATGCGCCAGGAAGGCCGACCAGGAAAAGGTGACGGCGCGCGATCGCACCGCCTTCGTCCTGCAGTGCCTCGAGGCCGACGCACAGGAATAACGCAGACCCTTTTGCAGCCGAGCGGGTGCCTCCGCCGCAGCAACGCACCCGTTACGCTCCGATAACGGTTGATATCTCCCAACGAGCACATTGTGCCGTGCGCACCTTTGCGAAACACTGATCGCCAGACGGCGTTTGTGTTTGCGGGGGCGAGACATGCGTCAACAGGACGGCGAGTACGACTATCATCGCTACAGGCAATTGTTGGCTGACGCGGGCGACGAGCGGAAGCGCCTGGCGCTGATCGCGCTTTTGATCGAGGAAAGGGCCCGGGACCGACTGGCGGCTGAACGCGCCTCCGATCGGGCGGCGATGACGGCGATGACGGTCGCCAAGGTGCTCGGGACGAGCCCACCCGATCGCGTTACCGCCGACATGCGGCTTAACCTTGTGTCGTTGCGATCGGTTAAGGACGCTCGATAACGGTCCAAAGACGTTTTTGGCTTAGAAGCTCTCCCCAAGGCGGCCCCAGCTTTCCACAAGGGACCGTCAAAGGGGGGAATCCATGAATACTTTGTCCGCACTCGTTGTTCGCATTTTCGACGCACCGCGCGGCACCGATCAATCGCTGCAAGCGGTTTCGATGTTGTCCTGCCTTGGCCTGGCCATCTCGCTGGGGCTGGTCGGGTTTGGCTTCGACCTGGGCGGCGCCTGGATCTGACCCAAAGGCCGCATCCGATTGCCGCATTGCACCTCTTGGGCCGGCGAAATAGCCTGCCCTTGACGGTGCCAGGAGGCCCGGTGGTCGGAGCAAGCCATTGTCCAAGCCTGTTCGTCTTGCCGCGCTCAGCCTCGTCGTGCTGGGCGCGGTTTTCTCATCGCCAGCCCACGCCGGCAAGGCGCAAACCTTGACGCTGCTGGCGAAGCCGCCCGCCCTGCCCGACATGGCGCTCGGCAAGGACAAGGCTCCTGTCACGATCGTCGAATATTCCTCGCTGACCTGCCCGCATTGCGCTGACTTCGAGGAAAACGTGTTCCCGATGCTGCGGTCGAAATACATCGACACCGGCAAGGTGCGCTTCGTCTCGCGGGAGTTTCCGCTGGAGCTGAAGGCTGCAGCGGCCTCCATGCTGGCGCGCTGCATCGGCGGCCGCGATGCGTCGCGCTACTTCGATGCCGTCACGGCGCTGTTCAAGCGGCAGGACGCCGTGATCGAGCACACCGTCGACACCCTGAATGACATCGGCGGCCATTTCGGCATGAGCGCCCAGGATGTCGATGCTTGCGAGAAAAACCAGGAGCAACTCGACAAGCTCTCGGCCGACCAGAAATTCGCCTCCGAGCAGCTCAAGGTCGGGGCGACACCGACCTTCTTCATCAACGGCGAGATGTCCACGGGCTCGATGTCGTTCGAGGAATTGGACAAGCGCCTTGCCAGGCTCCTGAGGCGCTGAGCGGCCGCCGCTCTACGACCGGAAGGAGACGCCGATCCGGTTGTCCTGGATCCAGACCACGTCGCAATCGTGCACCGAACGGTCGGACGCCATCACCAAGCGGAAACGCGACGGCACGAAGGCTGCGTTCTCGACGTCGATCGCGGCTCCCTCCGGGGAGATGTTGCGCACCATGCAGCCCATCACCGAGCCGCCCGATGAGACATAGGCAGGCTCGTTGAGTTCGGTGCGAGGAGACTTTCGTCTTTCCATGGAATGGTCCGGTTGCGAGGTGAACAACGGTAGCAGCAAATCCTAAAGAATTGATCGCAACCATCCGTCAGCCCCTCCTCTGCAGGGTCGGACCGTAGAGAAAATTCAAGCCGCCTCGCAATTTAGCGAGTGATCAATAAGGGTCCGCCGCTCCTGCCGCGCCGCAACACGCATGGCAAGCGCGCGGTCGACAGCCTTGCCGCTTGCCGCGATCACGCTGTAGCCTTCCTGCCCAAGGACAGTAGCGCAGGCGCAACGCTCGCCTTTCAAATCTTTCAAATAATGAACATGCGCCAAGGGGAAACGCCCATGTTCGATGTGCTCGACCGCAGGACTGGTCTGACCACCAACCAGATCAAGATATTGATCGCCGCGATCATCGGCGATGCCCTTGAGTTCTTCGACTACTTCCTGATCGGCTTTGTGCTGGCCTTCCTGATCGGGCCATGGAAGCTGACCTTTGGTCAGTCCGCCACCGTGCTGATGAGCTCAGGTATCGGCGCCATTCTCGGCGCCTATGCCTGGGGCTGGCTCGCCGACCGCATCGGCCGCCGCGTGGTGTTCATCGGCACCGTGCTGAACTTCTCGATCGCGACGGGACTCCTCTATTTCACGCCCGACAATGGCTGGGTCTATCTCGCGGTGATGCGCTTCTTCGTCGGCACCGGCGTCGGCGGACTCTATTGTGTGGACCTGCCGCTGGTGCAGGAGTTCATGCCGTCGGCCAAGCGCGGCTGGGTCGGTGGACTCGTGACCTGCGTCATTCCGCTCGGTGTCGGTATCGGCGCACTGCTCGGCGCCTTCATCGGCAGCGATCAATGGCGCCTGCTGTTTGCCATCGGGGTGCTGCCGGCGCTGCTCGTGCTGCTGGTCCGCATCTGGGTTCCCGAAAGCCCGCGCTGGCTGTGCCAGCAGGGCCGCTATGAGGAGGCGCGGACGTCATTGGCATGGGCGCTGCAGGTCGAGCCTGCCTCGCTGCCGATGCCGACCGCCGCCGACGCAGGCCCCGTGATGGTCGCGAACTGGCTCGACCTGTTCAAATATCCGCGCAGCCTGATCGTGTCCTGGCTCGGCAATGCCGGCGCGCAGACCGGGGTCTATGGGCTGACGCTGTGGGCGCCGTCGCTGTTCGTGCTGTTGTTGAAGGTCAGCCCGCAGCAGGCGGCCAAGATGATGATCCTGCTCTCCGCCTTCGGCTTCATTGGGCGGGTGTCGTTCTCCTATTTCTCGGAGCTGATGGGACGGCGCAATGCCGGCGGGCTGCTCGGCTTCGGCGCCGGCTTCCTGACCATCCTGGCCGGCTTCAACTACGATGCGAGCCTGTTCGGCGTCTCGGCGTTCTGGCTGATCCTGGCGGTGACGTTCTTCTTTGCCGATGGCGGCTTTGCCATTGTCGGGCCGTACGCGGCCGAGGTCTGGCCCTCGCATCTGCGCACCTCGGGTATGGGCTCGGCCTATGGCTTTGGCGGCATCGGCAAGATCTTGGGTCCGGTCGGGCTCGCGCTGATCGTCGGCTCCAGCAACTATCTGAAGCCCGACGTGCCGCTGCCCGAGATCCCCGCCGCCTTTGTCTATCTCGGCTGCTGGTTCCTGATGGCGGGCGCGGTCTATTACTTCCTGGGGATCGAGACCAGGGGCAAGTCGATCGAGCAGATCGACCAGGAATTGAACGCCGCGGCCGATCTTGCCACGGCGCAGGTCCGGCAAGCCTGAGCCCTCCTACATACGAGTTCCGGCAATGCCCGTTGCACTCACAACTGACCTTGCGGGCGATCCAAACGTGATCGCCCGTGCCAGAGCCGTCTGCGCTGCGGTCGCAGCCGCATCCGACGAGATCGAACGCGGGCGGCGGCTGCCGCCGTCCCTGCTCGACCAACTGCATGAGGCGGAACTGTTCCGCCTCTTGCTGCCGCGGTCCGCCAACGGCATCGAGACCGACCCCATCACCTTCTTCCATGTGATGGAGACCATCGCAGCTGCCGACGCCTCGACGGCCTGGTGCCTGAGCCAGGCCGGCGGCTGCGCGATGTCGGCCGCCTACCTGGATTTGCCGGTGGCGCAGGCGATCTTCGGCGATGATCCGCGCGCGGTGCTGGCCTGGGGACCGGGGCCGAACGTGAAGGCCATCGAATGCGAGGACGGCTATCGCGTCACCGGCGTCTGGGCCTTTGCCTCCGGCGGCCGCCATGCCACTTGGCTCGGCGCGCATTGCCCGATCTTCACCGCTGACGGCGCGCCGCGACTGGACGAGGCGGGGCACCAGCAGGAGCGCACCATGCTCGTGCGCAGCCGGGACGTTGAATGGACCGACATCTGGAACACCGTCGGCCTGCGCGGTACCGCCAGCGACCAGTTCGCGCTCAACGACCATTTCGTCCGCGCCGACCACTCCATCACCCGCGAGTTCGACCGCGAATGCCGCGAGAGCGGTCCACTCTACCGCATGAGCAATCACACCTGCTACCAGATCGGCTTTGCCGGGGTGGCCTGCGGCATCGCCCGCGGCGCGCTCGACTGTTTCATCGATATGGCCAAGGGTAAGGTGATCCGCGGCGGCAAGCGGCCGATCGGCGAGAATGCCGTGGTGCAATCGGGCCTGGCGCAGGCCGAGGTGAATTTGCGCGCCGCGCGGGCCTATGTGCTGCAATCCATGGCCGAGATCTGGCGGGATCTGTGCGGCGGCGCGACGATCACGGTGGCCCAGCGCATCACCGTGCGCATGGCCGCGACCAACGCCATCCTCAAGTCGCGCGAGGCGGTCGACTTCGCCTATCACACCGCCGGCGCCAGCTCGATCTTCGACAACCACCCGCTGGAACGCCGCTTCCGCGACATGCACACCGTCACCCAGCAGCTGCAGGGCCGGATGAGCCATTTCGAAACCGTCGGTGCCTGGATGCTGGGCGCTGATGCCGACCTCAGCTTTGTCTAAGGAGACCAACAATGCCTCTCGGAACTCTCCAGCATTTCACCATCGAGCCGCAGGACCTCGAGCGCAGCAAGGACTTCTATGTCGACGTGCTCGGACTCGAAGTCGGCAACCGCCCCCCGCTCGATTTCCCCGGCTACTGGCTCTATTCCGGCGGCGTCGCCACCGTGCATCTGATGGGCACGCGCAAGCAGCGCGAGGGAATCATCGTGCGCG
This sequence comes from Bradyrhizobium sp., assembly GCA_035652015.1. Classification (GTDB taxonomy): domain Bacteria; phylum Pseudomonadota; class Alphaproteobacteria; order Rhizobiales; family Xanthobacteraceae; genus Bradyrhizobium. The sequence goes on along the minus strand of DASREP010000095.1, from coordinate 76,750 downwards.
GCACCGAGAAGCGGTTCGAGGACACCGGCCGCTTCGATCACGTCGCCTTTGCCGCCACCGATGTGGAGGGAATGCGCGCGCGACTGCGGTCGAAAGGTGTCAAATTCCGGGAGAGCGTCGTGCCGCGCACCGGCGACACCCAGTTCTTCCTCTACGACCCCGACGGCGTCGGCGTGGAGCTGAATTTTCCAAAAGCCTGAGAGCTCGCCAACACCTGCAAAACAGCGCCGCGGTATCATTCGGCCAACATCGCGCCGGCCGAATTTTCTTTATCCACAGCGAATATGACCTATCGTGACAAGGTCACGCGCCAGCCATCAGTCGGGCGTGAATCGGTCCGCATTTTTTCACCATTGCGTGAGGAATTGTGATCGCCGCGCCGCTGCGGCAGGATAGCCGGGTGCCGGGCCTTTAACCTACCCCAGGGCACGCGTGCCCGGCTATTCGCTCTCGCGTGCTCCGTGGGCTAAAGGCTCAATCCAACCCGCGCTCGTGGCTCAGGCGCACCATTTCGTCGATGAAGACCTGCTTCTGCTTGTCGTTGAGGCTTGAATAAAGCGGCTCGGCGGCGTCGGCAACGTTGCGCTGGTCCGCGGCGCGATCGATCAGGAACTGCGCCTCATTGCGCATCTGCTCGACGATATCGTCGGGCGGATCGCGCTGGGCGCGCGCGATGCGCAGGTTGAGTCGTTCGGCGCCGTTGTGCCCGAGATAGTGCATGGCGCTGGCGAACGAGCCCCAGTTCTTCTCCTGGTCCGGCGACAGATTGAGTTCCTTCTTGATCCGTTCGACATAGGCGTCGCTGTTGGCGACGATCTGCTCGGCGGTCAATTGCGGCGCGCCATCCTGGGTCAAGACCTCGACCGCCTTGCCGCCCGACGCCGTCGGGTTCACCGGGGCGATCTGAGCTGCGGCTTGCGTCGTTGCAGCGCCAGGTGCACCGGGCGCCATTGGCGCTTTCGCTGACTTGGTGCCCTTCGCTGACTCCTTGGCCGACTTGGCGCCACCTGCCTGCTTGTCCTTGTCCTTCTCGGCGGTCTTGTCGCCGGCCTTGTCCTTGTCGCTTGGCGCGGCAGTCTGCTGGTTGTTGTTGCCGGTGTTTCCGGTGAAGACGCCGGTCACCCCGGTGACCACCCCGACCACCCCGCCGATGGCGCCGCCGAGCACGCCGCCGACGGGGCCGGCGGCCTTGTTGCCTTCGCGCGCGCCCTGCTCGACGCCCTTGACAAGACCTTGTGCGCCGGCCGGTCGCGGCGCGGTGACGGATATGATGGCGGCGACCCCAAGTGCGATGCACAGCGCGAGCGGCACACGCAGCTTCGACGTCGGACTGATCATTGTTCGGCCCCTCAATTGATCGAAAGTGAAAGCGTTTCGGGTTTTTGCGGCAGACGGGAATCCTTCTCCGCCAGCTCTGAGTCTAGCGTTTCCGCACTGCATAAGTCCACTGCGCAAGGTCCTTGCGCAGCCATCGGGGACACTAGCTGCGCGACGATCCGGCTTGAGCGGAATGACGAATCCCGCAGCCGTTATATGCGGCGCAATATGCGCGAGGCGATGCGCCCGCCCATGGCATGGTCAAGACATGGCATGGTCAAGACATGGCATGGTCAAGATTCGACGCGAGCGATCTGATACGCAACGTTAGTTCTAGGTGCGCCCGCCACCTGATTTCTCGACAGGCGCCGGCAATTCTGCTCTGATCACGACAACAGAAATCTCCGCGAAGCCTGCTGGGCCGCGATGCAACAACAACAACGAGATTTCGAGAACAACAACCCATTTGGCTCACCCAGGGAGGAATGCCATGTCAGGGAAAAGGATCAGCCGCCGCCAATTCGTCGCCACCACCGCCATTGCGTCCGCCGCGCTCGTCAGTAGTCCCTACGTGCGCTCCGCGCACGCGGCCGGCAAGCTCTCGATCGGCTTCTGGGACCACTGGGTTCCCGGCGCCAACGACGTCTCCAAGGCCCTCGTGAAGGAATGGGCCGAAAAAGAGAAGGTCGACGTCTCCATCGATTACATCACGAGCCAGGGCGACAAGAACCTCGTTACCATCGCCGCCGAAGCCCAGGCCCAGCAAGGCCATGACATCCTGGCGATGCCAACCTGGTGGCCGCATGCCAACTCCGACCTGCTCGAGCCCGTCAACGACATCATGGAACCGCTGATCAAGCAGAACGGTACGGTCAACAACACGGTGCAATATCTCGGCCAGCTTGACGGTAAATGGCTCGGCGTTCCCACCTGCCTGGGCAGCCAGATCAAGGGCCCCTGTTCGCGTATCGACCTGATGAAGAAGTATGCCAACATCGACGTGCAGGAGATGTATCCGGCCGGCAGCCCGCCCAAGGCCGATAACTGGACGCTCGACACCTTCCTGAAGGCGGCGGAAGCCTGCCAAAAGGGCGGCTATGCCTTCGGCATCGGGCTCGGTCAAACCTCCGATTCCGTCGACTCTGCGGGCGCGTTTTTCCAGAGCTTTGGGGCCGAGCTGGTCAATGCCAAGGGCGACCTGACCGTGAAGACCGACAACGTCCGGCAGGCGCTCGAATTCTACAAGAAGCTGATCGCGTTCCTGCCGCCGGACGTGGCCGCCTGGGACGACGCCAACAACAACAAATGGCTGATCTCGGGCAAGGGCGCCATGATCATGAATCCGCCGAGCGCCTGGGCGGTCGCCAAGCGCGATGCGCCGGAGATTGCGGCACAGTGCTGGACCCATGGCTTCCCGTCGGGCCCGAAGGGCCGGTTCGCGCCATTCCTGCCCTACTTCCTCACCCTCTGGAGCTTCTCGAAGAACAAGGAAGCGGCGAAGAGCCTGCTGACGTTCCTGTCGCAGCCGGCCTCCATCGAGCGGCTGGTGAGTGCCAGCGGCGGCTATGACCTGCCCGCGTTCGAGAAGCTGACCAAACTGAAGGTCTGGGCCGAGGCGGAGCCGCCGAAGGGCACGCTCTTCCACTATCCTGATCCCTATCATCAGCAGGTGCTGTCGATCGCGGCCTCACCTGCGCCGCCGAAGGTCGCCCAGCAGATCTACGCCCAGGCCACGCTGACCAAGATGTGTCTGAAATACGCGCAAGGCGCCAAGATGGAAGACACCCTCGCCTGGGCGGAAGGCGAATGTGAAGGCTTCATGCGAAGCTGACGCCATGCTGCCGACGGTTGACTCATGCGACGTCATTCCGGGGCGCGCGAAGCGCGAACTAAGGTGCGCGATTGCGCACCTGAGAATCGCGCGCCGCAATCTCTAGAGTCCGGGCTCGCCGCTCACGCTGGCCCGGAATGACGGACTGAATCCGAGCCGATCGTTGCAACGCCGGCTTCGCGGGAACGATCCTGCAAGGAAAATGCGAAGGGACGCACCATGGTCGATGTCGCATTTCAACACCAGCACGTTCAGGGCGCTCGGCGTGCCGGCCGGCGCGCCAGTCTGCGCAATACGCTGAAGCGGAAGTCGACGGTCGGCTTCCTGATGACGCTGCCGCTGATCCTGCTCATCCTGATCCTGGTGATCTACCCCGCCTTGTATGCCATCCACCTGGCCACGCTGAACAAGGCGATGACCAAGTTCGTCGGCTTGGGTAATTTCCAGTTCCTGTTCAAGCGCGACACCTTCTGGATGGTGGTGGAGCAATCCTGCCTGTTTGCCATCACCGCCGTGATCTTCAAGGCGCTGATCGGCTTCATCGTCGCCCATTTTGCTCACAACATCCCCTCCAGAAAGCAGCGCAAATGGCGTGGCATGCTGCTGGTGCCCTGGGTGATCCCGCCCGCCATGAGCACGCTGGCCTGGTTCTGGCTGTTTGATCCCTCCTACAGCGCCTTCAACTACACTCTCGGGCTGTTCGGCGTCGGACCGATTCCCTGGCTTGGTGAAGCTGGCTGGGCGCGCTTCTCCGTCATTCTGGTCAATGTCTGGTACGGCGCGCCGTTCTTCATGATCATGTACCTGGCGTCACTGAAATCGGTGCCGGACCAGCTTTACGAGGCGGCCGCGATTGACGGCGCCAATTGGTGGCAGCGCATCTGGTACGTGACGCTGCCGATGATGCGCAACATCATCGCCATCACGACGCTGTTCTCGCTGATCGTGACATTCGCGAATTTCGACATCGTGCGCATCCTCACCTCGGGCGGGCCGCTCGATCAAACCCATCTGTTCGCGACCTGGGCCTTCAAGATTGGCATCCAGGGCAGCGATATTCCGCTCGGCGCCAGCGTCTCTCTGTTCATGGCGCCGATCCTGGCGGTCGCCGCCTACTTCATCCTGCGGGATGTCAACAAGCGCGGGAATGAAGCCTGATGAGCACCCTCACAATCGACAAGGCCGGCCCCCGCCGCAAGGTCAAATATGGCAGCATGAGCCGCGACCGCACCTGGGCGCTGCGCTGGTCCTACTTCTTCCTGACACTGTTTGCGATCTTCTCGCTATTGCCGCCGATCTACATGCTGATCACCTCGCTGAAGAGCAGCGCGGAGATTTCGGCGGCGACCAATCCGTGGTGGGTGTTCCATCCAACACTGTCGAACTATATCGAGCTGTTGTCGTCGCGGCAGTACCTGCGCTTCTTCTGGAATTCGGCGGTGATCTCCGTCGTCGTGGTAGCCGTCACCATGCTGATCAGCGTGCCGGCGGCCTTCGCGCTGGCGCGGATGAAATTCTGGGGCTCGGCCGTGCTCGCAACCGGAGTGTTCCTGACCTACCTCATTCCCGACAGCCTGCTCTTCATCCCGCTGTTCAAGATGTTCGCAATCTTCGGCAACTGGACCGGGATCCAGCTGATCAACCGCTGGTACGTGCTGCTCTTCATCTATCCGACGCTGACAGTCCCGTTCTGCACCTGGATCATGATCGGTTACTTCGCATCCATCCCGAAGGAGCTGGATGAAGCGGCGATCATCGATGGCGCCTCCTGGTTCCAGACCCTGACCCGCATCTTCATCCCAGTCGCACTGCCCGGCCTGATCGCGGCGACCATCTTCGCCTTCACGGTGTCGTGGGCGCAATTCCTCTATCCCCTGGTGTTCACGACCTCCACCGACCAGCTGGTGCTGCCGGTCGGCATCATCACGACACTGGTCAAGGGCGACGTCTTCAACTGGGGGCAGATCATGACCGGCGCCCTACTCGGCGCCGCACCACCGCTGATCATCTATGCGTTCCTGATGGACTATTACATTGCCGGCCTCACCGCCGGCGCGACAAAGGGTTGAACACCGATGGCTGAAGTGAATCTGCGCAAGGTCGTGAAACGCTACGATGATGTGGAAGCCGTGCGCGGCATCGATCTCGACATCTCCGACAAGGAGTTCATCGTGCTGGTCGGGCCATCGGGTTGCGGCAAGTCCACCACCTTGCGGATGATCGCAGGGCTCGAGGACATCACCGACGGCGACATCATGATCGGCGGCGACGTCGTCAACGACGTGCCGCCCAAGGACCGCGACATCGCCATGGTGTTCCAGAACTACGCGCTCTATCCGCACATGACTGTCGCCGAGAACATGTCGTTCGGGCTGCGGCTGAAGCACTATCCGAAGGCCGAGATCAAGGCCCGTGTCACGGAGGCCGCGCGTCTGCTCGACATCACCGACCTGATCGACCGCAAGCCCAAGCAGCTCTCCGGCGGCCAGCGCCAGCGCGTCGCCATGGGCCGGGCCATCGTACGCAACCCCAAGGTCTTTCTATTCGACGAGCCGCTATCCAATCTCGATGCCAAGCTGCGTGTGCAGATGCGGATCGAGATCAAGAAGGTGCACCAGAAGGTGCGCACCACCACCGTCTATGTCACCCACGACCAGGTCGAGGCGATGACGCTGGCCGACCGCGTCGTGGTGATGAACAAGGGCCAGATCGAGCAGATCGGTACGCCGAACGAGCTCTACCATAACCCCGCGACGCGGTTCGTGGCCGGATTCATCGGCTCGCCCGCGATGAACTTCCTGCCCTGCCGGCTGGAGCAGGTCGGCGACCAGCTTCAGTTACGCCTCACCGACCGCATCGCCTTTCCACTGCCGCCGCGACGCGCGGCGCAATACAACAACATTCCCCGCAACGAAGGGCTGCTGCTGGGGATCCGGCCCGAGCACATCGCCGAGGTGCGACCGCACGCCGAGCCGGGCATCGAGCCGTTCGAGGCCGTGCTCGACGTCACCGAGCCGATGGGCATGGAGACCCTGGTCTACTTCACCCTCGAAGGCGCCCAGATCTGCGGCCGCGTCAATCCCAATGCCGGCGCCCGCGACGGCGCGCCGATGCGGTTGGCGGTGGACCTCAACAACATGCACCTGCTGGACGAGGCGAGCGGCGTGGTGCTGGGGCGGCCGTAGCGCGAAAACCCATAAGCCGGATTTCAGGAACAAGGCCCCAGTAGCGGCGGGCTACCGGGGCCTTCCAGCGCGATCCCCCTAAAAGGACGTGCGGCGCCCTGAGTACGCCACGCTACGCAATACTTCACAGAGCGGTGCGAAGGTCGCATCGACCCGGTGCGAAAAGATGGCGCTGGCGAGGAGATTTTCGGCCCTTAGGCGACCTCGCCGCTACGTGCAGGTACAGAGATTGGGCACCGAATAGCGCGCACGAGCGCGGTGACAAGCGGGAGCCATCATCGAAACGTCATCCCGGATGTCGCGGCGCTCGTGCGGGCTACGCTTGCTCTGAGATCAAAGCGGAAGGCGCCTGATTTGGGTGAACACAGAGTGATTAGGCGAACGTCAGTTCGGTTCGCGTGAGCGAAGGAACGACAGCGTAAGGCCCATCACCCAAGAGAGCCTGGACCACAAGCATTACTGACCAGATTATCGGCAGCTCTGAACCCGCTCCAGTAAAGAAGAAGCCCTTACGAATTGCCCAGAAGTGAGCGGCTCCGGCGATTAAAGGCAGACAATAGAGCGCTGCCCAGCGCGTCCAAATGCCCGGAATCAGCAAGAGTGCACCGACAAATTCCGCGGAAATGGCGTACCAGGGCGTGATCGACCAGTAGCCGCTTTTTTCGAAGTTGCCCCACCATGTGCTTAGACCGCCAGGAAGAATGGCGAATTTCCAATAGAGGTGCGCAATAAAGAGTGAGCCCAGGGTTACCCGCAGCACTAGCGCCGCCCACGGCGCGGTACGCTGATCAATCATGTTGTCCTCCCAACATGTGGTTTGAAAAGCCCTCACCTTATGAATTCGCAGATCCTTCTTCGCAGATATTGAGAACCCGACACTAGCACGAGCTGTCACGAGGCAAAAAGTGCTGTTGACCTCAGCAGCGGCAATGCGGGAGATCGACTAGCAACCGCCGCACGATGAAAAACGCCGGCTCTCAGCGCTTCAGCGATCTCCGCCGACTTGCGCCACAAAATCGAATTTCGCCAGCCGCATCAAGCCGCTTACCCCGTTCAAGTCCGTCGCGCAAAAATAAATCTCTTCCATTATTCCGAAATTTATGCTTTCCTCCCCTCATTCCGCGCCGGTGTGAGGGGCGTATCGCGATCGTCACGAAACGTGGGGCGGAAGGCGGTGGACGCTGAAGTGCCTGTTGACGAGCGGCACTGAGGCGGACGGCGAAGTGGCGTGGTCCTGGCGCCCCAAAGGCTCGGCGCTGTGCCGACGATGCTGTCGCATCGCGGCGACGACGGTGGCAATCGGCAAGGTTCACCGGGGAGAGCGCCTATAAGCCGTAAACCATCGCGCAGGGAAGGCCGGTGTGATCACCGCCTGTACCTGTGGTCTCGCGCTTGCGCAGTATTTTTTCTGCGCGAGAGCCCCGGGTGCAGCGGCCACCCGGCCTTCCCTGCGCCCTCACCTGTTCCGAGGGCAAACGCGTCAAGCAAAGCTCGCGCGCAACACGCGGCGAGAACGCGGACCTGTATCCCCGACCAGAATTTTGAGAGGTTCTACGAGAGCCATGTCAGGCTTGACCGCGCCAGCAGGTAACCCGGATGAGCGCGGCGACATGCGGGACTGGCCCTCGAGGGCCGTCCCGGATATCGCTTGCGTCTTCGCTCTTCGAGCTACGCCGGTGACCTGGTTGATCCGGGCTAGGCCTGGGCCCGGCCGACGACCTCGCCACACGCTGTGGAGCTCAGCACCAGCGGCAGCGTCCCCAGCGCGCGCAGCAGCCTCCGCAGCCTCCGCACCTGCAGCCGCGCCAGCCACAACCTCGGCAGCCACGGCAGCCGCCGCATCCACGCCAGGCGACTTGCTGCAGATCGCCTTTCTGCAGGTCGCCAACGTTCTCCCTGTCGAAGAGATGGAAGGTCGCGAGGCTGATATCGGCCATTTCTTCGTCGCCAAGGACAAAGCGCTGATTGGGCGGGGTGTTCTGGGATTGCGGGATATCAGCGGTGGGCGTGGCAGATGCGGCGCTTCCTGCCAATGAAAGGCCGAGGCCAGCGGCACCCAGTGTGGTCACGGCCGCAACGTTGGCCTTGCCCGTTCGTTTCGCAGCTTGCTTCCTCTCCATGGTCGCATTCTCCGCCGGTTGTTGATTCAACCTCAAGCAGCAGGCGCGCGCTTAGTTCCCGTTCACCTTGGTTAACTCGGTCGGCTCCGGGTCATGGCGTCAACGCCGCATCACCGACCGCAGCGGACCAGAGCACCTGCTTCCTCGAAACTGCTGTTCAGAACGCTCGATACAAAAATCGGGGTGCCTCGAGGACAGCGGAGGTATTCACCCTCCAGCGTTGCCGTTCCCAACCCGCCGCGATACGCTGGAGAACCTCGGGGGTACGGGAGGTACCTTCTCAACAAGGGCAAATATTCCAGTGCATCGCAACAAAAAGAAAATCCTCGTCACGGAATCTCTCTCTCAAGCCGGACGAGCGCTCCTCAATGCGCGCGACGATATCGAGCTCGTTGAATTCCCCAACATGATCTCGGCCGAGGACTTCCAGGCCATGCTGCGCGCCCAGGCGCCGGTTCATGGCGTGGCGCTGGGTGCGACCCGGTTCGGCGAGGTCGAGCTGGAGGCGTCCGGCGACATGAAGGTGGTGACCCGGATCGGCGTCGGCTTCGATGCGGTCGATGTTCCCGCGCTCAGCCGCCGCAAGGTACCGCTGATGGTCGCGGGCACCGCCAACTCGCCCTCGGTCGCCGAATGCGCGCTGTTCATGATGCTGACGCTCGCCAAGCGCGCGGCCGAGATGGACACCATGGTCAAGACCGGCACCTGGCCGGAGCGTTTGGGCAAGCTGCCCTACGACCTCTACGGCAAGACATTGCTGATCGTGGGCTTCGGCCGCATCGGCACACGGACCGCCAAACGCTGCCACGCCATGGAGATGCAGGTCCTGGTCTATGATCCCTACAAGGGAGCGGCCGAGATCAAGGCCGCCGGCTGTGAGTTCGCCTCCGATCTCAACGCGGCGCTGCCGCGCGCGGATTTCGTCAGCATCCATTGTCCGAAGACGCCCGAGACGGTCGGCCTGTTCGATGCAGCGCGGCTCAAGCTGATGAAGCAGGACGCCTATCTCATCAACACGGCGCGCGGCGGCATTGTCGACGAGACGGCGCTGTACGATGCGCTCGCGTCAGGCAAGCTCGCCGGCGCCGGCCTCGACGTGTTCGCGCAGGAGCCGCCGCCGGTGGCAAACCCGCTGTTCAAGCTGCCGAACGTGATCACCGCGCCGCATGTCGCCGGCGTCACCCGCGAAGCCGTCGACCGCATGAGCGAGCAGACCGCGCGCAACATCCTGAGCGCACTCGACGGCGACCCGATCCGGCAGAATGTGATCAATCAGGATGTGCTGACGTGACTCTGCGACCTCATTCCGTCATTCCGGGGCGCCGCACCAGCGGCGAACCCGGAATCTCGAGATTGCGGCGCGAGATTCTCCGGTGCGCAGTTGCGCACCGTAGTTCGCCCTTCGGGCGCCCCGGAATGACAAGCGAATAAATGGGCGCGGCTCATTCGGCGCCGCGCCCGCCAACTACACATACTTATTCGACGGGTTGAAAAATGGCCTTCAAGGAATACGGAAACTACGACGCCGTCGGTCTCGCCGCCCTTGTGCGCAAGAAGGAGGTGACGCCGCAGGAGCTCCTGGACGAGGCGATCGCTCGCACCGAGAAGGTCGACCCCACCATCAATGCCGTCGTGGTCAAGCACTATGACTACGCAAAGCGGCAGATCGAGACGGGGCTGCCCGAGGGCCCCTTCACCGGCGTGCCGTTCCTGCTGAAGGACCTCGACCTGCTCGAGGGCACGCGCACGACGTTCGGCGCGAGCCTCTACAGGAACGAGGTCGCCAACCATAACGGCACGCTGGCGCAGCGCTTCCTCAATGCGGGGCTGACGATCTTCGGCAAGAGCGCGAGCCCGGAATTCGGGTTGATGCCGACCACCGAGCCGCGCGTGCACGGGCCGACACGCAATCCCTGGAATCCCGCGCATTCGTCCGGCGGCTCGTCGGGCGGCGCGGCCGCCGCGGTTGCCGCGCGCATCCTGCCCGTTGCGCATGCCAGCGACGGCGGCGGCTCGATCCGCATCCCCGCCTCCGCCTGCGGCCTGTTCGGGCTGAAGCCGACACGCGCGCGCAATCCGCTCGGGCCCGATCGCGGCCAGGGCTGGGGCGGCTTCTCCTGCGGCCATGTGGTCTCCGTGAGCGTGCGCGACAGCGCGGTGATGCTGGATGCGATCAGCGGGCCGGAATTGACCAGTCCCTATCACGCCCCGCCGCCGGCGCGTCCCTTCGCCGAAGAGGTGAAGCACGCACCCGGCCGCCTGCGCATCGCCTTCACCGACAAGTCGCCGCAGGGCGAAGCGATCGATCCGGAGATCACGGCCGCCGTGCGCGAGATCGCTGCACTGCTGGTAAAGCTCGGCCATGATGTCGAGGCGCGCGCGCCCGTGCTGCCAAGCGATCCGGCCGCTGTCATGATGACCATCGTCGGCGCCAACACGGCCATGAATGTGCGGCTCGCCGAGCAGCGCTTTGGGCGTGCCATGACGGCTGAGGATTTCGAAGCCCTCACGCTTGCAATGGCGCACAACGCCAAGGAGGCCAGCGCGACCGACTATGTCGCGGCCGAGCTTGCGGCATTTCAGATCTCGCGCGCGCTCGCGGAGTTCATGGCGACGTGTGATGTCTTCCTCAGCCCGACGCTGTGTGCGCCTCCGTTACGCCTTGGTGAGCTCAATTCCATGGCACAGGACTTGTCCCATATTGGGCCAACACTGCGGCGCTATATGCCGGGGACCGCGATGTTCAACATGTCCGGCCAGCCCGCAATGTCAGTGCCACTCGCTTGGAATCGCGAGGGATTACCGCTCGGCATGATGTTTGCGGCGCGCTTTGGCGACGAGGCGACTTTGCTGCGGCTTGCTGCACAGCTCGAGCAGGAGCGGCCGTGGCGCACCAAGTTACCGCCAATCTGCGCCTAAACTCGGCCTTATTCAGGATCAAGCTTCCGCACCGCGAAGCTACCCGAGGATCATTGGGGCCGGCGGTCCCTCATTGTTCGGAGGATGGAGATTTGACCCAGAGCGATCCGACTGACGAGGCGCTTGCGACCATTGCAAGCATCCTCGAGCATCCGCAGAGCCATCGCAATCACGACACTCCGACCACGGGCTCACCGCCCATCGCGCCCACCGAAGCCGATGGCTACACCAAAATTGGCCCGGGCCCAATGGCCGCGATCCGCTTCAAATGGAGCGTCCGCCGCGGCGAGCATGACGAATATTTCGTCGACGAGAGCATCGGCGAAGGCGCGATGCCGATGGCCGTCGGCGGCCCGATGAGCGCGGAGGCCGCGATCAAGCTGGTCGATGAGCGCGAGAGCGATGCGCATCGCCGCTTCGAGCAGATCCGGCGCGAAATGATCAGCCGCAGCCCGGCGGCTGATCGTCACGACGCATAGGCGACCAGGGGCGCGTTTGCGAATGCCGGCGGCTGCTCTATACCGGGTGCAGTCACCGGCATAATTTTCGCCAGAGAACCCGATGTTTCGTATCCTGACGTGTTTCGTCACCGCCCTTCTCCTCACAGCCAATTCCGCACAGGCGCAAACCCAGGGCTCGCGCCTCGACGAGATCATCAAGCGCGGCACGATCCGCGTCGGCATGACCGGCGACTACGCGCCGTTCAGCCTGTTCGACAGCACGACCGGCAAGTTCAGGGGCTTCGACGTCGATATGGCGGAAGCCCTGGGCAAGGCACTCGGCGTCAAGGTCGACTATGTCAAAACCGCCTGGCCGCAGCTGGCGAAGGACTTCGAGGCGGATGATTTCGACATCGCTATGGGCGGGGTGTCGATCACGCTCGACCGCCAGAAGAAGGGCTATTTCACCACGCCGATCATGCGCGAAGGCAAGACGCCGATCGCGCGCTGCTCGGATGCGGCGAAGTTCGCTACGCTGGAGAAGATCGATCAGCCGGGCGTTCACGTCATCGTCAATCCCGGCGGCACCAATGAACGCTTTGCGCGGGCGCATCTGAAGACCGCCGAGATCAAGGTCTTTGGCGACAACGTCACCATCTTCGATCAGATCGCCAAAGGCGATGCCGACGTGATGATGACCGATGCGTCCGAGACGCGCTATCAGCAGAAGCTGCATCCCGGCGTGCTCTGCGCGGTGCATCCGGATCATCCGTTCGACTTCGCGGAAAAGGCCTATTGGCTGCAGCGCGATGAGGCCCTGAAGGACTTTGTCGATCAGTGGCTGCACATGTCGATGGAGGACGGCAATTTCAAAAAGCTCTACGCGTCCTGGTTCGAGTGAGCTGCTGGAACCGCTGGCCCCCCGGCCAATTGACCGGCCAAGCTGTGGAATTAGGCTGCGCCTTGCGGGTGCATTGAACCAAAGCCGCTGCCCCACGACTCATGTTGGTGAAAGTGATGTAGATCACGTTCCGGACACGAGAGGCTTCGTAAGGCTACTGCCGGGGATCAAGCTGCTCAGGAGGTCACGATGACGAGGCTGTTGGCTCTTGCCGCATTCCTGTTGGCAAGCACTGCCGCGCAGGCCCAGTACACCTTCGAATATGGCGGCCGCACCATCCATATCGATCCGGATCGCGGCACCGTCTCGATCCCGGGCGTTTACGACAATACGGGACGCAAATCCAAGCGCGCGCGCAGTACCGATCAGGACTCCGCCCATAAGCAACCGCAAGCGCCGCAGGAAGCCAAGGTCCAGCCGCAGGCGCCCGCGGCGCCAGCGCCGGCCGAGGCTGTGACTCCGCCACAGGCTGCGGCCCCGGTCGCTCCAGCCGCCAACCCTCCGGCTCCGCCGCCGACCACAACAGCCAATGCGCCAACCGACACCGTGGCGCCGCCGCCTCCCGTCCCGCCGGCGCCCCCGCCGCCTGCGCAGCAGGATGCCGCGCTGCAGCCCGCGCCTGCCACAGCACCGTCCGTCGTCGTGTTGCCCGCACCGGTCGCCCCGCAACCGCCACCACCTGCGCCGCCTCCGGCGCCTCAGCAGACCGCAACCGCGGCGCCTGTCCCCGCGCCCCCTCCCGCAGTGCGCGATCCGAACTCGCCTGTTGGCGTGTGGCTGACGGAGGAGAAGGAAGGCAAGGTGCGCATCGAGCAATGCGGCGCCAATCTCTGCGGCTATTCCGTGGATTCGAAATCCAATCTCAATGGCGAGCAGGTGCTGATCAACATGAAGCCGGGCAAGGACCAAAAATGGAGCGGCCGGATTCTCGATCCGAACACCGGCAGCACCTATGACTCGACCATCGCCCTGAAGGGACCGGATACGCTGCGCGTCCAGGGCTGCGCCTTCGGCGGCATGTTCTGCGGCGGCCAGACCTGGAGTCGGGTGAACTGAAGCATCGGCCGCGTCGTATCGGCCAATATACTCTGAGGGAATAGCAGGTGCGCCCTCGCGCACGGCCTTGGGCCTTGCACCGCATTTGCGCCTATCCTACGCCGCTTCCAATCAGCATTCGACGCGAGGCCGCGCGGCCTCGCCTCAACGCCTGCAGGGAAGCGACATGAATCAGTCGAACGGAGCTAAAAGCAATCTGCGCACCGGTGGCCAGATCCTGATCGATCAGCTGGTCGCGCAAGGCGTGGAGCGGGTGACCTGCGTTCCCGGCGAGAGCTATCTCGCTGCACTCGATGCCATGCATGGCAGCCCCATCGATGTCATGATCTGCCGCGCCGAGGGCGGGGCCGCGATGATGGCGGAGGCCTATGGCAAGCTCACGGGAAAGCCCGGCATCTGCTTCGTCACCCGTGGCCCCGGCGCCACCAATGCCAGCCATGGCGTGCATATCGCCACGCAGGATTCCACTCCGATGATCCTGTTCATCGGCCAGGTCGACACCGGCATGCGCGAGCGCGAGGCCTTCCAGGAGCTCGACTACAAGGCCGTGTTCGGCAGCATGGCCAAATGGGTGGTCGAGATCGACCGGCCCGAGCGTATTCCAGAGCTGGTCGCCCGCGCCTTCCGCGTCGCGCTGCAGGGACGCCGTGGCCCCGTGGTCGTGGCGCTCCCCGAGAACATGCTGACCGAGACGGCCGCAGTCAGCGATGCGCCACGTGTCGACCCCGCCATCACCTGGCCCGCACCCACCGATATTGACCGTCTCGGTGCGATGCTGGCGAGCGCCAAGGCCCCGATCGTCGTGCTCGGCGGCTCCGGTTGGGACGAAGCGGCGAGCAAGAGCATCGCCCAATTCGCCGAACGCTTCGATCTGCCGGTTGCGACCTCGTTCCGCCGCGCCTCGCTGTTCGATGCCGATCATCCGAACTATGCCGGCGATCTCGGCATAGGTCCCGATCCGCGCCTCAAGGCGCGCATCACCGGCGCCGACCTGATCCTGCTGATCGGCGGCCGGCTGTCGGAAATGCCATCGTCGTCCTATACCCTGCTCGATATTCCCTCGCCGACGCAGCAGCTGGTTCATGTGCATCCCGGTCCCGAGGAGCTCGGCCGCGTCTATCAGCCGGCGCTCGCGATCCAGGCGAGTCCCGTTGCCTTCGCCAAAGCCGTGGCTGCGCTGAAGCCGCAGGCCACCCCCGCCTGGACAGGCGAAGCGGTCAAGGCGCATGCGGATTACCTGCAATGGACGGGCACGCCGCGCGAGCTGCCGGGCAATTTCCAATATGGCGAGGTCGTCGCCTGGCTGCGCGACCGGCTGCCAAAGGATGCCATCGTCTGCAACGGCGCTGGCAACTATGCCGGCTGGCTGCATCGTCATCATCGTTTCCACGCCTTCGCCGCCCAGCTCGCGCCGACCTCGGGCTCGATGGGCTATGGCGTGCCCGCCGCCGTGATGGCCAAGCGGCACTATCCTGACCGCGTCGTGGTCGCCTTTGCCGGTGACGGCTGCTTCCTGATGAACGGCCAGGAGTTCGCCACCGCCGCGCAGTACGGCGCGGCTGTCATCGTTGTCGTCATCGACAACGGCCAAT
The DNA here is from genome assembly GCA_035652015.1 of Bradyrhizobium sp. Lineage (GTDB taxonomy): Bacteria > Pseudomonadota > Alphaproteobacteria > Rhizobiales > Xanthobacteraceae > Bradyrhizobium. The sequence continues at coordinate 61,389 of DASREP010000095.1, read as the reverse complement.
ACGGCACCATTCGCATGCATCAGGAGCGCGAATATCCCGGCCGCGTGGTGGGAACGCAGCTGCAGAACCCCGATTTCGCGCTCTACGCAAGAGCCTTCGGCGGCCATGGCGAACGGGTCGAACGCACCAAGGATTTTGCGCCCGCCTTCGAGCGCGCCCTCGCCTCACGCAAACCGTCGATCCTGCATTGCTTCCTCGATCCGCGCGCGATGTCGGTCGGCAAGGATTTCGTGCCGGGCAAGGTGTGAGGCCATGACCGGGACCAACGCGCGCCACGTCGCCATCATCGGAGCCGGTGCGGTCGGCGTGATCAGCGCGATCGAAGCGCTGCGCGACGGCCATCGCGTCACCCTGATCGATCCGGGCGAGCCCGGCGGCACGCAAGCCGCAAGCTATGGCAATGCGGGCTGGCTGTCGTCGCATTCGGTGATCCCGCCCGCCGAGCCCGGCGTCTGGAAGAAGGTGCCGAAATATCTGATGGATCCGCTCGGACCGCTGGCGATCCGCTGGTCGTACTTGCCGAAGGCGCTGCCCTGGCTGGTCCGCTACCTGCTCTCGGGATCAACTGAAGCGAAGGTGGAGGCGACGGCGCGCGCGCTGCGGCCGCTGTTGCAGGATGCCCCGTCGCTGCACAAGCAGCTCGCGGAGGAAGCCGGCGTTGGCGAGCTGATCGAGCGCAATGGCGTGATGCATATTTTCACCTCGCGCGCGCCGTTCGATGCCGATCTCGGCTGGCGGATCCGCAAGCGCGTCGGCATCGAATGGCTTGAACTGTCGGCGGACGAGATGCGCCAGCGCGAGCCTGAGCTGCATCCGCGCTATACGTTCGGCGTGCTGGTCGAGGAGGCCGGGCGCTGCCGCAATCCCGGCAGATATGTCGCGGCGTTGGCCGATCTCGCCATCGCGCGCGGCGCGCGCCGCGTCGTTGCGAAAGCGACCGCGTTGAAACTACAGAATGGCAAGCTCGTCAGCGTCGTCACTGATCAGGGCGAGATCGCCTGCGACGCGGCCGTGGTCGCGGCAGGCGCGCGATCAAGGGCGCTCACGGCCTCGATCGGCGACAACCTGCCGCTGGAGACCGAGCGCGGCTATCACGTCATGATCGAGGATCCCGGTGTGGGGCCGCGGATGTCCATGATGGCGTCCGACGCCAAGATGGTGGTGAACTGGATTGACCAGGGCTTGCGCGCAGCCGGGACAGTCGAGATCGCTGGTCTGGACGCACCACCGAACTGGAAGCGCGCCGACGCCCTCCGCAATAATCTGCTGGGCATGTTTCCGAACCTTGCCAAGGACATTCCGCCGTCGCGCATCAAGACCTGGTTCGGGCACCGGCCGAGCATGCCCGACGGCCGGCCCTGCATCGGCTACGCCCGCGCGACAAAGGACGTCGTCTACGCCTTCGGACATGGCCATGTCGGCCTGGTCGGTTCGGCGCGAACCGGGCGGCTGGTCACCCAGCTCTTGAGCCGCCGCGAGCCGGAGATTCCGCTCGCGCCCTTTGCGCCGGGGCGATTTCTCTAGGCATCGTTCGCGTCCCCACAGCTCATCGCTCTGCAGAGGTGTGACCTCGGTCACGCCCCTGCGCGCGCCTGTGACAGTCATCACAGCCCGAGACGTGGCCCGATGCGAAGGTGCCGCCATCGCCAAACCAAAGGGGCACGTCATGGGACAGTTTCGGAAAACCTTCCTCGCCACGCAGCTTCTGCTTTGCCTCACTCTGCCATTCGCCAGGCCCGCTGCGGCCGCGGGCTTTGACGGCGAATGGAGCGTGCACATCGCCTCCTCGAGTGCGGAGTGCGGCAATGGCGCGACTGCATCGTTCGGCATCAACAACGGCCGCGTCGCCTCCTCCGGAGGCATGATGAGCGCCTCCGGCCATGTCGCAGACTCAGGCTCGATCAGCGTGACGCTCGCCAGCGGCATCAAGCATGCCACCGGCTTCGGTCACCTTTCCGGCACCTCGGGCTCGGGCACCTGGCGCGGCGCTATGTGCTCGGGCACCTGGACCGCGCAGCGGATCTAAGTAATACCGCGCTCAGCCAACCGTGCCATTGTATTCCGCGTCGGTCACATGCTCCATCCAGGTCACGTGAACGCCGTCAAGCGATTCATGCATCGCGACATGGACCATGCCCGTGCCCGGCGCAGCGCCATGCCAGTGCTTCTCGTTCGGCGGGATGAATACTACGTCGCCGGCCTTGATTTCGCGGATGGGACCGCCCTTGGCCTGCACCCGACCGACGCCCTGGATGACGTAGAGAGTTTGTCCGAGCGGATGCGTGTGCCAAGCGGTCCGCGCGCCGGGCTCGAAGGCGACGCGGGCTGATGCATGGCGTGCGGGCGCCTGCGGGGTGATGATTGGGTCCTGCCAGACCGTGCCGGTGAAGCTTTCGGCGGGCGCGCGGCGGGTCGGGCGTGATCCCGCGAGATAGATGTCCATGGTGTTCTCCCTCGATGTCCGTTCTACTTCTTCGATGCGCCGTAGCGCGCCTTGGTCTCGGCGTTCATTGGATAGAGGCCCGGCAATACTGCGCCATTGTTCACTTCGTTGACGATCCAGGCTTCCATCCGTTCCTGCTCGGGCCCTTCCGTCAGCACATGCTCGAGCAAGGCCTGCGGAATCAGCACCGCGCCGTCCTGGTCGGCGACGACGATGTCATTGGGGAACACGGCAACGCCGCCGCAGCCGATCGGCTCACCCCAGCCGACGAAAGTGAGGCCCGCGACCGACGGCGGCGCGGCGTAGCCGTTGCACCAGACCGGCAGGCTGGTGCCCATCACCCCCTCGAGATCGCGCACCACACCGTCAGTGATAAGCGCGGAGACGCCGCGCTTGACCATGCGCGCGCAGAGAATGTCGCCGAAGATGCCGGCATCCGAAATGCCCATGGCGTCGACCACCGCAATGCAGCCCTCCGGCATCGCCTCGATCGCGGTGCGGGTCGAGATCGGCGACGACCAGGATTCCGGGGTCGCCAGATCCTCGCGCGCCGGCACAAAGCGCAGCGTGAAAGCCGGGCCGACCAGGCGCTTCTGTCCCGCACGGAGCGGCCGCGCGCCGCGCATCCAGACGTTACGCAATCCCTTCTTCAAAAGGACCGTGGTGATGGTCGCGGTGGTGACATTGGCGAGGGTCGCGATGGCGTCGGGAGTGAGGGACATCGAAGGTGAAGCTCCTTGAAAAAGGGACAATCGCGGGCGCATCTTGCGAGGTGCAGACCTTCCGTCAAGAGGCGAAGATGCGGGACTGAAGGAGCTTTGCGCGATAACCTCCATTTATCGGCCGCTATCGGATTAATTTATTGAACTTGCGGGATTTTTTCGAAGGGACGGATTCCGTTTCGACACAAAACAGGCTACAGGTTTCGTCCACCCGGTTGCGACATTGTGAGGTCATGGAAGCCACGCTCCGCCCGCCCCGTCTTCTGCCGAGTGGCGACGCCGCCATCACGGTCGAATTCTCGAAACAGATCGATGATGCCGCCAATCAGCGCGTTCTGGCGCTCGACCGTGCGATATCAGCTGCGCTGATTGCGGGCGTGACCGAGACCGTGCCGACCTACCGATCGTTGCTGGTGCATTACGATCCCTGTCAGATCGATTTTGACACGCTTGGCGAGAAGCTTCTGACGCTGACGAAAATCCCTGCCCCGCCGAACGGCGGGACAAGACATTGGCGCGTGCCGGTGGCCTATGGCGGCGAGAACGGCATCGATCTCGAGAACGTCGCCAAGACGCTGAACACAACGCCCGACGAGATCGTGGCGCGTCATGTCGCCGGCCACTATCGCGTCGCCATGATCGGTTTCACGCCCGGCTGGTCCTATCTCTCAGGGCTGGAGAAATTCCTGCACATGCCGCGGCGGCAGAACCCGCGCATTCTCACGCCATCAGGCACAATCTCAATCGGCGGCGTGCAGACCGGCATCCAGTGTCTCGCTGGCCCCAGCGGCTGGCACCTGATCGGGCGCACGCCGATACGCACCTATCAGCTGCATCGTGAGCCGATCTTCCTGCTCGAGCCCGGGGACCGCGTCACTTTCTTTGGCATCGACGAGAAGAGCTTTGCCGAACAGGACAAGGCCGCCGAACGTGGCGAGCTCGTTGCCGAGTTGGTGGCGTCATGACCAGGCTCGTCGTCACCAGCATCGGACCGGCAAGCTCCGTCCAGGACGGCGGCCGCCACGGCGCGCAGCGCTATGGCCTGACACCGAGCGGCGCGATGGACCGCCTCGCACTTGCGGTGGCCAATACGCTGGTCGGCAACCTACCGTTTGCGGCTGCCGTCGAGATCGGCCCGTTCGGCGCCGCCTTCACCGCACGCGAAGGCGCGGTGCGTCTGGCGCTTTCCGGTGCCCCGCGCAATGCCGAGATCGCGGGTCGGCCGGTCGCCTTCGACACCTCGATGACGATTCCTCAAGGTGAAACCCTGACCCTCGGTTTCGCCAAGGGCGGCGCGTTCAGCTATCTTGCAATCGAAGGCGGCATCACGGGCGAGCCGATGTTCGGCAGTCTTGCCGTCAATGCCCGCGCCGGTCTCGGCAGCCCCTATCAGCGGCCGCTGCAGGCAGGCGATGAGCTGCCGGCTCAAGCGGCCACCGGCGCGCCGGAGTTGCGGATCGAATTGCCGCAAGCGGCGAGCGGACCGATCCGGGTGCTGTTCGGGCCGCAGGACGATGAGTTCGCTGACGACGCAAAACAGCTGTTTGTCAACAGCGAGTGGAAGATCTCTCCGACCAGTGACCGCATGGGTTATCGGCTGGAGGGCCCTGTGATCAAACATCTGCACGGCCATAACATCGTCTCCGACGGCACGGTGGACGGCAGCATCCAGGTCCCCGGCAATGGCGCGCCGATTGTCTTGATGCCGGATCGCGGCACCACGGGTGGCTATCCCAAGATCGCGACCGTGATATCGGCCGATCTCGGCCGTCTCGCGCAAATCACGGCCGGAACCGTCTTCCGCTTCAAGGCGATCGGCATGGCCGAAGCGCAGCTTGAGTTGAAAAAGCTTGCGCAATTGCTGCGCTCTCTGCCCGATCGCCTTCGGGCAATCGACAGGATGGAGCTCAACGTCGACGCGCTGCATGATGCCAATGTCGCGGGCCACGCCGTGAGTGCGGTGGACGCGGATACCTGGCATCCACCGTTTTAGAAGCAAGGGCAAACCAAGAAGAAGGCGCTTAGCATCAGCACGATCGATCTCAATTGCGATCTCGGCGAGAGCTTTGGTCCGTGGGTGATGGGCAATGACGAGGCCATGATCGAGCTTGCCACCTCGGTCAACATCGCCTGCGGCTTTCATGCCGGCGATGCCGACATCATGCGCAAGACCGTCGAGCTTGCGAAGGCGCGCGGGGTCAGCATCGGCGCACATCCGGGCTATCGCGACCTGCACGGGTTCGGACGTCGGCCGGTGCCCGGTCTGAAATCGTCGGAGATCGAGAACATGGTCGCCTACCAAATTGGTGCGCTGCAGGCGATTGCGACTGCGGCCGGCCACAAAGTCACGCATGTCAAGGCGCACGGTGCGCTCTCGAACGTCGCCTGCGAGGACGACCTGACCGCGCAGGCGATTGCCAATGCGATCAAGGCGGTCGATCGGAATTTAATCTTCGTGGTGCTCGCGAATTCTCGCCTGGTCACCGCAGGCGAGAAGGCCAATCTGCCGATGGTGCACGAAGTCTTCGCCGACCGCGCCTATGAGGATGATGGCCAGCTCGTGTCACGCCGCAAGCCGGGCGCGGTGCTGCATGATGCAAAGGAAATCACCGAGCGCGTGGTGCGCATGGTGGGAGATGGCGAGGTGATTTCGGTGACCGGCAAGCGCATGAAGATGCGCATGGACACCGTCTGCATTCACGGCGACACGCCGGGCGCCGTCGAGATCGCGCAGGTGCTGCGCAAGGGGCTCGCCGATGCAGGGATTGCGGTCGCGCCGTTCAAGCGCGCGGGGTGATCATCGCTAGAACGGACGCACCGAGAGCGTCCCGAACACGATCGCCGCGATGAGCGCGAACGCGCTGTAGAGTGCCGCAAGATGCACGCCGGCGCCGCCGCGACGTGACAGCGAGCGCGCACGCAGATGCAAGCGGGCTTCCGCTGAGAGTTCGCGCATGGTGGTTCTCCAACGCCCCATCGCGCGCAAATGAAGTTGCTTCGGGCCGCCGTGGCAAGAGCCGCTGGTGAAATAGTGATGGGCAGGGGTCGATCGCCCCGGTTCCCAGTCGAAAATTCTCCGAAAACCCGCAGAGCGAGAAATTCATTCGTTCAATCTTGCACGAAAATTGACCCGAATTCCTTGATGTTCCGGATCAGTAGACGTCCTGCTGGAACCGCCCCTTCTTCTTGAGATCGGCAACGAAGCTGATGGCTTCATCGGTCGAACGCGCGCCGAATTGGGCGACGATGTCGACCAAGGCGCGCTCGACATCCTTGGCCATGCGCTTGGCATCGCCGCAGATATAGAGATGCGCGCCCTCCGCAAGCCACGTCCACACTTCGCGGCCGACCTCGCGCATGCGGTCCTGAACATAGAACTTCTTGGCACCATCGCGCGACCAGGCGAGCGATAGCCGCGTGAGCAGGCCCGCCGTCTTCATCGCGTTGAGCTCGTCCGCATAGAAGAAATCGCAGTCGCTGCGCTGATGGCCGAAGAACAGCCAGTTCTTGCCGGTGGCGCCGGTCGCCCTGCGATCCTGCAGGAAGGCGCGGAACGGCGCGATGCCCGTGCCGGGGCCAACCATGATGATCGGCGTCTTCGGATCGGCCGGCAATGCAAACCCATGGGCCTTCTGCACATAGACTTTGAGCTTCTCGCCTTCCTTGATGCGCTCGGCAAGAAAAGTCGAGGCAAGCCCCAGACGCTTGCGTTTGCCGATCACGTAGCGCACGCAATCGACCGTCAGCGACAATTTGCCTGGAGTGGCATTGTGCGAGGATGAAATCGAATAGAGCCGCGGCTGCAGCGGCTCCAGCGCCTCGACAAAGGCCTCGGGGTGCGGACGGACGCCGGAGAATTTCTGCAGCGCCGCCATGACGTCGAGCGTGGCTGCATCACCGTCCGGGTCCTCACCCTGCGCCAGAGCCCGCGCCTTCTCGCGCTGCGCACCGCCAGTGACGAAGGAGATCAGCTCGAACAGTGTATCCGGCGCGGGCGAGAGCGAGACGTCCGTGGTCAGGGCCTCGCGCAGCGTCTTGCCATTGACCTTGGTGGTGTGGGAGGCGCCGAGCAGCGCGATGATCTGGTCGACCAGGCCGAGATCGTTCTGGGCGAACACGCCGAAGGAATCCCCCACGACATAATCGAGACCGCTCTGGGAGAGATCGAAATCGATGTGATAGGTCTCCTTCTCGGATCCCTTCTTGTTGAGCAGCCGCCGGCCAAGGAAGACAGCTTCGGCCGGATTGTCGCGCGAGCGGCCCGGCTCGACCACAACCACTGACACTGCCGCCGCAGGCGCAGCATCGCCAGAAGGTGCCGGCTTGGCCGCGGGCGCCTTGTCGATTTCCTCATACAGGGATTTCAGCATCCGGGCGGTCTCCTTGCCGCCGGGAACGCAGAGGTTGAGCCGCGCCTCGCTCTTGTCGGCGATGGCGTTGGAATAATCGCGGCAATTGTAGCCGCACTGGCCGCAATCCTGTTGCGCCATCGCTGCCATCATCCGCCGCTTCAGCGGGCGGCCCTCGGCAAGTTTCATGCGCTCGGCGATCGGCAGCGTCTGGTCGTGCCAGGGCGCATCGTCCTCATCGTCCGCCGGGGCAGGCCCAGCCAGCAGCGCGGCGCCCTGCTCGGCCGACAGCGGCGCCCCCGTATCGCTCGTCAGCAGACCGGCGAAGAAGCCGTTGAGCCATGAACGCTGCGCCTCCGAGAATGGCGCGCTGGTCGGAATGATCTCGATTTTCTGCGGCGGCGTGATCTGGTTCATGAGGACACCTCTGCGTCCGCGAGCTTGCGCAAGGTCTCGCCGTCATGACGGCGGGCGAAAGTCAGGAAAGTCTCGTCGGGTGAAGCGCGGTGCGACAAATAAGCCTTCAAGAGCCGCTCCACGGTCTGAGGTGCATCGCTCGCCTTGACGTCGCGGTAGACTTCCTGGCCGATATCGGCATCCGGACCGAAGCCGCCACCGGCGAACAGATGATACCCCTCGACCACCTCGTCGCCCTCACCTTCACCTGACGGCACCTTGGCCGCGATCAGGCCGATGTCGCTGATATAGTGCTGGGCGCAGGAGTGATGGCAGCCGGTGAGATGGATGTTGAGCGGCGTCTCGATATTGACGCGGCTTTCGCACCAGTCGCCGATCGCGGCCGCATGGCCCTTGGTGTCGGAGGCTGCGAACTTGCAGCCCTTGTTGCCGGTGCAGGCGATCAATCCAGCACGGATTTGCGAGGCCTGCACGCCAAGGCCGAGTTCCTCGATCGCGGCGGTAGCAAGCGCGACACTCTCATCGCGCACGCCTGATATCAGCAGGTTCTGCCAGACGGTCAGGCGTATGTCACCGTCACCGAGGTCCTGCGCGATCTTTGCAAGGCTCCGCATCTGCTCGCAGGTCAATTTGCCCAGCGGCAGCACGACGCCGATCCAGTTTAAGCCGTCCTGTTTCTGCTTGTGCACGCCAATATGGGCCATGCGGTCGAAGGCCGGACGCGGTGCGATGGCTTCCGCCGGCGCGCGCACCAGCTTGCGGCCGAGCTTCTCTTCGACGCCGAGCATGAACTCGTCGACGCCCATGGAGTCGAGCACATATTTCAGCCGCGCCTTCAGCCGATTGGTGCGGTCGCCGGTCTCGATGAAGAGACGCACGATCGCATCAGCAACGGCCGTCGCCTCTTCGGGCTTGACGACAATGCCGGTCTCCTTGGCAAAATCCTTGTGCCCGGTGATGCCGCCGATACCGAGCCGAAACCAGACGCCCGGCTCGATGCCAAAACCGTCCTTCACCTCGACGGCGGTAAAGGCGATGTCATTGGTGTCCTCCAGCACCGCGATGCGGCCGGCGCCGTCGAAAGCGACGTTGAACTTGCGCGGCAGGCCGTAGAGCGAGCGGTCATTCAAGATGTGATAGTGCCATTCGCGGGCATAGGGGCGTGTATCGATCAGCTCCTGCGGGTCGATGCCGGCGGTCGGCGTGCCCGTGACGTTGCGGATGTTGTCGGCGCCAGAGCCGCGCGAGCACAGGCCGAGGTCCTGGATGCCCTCGATCAGCGCGATGCTGTTCTTCGGAAGGATCTCCCGGATCTGGATGTTGGCACGGGTGGTGACGTGGCTGTAGCCGCCGCCATAGCTTTCCGCGAGATCGGCAAGCCCCGAGAGCTGCCAGTGCTTCATGATGCCGTTGGGAATGCGCAGCCGGCACATGTAGGAATCCTGGGCCGGCGCGACGTAGAAGATGCCGTAATAGCGCCAGCGGAAATTGTCGGCCGGCGACGGCGGCTTGTTGTTCTTGGCCTGGTCCTTCAGCCGCTCATAGGCATCGAAGGGATGCTCCTCGCGCTTGAACTTCTCCTGGTCGGCGAGCTTCTTGCCGCTGGCCGTGACCTTGTCTTGCGCCTTGAAATGGATCGCATCCGGCCCGATCGGCTCCGGATTGCCCTTAGGCGCCGCGCCGCTGACACCAAGGCCACGCCCGAGCCGGCTGATCTGCACTCCCGCGGCAAGGCCTTCGAGGTAGCGTTTCTGCTCGTCAGTGAAATCAACGGCGACTGTTTCAAGTTTCATGAGTTGAAGCGCCTCTATTCGGCAGCGGCCTGCGCGACGACGGGCGCGGCCGAGATCGCTTGCTTGGCAGGCTTGTAGGTGACGTAGAGCGCAAGGCCGGTGAACACGAAGCCGCCGATCAGATTGCCGAGCGTCACCGGAATCTGGTTCCAGAGCCACCAGTCGGCGACACTGACCTTGGCGCCGAGCAGCATGCCGGTCGGGATGATGAACATGTTCACCACGGCATGCTCGAAGCCGAGCGCGAAGAACAGGAAGATCGGCAGCCAGGTCGCGGCGATTTTGCCGACAGTGGAGGTCGAGGTCATCGCCATCACCACGCCAAGGCAGACCAGCCAGTTGCAGAGCATGGCTTTGACAAAGACGCTGATCATGCCGGCGGTGCCGAGCGCGGCATTGCCTATTGTCTTGGCTTCGGCGACCGCGACGATGCGCGCGGCGACGCCTGCGACTTCAACCTTGCCCATGTTGGTGAGCGAGATCGCGATCAGCACGCCGAAGGCGATGCTGCCGAGCAGGTTTGCCAGGAACACCCAGGACCAGTTGGCGACGACGGCATTCCAGCTCGCCTTGCCCTCGAGCCGCGCAAGCGGCACCAGCGCGAAGCTGCCGGTGACGAGCTCGAGGCCGAGCAGCACGATCATCACAAGGCTGACCGGAAATATCAGTGCGCCAACCAGCGGCTGGCCCGTGGTGACGGCCCCGGTGAAAGCGAGTGCGGTTGCCGCGCCGAGCAGAGCGCCGGACATGGCGCCGCGGATCAACAGATCGCGCGGCCCAAGCGCCAGCTTGGTCAGGCTGGCATCTATCATCGAGGCAACGACGTCAGACGGTTTCGCGTAGTCCATAACGAAGCTCCAGCCGCCACGCGCAAGCGTGGACCCAATGAGTTAAGGGGGGCGAGTGGTCGCTCAGCGGTTCGACGCGACGGCCAAGACGCGATCAGAACCAGCGGAGCGAACCGGTCAGCTTCGTTGCTGCGGAAATCCATCTTGGACTTGGGCCAGCGGGCATCTCCGGCGACTGGCTTGAATCCTCTTATTCAAATCGTGTGCCAGCGCAGCATTCAGCAAAATTATTAATGAAAGTAGCAAGTTATATGCTTTGCATCGCATCAAATGAATGACGATCCATGCCTTTTCTCAAGGCAAAAGCTCAAATTGCGTGCACAGAATCGCGCCGCCCAATTCTTGAGCATAAGCGTAGGAGCGCCGGTCAGACGGGCCGGCGAAAGATCTTGAATGACGCCAGATAGGCCCTTATGTCGCTGGCGTCGAATTCCGGGCCATCGAAGGCGCCGACGGGTCGGCTTGCCGGGCTGGCGGAGATGCCGAGCGCCGCATCATAGAGGTCCGGCCGGAACACGGCCATGGCGGCCTTGAGTGCCTCCTCGCTGGCCCTGGTTTGCGCCCAGCGCACCATCTGCGCATAGAGCCAGGCGGCCTGGACCGGATCGGGCCGGCCTGCGCGCTCTCTCCCGACCAGGAGATAGCGGCCGTGCTCCCGGATCGTGCCGTCAGGCGAGATCTTCAGCCGCCCATCCAGCGTGCGCTGGATCACCTCGGCATCGACACCGATCCGCTCGGGCCGCGCCAACATGCGCGCGACCTCGGCGCGGTTGCCGGGCTCCTCTATGAATTCCGCCGCACGGCTCAGCGCGCGCAGCAGGCGCGCGACCACCTCGGGATTTTTCTCCGCCCAGCCCTGCCGGATCGCGAGCACCTTCTCGGCCGCATGCACCAGGATATCCGCCACAAAATGCAGGATATGACCGACGCCATGGTCGACGGCGATGGAGTTCCAGGGCGCGCCAACGCAGAAGCCGTCGACATGTCCATTCTCGAGACTTTCGACCATGTAGGGCGGCGGCAGCACCACGAGGCGGACGTCCTCGTCCGGATCCACGCCGCCCGCCGCCATCCACAACCGCAGCTGGTAATTATGGGTGGAGAACGGAAAGGTCATGGCGAAGGTCAGCGGCTCCGCGCCAAGCTTGCGCCTTGCCGCGACCACCCGCGCCAGCGCCCGTGCGGTTGCCTTCGGATCCAGCCTGTCGCCATCGATCTCGGCCATGATCGCCGCATGAAGCGACGGCGAGACGGTGATGGCGTTGCCGTTGATGCCGAGATTGAATGGCGCCACGATCGGCACCTTGACATGGCCGATGCCAAGGCTGGAGGCGATGGCAACGGGCGCCAACAGATGGGCCGCCTCGAACAGCCCGATATTCAGCTTGTCGCGCACGTTCGACCACGACACCTCCCGCACCAGGGTCACATCGAGCCCTTCGGCCGCGGTAAGCCCTTTGTCGACCGCGACGATGAGGGCTGCGGCATCGACCAGCGGAATGAAGCCGATGTGGAGGGGGCCGGTCATTTCAAAAGCTCCGAGGCGGTCAGGATCGACTGCGCGATCTCGCCGATCTTCTTCTTCTCGCGCATCGCCGTGGAGCGCAGCAGGACGTAGGCCTCCTCCTCGGTCAGCCCCTTCAATTTCATCAGGATACCCTTGGCCCGGTCGATCACCTTGCGTTCCTCGAGCGCCATCTTGGTGCGGTCGAGCTCGTCTTGCAGCTTTGCAAAAGCGTTGAAGCGGGAGACGCAGAGGTCGAGAATTGACTTCATGCGCTCCTTCTTCAGCCCGTCCACGATGTAGGCGGAGACGCCTGCGTCCACCGAGGCCTGGATCGAGGCGGCATCGCTCTGGTCGACAAACATCGCGATCGGCCGGCGCACCGCCCGGCTGACCTGGAACATCTGCTCCAGGATATCGCGAGAGGGGTTTTCCAGGTCGATGACAATGATATCGGGGTCGAGCGCATAGATGCGGGCGAGCAGGCTTTGCATCTCGCTGATGCGCACGACGCTGGAATAGCCGGCCTCGCGCAGCCCCTCCTCCAGGATGGCGGCGCGGATGGGGCTTTCGTCAACAATCACGATTTTGGGCGCCTGCTCGGCTTTGGGCGGCGGCTGCTCGGCGGTCATCGATCACTCGTATTCGGAGCACTATGCATAGCACGGCAAATTCCAGCTTGAAGCCTTGTCTTTGTGCGCAATTAGGACTAGCTGACGACCAACAATCAGGCAGATTTGGACGATGCAAGAGGCCGCCGCGCCACGAATAAGCTTTGTTTCGCTGGGGTGTCCAAAGGCCCTGGTCGATTCCGAGCGGATCATCACCCGCTTGCGCGCGGAGGGCTACGAGCTCGCCCGCAAGCATGACGGCGCCGACGTCGTGATCGTCAATACCTGCGGGTTCCTCGACAGCGCCAAGCAGGAATCACTGACCGCGATTGGCGAGGCCATGGCCGAGAACGGCAAGGTCATCGTCACCGGCTGCATGGGCGCCGAGCCTGAGCAGATCGAACAGGCCTATCCAGGCGTGCTCTCGATCACCGGCCCGCAACAATATGAGAGCGTGCTGGCGGCTGTCCACCGCGCGCTGCCGCCGGTCCATAATCCGCATCTCGACCTGGTGCCGCCGCAGGGCATCAAGCTGACGCCGCGCCATTACGCTTACTTGAAGATTTCCGAAGGCTGCAACAACCGTTGCACCTTCTGCATCATTCCGAAGCTGCGCGGCGACCTCGTCTCGCGCCCTGCCAACGACGTGCTGCGCGAGGCCGAGCGGCTGGTTGCGGCCGGGATCAAGGAGCTCCTGGTCATTTCGCAGGACACTTCGGCCTATGGGGTCGACCTTCGCTATGAGGCGAGCCCCTGGAAGGACCGCGAGGTCCGCGCCAAATTCGTCGACCTCGCTACGGAACTCGGCGAGCTCGGCGCCTGGGTCCGGCTGCAATATGTCTATCCCTACCCGCATGTCGACGAGGTCATCCCGCTGATGGCCGAGGGCAAGGTGCTGCCCTATCTCGACATCCCCTTCCAGCACGCCAGCCCGCAAGTGCTGAAGGCGATGCGGCGTCCCGCGGCCCAGGACAAGACGCTGGCGCGCATCCACGCCTGGCGCGCGCAATGTCCGGAGCTCGCGCTGCGCTCGACCTTCATCGTCGGCTTTCCCGGCGAGACTGAGGCCGACTTCGCCTATCTCCTGGACTGGCTGGACGAGGCCGAACTCGACCGCGTCGGCTGCTTCAAATACGAGCCGGTCGCGGGCGCGACCTCGAACGCATTGCCCAGTCCCGTGCCCGACGAGGTCAAGCAGGAGCGCTGGAACGCGCTGATGGCGCGCCAGCAGAAAATCTCCGCGCGCAAGCTCAAACGCAAGGTCGGTACGCGCCAGCAGGTGATCATTGACGAGGTCGGGCCATCAGTCGCAAAGGGGCGCTCGAAGGCCGATGCGCCCGAGATCGATGGCTCGGTCTATGTGGCGAGCCGCCGCCCGTTGCGTGTCGGCGAGATCGTCACCGCAAAGATCGAACGCTCCGACGAATACGATCTACACGGCAGCGTCGCAGGATTCTGATCAGTCGAAAGAGGAGTTGCGAGAATGCCGAGGCCTCTGAAGATCAAGCTATTCATGGACGTCAGCGCGAGCGTGGTCGAGGAGCAGGTCAACGCCTGGCTCGCCAAGCTCGAGTCCGCGACCATCATCAAGTCGGAGACCGCGGTGACGACCGTCGCCAAGGGCGACGCCGCTTCGCCCTTCATCGTCGTGACCATCTGGTACGAGCTGTCCGCGTCGGACCAGGAGCGCCCCGGCTTCCGCGCGTCTTGACACACCCGGGCGTTCGGCTGTATGGCCGTCGCCCATGATTTTCACTCGGACCCAGCGCCGCAACGCCAGCCGTCGTCACCGCCGTGACGATGATGGGTTGCGCCATGTCCGACGCCAGCGCTGATCGCTCTTAAATCAGCTTCAAGCTTCGAGAAGGCCGCAACCAAAAAGTTGCGGCCTTCTTTGCGTTTCGGCCCGCCCCCTCAACTAAAACCTGCAAGGAGACCTCTGCCATGAGCAACGCCGCTTATTCCTTCGATGCGCTGATGGACATCACCGCGCGCCCGAAGACGGTGTTCGTGCGCGGCGAAGGCTCGTTTCTGTGGGACGACTCCGGCAAGCGCTATCTGGATTTCATCCAGGGCTGGGCGGTGAACTGCCTCGGCCATTCGCCACCGGCTGTGGCGGAGGCGATCGCAGCGCAAGCGAAGACTTTGATCACGGCAAGCCCCGCTTATTTCAATGCCGCCAGCCTCAAGCTCGCCAAGGCGCTGGTCGACAACAGCGCGTTCGACCAGGTGTTCTTCGCCAATTCCGGCGCGGAAGCCAATGAAGGCGCGATCAAGCTCGCGCGCAAGTACGGTGCGCTCTACAAGAACGGCGCCTTCGAGATCATCACCTTCGAGGGCGGCTTTCACGGCCGGACGCTCGCGACCATGTCGGCCTCGGGCAAGAAGGCGTTCGAGCCGCTGTTCGAGCCCAAGGTCAAGGGCTTTGCCAAGG
The DNA here is from genome assembly GCA_035652015.1 of Bradyrhizobium sp. Classification (GTDB taxonomy): domain Bacteria; phylum Pseudomonadota; class Alphaproteobacteria; order Rhizobiales; family Xanthobacteraceae; genus Bradyrhizobium. The sequence continues at coordinate 46,268 of DASREP010000095.1, read as the reverse complement.
CGCGGCTGAACGACATCGCCTCGGTGCGCGAGCTCATCAGCAAGAACACGGTCGCCGTGATGCTGGAGCCGATCCAGGGCGAGGCCGGCGTTTGGCCGGCGGCGGATCAATTCCTGCAGGAGCTGCGCGCGCTGACACAGGCACACGGCCTGCTCCTGATCCTTGACGAGATCCAGACCGGCATGGGCCGCACCGGAAAGCTCTTCCACTACAAGCATACGGGCATTGCGCCCGACATCATGACGCTGGGCAAGGGGATCGGCGGCGGCGCGCCGCTGGCGGCGCTGCTTGCGACTGAAGAAGCGGCCTGCTTCGAGCATGGCGACCAGGGCGGCACGTTCAACAGCAATTCGCTGATGTGCGCGGCGGGCCTGGCGGTGCTTGAGGAGGTGAACAGGCCGGAGTTCCTGAAATCGGTGGTCGACAGCGGCCACTTCCTTGCGAGCGAGCTGCAGCGGCTGTCGGCGCGGCACGGTCTCGGCGAGGTGCGCGGCCGCGGGCTCCTGCTGGCGCTGGACCTGAAGCTGCCGATCGGGCCGGCGCTGGTTGCGCAGGCGCTCGACAAGGGCCTGTTGCTCAACTCACCGCAGCCGGACGCGTTGCGCTTCATGCCTGCGCTCAACGTCACGCGCGAGGAGATCTCGCAAATGATCGACCAGCTCGATGCGATGCTGACCAGTGTAGGTGCCGCGAGACGTGTGGCGTAGCGCAGGCTCTTTCCTCCGTCATGGCCGGGCATGTTGTTCCCGGCCATCCACGTCGGGCCGCCTGCCTTCGCTCGCGAAGCGAGTGAAGGCTGCCGCGCCGGAGCCCAAAGGGCGAAGGCGGGCTGTTTGGCGCGCGAGCTACGGCTTGGCAAGCCATCCCCAACCAAAATATCGAAAACAACCCCATGCAAAGTAGCCGGTCGGCGCGGCCAAAGCGGTTTCGAGTGACATTGACACGTCGGGCAAATCAGGGGCACGACTCTACGCTCGCGCACCAGAAGCGCCTAGCCTTGTTGCACATCGCTTTGTCGTACATCCTTACCTCGCAGCAAACTAGTGCTCTACATTCGATCTGACTATGGATCTTATTTTTGATCGTAGGTTCGGCGGGATTATCGCAAGAAAAGACGAAACAGCACGAGGCGCTATCGAACGACCCGTTGACGGTCCGAAACAAGATGCTTCATGGCCAAAAAAGCTAAAGAAACCCATCAACCAGCTCAAATCGCGGCCCCGGCGGCGACGGGCGGGGCTGGGCCTCAGTTCGAGGCCAAGGTTGGCGCGTTCTACGTTCTGCCCTGCTGTCAGGAGGCGAGCCGCGCGGCCTGCCTGGGGCCACCGTGAGAGGCGTCGCCTTTCAGCAAAGGGGCGCGGACCATCCTCTCGACGATGTGGTCATCAAAGCTGTCAATCCGGACGGTTCCCCAGCGACCCTGGAGATCCAGGTCAAGCGCACCCTCACCTTCACCGCCTCCGACACCGAATTTCGAGACGTCGTCGGACAAATCTGGCAAGCGGCGCAGAAGCCCGACTTCGCGACAAGCCGGTACGAACTCGCAGCTGCGATCGCGCGAACGACAACGCGTATCGAGCAAGCCTGCCAGGAGGTCTTGCACTGGGCCCGCCAGCTACCAGACGGCGCGACCTTTGCCGCGCATATCAACCGGCCGTCCTTTGCGTCGAACGACATGCGCAGTTTTGTCGATGTCTTTCGCACCGACCTCGGGCTGGCCGGTGCGCCGACAGACGACGAGACAGCTTGGAGGCTGCTTCGTCGATTTCAGATTCTGGTTTTTGATTTTGAATCAGCAGGCTCGGATTACGAACATCGCGCGCGCGAGAATTTCCGCTGGATACTCAGCCCCGACCAAGCCGACCGCGCCAACGATCTTTGGCCGGTCCTCATTGATCACGTCGGCGCCTGCGCACGTTCGGCCGGTGCAACGAATCGGGCCGCAATCGTCACGCTCTTGCAACAGCAGCATGGCGTTCGGCTCACACCGCATGCCTATCTGCGTCCTGTCTATGAGCGCCTCGCGGAAGCCGCCGAGCAGGCCCTCGATGAAATCGACGAATCCGTTGGTGGTGTGCGCCTCGCGCGGAACACTCTGATCGATGAAGCGTACGACGTCCTCCACCAGCATCCCGTGATGCTGATACAGGGCCGGCCCGGTGTCGGTAAATCCGCGGTCATGAAGCATCTTGCGGTGCGTCTGCAAACGGAAGGCTGCGTCCTGGCTCTGCGCCGCGGCAGGATTATTTCCGGCGGTTGGCTCGCGATGGCTCATACGATCGGTTGGGCCGGCTCCCAGGCGGAGTTGTTCAATGAGCTTGGCGCGGGCAGCGGAGCAATACTGTTCATCGACAACATCGACCAGATCGACGATCAAGGCGAATGGGCCACAGTCACCGATCTGCTGTCGCAAGCGACCCGGAGTCAGGGCTGGCGCATCGTGGCAACCTGCGGCGTCGAAAGTGATGACTGGAAGACGAAACTTCCCGCGCGCGTAAGAACGGCAGGCATCGGCGGGTCTCATCCTCGTTTAGTGACACGCGTTGCATCCTGTCTTCAGGCGTCCACTCCTTAGTACCTGGGAAGAAGCCCAATACATTGGCGGCTATGTCCCGCGCAAATTCGCGCGTGGCTCTGGTGGCGCGCGTGGAGTTTCACGCCATCTAGCATCAGCGTCCTGGGGCCAGGGGTACACCGCGTGGCAAGAGCACCAGATCGGCGGCTTCCTCGGCATCCTTGAGAAGCGTCTTGCGTGGCGTGCCTATTTGCGCCCGCATCGTAAGGCCACGAGCAAAATCGGTGACCTGGATCGCGCGAACGGATACAGGAAAGTCGGACGGGATTTCTCCGGCAGTGATCCCGTCGCGGAAACGACCTTCCACCAGCGCCACCCCGCCAGCGGCGGCGTTTTGCAGGAATTTCCGGACCTCAGCATCGTCCACAAGCGGCGCGACGCACAGGAGAAGGCACCCCGGCGCCGATCCTTTTTCGGTCGCACTTTCGACGGCGTACCTCATAAAGCCCGCGAGCGAGTCACGAAGCTTCTGCGGTGAAAGCAGCGCCTTTGCTGCGAGAGCGCCTTTCTTCTCCGCATACATCTTAAGGACGCGCAGGAATATCGCCCGCTTGTCCCCAAAGACTGCATAAAGGCTCGGCCGTCCCACACCCATGCCTGCGACGAGATCGTCAATCGTCGCTCCGTCGTAACCCTTCGACCAGAACACCTGGGTCGCCTTTTCCAGTGCCCCCGTCTCGTCGAAGCTGCGCGGTCGTCCCCGCGGCCTAGCTGTATTTTGAAACATTTAGTTCAAAACTCCTTGACAATGCTCTTCGCCAATAGGCAATATCTAACCGAACAGTTCTAAATTAGCAAGCTGGCTCGGCTATAGCGGAGCCTCACGCTGCAACTTAACTACGGAGATGCCCATGGAACATTCGATCGCGCTCGTCACCGGCACCACCTCTGGACTCGGTTATGCAGCGGCCCGCACTCTTGCCGAAGAGGGCTGGCGTGAAATCATCGCCACCGGGCGCAAACTGTCCACAGTTCAACAAACGGCCGCTCAACTCGCGGCTGAGACCAGGAAACAGGTCTTCACGCCGCTAGAGCTTGATCTAAACACGCCGAGAAGCGTTCAATCTGCCGTCGCCGCACTGGTCAAGCAAGGTCGACCGATCGACTTCCTGCTGCTCAATGCAGGGATGGTTCCCGGCAAGGCCCGCGTGATCACTGCGGCGGGCATCGAGACTTCTCAAGCCCCGCTGATCGGCCATCATCAACTGACTGTCGGCTTGCTCAGCGCCAACCTGCTGAGCCCCAACGCGCGGATCGTTATCGCCAGCGCGGAGCCTGCCCGAGGGGGCGTGCCCATGTTCAAGTACACCGACGTGCCAGCCTTCGCGGCCAAATACTTCCGGGACGACCAAACCGCCGCTGTTGAAGCCCTGATCCGCCACGGGCCGCATGTGAAGTATGTGCCCAACAATGCGTATGCCGACGCGAAGCTCATTGTCGCCTGGTGGGTCGCGGCGCTGGCTCGCCGACTACCCTCCGGCATGGCCGTGTACGCTGTTTCGCCCGGTGCGTCGAACGCCACCAAAGTGGCGCGAAACGCTGGCCCGTTGATCAAGTATATGATGATTCCAATCGTAAACCTCATTCCCGGCATGAATCAGACGCCGGAGACCGCGGCCCGTCGCTACCTCCAGGCGTCGGAGTTCGGAACCGACGTCTCAGGACAATTCTTCGCCTCGGCTCAAGGGAAATTCTCCGGCCCAATTGAGGTGCAGCGCCAGCCGCACCTCCACGATCGCGCCAGCCAGGAAGCCGCGTGGCAGGCCGTCGTCAAGGTCTCTGGCGTCGATCTCACTCCTGTCCGACCCGCGTCGCCATTGGAGGCGCCGATAGCAAAGCATTCCGTCGGATTGACATAGAAAATTCGTCGCCTTCCGCAGCAAGTTGAACGCTTTGTCCTGAAAGAGAGCCCAATCGCGGCTGAAAGGATCGGAAGATAGGACCAACGTGCTGAGCCCGGGCCCGGTCGACACGCCGATGTTTGACGAGCAGTTCCCGTCCAAGGAAGGCGCCGCCGAAGCCAGAAAGCAGATCTCAGCGATGACGCCTCTGGCGCGCCTGGCGCGTCCCGAAGAGATCGCTTCCGCAGCACTGTTCCTCGCTTCAGACCAAAGCAGCTACATCGCTGGCATCGATCTTCCGGTCGGCGGCGGTCTGACGGCTGTCTAGATTTACAACGACTACAATCATGTCCCTAGGTGAGTTCTAGGATTGTCCTCTTGTTGTGAATCTCTTCGAAAATTTCCCTGGCTTGCCTAGTGGGTACCACGCATAACGTTCGATACGTATCCAAGAAGGCCCGCCTGCGTGGATGGACGTGGATGCCCGGGACAAGCCTGGACCAGCCCGGGCATGACGACCGAGCATGTTTCGTCTACGGGCCCTACGGCTTCAAAATCGACGCGCCCGTCGTTGCCCGGCTCTCCAGGTCGAGATGGGCCTTGGCCGCATCCTTCAGGGCATAGGCATGATTGATCGGCACGCGCAGCGTGCCATTGATGACGGCGGCAAACAGCGTATCGGCGCCCTCCAGCAATTCCTTGCGGGTGCCGATATAGTCGTTGAGCTTCGGGCGGGTCGCAAACAACGAGCCATGGCTGTTCAGATCGGCAATCGCAAACGGCGGCACCGGGCCTGAGGCGTTGCCGAAGCTGACGAACAGCCCGCGCGGCTTCAGACAGGACAGCGAGCCCGGGAAGGTCGCCTTGCCGACGCCGTCATAGACCACGTCGCAGAGCTCGTTGCGGCTGATCTGCTTCACCCGCGCAACGAAGTCCTCCCTATCGTAGAGGATCACGTGATCGCAGCCATTGGCGAGCGCAAGCTCGGCCTTCGGCTCGGAGCCGACGGTGCCGATCACATGGGCGCCCATGGCGCGCGCCCACTGGCAGGCGAGCAGCCCGATGCCGCCGGCCGCGGCATGGATCAGCACCCGGTGATGCGGCTCGACCTTGAAGGTCTTGTGCAGGAGATACCACACCGTCAGCCCCTTGAGCATCAACACGGCGCCCTGCTCATAGGTGATGTGGTCGGGCAGCTTGACCAGCCTGTCCCAGGCGATGTTGCGCTCGCTCGTGTAGGCGCCGAGATTGGTGTAGTAGGCGACGCGGTCGCCGGGATGGAAATGCGTCACCCCTGCCCCGACCGCGACCACCTCGCCTGATGCCTCGTTGCCGGCGATGAACGGCAGGCCCGGCGCCTTGTACAGCCCGGTTCGATAATACACGTCGATGAAGTTGAGCCCAACCGCGTGCTGGCGGACGCGCACCTCGCCCTGGGTCGGCGGCGGCAGCTCGACGGCCTCATAGACCAGCGCCTCCGGCCCTCCGACCTTGTGCACGCGCACCGCCTTGGTCATCGCCGACTCCCGGTTGATTTGCAGGCTTACGGAGCGAAAGCCATCGCGCCTGCCTTGTCAACTCGGGGGCGGCGAAATGCGCGTACCCTGGGCGGGTCTCCTTCGGTTATCCCTGGACCTTGCGGTTGCGTCGAGCCAGCACGTTGAAGAACTCGACCGCCGCCGAGAACGCAATGGCGAAGTAGATGTAGCCGCGCGGGATGTGGAATTTGAAGCCATCGGCAACCAGCGCCACCCCGATCAGCACCAGGAATGCCAGCGCCAGCATCTTGGTAGTCGGGTGTGCCGCCACGAAGCGCGCCACCGGGCCCGAGGACGCGTACATGATGAAGCAGGCGATCACGACCGCCGCGATCATGATGGCCAGCTCCTGCGCCATGCCGATCGCGGTGATGATGGAGTCGAGCGAGAACACCATGTCGATGACGGTGATCTGAGCAACCGCCCAGAGGAAGGCGCTGGACCCGTGATCCTTGCCGCCAGCCGCGGCGGCGTCGCCCTCCACCTCGCCATGAATCTCGTGCGTCGCCTTGCCAATCAGGAACAACCCGCCGCCGATCAGGATGATGTCGCGCCAGGAGAAGGCCTCGCCGCCCACGGTCAGCACCGCCTGGGTCAGGCCGATCAGCCAGACCAGAAGCGTCAGCAGCACAATGCGAAATATCAGCGCGAGCGCAAGCCCGATCCGGCGCGCATGCGTCGCCCTGGGCTCGGAGATCCGCGATACGATCACCGAGATGAAGATGACGTTGTCGATACCGAGCACGATTTCGAGCGCGGTCAAGGTGAGCAGCGCGGCCCATGCCTCGGGACTGAAGAGAAGGTCGGTCATGCCTTGAACGATCTGAGGAGCCGGATCGCGCCGTCGCTTGCCACCACGTAGACAGCGATGGCGCACATCGCGATCTTCACGGGCGTACCGACCTCGAAATCGCAAAGCAGCGTGTAGAGGCCGAGCAGGCTCCACAACACGATCAGGCTCAGCGTCAGCCGGCGCAGCCGCACCGTGCGCACCGGGTGCAGCACGTGGAACGGCAGGAAGGTCGCCACGATCAGGATGAACACGCCGATGCTGGACAGGACCGGCGGCCAGTGCAGCATGAACAGATAGAACGCGGCGAGATTCCACAAGCCCGGGAATCCGCGGAAATGGTTGTCGGCGCCCTTCATGCGGCGATCGGCGAAATAGAGCGCGCCCGTCACCGCGATGGCGGCGCCGAGCACGGGGGCAGCCAGCGGCAGGAGCAGCCCGCTTGCCGTAATGGCATAGGCCGGCACAAAGACGTAGGTCACGAAATCCACCACGAGATCGAGTACGTCGCCCGACCAGTTCGGCTGCAGCCGCCCGACATCCAGCCGCCGCGCCATCGGGCCGTCCGCGCCATCGATCACCAGCGCGACCCCAAGCCAGGCGAACATGGCCGCCCAGTGCTCACGCACCGCCTCGAGCAGCGCGAGCAAGGCAACGCCCGCGCCGAGCGCGGTGAACACATGCACCGAGAATGCTGCGGCGCGCGCGCGCGGGGCGGCTTGCGGTGGCTCTGGTTCGCTGATCTGGTGTGTCATGGACGCGGCAGTGCTATCAGGAATCGCTGTCATTTGCACACCCGGCGTTGCGGCCATCCGCCGCGTTGCTGGCCGATTTGAGCTGGAACAAGACCTCGCCGCCCGCCTTTTGCGATCTTGAAAATGTCGCGCACGAGGTTCAATTGTCCTGTCATGAGTAACGCTTCATCAACCTATGACGCTGCGGTGGTCGGCGGCGGCCCGGCCGGGCTGTCTGCGGCCATCGCGCTGGCGCAGGCTGGCTCTCGCACCGTGCTGATTGCCCGGCGGGCGCCGTACGCTGACAACCGCACCACCGCGCTGCTTGGTGGCTCCATCGATTACCTGGAAGAGCTCGCGGTCTGGGCGGCCTGTCGCGACCAGGCGGCACCACTCGCCGCCATGCGGCTGGTCGACGATACCGGCCGGCTGATCCGCGCGCCCGAGGTGCGCTTTTCCGCCGATGAGATCGGCCTTGAGGCATTCGGCTACAACGTCGAAAACCGCATCCTGGTCGCTGCGCTCGAAGCGCGGGCGGCAGAAGTCGAGAACCTGACGCGGCTGGACGATGAAGCCGAAACCGTCGTTCCCGGCGCTGACGAGGTCACGATCACCACGGCAAACGGCGCCTCTCTCTCTGCCCGCCTGGTCGTCGGCGCCGATGGCCGGCATTCGCTGTGCCGGGAGGCGGCCGGCATCGCCGTCACGCGCCGCGAGCTGGACCAGGCAGCCCTGACCTTCAACATCAGCCACGCCCGGCCGCACCGCGGCGTCTCGACGGAATTCCACACCCCCAATGGCCCGTGCGTGTTCGTGCCGCTGCCGGGCAATCGCTGCAGCGTGGTGTGGGTGGCCCACCCAAAAGAGGCTGAGCGGCTGCGCGCGCTGTCTGACGAGGAGCTGTCGGAAGCCGCCGAGAAGCAGTCGCATTTCATCTTCGGCCGCGTCCACGTCGAGCCAGGACGCTACGTGTTTCCGCTCGCGATCGAGCGGCCGCAGCGCTTTGCGGCAAAGCGCGTGGCGCTGGTGGGCGAAGCCGCCCATGTCGTGCCTCCGATCGGCGCCCAAGGGCTCAATCTCGGTTTGCGCGATGGCGACGATATTGCCGGATTCGTCCGCGAAGCGCTCGCGAGCGGCGCGGATCCCGGCGGGTCGCGGGTGCTGCAGCGCTATGATTTCGCCCGCCGTGCCGATGTCTTGAGCCGCACCTTCGCAATCGATGCCGCCAACCGTTCGCTGCTCAGCGATTTCCTGCCGATGCAGTCGCTGCGCGCGGCGGGCCTGCATCTGATCGGGTCCATCGGACCGCTGCGGCGGCTTGCAATGCGCGAGGGACTTGCGCCCTCCTGGCGCGCGCGGTCGAAGCCGATCGCGCTTAGGGAAACGTCAGCCGGCCACTCTGGATGAACCACATCACGCTGGTGAGCGTGACGACCGAGGCGAACGTTCCAATCAGCACGGCGACGGAGGCCTGTTCGACCCAGGCCTCGTTCTGACGCGCGATCACGAACACATTCAGCGCCGGCGGCAGCGAGGCCATCAGCACGGCGCAGGCGGCCCAGGGCTGCGCGAACGGCCCGAACAGCAGCATCAGCGCGAACGCGGCCAGCGGATGGATCAACAGCTTGATCGCGATCACGCCAGGCACTTCCCACGGCACCTGCTTGAACGGTCGCAGCGCGACGGTGACGCCGAGCACGAACAGCGCGGTCGGCGCAGCCGCGTTCTGCAGGAACAGCAGCGTATTGTCGATCGCAACCGGCAGATGAAGGTGGAAGGCCGCCGCAAGCGCGCCGGCGCAGGCCGACATGATCAGCGGGTTGAGCATAATCTGCCGAACCACGACAGTCAGCGCGTGCAGCACCGAGGGGTGGTCGCGATCGGACAGCTCGATCAGGAGGGGCACGATGGTGAACAGAAAGATGCTGTCGCAGCAAAAGATCAGCGCCGTCGGCGCGGCCGCCCTGGTGCCGAGCACAGCAAGCGCCAATCCCGGGCCCATATAGCCGATATTGCCATACGCGCCGGACAGACCCGCGAGCGTCGCCTGGCGCAGAGTGAGCTTGCCGAGGAAGCACCCGACCAGGAGCGCCAGCGCGAATGCCGTCACCGTTCCCAGGGTGGTTGCGATCAGAAACGGAGGGTTGTTGAGCTCGCTGAACGGGGTCTTGGAGGTAATGACGAACAGCAGTGCCGGTAAGGATACATAGAGAAGGAAAAAGTTCATCCAGGCGAGCCCGCTCTCAGGTAGGCCCTTGGGCTTGCCGCAGGCGAAGCCAATGAAAATCAGGCCGAAATAGGGGACGGCCAGGTTGAGAATATCGGTCATTTCGGCAGTTTTTTCGGACTCGGGGCGAGGTCAGTGGGGCCTTCACAAGGTTAATTCGCCACGCTGGCCCCTAGCATCGCCGCCCGTCATGGTCTATCGACAAGACATGATCAAAGCGCGAACCGCCAAGTTCCAGATCGGCCAGATCGTGCGCCACCGGATATTCTCTTTCCGGGGGGTTATTTTCGACATCGACCCCGAGTTCAACAACACCGAGGAATGGTGGCTGTCTATTCCGGAGGCGGTGCGGCCGCACAAGGATCAGCCGTTCTATCACCTCTTGGCCGAGAATTCGGACTCCGAATACGTGGCCTATGTCTCCGAGCAGAACCTGTTGCCGGATAATTCAGACGAGCCGATCCGCCATTCGCAGGTCTCGGAAATCTTCATCAAGGACAAAGCGGGCGGCTATCGTCCCCGCAACCCGATGTTGAACTGAGCGGGCCCTTAACGGCAGTTGAAGACGGCAGTCGCAACGAACCAAAGAAAAAGGGCGCTCACCATCGAGCGCCCTTTGCGTGTGCTGTGCGGCCGTTACTTCGGTGCCGCAGCCGCCGCCGGCGTCCCGCCACCGGCCTTCTGCGCGTCCTCGAGCTTCTTGCGCTGCTCCTCGGCGCGCTTCTGCAGCTCTTCCTGCAGCTTCTTCTGGGTTTCCTCGAACACCTTCGGATCGGTCGGCGGACCGTCATAGGCCTTGGCGAATTCGCCGCCCAGCGGCAGCGGCAGCGTCAGCGGCGCACCATTGGCGTTGATCGCCTGGACCACGAGGTTCTGTCCCTTCTTCAGGCTGTCGATGAGCTGCGGCGTCGCCTCGTAGTCGGACATGCAGCCATTGGCGAAGCAGATCACATACGGGCTCTGCAGCGGCTGGTTGTTGTCGACGATGATACGGGTGCCGTGCACAAGCTGCATGCCAAGCGGCAGCGTCACGCGGAGAATCTTCTTGGGCTCGCCTTCCGGCTCGATGATGACGGCCGCGATGACGGGCTGGCCGGACTCGATGCGCCCGTCCTTGCCCGTGAAACAGACCTGCTTGGCGTTGGCGTCCTGGCCCTTCAGGCAGAACTTGGTCCAGGGGGCATAGATCAGCTGGATCTGCTGATCAGCGGGCGGCTGCTGGCCCGGCTGACCCTGCGCCTCCTGGGGTGCCGGCTGGCCGGCGGGGGCTTGGGCGGCGGGCGCCGGAGCGCGGGGAGCAGCCTTGGGCGCGGCCCGCGGAGCGGCCTTGGGCGCGGGCGCCGTCTGGGCCTGGGCACTGGAAGCGAAGGGAACAGCGAGCGCGGTTGCCGCCAACAAGGCGATAAGTCGCCCACGCGGTCCGACCGACGCGGCCAAAATGCGGAAATTCATTGCGGAAAACCCTTTCTGAACGGGAGCGCTGAAACCGCCGGAGGCGCTAGCACCTCGCCGTCTCGCGCGGCGTGTCTCCTAGTGAATTGAGGCGGATACGTGACAGGTTCAGCAGCCATTCTCAACCGGACGCCTTCATACAGGGGCGAACGAAAAGATCAATGCCGACAGCCACCTTTGACGGCTGTATTCCGACCGAAGGCGCGCGCCTCATGGTAGAGGGAAGACCAGATCGTTGCGAATCAAGAGCCCTGTTCCCGTGTTAGCCTTTGGACCTAAGCGCGCGAGCGCTTTTGTGCTCGGCATCTGCCTTCAGCTTGGGCTCTACGCTGCACCATGCCGGGCCGCGGAGAGCTACGCCATTGCCATGCACGGCGCCCCGGCCCTGCCGGCCGACTTTACCCATATGCCCTATGCCAATCCCGACGCGCCCAAGGGTGGGCGGCTGACCTGGGGCCTGCTCGGCACCTTCGACAGCCTCAATCCCATGATCGTCAAGGGCATCCCGGCGGTTCAGCAGATCAGGGCCTACAATTTCGAGGAAGGCTACACTGTCGAAAGTCTGATGGCGCGCAGCGCTGACGAGCCATTCACGCTCTATGGCTTGCTTGCGAAGACGGTGGAAACCGATGACGCGCGCGATTACGTGACCTTCCATCTCGATCCACGTGCGCGCTTCTCCGACGGGACGGCAGTAACCGCCGACGACGTCCTGTTTTCGTGGGCGCTGCTCCGCGACCACGGCCGTCCGAACCACCGGCAATATTACAGCAAGGTGACAAAGGCCGAGGCGCCCGACCCGCTGACCGTGCGCTTCGATCTGACCGGCGCCAATGATCGCGAGCTGCCGCTGATCCTCGGTCTGATGCCGGTCCTGCCGCGCCACGCCACCGACGCCGCAAGCTTCGAGCAGACATCGTTCAAGCCATTGATCGGCTCCGGCCCTTATCGCGTCGCGGCCGTGGATCCTGGCGTGAGCGTCACGTTTGTGCGCAATCCTGACTATTGGGCCCGTGACCTGCCGGTCAATCGCGGCCTGTGGAATTTTGACGAGATCAAATTCGACTTCTATCGCGAAGCCAATGGCCAGTTCGAGGCCTTCAAGCGTGGCCTGTACGATTTTCGCGACGAGCCTGAGGCGCTTCGCTGGCACGAGGGCTACGATTTTTCCGCCGCCAAGAACGGCGAGGTGATCCGCGACACCATCAAGACCGGAATGCCCTATCCGTCGGAATTCCTGGTGTTCAACACCCGCCGTCCAGTGTTCACCGATCTGCGGGTGCGACAGGCGCTGACGCTCCTGTTCGATTTTGAATGGATCAACCGCAATTATTTCTTCGGGCTCTACACCCGTAGCGGCGGCTTCTTTGCGGGCTCCGAGCTGTCGGCCTATGCGCGCCCTGCGGAGGCGCGCGAGCAGGAGCTGTTGAAGCCCTTTGCATCCCACATCGCGCCCGACATTCTCGACGGCAGCTATCGCCTGCCCGTGACCGACGGCTCCGGACGCGACCGCGACAGTCTGCGGGCCGCGTTGAAACTGTTTGCCGAGGCCGGCTACGAGCTCGACGGCACCGTGCTGCGGCAGCGCACGACCAAGGCGCCGCTCAGTTTCGAGATCCTGGTGTCGACCCGCGACCAGGAGCGCATTGCGCTCGCCTATGCAGGCAATGTGAAGCGCGCCGGGATCGATGCACATGTGCGCGTCGTCGATCCCGTGCAGTTCGACCAGCGCCGGCTCGACTATGATTTCGACATGATCCAGAACCGCTGGGACCAGTCGCTGTCGCCGGGCAACGAGCAGTCGTTCTACTGGGGCAGCGAGGCGGCCGACATCAAGGGCACCCGCAATTATATGGGGGCCAAGGATCCGGCGATCGATGCCATGATCCAGGCGCTGCTGGCCGCGCGCGGACACGACGCCTTTGTCTCGGCGGTGCGGGCGCTGGACCGGGCGCTGATGTCGGGCTTTTACGCGATTCCGGTGCTCAACGCCGGCGAACAATGGATTGCACGCTGGAATCGGATACAACGGCCATCGGTCACGGCCCTGACCGGCGTCCTCCCGGAAACATGGTGGCACGCACAAGATTCGGGCGCACGAGGCTATAATCAGGGAGCGAATCAAGCCCCGAACGCAGCCGCGAAGTGATCGGCCCGGCGAGGTCGTCCAAGCGATGCAGTCATCCAGGCTCTTCAAGTGAAGCACATCACGTGAACCAGATCAGCGCCTCACCCACCCTCGACGTCCTGTTCCAGCGCATCCTGGCGCGCAGGCCCGATGCGCTTGCGCTGGTCGATCCGCCCAACAAGCAGCGCATCACGGGTCAGGTGCCGCGGCAGCTGACCTATGCCCAGGCCGATCGCGCGATCTCCGCGCTTGCGGCGCATTTTGCCGAGTCCGGGTTGCCGAGCCATTCGGTGATTGCGCTGCAATTGCCGAATACGGTTGAGTTCATGCTGACGGTGCTGGCCGCGCATCGTGCCGGCCTCGTGGTTGCGGTGCTGCCGCAGCTCTGGCGCCAGGCGGAGCTGGTCTCTGCGCTCAACCGCACCAGCGCACGCGCCATCGTGACTTCGAACAAGATCGACGGCGTGCTGCACGCCGACCTCGCCATGAACGCCGCCGCCGAGGTGTTCTCGATCCGCCATGTCGCAGGCTTCGGCAGCGACCTGCCCGAAGGCATGGCCTCGCTCGACCAGGCGATGGCGCGAGATGCCCATCCGACGCGCCATGTCATCCAGGACGGCCGCAAGGCGGCCGTGATTTCCTTTGACGTGACCGCCGACGGCTTCCGCGCCGTGCCGCGCCCGCATCTGAGCCTGATTGCCGGCGGGCTCGCGATCTCGCTGGAAGCCGACATACCCCAGGGCGCAACCATCATGTCGGCCTTCGCGCCGGGCTCGTTTGCGGGCCTTGCCGCATCGATGGTGACCTGGCTGTTGTCGGCGGGGACCTTGGTGCTGCACCATCCCTTCGACGAGGAGCTCCTGGAGCGCGAGATCGCAAGCCAGCGCTGCAACACGCTGATTGCGCCGGCGCAACTCGCGCTGCGCATGGATGAGCTGGATCTGTCCGCGCGGCTTCCGGATCTGCGCAACGTCATCGGCCTGTGGCGCGCCCCGGAGCAGGTGGCCTCCAGCGCCTCCTGGATGACGCAGCACGTCGCCATGACCGACGTCTATCTGTTCGGTGAGGCCGGCCTGTTTGGCGCGCGACGCGGCAAGGATGGCGCGCCCACGCCGGTCAAGCCGGGGCCACATGGCGCCCGCCGCGAGACGGCGGGTTTATCAATTGCGGGCGAGATCCTGCTGACGCCTAAAGGAACGCTTGGATTGCGCGGACCGATGGTCTCCGTTGCCGCCTATGCGCCGCCGGCCCCGCCGCCCAGCGACTCCCTGGTCCCGCAGCCGCAGCGCGATTATGTCGACACGGAATATGCCGCGCGAGTCGAGCGGCAGACAGGCGCGATCAACATCACCGCGCCGCCCTCGGGGATCATGACGGTCGGGGGCTACCGTTTCCTTGCCCAGGATCTGCAGGAGTGGTCCAAACGGCTTGGGCAAGGCGCCCTCCTCACCGCGCTGCCCGACCGGCTGAGCGGGCACCGCCTCGCCGGCCGCGCCCAGGACAACGCCCGCGCCCGCGAGGCGCTGACCGAGCTCGGCCTCAACCCCTTGATGGTGGAAGCATTTCGCGATCGCGCCGCCTCGCTTTGAGGCCCGCGCCTCCCGCGGTTTCGTTGACATAGCGTTAACGCTGGCAAACTAGGCTCTCGCGCTACCAGCGCGCGTATTCCGAGTTTACCTGTCAATGTCCCAAGGTCCGATCCTGATCGTATCGAATGCGGGGCGACCCATGTTCGCCCGCGCGCTCGACGATGCGCAGCTGTTTCCGCTGATTGATGCCAGTCTTGTCGAGGCCGCCGATGCCGTGAGCACGATGCAGCCATCTGCCGTGCTGGTTGCGGCCGCCGGTTTGCCGCAAGGTGCCCTCACCGCGCTCGCCGGCCAGATCAGCAGGCGAAAGCCGTACGTCCCCTTGCTCCTGCTCGATCCGGCCGCCCCGCCGCCGGCGAACGCGCTGCCGTTGTGGCGCTCCGAAGCCAATGCCGAGCGCCTGGTTGCGCGGCTGCGTACCGCCCTGCGTGTGCGCGCCTTGCACGCGACGGTGTTGCGCCGCGTCAGCGGCGACCCGGCGCAGGACAACATGCCGGAGGCTGATCCTGCACGCGACGCCACGGCGCTTCTGATTGGCCGCGGCGGCAACTACCCCGCTTTGTCGGTCGCACTCGGCGAGCGCATGGGCGTGGTCGGGGCGCTCTCGATCGAGGCCGCGGCCAATCATCTCAACAATCGCGACATCGACGGCATCGTGCTCGGCGAAGGCTTTACGCCGCGCGTGGTCGACGCCTTCCTCACGGTGCTGTCGGAGGATGCCCGCTTTCGCAACCTGCCGATTGCGCTGACGGCGGGATCGCCGGCGCGCGTCTATGATTTGTCCAACCTCGAGGCAATCTCAGGCAAGCCTGCCGACATCGCGGCCTCCGCGCTGCCCTTGATCCGCCAGCATGCGTTCGAGGCGCAGCTGAACCGCACGCTGCAGGCACTCGATGCCGGCGGCCTGCTCGATCCGCAAACGGGCCTGTTGACCAGTTCCGCTTTCGCCCGCGATTTTTCCAAGGCCGTGGAACAGAGCCTGAGCGAAGGCGGCGGCCTGTCGGTGGCACGGTTTGCCTTCGAGCCCGGAAACCAGCGTGCGCAGCGCGACGGCGCCCGCATCATCAGCCGTCTCAAGCGCCGCACCGATTTCGGTGCCGCTCACCATGACGGGTCGGTGCTTGTCGTGTTCTCCAACACCGATCTGCGCGACGCCCACGCCATTGCCCGCCGCCTGTCCAGCGTCATGCGCCACACTTCGCACGGCCGCCGTGCGCGCTCAGATGCAGTGGTGACCGTCGCAACGCTGATGCCAACGGACACCCCGAAGTCGCTCCTGGCGCGGCTTTACGCGGAGTCTCGTCGCGCGGCAGGTTGAGACAAGCCCGGCGCGCAGCACATTGCGATGCTGTGCCTCTGACGGACCCAAGTGCCTATTGTTGCCGGCTCACGTGGCTTTGTTCTACAGTCGACAACCTGAAACGCATTCGACACCCGATTTGCGGACGCGGCACGCCGTGAGCACCGTGCGCCCCATGGAGGAATAGCGATGCAGTTGCGCAGCTTCGGACGCACAGGCATGCAAGTCTCGGTGCTGGGCTTCGGCTGCGGCGCAGTCGGTGGATTGATGGTGCGGGGAAATCCGGCCGATCAGGAACGCGCCGTTGCGCGAGCCCTCGCAGCCGGCGTCAACTATTTCGACACGGCGGTGCAATACGGCAATGGTGAATCCGAGCGGAATCTCGGCCGCATTCTGCGAACGCTCAAGCCGGCAAATGTGGTGGTTGGTACCAAGGTCCGATTGGCGGCCGGCGAGCGCAACCGAATTGCGGACGCCGTTACGGCCTCGCTCGAGGGTAGCCTGGCGCGACTGCAGCTCGATCACGTCGACATTCTTCACCTGCATAATCCGATTGCTGCGGCAGAAGACGAATCGACGCTTGCTATTCGGCAGGTCCTCGAGGAGGTCGTGCCGGCTTTTGATCGCCTGCGTCAGCAGGGCAAGCTGCGCTTCCTTGGGATGACGGCGATAGGCGAGACGGCGGCGCTGCATCAGGCGATCGATTCGGGCGCCTTCGACAGCGCGCAGGTCGTCTACAACATGCTCAATCCATCGGCCGCCAAGGAATTGCCGTCGAACTATCCGGCTCAGGACTATGAGCGCTTGCTCGATCACACCAAGGCAGCCGGTGTCGGCGTCGTCGACATCCGCGTCTTGGCGGGCGGCGCGCTCTTCGGCTCGGCCGAGCGGCATCCGATCGCTGGTCCGGCGCCGGAACCGATCGGCTCGGCAATGAGCTACGATGCCGACGTGGACCGCGCGCGCCGCCTTATCCCGCTCGTCAAGGAAGGTTATGCCGACAGTCTGACCGAAGCGGCCATCCGCTTTACCATATCGCATCCTGCGGTCAGCACGATTCTGGTCGGCATGGCGACGCCGCAACAGTTCGAACAGGCGCTCGCCGCAGTCGAAAAAGGCCCGCTGGCGGAAGCCGCGCTCGCCCGGCTCTCGGCACTTCAGCAGGCATTTGCTGGGGAGTCCAGATGATGAGTTGGGCGATGCTCAGGTGAAAAATGCCCGCAGAACATGACGTCCTGCGGGCAAGTTATGGTCAAAAAGCCCATCGCGCCCTTGCAGGCGAAACGGGCTTCTCAAGGGCTATTCCGCCAGCCGCGTTCCAGCAACCGGCCTCGCCGCGGACATATTGCCGCAATGATGTTTTCGTCGCGCTCGTGGATTACTGCACGGTAGTCCGCCACTGGGTCCGCCACGCGGTCGGCGGAAGTTCTGATAGCCTGGAGCACGCTACGGCGTTGTCGCGGGCGCACCTGGAAGCACCGAAGACACCAGCTAAATATAGGGATATCTGCGCGACAATTCGCGGTCGACAAAGCCGCGCTCGTCCAGCCATTGATGCGGGCAGAAGTTCCAGGAACTCGGGTCGATTGCGAGCTTCGCCCGGCGGATGGCTTCGCGTGTTCCCACGCGCCCGGTCCAGATCATGTCGCCAGACACGACGTCGAAGCGCATGGCGTCGAACACTTCCGTGTCGTTGGTGATGTCGATGCTGTCGGTCATCGCAGCTCCGTTTCAGATCGCTACCCCCACGATCAAGTTCGCTCGTAATTCGTGTGTCGTCCACCCGTGATGACTACGGATAGACGAAGAGACGAACCGAGTGTTGCGCCCGAGACACGCACATTTCGGAACATTGTATTAGAATGTGAACGCGTCGCAGCCATGGAACCATCGCGGCCATACGACGCCGCGCAAGCCTCGGGGGCGCGATATCAAGGGAGACTCGCAATGCGTCGCTTCAGCATTCTTTCCGCCATCGTCGGCATCGCCGCACTGTCTTGCGCACCGGCACAAGCTGCCGGCTATTATGTGATTCGGTGGGAGAACACCGGCATTTGCCAGATCTGGAATCAGGACCTGACGCAAAAGCCGTGGGAGTGGCCCTCGCATTACAAGGTCGTGAGCAAGACCTTCCCGACATTCGCGGACGCGATGGCTGTGCAGCTCCAGATGCGCGAGAAGCGCAGCTGCACGCTCTGACCGCTCTCGCCTGACGCTTGCCGCTTCTTCGCCTCGGCGTCAGCCGCCACGGCGGTTACGCCGATTGTTGTGCGCGGCGATGCCTGCGCCTCTGGCGCCAGTGCCTGGCGCGATCGAGATAAAGATACACGACCGGCGTGGTGTAGAGCGTCAGGATCTGGCTGAGAATCAGGCCGCCGAAGATCGCAATTCCCAGCGGCTGGCGGAACTCGCTGCCCTCGCCCATGCCGATCATCAGCGGCACCGCACCGAACAGTGCGGCCATGGTGGTCATCATGATCGGCCGGAAGCGCATGATGCAGGCCTCGGTGATGGCCTCACGCGAAGACAGGCCGTGCTGGCGTTCGGCCTCGAGCGCGAAGTCGATCATCATGATCGCGTTCTTCTTGACGATGCCGACCAAGAGGATCACCCCGATCATGGCGATGATGTCGAACTCCGTATGCGACAGCATCAAGGCCGCGACCGCGCCGACGCCGGCGGACGGCAGCGTGGACAGGATCGTGAGCGGATGGACGTAGCTCTCGTAGAGCATACCGAGCGAGATGTAGATGGTCGCCAGCGCCGCCAGGATGAGAAACGGCTCGCTCGCCAGCGATTGCTGGAAGATCTTGGCGGCGCCCGCAAAACCGCCATGAATGTCGCCGGGCATCCCGATCCGGCTCATCGTCGTCTCGATTGCGGTGGTCGCGGTGCTCAGCGAAACGCCGGGCGGGAGATTGAAGGAGACGGTCGAGGCGACGAAAAGGTCCTGATGATTGACCACAAGCGGCGTCTCGCCTTGCGCGAAATGAGCGACGCTGGACAGCGGAATCATCGTCTCCGCTTTGGTCGAGACGGCGGTCCCGGTCGAGGACGCGCCCTTGCCGGTGGCGCCGATCGAGTTGGTCGCTTGATTGCGCACCGCGTTTGCCGCGACGGAACTGAACGAGGTGGCCTGCGCTGCTGAAACGACCGTTCCGGCCACGGCGTTGCTGGTCTGCGAGCCGCTGGCCGATCCGCCTGACGTCGAGACATAGACCTCCTTCAATGTCTCGGGGCTCTGCCAGTATGGCGGCGCCACCTCCATGATCACGTGATACTGGTTGCGCGCGACGTAGATGGTCGAGACCTGGCGCTGCCCGAATGCATCATAGAGCGTGTTGTCGATCTGGCCGACCGTGATCCCAAGGCGCGAGGCGGCATCGCGGTCGATGATCAGGTTGGATTGCAGGGCCTTGTTCTGCTGGTCGGTCGAGACGTCGGCGAGATCAGGCAGCGCCTGGAGCGCCGCGACGAGCTTTGGTGTCCATTCGTTCAGCTCCTCGAATGTCGAGCCTTGCAGCGTGTATTGATAGGCCGCATTGCCCGAACGTCCTCCGGCGCCGAGATCTCCGATCGACTGCAAGAACAGCGTGGCACCGGCCACCGCCGAAAGCTCGCCCCGCAGCCGCTCGATCACCTTGTCGGCGGGCATCCGGCGTTCCGAAAGCGGCTTGAGCGAAGCGAACACCGTGCCGGTATTGACCGACGAGCCCGGGCCGGGACCGCTGCCGCCGGTGAATCCGACTGCGGTGTCGACCGCCGGATCGCTTCTGACGATGTCGATGAACTGGGTCAGCTTCCGACGCATCAATTGAAAGGATGTATGTTGATCCGCCTGGATCGACCCGATCAACAGACCGGTGTCCTGCTGGGGCACAAAGCCCTTGGGAACGACGCGGTAGAGATGGAAATTGAGGACCAGCGTCGCGGCCAGGATCAGCATCACCGAGGCTGGATGGCGCAGCGCGATCGCGAGCGTCCAGCGATAGGCATTCAGCATCAATTCGAAGATGCGCTCGCTTGCCCGATAGATCCGCCCATGCGCCCCATCGTGTGCCCGCAACAGGACGGCGCACATCATCGGCGTCGTCGTCAGCGAGACCACGAGCGATATCACGATCGCGATCGTGATCGTCATGGCGAATTCGCGAAATAGCCGGCCGACCAGGCCTCCCATCAGCAGGATGGGCACAAAGACCGCGATCAGGGACACGCTCATCGACAGCACGGTGAAGCCGACCTCGCGTGCGCCGAGCAGCGTGGCTTCCAGCCGCGACCGTCCGGCATCCATGTGGCGGGTGATGTTCTCCAGGACCACGATCGCGTCGTCCACCACAAAGCCGGTGGCGACCGTCAGCGCCATCAGCGAGAAGATATCTAGGCTGTAGCCGAGCAGATACATGACCGCGAATGTCGCAATCAGCGACACCGAGACTGCGACCACCGGCACCAGCGTCGCGCGCGCGTTGCGCAGGAACGCGAACACAACGAGGATCACCAGCGCCACTGCAATGAGCAGCGTAATCTCGACGTCCCGCAGCGACGCCCGGATGGTCTTGGAGCGATCGACCGCGAGCGTGATGTCCATGGCGGGCGAGACCGAGGCCTTCAGCTGCGGCATCAGCGCCTTCACGCGGTCGACCATCTGGATGATGTTCGCGCCCGGCTGCCGGTACACGATCATCACGACCGCCGGCTTGCCGTTGGAAAGCCCGAGCGTCCGGACGTTCTCCACGGAATCGATGACGTCACCGACGTCCGTCAGTCGAACCGGCGCGCCGTTGCGGTAGGCGACGATCAGAGACTTGTAGTCCTGCGCCTTGCGCGCCTGATCGTTGGCGTAGATCTGGTAGCGTTGGCTCGCCACATCGATGCCGCCCTTCGGGCTGTGCGCATTGGCGCTGCCAAGCGCGGCGCGAACGTCCTCGAGCCCAATGCCGTATTTGTAGAGCGCTGCAGGAATCAGCTCGACCCGCACGGCGGGCAGCGATCCTCCGGAGACGGAGACTTCGCCAACGCCCTCGACCTGCGCCAGCTTTTGCGAAAGCACGGTCGAGGCGGCGTCATAGAGTTCGGCTGGCGTCAACGTATCCGACGTCAGGGTGTAGATCAGGATCGGCGCCGAGGCCGGATTGAATTTGCGGTAGCTCGGATTGCTGCGCAGGCTGCTCGGCAGGTCGGCACGGGCGGCATTGATCGCCGCCTGCACGTCACGCGCGGCGCCGTTGATGTCACGTTCGATATTGAATTGCAGATTGATGCGGGCGGAGCCGAGCGAACTCGATGAGGTCATCTCCGTGACGTCGGCGATCTGGCCAAGATGACGTTCCAGCGGGCTCGCGACCGTTGCGGCCACATCGGCAGGGCTCGCGCCAGGCAAAGTTGCCTGCACCGAGATGGTGGGAATGTCGACATCCGGCAGCGGCGAGACCGGCAGCTTGAAGAACGCAACGACGCCGGCCACCACAAGCCCAATCGAGAGCAGTGTGGTGGCGACCGGACGGCGGATGAAGGGGCCGGACAGGTTCATGCCAATAACGGAACGACATCGTTTTCGGGTCAGCTTCTATCCGGCAGCGGGCCGGTACAAAAGCTCCACATTGTCACAGGGGATTGCCACACCCCCGCCCCTGCTGCTGCCAACGCAGACCTCGTCTGCCAGGATCTGCAACGCCAGCAAATAGATATGGATTTGCTATGGGTATATCAGCGCAAATCTCGCGTAAAATGTTTCGCGTCGTTCGCAAGCCGGAAACATGGAGAAACAATTTGCATCTCGGAAAATCGACATGCGGGATCGGTATGGCGTTTGTTGTGGTCGTTGGACTATGTCTGACCAGCCCTGTGGCCTGTTTCGGACAGACACCTCCGCCTCCGCATGACGCCATGGTCAGGAACGGACCGCCGATCTGGGATGCCAATCATGACGGTGTTTTCACCTGCGAGGAGTGGAAGGTTTTTGCCGACCGGATATTCACCTCCGCGGACCGCAATCGCGACGGCAGGCTCGATCCATCCGAATTTGCAAGCGTGCAAAAAGCGGATTCTGCGCTGGCCGATGCCGACTTCGGCTATTTCGATGAAAACCAGGACGGCAGGATTACCCGCAAGGAATTTGTCGAAAAGCCAAATCCCTTCATCCTGCGCTTCGACCGAAACGGCGACTGTCACGTCACGGCCGCTGAAATAAAGCAGACCATGGATCTTGAGGGTGGCCCGAAGGGGCCGGCGGAGCGGCCACGCGACAGGTTTCACTGATGGAACTACACCGCCACTGTGCGAGCGAAGCGAAGCAATCCCGAGCCACGCCAGTGACTCCGGGTCGCTTCGTTCCTCGCTATAACAGAGTGACTGCGATCACCGCCCGCTATGCCGCCTTCTTGTTCTCCGCGAGGCTCGCCAACTGCCGCAGAATGGCCGTCGTGCCGGTCAACCGTTCCTCCGGTGTCTCCCAATCCTGCAGGAAGACGACCTTCATGTCGGGCCGCACCTTCGCCGCCTTGCCGTGCTGCTTGATGAAGAACACCAGCCGATCGGGTTGAGCGAACGAGTTGTCGCGGAAGGATATGACGGCGCCCTTCGGGCCGGCATCAACCTTCTCGACATTGGCGCGGCGGCAATAGCCCTTGATGGCGGCGACCTTGAACAGATACCGCACCTCGTCGGGCAGCACGCCGAAACGATCCCGCATTTCCGCGGCGAAGGTCTCGATCTCCTCCTCGGTCTCGAGATCGGCAAGGCGCCGGTAGAGCGAGAGCCGCACCGGCAGGTCGGCGACGTAGTCCTCCGGGATCAGGACCGGCATGCCGATGGTGATCTGCGGCGACCAGCGCTCCGCCACCGGCTCGGTAATGCCGGCCTTGAGATTGACGATCGCCTCCTCCAGCATCTGCTGATAGAGCTCGAAGCCGACCTCCTTGATGTGGCCGGACTGCTCCTCGCCCAGCAGATTGCCGGCGCCGCGGATGTCGAGGTCGTGAGAGGCGAGCTGGAAGCCCGCGCCAAGCGACTCCAGCGATTGCAGTACGGTGAGGCGCTTCTCGGCGAGCGGCGTGATCTTCTGCTGCGCCGGCAGCGTGAACAGCGCGTAGGCCCGCAGCTTGGACCGGCCGACGCGGCCGCGCAGCTGATAGAGCTGCGCAAGGCCGAACATGTCGGCGCGGTGCACGATCAGCGTGTTGGCGTTCGGAATGTCGAGACCGGATTCGACGATGGTCGTCGAGAGCAACACGTCGAACTTGCCGTCATAGAAGGCCGACATGATATCCTCGATCTGCGTCGGGGGCATCTGGCCGTGGGCGATCGCGACCTTCATCTCCGGCACGTTCTTGTCGAGGAAGTCCTTGACCTCGGCGAGGTCGTCGATGCGCGGCACGACATAGAACGCCTGGCCGCCGCGGTAACGCTCGCGCAACAGCGCCTCGCGGATCATCAGCGGATCATGTGGGGCGACGAAGGTGCGCACTGCCAGGCGATCGACCGGGGGCGAGGCGATGATCGAGAGCTCACGCACGCCGGTCAAGGCGAGTTGCAAGGTGCGCGGGATCGGTGTCGCCGACAGCGTCAAGACATGCACTTCGGCCCGAAGCTGCTTCAGCTTCTCCTTGTGGCTCACCCCGAAATGCTGCTCCTCGTCCACGATCAGAAGGCCGAGGTCGCGGAACTTGATCGATTTGCCGAGCAGTGCATGGGTGCCGACCACGATGTCGATCGAGCCGTCGGCCAGCCCTTTCTTGACCTGGTTGAGCTCCTTGGTCGAGATCAGTCGCGAGGCTTGGGCAACCTTGACCGGGAAGCCGCGAAACCGCTCGGTGAAGGTCTTGGCGTGCTGGCGCGCCAGCAGCGTGGTCGGGACCACGACCGCAACCTGCTTGCCGTCGAGCGCAACCGCAAAGGCCGCGCGTAGCGCCACCTCGGTCTTGCCAAAGCCGACGTCGCCGCAGATCAGCCGATCCATCGGACGGCCGGCCTCCAGGTCCTTCAACGTGGACTGGATCGCGGCGAGCTGGTCCTCGGTCTCGTCGTAGGGGAAGCGAGCGCAGAACTCGTCATAAGCCCCCGCCGGCACCGCCAGTTTTGGCGCCTCGTGCAGCATGCGCTCGGCGGCGATCTTGATGAGTTCGCCCGCGATCTCGCGGATGCGGTTTTTCAGTTTTGCCTTGCGTGCCTGCCAGCCGGTGCCTCCCAACCGGTCGAGCTCGACATTCATCCCCTCGGAGCCGTAGCGCGACAACAGCTCGATGTTTTCCACCGGCAGGAACAGCTTGGTCTCGGCAGCATAATGCAGCTCGAGACAGTCATGTGGCGCGCCGGCGACATCAAGCGTCTGCAGGCCCACGAAGCGGCCGATGCCGTGCTCGACATGGACAACGAGATCGCCGGCGGACAGGCTCGTGATCTCCGCAATGAAATTATCGGCCTTGCGGCTTGCCCTGCGCGGCCGCACCAGGCGATCACCGAGGATGTCCTCCTCGGTGATGACGGCGACCTCGTCGGTCTCGAAGCCGGAGGTCAGGCCAAGCACCGCGAGCATGGTTTCGTTGCGCGGGGTCGCCTGCACCGTGCGCCAGGCATTGACGCTCGTGATGTTCGCAAGCTTGTGGTCGCGCAGCATGCTGGTCATGCGGTCGCGCGAGCCTTCGCTCCACAGCGCGACCACGACCTTCTTGCGCGCAGCCTGCAAGCTCTGGACGTGTGCGACCACCGCCTCGAACACGTTCACGGTGGTGTCATTGCGCTCCGGTGCGAAATCGCGGCCCTTGCGCGCGCCGGCGTCGTAGACACCGGCTCCCTCCGGCACTGCAAAGCTGGTGAGGCGCGCCAGAGCGGTATCACCCTCGCGGCGCTTCCACTCGTCTTCCGTGAGGTACAGCCGATCGGGCGGCAGCGGCTTGTAGACGGCGCCACCGGCCGGATGCTTCAACGCCTCACGACGCGCCTCGTAGTAGTCGGCGATCTGGCTGAAACGCTCATGGATGGCATCTTCGGCCTGCGGCTCGATCGCAACCGGCGCATCACCGAGATAATCGAACAACGTCTCCATCTTCTCCCAGAACAGCGGCAGCCAGTGCTCCATGCCCGGATGGCGGCGGCCTTCGCTGACGGCTTCATAGAGCGGATCGTCGCGTTCGGGCGCGCCGAACTCGGCAACATAGCCCATGCGGAAGCGGCGGATGGTCTCAGTGACCATCTGGAATTCGGAGATCGGCACCAAATCGAGCGAACGCATGTCGAGATGCGTGCGCTGGGTCTCGGCGTCAAAGGAGCGGATCGATTCCAGGCTGTCGCCGAAGAAATCCAGCCGGACCGGCAGCTCCAGTCCGGCCGGAAACAGATCGAGGATGCCGCCGCGCACCGCATATTCGCCGGGCTCGCGCACAGTGGAGGCGCGCGTATAGCCATTGTGCTCCAGCCAGGCGATGATGGAGTCCATCGGCACGACGTGGCCCGGCGCCACGGAAAGCGCCTGTGCGGCGACCTTGTCGCGCGGCGGCACGCGCTGCACGGCGGCGTTGACGCTGGTCAGCACGATCAGCGGCTTGTCGCTGCCGGTCAGGCGCGAAAGCCTTGCCAGCGTGGTCATGCGCTGCGCCAGGATGCCGCCATGCGGCGAGACGCGGTCGTAGGGTTGGCAGTCCCAGGCCGGGAATTGCATCACGGGCAAATCGGGCGCGAAGAACTCCAGCGCCCGCGCCAGCTGCTGCATCCGCGGCCCGTCGCGGCAGATCACGGCAAGGCTGATCGTGGGCTTCTTCGGCCGCGCGGCGACGGCGCGCGCGAGATCGGAGATGATCAGGCCCTCCGCGCCCTCTGCGACATTGGCAATGGTCAGCGCGCGGCCCACCTGCAAGAGGTCGGCGGGAGAAGCGGTCTTCTTCATTGGTCCTGATCCACCGCGCGAAACGCCTTGAGGCGGCCAAACAGGGCACCCGCAATGGGCGGCGGCTCCCTGTCGCCTGTCAGCGCTGCGTAGAGGTCTGGATCGGGCACCTCGATGAGTTGCTCGAGCTCGGTGAGTTCGCTCTCGGCGAGCGTGGCGATCTCGCTGTCGGCAAAGCGGCCGAGAATAAGATCCATCTCGCGGGTACCGCGATGCCAGCAGCGAAACAACAGCCGCTTGCGGCGGTCGTCGAGGCCGACGCTTGATCGTGTCGATCCAGTCATTGCCAAAAATCCAGTCCAACGCCGAAAGCCCGGACGTGCCGGGCGCTGTCCATATAGCCATCGGGATGACCGCTGTCAGCCCCAATCGTTCCCGCACGAAAAAAGCCGTGGATCCCTGCCTTAAAGCCGGGCATGAGGTGGGCGAACGGTCCTGGATTGGTCCTTATATTTTACTGCCATGCGCCCCGCTCTGCTCAATCCGCTGTTTGCGCCGGTGACCAGCCTTCCCGGCGTCGGTCCGAAGCAGGACGGGTTGTTGCGCTACCTGCTCGGCCGCGACGAGACGCCGCGGCTGGTCGACCTGCTCTTGCACCTGCCGTCCAGTGTGATCGATCGCAGGACGCGGCCGAAGATCCGCGACGCGGTCGTCGGAACCGTGGTGACGCTGGAGGTGACGGTCGACCGGCACCGCCCACCGCCGCCGCGCAATGCCCGCGCGCCGTACCTCGTCTATGCCAGCGATGACACCGGCGACGTCGTCCTGACCTTTTTCCGCGCCAAGCCCGGCTATGTCGAGAAGCTGTTGCCGGTCGGCGCCAAGCGCTACGTCTCCGGCACGCTGCAGATGTATGACGGCATTCCTCAGATCGTGCATCCCGATCGCGTGGTGGACGAGGAAGCCTTCACAAAGCTCTCGCTGATCGACCCGGTCTATCCTCTGACCGAGGGGCTCGCGCTCGGGGCGCTGCGGCGGGCGATTGCACAGGCCCTGCAGAAGCTTCCCGAACTGCCGGAATGGATCAGCGAGAGCGTGTTGCGCCGCTGCCACTTCCCGCCCATCCGGGAGGCGCTGACGCGGGTGCATATTCCGGTCGAAATGACCGACGTGCTGCCGGACGGCCCGTTCTGGTCGCGGCTCGCGTTTGACGAGCTGCTGGCGGGACAATTGGCGCTGGCGCTGGTGCGCGCGCAGCTGCGACGTCCCGCCGGCAACCGCCATGCCGGTGACGGGCATTTGCGCAACAGGATCATCGACGCCCTGCCCTATGCGCTGACGGCCTCGCAGCGCAAAGCGGCGGCAGCTATCGCCGAGGACCTGCAGCAGCCGGTGCGCATGTTGCGGCTGCTGCAGGGCGATGTCGGCTCCGGCAAGACCGTGGTGGCGCTGCTCGCGGCCGCTGCGGTTGCGGAGGTCGGCAAGCAGGCCGCGCTGATGGCGCCGACCGAAATTCTGGCGCGCCAGCATGTCAAGACCATCACGCCGCTCGCCGAGGCTGCAGGCCTGCGGGTTGCGATCCTCACCGGCCGCGAGAAGGGCAAGGAACGGCGCGACATTCTCGCGCGGCTCGACGCCGGCCAGATCGATTTTCTGGTCGGCACCCATGCGCTGATCCAGGATGACGTGATCTTCAGGGCGCTGGCCCTTGCGGTGGTCGACGAGCAGCACCGCTTCGGCGTGCGCGAGCGGCTCGCATTGACCGAAAAGGGCGAGGCGGTCGACGTGCTGGTGTTGAGCGCAACGCCCATCCCGCGCACGCTGGTCTTGACCTATTTCGGCGACATGGACGTCTCCGAGCTGCGCGAGAAGCCGGCCGGCCGCCAGCCGATCGATACCCGCGCCGTTCCCGAGAGCCGCCGCGACGAGGTGATCGACGCGGTCGGACGCGCGCTTGGCGCGGGCAAGCGGGTCTACTGGATCTGTCCGCTGGTCGAGGAATCCGAGACCGTCAACCTCACCGACGCCGAGGCACGCTTCAAGAGCCTGCAGCAGCGCTTCGGCGACAAGGTCGGCCTGGTCCACGGCAAGATGCGCGGCGCCGACAAGGATCGCGTGATGGCACAATTTGCGTCCGGCGAGATCGGGCTCCTGGTCGCGACCACTGTGGTCGAGGTCGGCGTCGACGTCCTCGCAGCCACCATCATGGTGATCGAGAATGCCGAACGCTTCGGCCTCGCCCAGCTGCACCAGCTGCGCGGGCGCATCGGCCGCGGCTCGGAAGCGTCCACCTGCCTGCTGCTCTACCGCGAGCCGCTGGGCGAGATGTCCAAGGCGCGGCTGAAGGTGATCCGCGAGACCACCGACGGCTTCCGGATCGCCGAGGAGGATCTGCGCCTGCGCGGCGAAGGCGATGTGCTCGGCGTCCGCCAGAGCGGCCTGCCCGGCTACCGCATCGCGCGCTCGGAGGTCCATGCCCAACTGATCACGCAGGCTCGCGACGAAGCGCTGCGCATCATGAAGGAGAATCCGAAGCTGACGGGCGCGCGCGGCGAGGCGCTGCGCTGCCTGCTCTATCTGTTCGAGCGGGATGAGGCCTTGCCGCTGATGGGAGCGGGATGAGTTCTGGTCGGTCGTTCAGCTCACTCCACCTTCGCCGGCGCCGGCTGCAGCGGCGTCGCGCCATTGGCGATGCGGGCGGCATTCGCCACACCGGCCAACGCCGCGAGCTTCTTCTGCTGGTCGGCGCCAGGCTGCACCACGCCGGCCGACATGATCAGCGTCGCGGCTTCCTCGGCGGTCATCTCGACCTCGACGATCTTGCTTCTCGGCACATAGAAGAAAAAGCCGGTGGTCGGGTTCGGCGAGCATGGCAGGAACACCGAGATGTGCTCCTCGTCCGGCAGGCTGTTTGCGACATCGGCGCTCGGCGGCTGCGAGATCAGGACGATCGACCACATGCCGGGCGAGGGAAATTCGACCAGGCCGACGCGGCGGAAGCTCGAGCCCTGGCCCGAGAACAGCGTCTCGAACACCTGCTTCATGGCGCGGTAGATCGCGCGCACCGCCGGAATCCGCCCGAGAAACCGCTCGCCAATATCGACCAGCGTGCGCCCGATCAGATTGGCGGTGAGGAAGCCCAGCAGCGTCAGCGCCACCACGGCCACGACCAGGCCTGATCCCGGCACGCCGAAGGGCAGATAGGTTTCGGGACGGTAGACCAGGGGCACGAACGGGCGCACCAGCCCGTCGACCCAGGTGACGAACCACCAGGTCAGCCAGAGCGTGATCGCCACGGGGCCGGCAACGATGAGACCGGTGAGGAAATAGTTCCGCAACCGGCCCATCATGCCGGTGTGGGTCTCCGGCGGCAGGGCAGCAGGGTCGGTTGGGGGCAAATCGTCGCGGGAGGTCATTCAGGTTCCTGGTCGGTCGCTGGCTGATCAGCTAAGGTCTTCTAGCAGATTTTTGAAGACCATTGCCGCTCCGACTTTTGACACGCCGACCTCGATTCGCCGGTCCTGCCCCACCGATTTCCCCTTGCCTATTCCACGGTCACCGATTTCGCAAGATTGCGCGGCTGGTCCACGTCCGTCCCCATCACCACGGCGGTGTGATAGGCCAGGAGCTGCACGGGGATGGCGTAGACCATGGGCGCAAAGGTCGCAGCCATGTCCGGCAGCACGATGGTCACCAGGGAATCCACGGTGGCCTCGGCGGCGCCCTTGGCGTCGGTCATCAGGATGATGTTGCCGCCGCGGGCGGCGACCTCCTGCATGTTCGACACCGTCTTCTCGAACACGCGGTCGTGAGGCGCGATCACCACCACCGGCATGGTCTCGTCGATCAGCGCAATCGGGCCGTGCTTGAGCTCGCCCGCGGCATAGCCTTCGGCGTGGATGTAGGAGATTTCCTTCAGCTTCAGCGCGCCCTCCAAAGCCAGCGGATAGGAGGTGCCGCGGCCGAGATAGAGCACGTCGCGGCATTTGGCGATGTCGCGGGCGAGCTTCTCGATCTGCGGCTCGGTCGCGAGCGCCGCGGAAATCAGCCGGGGAATCTCGATCAGCCCCTGCACCAGCTTGCTCTCGTCGCTACCGGACAATTCGCCGCGTGCCGCCCCGGCCGCAACCGCAAGCGAAGCCAGGACCATCAACTGGCAGGTGAAGGCCTTGGTCGAGGCGACGCCGATCTCGGGTCCGGCCAGCGTCTGCATCACGACCTCGCTTTCGCGCGCGATCGTCGAGGTCGGGACGTTGACGACGGAGAGCGTGTGCAGCCCCTGCGACTTGGCGTAGCGCAGCGCGGCGAGCGTATCCGCCGTCTCGCCCGATTGCGAGATGAAGATCGCGAGATCGCCCTTGCGCAAGGGCGCCTCGCGGTAGCGGAATTCCGAGGCGACATCGAGCTCGACCGGAATGCGCGACAGCCGCTCGAACCAGTATTTGGCGATGAAGCCGGCATAGCTCGCGGTGCCGCAGGCGGTGATCGAGATGCGCTGGATGTCGCGGAAATCGAACGGCAGCTCTTTCGGCAGCACCACGCGCTCATGGGCCATATCGACATAGCGCGCGAGCGTGTGTCCCACCACTTCCGGCTGCTCGTGGATTTCCTTGGCCATGAAATGGCGGTAGTTCGCCTTGTCGATCAGGAAGGACGAGGCGCCCGACTTGAGCACCTCGCGGTGCACGGTCGCGCCTTGCGCGTCGTAGATCACGCTTGAATCGCGGGTGAGCACGGCCCAGTCGCCGTCCTCGAGATAGGTGATGGTGTCGGTGAAGGGCGCGAGCGCAATCGCGTCCGATCCCAGATACATCTCGCCGTCGCCATGGCCGACCGCGAGCGGCGAGCCCTTGCGGGCACCGATCATCAGATTGTCGTGGCCCTTGAACAGGAAGGCGAGCGCAAATGCGCCGCGCAGATGCGGCAGCGACGCCTTCACTGCGTCCTGCGGCGAGTAGCCTTTCTTCAGGTAGGACTCGACGAGATGGACCACCACCTCGGTGTCGGTTTCGGTCGCAAATTGCGCACCCTGCTTCTCAAGCTCGGTGCGCAGCTCGCGGAAATTCTCGATGATGCCGTTATGCACCACCGCGACATTCTCTGTCGCGTGAGGATGCGCATTGGTCTCGTTCGGCCTGCCATGCGTCGCCCAGCGGGTGTGGCCGATGCCGGTGTGGCCGTCCAGCGGCTCGCTGCGCAGCCGCTTCTCGAGATTTTTCAGCTTGCCCTCGGCACGCCGCCGCTCGAGATGGTCGCCCTCCAGCGTCGCGACGCCGGCGGAGTCGTAGCCGCGATATTCCAGCCGCTTGAGTGAATCGACCAGTTGCTCCGCAACCGGCGCGCGCCCCAAAATGCCTACAATCCCGCACATCCGGATCGATATCCCCTGCTGCTGATGCAAATCATCTTCAAGCCCTGAGGGAATCTCTTAACGAAATTCGATCGCTCGAAGGTACTCAATAATTATTGCCGATTGCGACAACCTTAAACCGAAACCTTAACGTGGCCCGGGACAGGCATTCGCCCGCACATTCGCAGCCCTGTGCTTAACCCACCGTCAATGCTTTTGGCAAAGGATGGTGCCTCAAGCGGAGGTGCTGGCCATGAGCGGCAATCGCAACAAATCTCCCGATCCCAAAACCGTCAGCTTCATGCATGTGCGGCCGAGCGAGACCGCCGGCACCCATCTCGCGCACTGGCCGCCGCCGCGCCAGGAGCGTGAATCGCCCGCGATGCTCAAGGTCAAGCATCCCTCGCCCGAGCCCGTCAAGCGCGCCAAGCCGCGCGGCTGGCGCCTGACCCGGGCGATATTCTCCGAGTTTTCCGACGACGAGGGGTAGCGTTCGCTGCACCTGTCCACGCCAATTTTGCACCGTCATTCCGGGGCGATGCGAAGCATCGAGCTATGGTGCGCAATTGCGCACCTGAGAATCTCGAGATTCCGGGTTCGCCCTTCGGGCGCCCCGGAATGACGGTGGGAGAAACATGCGCCCGCATCCTCGCGGCGCATTCCGCCCGAGCTTTGCTCTCATCATACACCCTCTTTCGAAGTCAGAGGGTGCAGGGAAGACCGGGTGGCCGCTGCACCCGGGGCCCTCGCGCAAAAAATTGCGCAAAGAGCGCGAAAACCTCAGGGTACAGGCGGTGACAACCGGCCTTCCCTGCGCAGTGGTTTACGGCTTATAGCGCGCTCTCCTCGGTGAACCTTGCCGATTGCCACCGTCCCCGGCGCGATGCGAAGCATCATCGCCAGGTTAGCGCCAGCCTTTGGGGCGCCAGGACCACACGATTTCGCCGTCCGCCTCCGTGGCGCTCGTCAACAGCCACGTCCGCGTCCACCGCTCCCCGCCTCACGTTCGTGACGACCGCGAACCGTCCCTCTGTGCCGAGGCGGGATGGGGATGGTTCGGATTATCGGAAAATGCAAGGGCGGCGGGATGCGGCGGATTATCGCGACGGGCTGATGGATTTGATTTCGCGCGTGAAATTGAGCTTTGCGCGCACAGCCATCAATGGGTTGCGGACCATCTCGGCGTCCCGAACGCACATGACTGTTAGGCGCTTGGTGACAGCTTGAGCTTCGCCGACTTGGAAAATGTCTCGCCGGTCTCCAACACGTCGCCAGTATTGATTTTCGCCGTCGGGCATTGCGGCTGAGGCAATGGCGGCTCTTCCATTCGAGAATGCGGACGTCTGGCTTGCCCCAAAAAGCGGACAGCGCGGGCAGGTCCGCTAAGCGGGCCAGAGGCGGACATACAGAAGAAACGGGCAAATTCCACGGCAGCTGCACAATTTTGGTGACCTAAGCGTAGGCCGCCGGGCTTCAGCCACCCGCGTATTCACCCAAAATCAATCACGTGCCGAGGCGTTGGTTGACGCGATCAAAGCCTACAACCTATGAACTGGACCCTTGGCACTCGGTTTTGAAGAGAACGCAGATGCTGCGTAGCTTTCGACTTTTGCCGCTCGGTGTTGAGGGCCAATACTTCAAATCAACGGCAGACGGCTGGGTGTTTGGCGCTCCTAGACCGTGGCTAACTTTCGGTCCGCGTCCCACCTATTTGGTGACTGATACACAGAGGACGGCGCTTGCTGACCGCATCAGGCTGAGCCGTTACCTCCGCCTTCCCCTAGCAGTCCCGATGGTTGTCGCCATCTTCTGGTTACCGCATCACGCAAATGGCTACTCTTTCCTCGAAGTCACGATGGCTAGCTTGCTCGCCTACATCGCGATCTCACATTTCGTCGAGTATCTGATGATACGGCCTCTCATCGCAACACTTCCACTCGCTGCCGAGCGCATGACTTTGGTCGGCATGCACCAGCAGCAGTCGAAGGCGATGTCGGTCAAAGCCCAGTCTGCCCTAAGCACCTTCTTCGGTCTCGTCTGTCTCGGATGTCTCGCCTGCCTTCCGTTTGGGAACCCAGAGGATCGGCAGATGATAATTTATTCGGCCAGTGTCTCTGGCATTCTCTGCATCATCTGGCTCAGTATGCTGACTGCGAAACTCTTGGCCCGTTAGGCCGCGCCGCTCAATTCCGCTCAGGGTCAATCGCGACGTTTTGGCCCCCACCAAGTGGTTCTCTGTTCTCCGAAAGCTGACCTCGCTAGGAGATCAGACGGGCATGCGAGGCTCGGTTTTCGATCTCCGCCTGCAGCGTCGTCACGGGTCACCGAGCCGCCTGTCGAGTTGTTTGGTAAATCGCCACGCCGCAATCAGCTGGGTGATCGCGGCTATGCCGCCGACCGAGGATACGGCGATGCGTCACCCGCAGCCTGAGACGATTGGAATGATCACCTGAACGCGCCTTGCGATGCGATCCGACCTCTAACGTTGCGGATAAGGCATTCGCTGGCGTCGTCATTCCGGGGCGCCCGAAGGGCGAACCCGGAATCTCGAGATTCTCAGGTGCGCAATTGCGCACCATGGTTCGATGCTTCGCATCGCCCCGGAGTGACGGTGCAACAACCGACAGAAGGACCCGCAGATCACATTCGATGGCCCTGCATGTGCAGAGCTGCCCGACGCCGGACCAACGACGCTCACGCCTTCGGCTTCTTGTTCCTCGTCTTCGCCTCCCGATACCGCGCCGCGCCCCCCTCGCGGTTGTTCTGCGGGCTGCGCTCGACGGCCATGGCATCGTCGGGCACGTCGCGCGTGATCACCGAGCCCGAGCCGATATAGGCGCCGTTGCCGATCTTCACGGGCGCGACCAGCGAGGAGTTGGTGCCGATGAAGGCGGCCTTGCCGATCAGCGTCTTGTGCTTGGCGAAGCCGTCGTAATTGCAGGTGATGGTGCCGGCGCCGATGTTGGAGGCGGCGCCGATCTCGGCGTCGCCGATATAGGAGAGATGGTTGACCTTGACGCCGGCTTCGAGCCGCGCTGCCTTGGTCTCCACGAAATTCCCGATTTTGGCGCCCTCGCCGAGCGAGGTGCCCGGGCGCAGCCGCGCGTAGGGGCCGACCGAGGCGCGGGCGCCGACCGACGTCTCCACGAGATGCGAGAAGGAATGGATCACCGCGCCATCGCCAATGGTCACGCCGGGACCGATCACCACGAACGGCTCGATGGTGACGTCCTTGCCGAACGTGGTGTCGGCGGCGAGAAACACCGTCTCCGGCGCGACCATGGTCACGCCTGCCTCGAGCGCCGCCTTGCGCAGCCGCGCCTGCATGACGGCCTCGGCCTCGGCAAGCTGCGCCTTGGTGTTGACGCCGCGCACTTCGTCTTCGCTGGTTTCGATCACCACGGCCTCCAAGCCCATCTCGTTCACGATCTCGACGGCGTCGGTCAGATAATATTCGCCCTTGCTATTGGCGTTGTCGATCCGATCAAGAATCGCCAGCGCCTTGTCGCCGGTGAACGCCATGACGCCGGCATTGCACAGCGCGATCTTGCGCTCCTCGGCGCTTGCATCGGCATGCTCGCGGATCGCAACCAGCCGGCCGCCGTCGGTCAGCAGCCGGCCGTAGCCGGTCGGATCCTGCGCGCGAAACCCGAGCACCGCGAGCGTCGCGCCCTCCTTCAAGGGCGCACTCAGCCGCTCGAAGGTCGCAGCCGAGATCAGCGGCGTATCGCCGAAGGCGATCACAACATCGTCAGCCCCGCGCGCGATCGACTCACGCGCCGCGAGCACCGCATGTGCCGTCCCCAGCCGTTCGCGCTGCACGAAGACGGTGGCGTCGCTGCGCTGGCGCCTGGCCTCATCGGCCACCGCCTCGTGCTGGGGACCGACCACCACCGCAAGCGCTGAACCTTCGCTGCAAGGAGCGGCCCTAAGCACATGCGCCAGCAGCGTTTGGCCCGCGACTTGATGCAGGACCTTGGGCACGCTTGAGCGCATCCGCGTACCCTCGCCGGCAGCAAGCACCACGGTCAGGTTGGATCGGGCGGTCATCGAAGTCCTTTGTCGGAAACGTTCACTAGCCGCGCCGTCATAATGGGTTTTCCCCGCCCCGCAAATCTCCGGGATTCAAGAAGGGTGGCCAAATCCTGTTAATGTTTGCCTGTGATTCGTGAGGTTCCCTTTCGTATGACAAAGCAATCGGGCCAATTGGCGGGCGCCCCCAAGGTCGACAAGAAGGCCGAAAGGAAGTCTGAAAGGACCGACAGCCCGCTTTCCGGGCTGTTCGCCGAAGAGAATGAATTCGATCGCCGGGCGCTCTGGCGGATCGGCAGCTGGGGCGCGGCCGCGGTCGGCGCCGTGACGGTTGCGGTGATGTCCAACCAATGGTCGCTGGGCGTGCGGCGCGAGCAGCTCGCCGCCGCCGATCTCGCGCGCCAGGCGCAACAGATCCAATCGATCGCCAAGGAAAGCCAGAACGAGACGCGCCGGCTCGCTTCCGCGATCGAGACGCTGAACAGCGACCGGGACCGGCTGTTCTCGCGCGTCACCGTGATCGAGCAGGGGCTCGATTCCGTGACCGGCGCGCTGGCCAGGCAGACGACAGCGACCCCTTCGGTATCGGCTGGGCCGCAAGCCTCCGCAGCCGCGCAAGCCTCCATCTTGCCGGCGGGGACGCCACAGCCGCCGCAGCAGAATGCCGCCACGCAGTCCCCTGCTTCCGCGCCGGTTCTCGCCCCCGTCGCTACGACGACCGCGTCCTCGACAGCGCCGGACAAGCGTGCGGATACGGGCAAATCAGACGCGTCCGGGACCGCCGCGATGGCAAGCATCGCAGGGCCGGCAAACACCGGCCCCGCGACCATGGCGACGACCTCGCCGAATCCCGCATCGTCCGCTACGGCGGCCTCGCTGATGAGCAAATCGATCATGGGCCCGCCGGACCCGGCAGCGCCAAAGTTGATCGAGGCCGCCAAGGCTGCAGACGCCAGGCTGTCCGACATCAAGCCGGCCGAGGCCAAGGCGGCTGACATCAAGATGGCCGAGGCCAAGGTGGAGGCCAAGGCCGACAACAAGGGGCCTCACACAGCGCCCGCAGCAGCCTCCGAAGTGGTCGCGTCGGCCAATGCGACGGACGAGCCCCTGGCCGAGCTCGGCAGCGTCGCCGTGAAGCGGACGGATTTTGCCGTCGACCTCGGCACGGCCAACTCGCTCGGCGGCTTGCGCGCGCTCTGGCGCGGCGTGCGGCATGTGAACGCCGAGTTGGGGGCCCTGAACCCGATCGTCGTCATCCGGGAAGGCCGCACCGGCCTCGGCATGCAGCTTCATCTTGCCGCGGGCCCGCTCCAGGATGCAGCCGCTGCGGCCAGGATCTGTGCGGTGCTGGCCGAGACCAGGCGTGCCTGCGAAACCACGGTCTATGACGGCCAGCGCCTGGCCATGAAGGCCGACGAGGCACAGTCGTTGCCGACGATCAGGGCTTCGGACAGCAAATCGGACGCGAAGGCTGAGGCCAGCCCCGACGACAAGGCCGATGCAAAAGCCGACGGCAAGGTCGAGGCCAAGATTGAAGGCAAGAGTGAAGGCAAGACTGAAGGCAAGACTGAAGGCAAGACCGATCCGAGATCGGCCGCATCCCACCGCGGCTGGTCCAGGCACGCCAAGAAGGAGGAGCCAGCGCCGCCCCCACCGCCGCCGCAGCCAACCTCGACCTTCTCCTCACTGTTCGGGCGCAAATAGCGGCGTCAGACCGTAGGGTGGGCAAAGCGAAGCGTGCCCACCATCGCGTTTCGCGCGCTTGGTGGTGGGCACGGCGCAAGCGCGCCTTTGCCCACCCTACTCCTGTTCGGCCACAAATAAGCGAAATCGCAGGCACCGTCATTCCGGGTTCGCCTCTTCGAAAAGCCCCGGAATGACGGTGCTAGCATCTACCGTTTTCCCCTCGTCTTTGCAGGGCCTTGGGTGTAGGTCTTCACCCGCCATCGGCGGACATCCCGCGCGGGCTGGACACTACCCAAGCACCTCGGTCAGGCAGACATGAAGAAAACCCCGTTCCGGCTCACGCCATACCAAGTGCAATGGCTCCTGGTGGTCGGGTTCCTCACCATCGGCTACGCGCTGTACCTGCGCTATCTCGCGATCGAGTCCTCACCGGTGGCGCTGGCCTGCGACGCCGGCCTGCAGACCATGGCCTGCAAGGGCCGCGCGCTGGCGACCGTGCTGTTCAAGAACTCGGTGTTCGGCATCGTGGCGATCGTGATCGCGGTGCTGCACGTCCTTCGCCCGTCGATCGTGCTGCTGACGGGCGGGCTGGTCGCGGCGGGGCTCGGGATCGTGCTCTACAACGTGTCGCTCTCAGGAATTGCGGTCGGCCTGCTTATTTTGGGCTTTGCGCGGCCCGCGCCCGCCACAGCGTAAGGGCGAGCAGGGCATAGATCGCGCAGGTCCAGAGCGACTGCCAATTGTCCCTGCCCTCGTTGAGACCGGTGAAGATCGCCGAGATCAGAAACAGGCCCGCGAACACGGCTTCGGCGATCGGCCGCTGACCTTCTTGCGGGCGATTCATGGTCAGAAGCGCGAACGGTATGACCGCCATGGTCAGCGCGGCGAAGGGAAAATCGCGGTAGCGCGGATCGAACACGAAGCTGAGCGCGGTCTGGCTGCCAATCACGGCGCTGATCGCGAGCGCAATCCCGAGCAGGTAGGTCATGACCGGCCTTGGCTTGTCGTCGCGCGGCCCGAGCAGGTCCAGGAACGTCGGCAGGCTCCGTCCCGACATCAGCGCATGGGCGCATAGCAAGGGCGAGGCGATGCCGGCCGCCAGCAGCGCGCCCCATTGCGCCCAGCCGCCTGCGCCGTAGCTTTCGTAGAACATCTTGTCCGCGGCGACCCCGAGCAGGATGCCGCCGGTGGTCGCCGACAGCGCCACCGCAATCCATGCGGCGGGCCGCGGCGTCCAGGGCCGGCGGCGCAAGGTCAGCCCGGCCACCGCAAACACCAGCAGGCTGAGCACCATGCCGGCGGCCATCTGCCATTTCCAGAGCGGGAAATTGCTGATCGGCTCGCCGGGCGGATATTTCAGCTGCCGGCGCACCGAATCGAACAGGCCCCAATAGCCGCCGACGGTGCCCTCGAGCTGCCGCTTCCAGGGCTGGTCATAGGCCTCGATCAGATTGACGCGAAAATTCTCGCGGGCCGCGAGGCCAAGGATTTCGGAGACGACCCTCGCCTGGTTGGTGCGCGAGGGCAGCGCCCCCTCGCGCATGCGCCCTTCGCTCGGCCAGCCGGTCTCGCCGATCAGGATTTCCTTGCCGGGATAGGCCACCGCGAGCTGCTGGCGGATCGAGTCGACATGGGCAGCTGCGAATTTGGCGCGGATCGGAAAATCCTCCCAATAGGGCAGGATGTGGATGGTGATGAAGTCGACCGCATCGGCGATTTCGCGGTTCTTCAGCCAGTATTCCCAGACGTCGGCATAGGTGACGGGAACGGCGACCTGCGATTTCACCGAGCGGATGATGGCGGCGAGATCGTTGACCGTCATCTCCCCACGCAGCAGCACCTCATTGCCGACCACCACGGCCGTGATCGTGTCGGGGTATTCCCGGGTCAGCCTGACCACGGTCGAGATCTGGTTCAGGTTCTTGAAGCGGTTGCTGGACAGCCAGATGCCCTGGATCACCTTGAGCCCAGCCTTCCTGGCGAGGCCTGCGATGATGTCCTGGCCGTTCTCGATGGAATAGGTGCGGATGCAGTCGGTGACCCTGGCGAGCTGGGCGAGGTCCTGCTCAACCTGCTCGGCCGAAATCACGGTCGAGGAATTAAGCGGCGTCTGCCCATTGCGGAACGGCGCATAGGAGACGCATTGCAGCTTCGCGTTGGGGTCGATCGGCGCGCGCGCAAGCGTGATGGGCGTGGCCAACCACCACCACACGGCAGCAATCGCACCCAAGGATATGAGCAACAGCGCCAGTGGCGTACGAAAAGAAATCAGTTCCATCCTCCAGCCGGGGGACGCAGCAATTAGCCGAAAAGCCGGCCCTCTGCCAAGGGGCTCGCAACGTGGCCTGCAAAGCGCCTGGGAATAAGCCACAGGCAGCTGCCGAACGCGGCGCTATGCCGCTAGCCCAGCGCCTCGGGGCGACACCAGGCGTCGGTCCGAGGCCTTTGAGGTCTCGGCCGCGGCCCTTTGCTCATCAGACGATAAAGTTGTGGCTTTGCTGGACAAACTCCGAAATACAGGTCATGGGATCAAGCGAGATGTCTCTGCCGCATTGGGGACCCATTTGGACGGCATCACCGCCGCATCCGCGATGGCTTAGAGGCAGCGGAAGGTTTTTAAGAATATTGGGGAATCCATGCGTCGACGGGTGCTTGAGCTTCAGAAATCCTTTGTGCGCCGTCTCGCCATTCCCGGCCTCGTTGTTCTCTTAAGCCTCGGAAGCGCTGCTCCCTCCTCGGCCCAGACCGGTGACAATCACCCCCAGGACCAGGGCAAGCAGGCGCCTGCCAATCCGGCCGAGGCGAGCAAGGACAATCAGCGCAAGATCGATGAATTCGCGGAAGCCGCGCAGGCCATCAACGGCCCGGCCGGCAATCCCGAATGCGTCTGGCTTGGCCGCCGCGTGGTCCAGCTGATGTACCGGGACGACCTCGATACCGCCTTCCGCCATCTCGATCTCTATGACCGGTTCGGCTGTCCTGGCGGCCATGTGCAGGCGGCGTTCCGCTGCCTGACCCGCTTCTTCGCCCAGATCGACGACAAGGTGCCGAACAGCCTGAGCAATCACGTCCAGGCCTGCTGGATCAATCCGAACGCCCAGCCGCAGACAGCGGCTGCACCTAGCGCATCTCAGCCCGCGACCGCCGGCTCCGCCGCGCCCGCGCCAGCCGCCTCGCCCCAGCCGGCCGCCTCCCCGCAGCCGGCGTCGAAATAGCGCGGCTGCGATTAAGCGAGTTCACGGCAGGTTCAGGAACGCTTGCGCATCATCCGGCATTGGATAAGCGCCCTGAAACGGCCACGGCGTCATACCAGTTGTTTAATGGCGTGGCAGCACTATCCTAAAGTCAAAGTCGCCGTCCCGTCGGCCGAACCCTGGGGACAGGTTCGCTTCTCTTAACCCCTCGCCCCGCCTGGTCTCCTCGCGATGCGCGCCATCGTTGCCGTTCTGCTGTTCGTCAGCGGCGTTCACGCCGCGCTCTGGGGCGTGCTCCAACAGAAGCAGGAAGCTCCCGACTTCAAGGGGCTGTTGCCGAGCGTCTCCTACGCGCCGTTCGAGCCGGGTCATACCGTCGACGTTCTGTCCGACCCCGACCGGATTCGCACCGACCTGAAGCAGCTCGCGACCATCACCCGCGCGGTCCGCCTGTATTCGTCGACCGAAGGCAACGAGCTGGTCCCGCCGATCGCCGCCGAGCTCGGCCTGAAGGTGACGGTGGGCGCCTGGATCAGCGACAACAGGGAGCGCAACGAGGCCGAGATCAACGCCGTGATCAGGCTTGCCCGGCGCAACAGCAATGTCATCGGCGTCGTGGTCGGCAACGAAACGATCTACCGCGGCGAGCAAATCCCGATCGAGAACCTGGTGCGGCACCCTGAAGATGATGGGCGCGAGCCAGGGCAGGATGGACGCCAGCCCGGGCAAACAACTGAACGGGTGCTTCTCGAAGACACCCAGCGGCTCATTGCCCAGGAAGCCGACCGAATCCAGCTTGAAGAAGCCCAGCGGCTTCGCGACGCGCAAGTGCAGCCCGAGGACAAGCGAGCCGAGGCGCTGAGATGGGCGATTGCGGAAAACAACGTTCAGCGTCTGGTCAGACTGGTCCAGCGCGTCAAGAAGTCGGTCAACGGCATTCCCGTGACCACGGGTGAAATCTGGAACATCTGGGCCGAGCATCCCACGCTTGCCTCCAATGTCGATTTCATCGGCGCCCACGTGCTGCCCTACTGGAACCATATCTCCTCGGCGGAGGCCGTCGACGAGGCCGTCAGGCGCTATCAGGGTCTGCGCAATCAATATCCGGGCAAGCGGGTCATGCTCGCCGAGTTCGGCTGGCCGAGCTCCGGCTATAATCTCATGAACGCCGACCCCGGTGCCTTCCAGCAAGCCAAGGTGCTGCGCAATTTCGTCGCGCGCGCCCAGTCCATCGACATGGAATACAACATCGTCGAAGGCATCGACCGGCCCTGGAAATATTTCGAAGGCGGCGTCGGCCCGTACTGGGGCATCCTCACCGCCTCGCTCGAGCCGAAATTTTCCTGGACCGGGCCGATCGTCTATCCGAACTATTGGAGCCTCGCCATCATCGCGCTGCTGGTCGGCATCCTGCTGTCGCTGCCGATCCTGCGGCTGCCCGACCCGACCGTGCAACAGGCCTTGATGCTCTCGGCCGCCGCCAACGGCATCGGCGCCTGGGCCGCGACGGTGTTCGCGTTCTGGGAGGCGCATTACTTCATCTTCGGCTCGGCGTTTGCGCTGACGCTCGGTCTCACCCTTCTGGTGCCGCTGACCCTGATTGCGATGGCGCGGATCGACGAGATCGCAGCGGTTGCCTTCGGCCGCCCGCCGAAGCGGCTCCTGGTCAAGGGCAAGACCATGCCCGTGATGCCGGAAGGCATGGCCGCGCCTAAGGTCTCCATCCATGTGCCGGCCTATTTCGAGCCGCCGGAAATGCTCAAGCAGACGCTCGATGCGCTGGCGCGGCTCGACTACCCGAACTACGAATGCGTCATCATCATCAACAACACGCCTGACCCCGCCTTCTGGCAGCCGATCCAGGATCACTGCCGGGCGCTCGGCGAGCGCTTCAAGTTCATCAATGCGGAGAAGATCAAGGGCTTCAAGGCCGGCGCACTGCGCATCGCCATGGACCGCACCGCCGCGGATGCCGAGATCATCGGCATCATCGATGCCGACTATGTCGTCGAGCCCGACTGGCTGAAGGATCTGGTGCCCGCCTTTGCCGATCCACGGGTGGGCCTGGTGCAGGCGCCGCAGGACCATCGCGACGAAGATCTGTCGCTGATGCACTACATCATGAACGGCGAATATGCCGGGTTCTTCGATATCGGCATGGTCCAGCGCAACGAGGAGAACGCGATCATCGTGCATGGCACGATGTGCCTGATCCGACGTGCGGCGATGGACATGGCGGGCGGCTGGTCCTCCGATACGATCTGCGAGGACACCGATCTTGGGCTGGCGATCCAGGAGCTCGGCTGGCTCACCCACT
Organism: Bradyrhizobium sp.; assembly: GCA_035652015.1. Classification (GTDB taxonomy): domain Bacteria; phylum Pseudomonadota; class Alphaproteobacteria; order Rhizobiales; family Xanthobacteraceae; genus Bradyrhizobium. Next base: position 3,692 of record DASREP010000095.1, on the reverse strand, counting down.
ACACCAACCACCGCTATGGCCAGGGGCTGCTGCCCGACACCTATGAGGCCTTCAAGAAGCAGCGCCACCGCTGGGCCTATGGCGGCTTCCAGATCGTCAAGAAGCACTGGCGGCGCTTCCTGCCCGGCGCGAGCCGGCTCACCCCCGACCAGCGGCGCGAGTTCTCGCTCGGCTGGCTGAACTGGCTCGGCGCCGAAAGCCTCGGCGTCGTGGTTGCGATCCTCAACCTGATCTGGACGCCGATCGTGGCCTTCGCCGACATCGCGATCCCCGACAAGATCCTGACGCTGCCGATCATCGCGGCCTTCGTGGTCTCGCTGTCGCATTTCCTGGTGATGTATCGGCTGCGCGTGCCGGTGAAGACCGGACAGATGCTGGGCGCCATGTTAGCTGCCATGAGCGTGCAATGGACGGTGTGCCGCGCGGTCGCCCAGGGCCTGATCACCGAACATCTGGCGTTCGCCCGCACGTCCAAGGGCGGCCTGTCCAGCATGTCGATCGAGTTCCAGGCCTTCTGGGAAGCCGTCATCGCGGCCCTCCTGCTCGCCGGCGCCGCGGTGCTGGTGGCAACCAACACCAAGCAGATCCCCGAAATCGACGTCTTCGCGGTCGTGCTGGTGCTGCAGAGCCTGCCCTTCCTGGCGGCGGTGGCGATCGCAACCCTCGAATTGTCGCGGGTGAATTCCTTCGCCTTCTGGCGCAACACCGCCGTCCGCACCGCCGAGCTGATCGGCCTGCGCCCGGTGACGCTGCCGATCGCCCCCTCCTCCCACCAGGTCGGCAGCGAGGTGCCGCGCGACGGCTAAGGCCTGCCGCGTGGCAAGCACTGAATTTGTGCATTCCGGCCCCGACCGCGCGTTCCGCCTCTCCAACGGGCCTTCCGACGCCCTGCGAGCGTTGACAAATCCACAAATCGTGGCCTTGGCCGGGCAACCGGGCGCGCCGCAACTATTGACCGGCGGCAGATGCGCCCCTACACAGCGCGGGCCGGAGCCTGGTCCGAAACGCCGCCAAGCGCGTTATGTGACACCGACCAAGCCGCACCTTCATGGAGCGAGCGCGTAGCTCAGCCGGTAGAGCACGTGACTTTTAATCACGGGGTCCTGGGTTCGAGCCCCAGCGCGCTCACCAAATAAACAACTGAAATAACTATATTTTTTTGCAGTGCAGGACCCCATGGTCTCTTCATTCCGTTTGTACTGAAGGGCCCAAACTGTCCTGCCCTTCGATGTCAGATAGATGCCGAACCCCGGCACGCCGTTGTCACTGGCCAATAACTGGAAACGCATCGGACCACGTCGGCATCACCGGGATCGCCGGAGTTGCGAGCTGAGATCGTCAGGTGGGCTGAACCTCAGCCGGATAAGCCGAAGCTGTCGGAGGCGATACGGCGGTTGGTCGAACTCGGATTAAAACGATAGCTGCAGCGTCAGGCGCGCCTAAGTCAAAAACGTACAACGTTATGTTGACTTCAAGCGGCAATTGCGATTGTCGTGTGGCTTTACGATTGGTTGAGAGGATGCGGATGACCGTAGATCAAGGCATCGGGCTGGCGGCAATCATTGTTGCAGTAATCCTCGCAGCCTTCGTGACGACGAAGATAAAGAAGCGCTATCAAGCCCAACGACAGAGTGTCGGCAGAGGCGGGATGGGCATCCAGTCCGGCCGTGATACGAGCATCGGTAAATGAACCGACAGACCCAGGACGTGGGCACTGGTGGATTTGCGATCCAATCGGGCGAAAACACTAACATCGCTATTCACGGCGGTGTTTCGCCGGAACAGATGTCTGAGATAATGGTCGCCATCGCGAAGACGGTGGTGAGCTTTACAGACGCGGCTTTTGATAAGGCTCAGCGGGAAATGAACGCCTTTCGCGAAGAGGTTCTAAAACGCTTCGCGCAGCCCGGAAAAGCCAACCCTGAAGCGTTCAAGGATCCTGATTTTCAGTATATGCTAAATGACGCGCAGAAGGCCGTTGCACGATCGGGCGATCCCGAAGTGCGCGACACGCTCGTGGACCTGATCGCTCGCAGGTCACTTGAGACAAGCCGAACGCGTTTGGCAATTAACCTCGCCGAGGCGGCAACGAAAGTTGCAAACCTAACAGCCGATGAATTTGCTGCCCTCTCGCTGAGCTATCTGGTTCGATACACCATCAACCACGGCATCGGCAATATCCAACAACTTGGGGACCTCATCCAGAACCAACTCGTCCCGTTTGCAAAGAATGTGTCCCGCGAACAGGCATCCTTCTGGCACTTGCAAGCTCAGTCTTGCGCCAACATCGAAATGGGCGCACTAGACCTTCTGACGGCGCTTCGACGCAACTACTCAGGAGTATTGAGCGAGGGGTTCACCCGAGAAGAACTCCAGAACCACCTCCCCGACGGCAAAAAGAACGCCCTTGATCAATGGGTAATTCCTTGCCTGAACGACAACGCGACGCTGCAGTTTCAATTTCTCAACGTTCAAGCATTCAAAGAAGCAACAGCCCAATCAGGCCTGTCAGACAATGAGCTTCAGAACGCCTGGAACCTCTTGGAAGGCAGAACTCATAATGCTCGCGAGCGGATCAACAGCGTCGCACCTGATGCTGACATCGTTTTTGACGCGTGGGAGAACACGCTCCTGCCGAAGTTGAGCCTCACATCGCTAGGCATTGCCATTGGCCACGCAAATGCCACGAGGATCGTTGGCTTGAACGCACCACTAGGCATTTGGATCAAGTGAATGAAGAACCGACCGCGCCCGCGAGATGCTGCTGGCGTCCGACGCTAGCTCTTGCAAGGAGCACGTGATCGTCGTGCCTCCTTAATCCACTAGGCGCTCTGCTCTGAGTTGTCCGTCCTCAGTTCACAGTTCAGCGATTTCGATAAATGGCTGAGCGCAAGTCCTTAGTGCGTGATTTTCTCCTGCTAATCCGAAGACCGCGTGATTTTGCGATTTTTGACACTCGACAAAGCCGCCAAGTCCATTCCTGGCGCCTGATGCGAACACGCTGAAACGCTTGGCGCGCAAGGGCGTGCTTACGGTCTACCGGCCCGGAAAGCCTGACGACGGCGATCGATGTGAAAAAATAACTGCCGAGTCGCCCGTAACACGAGCCAGAGCGCGCCACACCCGGAACCCGCTAATCCACTAGATTTGCCTGCAGGCTGGCCAGAGCGCACCTAACACGCCCGACCCACCATAAAATCGCGCCGGCGCGGCACAAAACTGCTGCTCACGACGATCGGTTCACTGTCGCCGAGCGCAGCCCTTTCGTGCACCAGGCCGCTCATGACGACGCGCATTTTCATGAGTTCACGGGCGACAAAGGTGCAGTCCTCGTCGCGATTGATCTGCTGACGCATGATGGTCTCAGCTTCGCGCATGCTGACGCGCAATGCCCTGATGACCTGGCGGATCTCGTTGATGCGGTTGTCCATTGTGTTCTCCTGCGCCGGATGGCAGGATGAGAACATATAGAGAACATCGTGTCAATGAGGCGCGGCCGAGGATCCCGACAAATCCGGCTGGGTCAACCTGCCGGCGGCTCGTGACACAGGCCCTGCAAAGCCTGATACTCGTTGACTAAACGCGATGAGATTAGGATGAATCGTCATCGCGCTTTAGCTCTTTGATTGAGCATGATCTTTTCGCAAAAACCGCTTCGCACTTTGCCGGATCATGCTCCAGGCTGGGATCGG
>DASREP010000094.1:0-2337 GCA_035652015.1 Bradyrhizobium sp. | reverse complement strand
CGCGCTCGCTGCCCGAGATCGGCCGCCGCTTCGGCGGGCGCGACCACACCACCGTGCTCCACGCCGTGCGCAAGATCGAGGACCTGATCCAGGGCGACAAAACGCTCGCCGACGAGATCGAGCTGTTGAAACGGATGATTGACGAGTAGGAACCGATCGTGGCGTCGCCTGCACCGGCGAGCGTGCATCGTCGCTGACCTATTCCACCTTGCCGGTCGCCATCTAGTTCAGCCGAGCGAAAAAGACGGACTCATTTCTGCTCAGGCTGAAAGCGGCTTTGCGGTCATGGTCCATCGGAAGGGCTTTGCCATGGTTTCGTTGAAGTAGGCAATGAACCGCTCGATCTTGGTTCGCAGGTCTTGTTTGGAGTTGAAGTCGCCGCGGCGAAGGAGTTTTCGGACCAGGATCGAGAACCAGATTTCGATCTGATTGAGCCAGGAGGCGTGGCGCGGTGTGAAGTGGAAGGTGATCCGGTGCTCGGGCCGAGAGAGGAATGCCTGCCGAGTGGCTCTGTTGGTGAGCACGCCGGACTTGCCTTTGACGCCGAGCGAGCCCTTCAGGCCACAGGAGCGGGCAACCAGGCGAACGACGGATTCCGACAGGTGAATGTCGAGATTGTCGCAGACGAAGTCCCACTTGGTGGTAGAGCTGGCGCTGCTCAGCAAGGTGGCCAGGAAGCGAGCAAAATCCTTCTCGGTCCGGTGGTCGCCGACGACTCCGGTGACCTTGCCGGTGGTAACGTCGAAGGCGGCGATCAAGGCCTGGGTGCCATGCCGACGATACTCGAACTCCCGCCGCTCGACCTTGCCCGGCTTCATCGGCAGTCCCGGCGCGATCCGCTCGAGGGCCTGAATGCCAGTCTTCTCGTCGATGGAGATGGTGCGATGGCTTTCATCAGCCGTCGCGGCGCCTTTGTAGACGGCGCAAATGTCCGCGCATTTGGTCTCGAAAGCGGGATCCTGCTTCGGGGTCAGCCAGTAGCGGACGCGGTGCGGCTTGAGGTCAGCCTCTTTTTTAAAAAGCGCCCCACTGAGCGCTGCGAGACATTCGGCACCAGGCCCCGTCTTATGGCCTCGTCGGCAATCTCGCGCTGGCTCCATTGGCTGATTGGCCGCCCGCTCTCCGACGGCTTCTCGCAGGTCATCGCGACGATCGCGCAAACCTGCTCGGCCGTGTATGTCGGCGGCTTTCCCGATCGTGGCGCATCGGCCAGTCGTTCTGCAGCCGAGCGCCCGCCGGTGCCCTGCCGCCATCGCTTGCGCCAATATCGTGCCGTCTTCGGCCATACGCCAACCTGCCGCGCGCTCTCGCGCACTCCGATACCGTCGGCTGCATGCAGGATCAGGCGAGCCCGCACGCTTAGTTGCTGCGGCGTCGAATGGGCGCGCACCAGGGCTTCTAGAACTGCGCGCTCTTCCGGCGAAACCGTCACCGGCGCGGCGGCGAGCAGGGGCATGGCAACCTCCATTAACCTCAGCCCAGGATTCGCCATGCCACAGCACAGGGTGATTCGACTCCTGTTTTATTCTCAAAGTCATCTGACTTCGTTCCACCGACCCAACGCCGTCGGAGGCGGAGTCAGAACTTCCGCTGCCGTGTACTAGCCGGACGAGCGACGATCAGATCAACGTGTTCACGAACGACGGCGGCGGCCACCTCGACCTTGCTCGCCGCCTATCGTCTCTTGAATCGGTTGCAGGGCTGACTGCGCCGGCAGCGCGGCTATGCGGCCGTGTCCAGCTCCGGCTTGCCGTGCCAACAGGGCGGCGTCGGCGAGGTGGCCGACAGGACGGGTTCCACGATGGCACCCGCCGCCTCGGGCCAGGAGAAGAGGATCGGCCCTTGCGGCACCCGCACGCGGATGCAGCGCGTGCCGGTCAGCCGGCCGAGCCCTTCGAACAGCTCGCGGCAGTGATCGCGCGCCTGCTCGACATCCGCGAGGACGTCGCTGGCGACGTCGACATGGCCGTCACGGCCGATGAATTCGAAGTGGTACATCGTCATTGACTGAGGCCCCCCGCCTCCTTTGTCCCATCCGACCCGCGGGACGAACCCTGACACAAATCCGTTACAATCGGCTGAATACGCGCATCGATCGGGCGAGCGGAGATGAGGGATCGGCGACGTGCCCGCGGCTTGGCTCTTGGTCGCCTAAATCGTGGCGGCGCCGCCGCAGCGCGGCGGCGGAGAGCGTAGCCTCTCGCGCTCCGATGAAGCCGAAGCGTTGCCACCTCAATGCGGGAGCGCCTCTCCGCCTCCGGGTGAGGCGGCATCCACAGGTGCGTTCGTCACGTAACGGTCGGAGAAAAGAGCTTCAGGCCAAGAGATCCTGATCGT
>DASREP010000093.1:0-105388 GCA_035652015.1 Bradyrhizobium sp. | reverse complement strand
GGCGGCTTCATAGACCTTGTCGAGGTCGGCCGTGCGGACGAAACGCTGGATCATCGTCACGTGCGGCCGGTGCGCCGCATCCAGCGCAAAACCGCTCGGGAAGATTTTCAGGAGGCTTGCATTCGCGGCTTCGGCGTGCCGGAGCATGGTGGCGTCCGGCTCGAGCAGGATATCGATGGCGGTGACGGACGACGGCTCGAACGGGAAAATCTGGCGCCAGTCGTTCTTCATGCTCACGACGGTCCAGCCGTCCTTTTTCGCCTGGTCGTAAAGAGCCTGCGGGAATGCCCCGAGCTTGGGCTCCGGTAGCCCCAGCGCCGGACCGTAGGCGTATTCGCGCGCCGCATCGTCGTGCAGCACCAGAAGCTCGAAGCGTGCACCGCTGCCGCCCTGGGTGTATTCCAGCATCTCCTGGTCGCCACGCGAATTGCCGAACGCGGCGATCGGGCGACGGCCGATGTGCTGGTTGATGCCGACGGGCTTGTCGGCCTTGTCATCGTTGAAATTCAGTTCCGGCAAGCGCACGAGGACCGGCTTGCCGTCGCGCATTTCGAACTTCGTCTTGATGCTGCTGCCGATGACCTGTTCAGGCGGTATGCCATAGGTCCGCTCCGCCCATGGACGCATGAACTCGATCCCGCCGCCGGAAACGATAAAGGTCTTGAAGCCGTTCGCGCGCAGGTAGGAGAGAACCTCGAGCATTGGCTGATAGACCATATCGGTGAAGAGTTGGCCGGTTTTCGGATGCTTCGCCGCAGCGATCCAGTCCTTCACGATCTGCTCGAATTCCGCCGTCGTCACGCCCGCATGCGTAGCCATGACGATTTCGAGCAGAGTACGGTCGCCGCCTGCCAGCGCCGTCTGCAAATCGCCCCTAAGGAGCGAGGCGAACGGCTCGGTCGTATTCCACTCCGGATGCCGAGGCGCCAGCGCCTTCACACGGTCCAGCACAAAATACAATTGCACAGGCACCGGTTGCTCGCACCACAGAGTACCGTCGTTGTCGAAGGCGGCGATTCGTTCGGGGACCGGCACGAAATCCGGCGAGCCGGGTTCAGTGACTTTTTCGACAAACGCGATGATGGATTGTTTCGCCAGGCCATCATTCCAGGATGGCAAAGGGTCGGTCGCGCGAGAAGCGCCTGTTGTCGACACCAACACGCAAACTAGCGCAACAGCCGCCAGAATTGGCTTGAAGGCGGCTCTCGGCAGCTTGAACATGGACTCGACCTTTTTCTGCATCCGGATTGCTCCACCCAATAGCCGGCCGCTCGATGCGGCCGACCGCGGCAACGCTGCGCAGATTGGTCAGCATCGGCCAGCGCAGCTCCTCGAAGGGAGCCTCCCAGACCTTGATGCCCACCGCGTTCTGTCGCAGGAAGCTAGCTTCCACTTGTCAAATCGCAGGGCAGCAACGCTCCGCCAACCTGATGCCCTTCCTGAAGGGCGACCCGAACGAACGGCCGCGCCACGAGTGGTCTCTCCACGAGTGCGGCCATCGGGCGATGGCCGCACTCGTTTGTGGTCCGCTGACAGAAAGCTTACTTGTCGGGGCTTTCCTTCAGCTTCTGCATCACTTCGTCGAGGTTGAAACTCGCCGCCTTCTGGCGCTGCGGATAGTCTCTAAACGTCGCCAAGAATTGGCCGACGTAGTCCTGCGCAGGGACCAAAAGAAAGACGTGATCCAGCAGCCAATCGTAGTACGTGTTCGAGGTAACGTCTGCCCGTTCGTAGGGATCAGTGCGGAGGTTGAAGATCTTCGGGACACGCAATGTCGTGAACGGCTCCGCCCAGATGGCAAGAGTTCCTCTAGCCCTTTGCTCCAGGAATACGATTTTCCAGTTGTCGTACCGCAGGGCAGTCAACTGCTGGTCGTCGTTAATGTAGAGGAACGAGTCGCGCGGGCTCTTCGCAACCTGTCCCGTCAGGTATGGCAGGAGATTGTCGCCATCGAGGTGGACCTTGTACGTCATGTCGCCGATCTTGTAGCCCTTTGCCAATTTGTCTTTCACGTCCGTGTCGCCGGCGGCCGCCAGAATCGTCGGCAGCATATCGAGGTGAGCGACCATCTCGTTGGCCACGGTGCCCGGCTTGATCTTGCCTGGCCAGCGCAACATCGCCGGCACTCGGTAGGCGCCTTCCCAATTCGTGTTCTTCTCGCTGCGGAACGGCGTCATCGCGCCATCAGGCCATGTATTCATATGCGGACCGTTGTCGGTACTAAACATGACCAAGGTGTTGTCCGCGATGCCCAGATCGTCGAGCACCTTGAGAACGGTGCCGACGTTCTTGTCATGGTCGATCATGGCGTCGTGATACGCGCTCTGCCAGCGGCCCGACTGACCGATACTTTCCGGCTTGACGTGCGTGCGCAGATGCATGTGGGTGAAGTTCACCCAAACAAAAATCGGCTTGTTGGCAGCATTCTGGCGCTTGATGAAGTCCACCGCCCGGTCCGCGACGTCGTCGTCAATCGTCTCCATCCGTTTCTTGGTCAGCGGACCTGTGTCCTTGCACACCTGCTTGCCAACCTTGCCGAAGCGTGGATCGATCGTTGTATCGTCCATGGTCGAGGCCTTGCAGTCCATCACGCCGCGCGGGCCGTATTTCGCGAGGAATGCCGGGTCTTTCGGATAATCCCGCAGTTCCGGTTCTTCCTCGGCGTTCAGATGATAAAGGTTGCCGTAGAACTCGTCGAAGCCGTGGACCGTTGGTAGAAACTCGTTGCGGTCGCCAAGATGGTTCTTGCCGAACTGTCCGGTCGCATAGCCGAGCGGCTTGAGCAGCTCCGCAATCGTCGGATCTTCCTTCTGCAACCCGAGCGTGGCGCCGGGAAGACCGACCTTGGTCAGGCCGGTGCGCAAGCCCGATTGACCGGTGATGAAGGAAGCCCGGCCGGCGGTGCAACTCTGTTCCGCGTAAAAGTCAGTGAACATTACCCCTTCTTTGGCGACGCGGTCGATATTGGGGGACTGGAAGCCCATCAGACCGTGCGAATAGGCGCTGATGTCGGACAGGCCGATGTCGTCGCCCCAAATAATGACGATGTTGGGCTTTTTAGACGGCTGCGCCTGCACTGGTGACGCCAACAGCGATGCGGCCGCCAGGCCCATCGCTGCAAACAATATTCGTTTGATATTCATTTTGGCTTGTCCTTCTGCCTGCTCGCTGGCGACCACCACCTTCGGCGCTGCGTCGAGCGACACATCCCACGATCGACGCTCGTCGGAACAACTGAAAACCTTCGATCTCAAACCGGCATGACTTCAGGGGTCGAAACCCATGCGTCTTGCGCTATCCCTGTACTTGCCCGTCCGCAAACTCTTGTTCGCCGCCTGCCTGCGGCCGGCCACGGGCCCGAGAGAAGAGCGGCAAGCACGACAGTTGAACGTGAGCGCTTCATGTTCGTATCCCCCGAGACTTGGCATCGAGCGATGAGCACGCCGCGCGCGGCCTCATGCACGTGCGCGCGAGGGCGATTGGCCCCGATTGTCACTTCGCAAGAAGCAGGCCAACACGCACGATCAACATCCTGAAAAAAAGCCAGTGCCGAATCAGTGAGTTATCTGACCGTCGACACGCCACCGCAGCAAGCTGCGCGGAATCTCGCGCACGACATATCGGAGGCTCTCCGAAATATCGGAGGTCCTCGCCCCCCGCCGGCGCCGTCAACTCTCGCGGTTGACGGATGATCGAGAATACCAGCACCGATGATGAGAGATCGGTCGACGATGAACGGAGCTGCCAGCTTCAACACCGGCGCGCATCAGGGTTTGCGACAAGGCGCGCGCGCACAAGATCGATGTGACTCCGCAGCCTGCATGCTTGATTCACGTCAAGTTAGCCCAGAGAGGGCGAGAATAGCTTTTCAATCGGAGGAAACAATAGGAGTTTCAAATGAAATCATCCGCGTTTCTCGCGTTTGCAATATTGGTCGCCGCACCGACATCGGCGTCTTTCTCGCCGGCACAAGCCGCTTCGGAATGCCCCGCAACGGGATCGCTGTCGGGCTGGGGCGTCAATTCAACGGTCTATTTCGACATCGCATCCGGCGGGACTTGCCTGTTTCCAATCAGGCTGGAAGGAGAAGTCAAGACCTCGAGCATTTCGCAGAAGCCGGCGCATGGGACGTTGAAACGGCTGAACATATCCACGTTCCAATATACGGCGAAGCCGGGATACAAGGGGACCGATGTCATGGCGATTACCGCCACAGGCAAAGGTCCGATGACATCCGGCACTTCATCCATCACTGCGACCGCAACAATCCGATAGAGCCGATTCCACATTCTCAACGGCCCGCAATTCCACGCGGTCCGTTGGATGTTTAGTGCCGCTGATTTGCGGTGAGACGCGCGCCCGCGAACGAAAGGCTTCAGAAGGTCACCGAGCAGAATTGCGGCGGCGGCAAGTTAGTGGTTTGGAAGATGCCCCCGTTGATCCACATCAGCATCCTTTGCGCAGCGACAGGAACGCAAATCACGAAAACTCTGGCGAGTTTCTAAAGCGCGACAATAAACACGGTTGGCGCGCAGATAGGCGCTGACAAGATCGCCCCATGGACGACCCGTCTATTTGGAAACCATGTGCCTCGATGGCGGCGCAGTCGATGTGGGTGCCGCAGGCGATATCGACAGAGTGAACCACGCATTCCACCCTTCGGGGCGGTGCTCCGCACCGAATTCCTTGTAGCCCTTGAGGTTCACGTAGCCTTGCTTGTCTCCGATGGGAAAAAAGTATCCGATCTGCGGGCCAACGCCGAAAACGCGGGACTTGAAGTCGCCCAGGATTGGCAGAGCACCGCTGTCTGCGGTGAGCTGCTGATAGGCATAGCCGACGACGCCGATCAGCAGTTGCTTTGACAGGAATTGCGAAGCCGCCCAATCGACATGGAAGTCGATGCCATTTTGATATTGGGTATCGGGATTCTTGAAGTTATAGGTGAAACCACCCGCCGCCGTGAACTCATGGCCGGTCTGCGGATTCAGGTATGTGTAGCCCGCGCCGGCGTCGATCGCGCCGTGACCGATCCCCAAGTTGGCCAGGCGATTTGGATTGTAAGCGCCGACCGGGATATCGCCAGCCACGTAGGTCATGAAATTGTGGACGCCTTGATTCCAGCGGATCGTTGCGTTCGGATACAAATCGCCGAACGCGGTCACGGAATCCGCAAGACTGCCCGACCTCGTAAATCCGAATGGACCAGCAGAGCCGGTCAGTGTGGCATCGACCGAGGCCTGGCTACGGCCATAGATTCCCATGGCACTCAACGCCAATTGCCCGCCGAACACGGGAGTCGCGAAAACATAGCTCGGCACCACGATTCCGAGGTCGCCCCGTGCATCCAGATTCGCGGTGATGGTACCGCTCACGTTCGCTGTGAGCCCGCCGCGGGTGACCTGCCGTGCAAGGGCAACGCTGCCATCGGCTGAGACGCTCGTATGGTAGTACATCGCTGCAACTGACCATCCGGCCTGCTGGGGAACCGCCGTAAGGCTCCCGTACAGGCCGGGACTCCAGAAGCTGACGCCGCCCTCGTCCGCCATCGCCATTCGAGGAATGCACGCGAGCACCAATGCGCTCGATACCGTCAACACGCGGCTTACTTTGCCGATCGTCGAAGTTGCCTTGGCTCGGGAGCCATTAACCGCTGTCGAATGCATGTGGACACCCTCTCACTAGGCCCATCGCTACTTTTCCTGGAACAGAAGCACGAGCGTCGTTCGCAATTGCCGGTCTGATGCGCCAGTTGGACGTATCGCGTTTTAGTAGGCTTCGATCTGCGCTTTCACCGGCTGGTCTCCCATTTTGAACACGCGACCAAAGCCCCCGCCGACCGGCACCGTCCATTTCTGACCCGATGCCGCCAGCCAGTTGGCCGTGACGGGTGTCGAGGTCACGAACCAGCCGCCCGCCATGTTGGTCGACGCCGAGGAGAAGGTGACCCGTCTGGAAATTATAACCGCCCTGGACGCCGCCGATGAACTCGTTGAGTCCGCCTGTTGAACCGTTGCCGGGGATGTTCAGGCTGCCGTTGCTCCATCCCCCGCCGAAATTGACCGCAGCGTAAAATCCATTCCAATTGTAGGACGGCGTCGCGATCGTCGCCTTGTAGCCAGGTGCGTTGATCGGCAGATCAGACGCAAGGGCTGGCGTGCCGAATAGTCCTATTTCCGCCGGGCGCACAAGGTAACGCGCTTTCATGGAAGTGTCTCCAGGTCCGCGCGCCGGACCGTCGCGTAAGACAAGCACGACCACCGCGGATGCGGTTCAATCAAATTTGAAAATCGAGCTTCAAGTCGTTTAATTCCGTTCGCCGTGACATAGTCGCCACGGCGCCCCACGCTGCACCGGGCGCTCGGGGCACCCGCGCTATACCGACACATCAGGAATGAGCGAGCTTCTTCAGCCGAAACGCCAGTGCGACCAGGATCACGCCCATGATTACAGCGTAAGTGCCGATGACCCAAAGCAAAGCGAGCGCGCCCGCCCCTGGAGCCATCATCACGCCGATACCGAACAGCACCGAAACGACGCCGCCCAGGATCAGATACCACTCGTCGTCGATCTCCTTGCGCAGCCTGATTGCACCGATGATCTGGAAGATGCCGGTTGCGACCGCCCAGCCGCCGATGAAATAGAGCAGCACGAGCGCGGTGAGGCCCGGCATCGTGAACATCAGGAACCCTGTCGCAATGCCAAGCAGGCCGACAACGGCCAGCCACCAGCGCGGTGCCGGCGCGCCACCGGTAATGGCGGCAATGATCGCGAGCACTCCGTCGATCAGCGCAAACGCGCCGTAGAACATGATCAGCGTCAGCAGGGTCATGCCTGGCCAGGCGAACGCGAGCACTCCGAAGATGATCGCTGCGATTCCACGCAACAACAGCATCCACCAGTTCTTCGCCAAGGCGTGAACCATGACCGACCCGATGCCCATTCCGGGTGGCCGACCGACTTGCACTGTGCTCATGGAGAACCCCTCTCAAGTTGGCTGAAAGTTAGGACCGCCTTCGGAATCGATGCCCGTTGGAGGCGGCGCTGCGGCTGCGCAGTCTCACGTCGCAAGAAGCAGGCCAACATTCACGTCCGCCATGACGGCAAAAAAACCGGCGTGCGGTCAGTGAGTTATACGGCCGTCCACGCGCCGCCCCGGTCACTGCCCTCACGATCACGCCCGAGATATCGGAGGCCCTCCGAAATATCGGAGGTTACCGCGCGTGAGCGATCCCGAGCTTTTTCATGCGGGATTCAAGGGTCGTCGGCTTGATGCCAAGCTGCTCGGCCGCGCCGCCGGCACCACGGATGCGCCAGCCGCTGCGTTCGAGCGTACGAACGATATGGGCACGCTCGGCCTCTTCGAGCGTGCCATCCGCCGGCTTGCCGGGCTCCAGTGGAAGCGGCCTGTTGGCAAGCTTGATCTGCAGCACCGGCCCGTGCGCGAGGATCATCGCGCGTTCGATCACGTTGCGAAGCTCGCGGATATTGCCCGGCCAGGAGTAAGCCATCAGCGTGCTCATCGACTCCGACGCAATCTTCTCGATCTGCTTGCCCATCGAGTTGCTGAACTCCTTGACGAAGGTCCACGACAACAGCGGAATGTCCTCGGGGCGTTCGCGCAATGGGGGCAGCTCGATCGGGAACACGTCCAACCGATAGAAGAGGTCCTCGCGAAACCTGCCGTCGCGAACCGCCTGCGAAAGATCCCGATTGGTCGCGGCGATGACGCGTACATCGACCTTGATCGTTCGCGACCCGCCCAACCGCTCAAACTCACCCTCCTGGAGCACCCGCAGAAGCTTCGGCTGGAGTTCGAGGGGCAGTTCGCCGATTTCGTCCAGAAAGATGGTCGAGCCATCGGCAATCTCGAAGCGGCCAGCCTGACGCGCAATCGCGCCGGTGAATGCTCCCTTTTCGCGGCCGAACAGTTCCGACTCGATCAGCGTCGCGGGAAGTGCCGCGCAGTTGACCTTGACCATTGGACGGCCCTTGCGGGCACTTGCATCGTGAATGGCCTGAGCCAGGACTTCCTTGCCGCTGCCGGTCTCACCGAGCAAAAGGACCGTCGTGTTCGTCTGCGAGACCCGGCTGGCCTCCTCGATGACCTTGAGGAAATGCGGCGAGTGACTCGTCAGGCCCTGCGGCATTTTTTCCTGGACGACATGTCGCAGATAGGCGTTTTCCTGTTCCAGGCGGTCCTTGAGGGTTCGGATTTCGACCAGCGCGGCTTCGAGCCTCTCGTCGGACCGCTTGCGCGCGATCGCCTGGGCAATGATTTCGCCGATGAGCTTGGCGCGCGCCATCAGGTCGACCGGCCAACGGCGGGTTTCGCGGAACGATCCAAAAGCAAGCAAGGCCGAGAACCGTCCCCCAACACTGATCGGAATGCCCACATGCGCGCGGAAGCCAACGCTCCTGCAATACTCGGCTTCGGCCACTGCTTCAGGCGGGAGATCGTCGGGTAGCGATTGAAGAACAACCATCTCGCCCGCGCGTAATTTGCGATGATACCAGGCCAGGTCCTGCGAGAGATTGCCAAGCTGCAGTGGCGCGACCCCCTCGATCGCACTTGTCGAGAGGACGTCAATCGAACCATCTTCGAGCAGTTCACCGAAGCTGCATCGATCGAACCCGAGAAACTCCCGAATGCGAGAGAGCGCCGTCTGGATTGCGATCTCGAACCGGTCACCCGCAAGATTTGCGAATTGCGCGGAGAGATCGACCAGCAGGCGCTCGAATGCCAGACGCTCATCGGCCGACGCAATTGAACCTGCCGCCGTCTTCGAAGGCCTGCTGAGATGCACCGTGCTGGCCATGTGCAATCTTTGCCTCGCAAAATGGGGAACGAACCAAAACACTGAGAATCCGCAGTTCCAGGCAAGGATCTCGCCACGAACTCGCGCCGCAAGCACTCACTTTTCCGCGCGTCAAAATGCGCAAATGCCATCATACCATTTCATGACGCGGCCAATTGATGCACATCAACGGATTGACCTCTCCGGCCGCGCTCCGAAAGCCACCGCGAACACCTTTGGCGCCGGCCACAGATCATGGACTCGGCTTAAACCCGCTCTCTTTATATTGGCAAATGCCATCCATCGGATATCGTGACGAACTTGCGTTCCAGTTGGCCCTGCCGCTAACTCATAACTCTCCTCGGCGAGGTGCCCGACAGCCGACGCATTATTCTGACCTTCTAAATTTTGCGGCTTAGCAAGGCAAAAACCGCTCCCATCACTACACTGTAGGTTTCCACCATTCCAAGTGAGAACAGCGCAGGCTTAATGCCAAGCCCAACGCCCCAACCAAAAAACCCGAGGCCCACTAGCGGAAAGAATACCAAACCCATAATAAGCCATACGAGTACGCCGACTAAAAGTCCTTTGGTTATTCCATGCTTGCCCGGAAGTAGTCGATAGCTGCTCCCAAACAGCAGTCCCACTACGGTCATGCCGTTTAGATATGAGATTACCCAAGGAATGACGGGGGAAATATTGCTGCCGAGAAGGCGGCTGAGCGTTTTTTGGAGTGCCTCGTACGGCTGAAACGAGGGCAGCCATCCTCCGTGAACCTTGAGGTATATGAGCAATGTGTGGGCCATCACGCCACACAGCCCGGCTATCAGTGATTTCCAAAACCAGCTCTGCCGCGGCTTGGTCATATGGCGAATTCGGCTCTAGTACCTAATACATTGCCGCGGAGCTGCAATTCTGGACAGCTTCTGCTCGAGGGGGCGCCAAATATTTCGAGCACCTCGGCAAAGATTAGAGAACTTCGGCATCAATGACTTATCGGAGGCCTCGACTTTCCTTACAACGCGTGTCGACGTAACCGTTGGTATCGCCATAATTCTCTAGCTCAACCTCCGCGTTCGCTGCTGACCTTCCGCCAGAAAGAACTGCGGCCAGAACGAGAACGCGACGCATCGGCGTACTTCCTCGTTTGATTCTTACGCCCGGGACGATTGCGGCGATCGATATTCATCCCCGCCTCGAACGCCACCATGATATTGTTTTGAAGATCTATCGGCGCTCACCGAATTTGCTTGCCCGCGACGGAGCGATGTTGCGCCAGTGCATCAACGCCCTCCTCGCGATCGACAGTGTCGATCCGAACTATGGGCGCCTCCCCTGAGAGTTCGATCGCTCCGACAATGGTATTCAGCTTTGCGGTATCGAGATTGCGCTCGAATTGCTCGCGCGACTCCCATTCCTCAACAAAAACGAGCGCCCCGAGCTTATCGATATCGGTGAAGAGACGTACAGAGAGACACCCTGGCGCCACCCGCGTCGGCCCGAGAACCGATCCAAGTGTGCGCAGCAATGCTGTTCGCACCCGATCCGGCGCTGCGATCTCCAGCGAAAATACGATCAAGACCTGGTTCTTTCGGTCGCATCCGCGTTGAGTTGTTGGCTTCGCAAGAAGCGGGCCAGCCGGAGGGCAATCTCGATCTCTACCGAAATGCTCGCAAAATCAGAGCCGTATGCTGTCGCGTTTCACGCCTTTTCGATCGTCCCTCTGCGTTCAGGCTCCGAAATGTCGGAGCTTCTCCGAAATCTCGGAGTCAACGGCAGCACGGTTCCGCACCGGCCTGACAATTTGGTTTGACACAGATCAACAGCGCTCGCTCTCGTATTGAGCATTGTTTAGCGTTTCGGATAACCGCAAGATTTTCGGGAGAAGATGCCATTTCCACCACTCTCTCACTTCAAACCCTGAAGACGTTCCCCGGATCGATAATCAAGCAGTCGATCCGGCGGCGGATCGTCGCCATCGCCGTCGGTTTGATTGTTCTGATGATGGCAACATCCGTCCTGTCGATGCTGATGGTTGGACGGGTGGGTCATCTGCTAGACGAGTTGACGGCGCGATATATTCCGGCCAACGCGCATTTGACGCGGATCAACGTCCTGTCCGTGGAGCGCGCGCTCGCGCTTCGCAGGATGGTGATCGCAAAGATGCAGGAGCCACCCGATGAGATCGGCTACAAGCTTCGCCGGCAGCTCTACGATGCGGCGGATGCCGAGGTCGCGAGTGAAGCTCAAGCCGCGCGCGCGCTCATCAACGCGATCATTGATGACACAAGCACTCCATCGGACAACGCAGAGCTGGGGCGGATCGACAGCCGCATCGATACCCTGACCAGCGAGACCCGTCGTCATCTCAAGCACGAGTCGGGAGAATTGATACTCGAACTTGAGGCGCGGGATTTTGCGGCCGCGAGACGCAGCCTTGCGCAAGCCGATGCGCTCCGTGACGAATTCGACAAGGCGGTGGATGCCGTTCGCAACGACATGCTGAAGGTGAGCTATGCCGCGATCGCGACGATCCGCGCCGAGCAGAACCGCGCGGTGCTGACCTCAGCGATTGTGACGGTGCTCGCCGCCATCATCGGCCTGATCTTCGCCAACCTTGTCAGCGGCGGCATCATTCGCTCTGTCCGGAAATTGCTCGATGGCACGCGGGCCGTAGAGGCCGGCCGGCTCGATCAAGCCATCGATGTAACGACGGGCGACGAAATCGGACAACTGGCAGGCGCCTTCAACCGGATGGTTGTACAGCTACGCGAGAACCAACGCGTTAGAGAAACGTTCGGCAAATATATCGATCCTCGCGTCGTCGAGGGGTTGATCGACCGCCCGACCCTGACAGCCGCGGAGGGCCAGCGGCGCGTGATGACGGTCCTGTTCTGCGATATGAAGGGCTTTACCAGCCTGAGCGAAGGCATGACGCCGCAAGGTCTGGTGAAGGTGATGAACCGCTACCTTTCGGTGATGTCCGAACCAATTCGGACCAACCGGGGGATTATCGACAAATATATCGGCGACGGCATCATGGCCTATTGGGGGCCTCCGTTTGTGGACGAAGCCGATCATGCACGCTTTGCGTGTCTCGCCGCTCTGGACATGATCGCGCGCATCGCGACGCTGCGCCATGATATCCCCGAGCTGCTTGGTGTGCGCGGCACGCCCATGGAGAAATGCGATTTGAGAATCGGCGTTGCCACGGGCGAGGCCTTGGTCGGCAGCATCGGCTCCGATGTGATGATGAGCTACACGGTGATGGGTGATGTGGTGAACCTGGCCTCGCGCCTGGAAGGTGCCAACAAGGCGTACGGCACCCGCAATCTGGTTTCCGAGCGAACGATCGCGGCCGCGGGCGACGCGGTCGAGATTCGCGAGATTGACCGGGTGGTGGTTGCGGGCCACACGCGTTCGGAAGTCATATTCGAGATGCTCGGCCGCAAGGGCGAATTGACACCGCAGCAGAGCTCATTGCGGGACAGATACGCGGAAGGCCTCGTGGCCTACCGGGACAAGCGATGGGATGAAGCCCTTGCCGCGTTCAACGCCTCGCTTGAGGCAATACCGGGCGACGGACCGTCGATGACACTCCTCAAACGGGTCGAAGAGCTCAAGATGCATCCACCTCCGCAAGATTGGGACGGATCGTGGCACCTCGAAAAATAGATGTCGACTCCTCTTGGCTCCCGAGGGATGCGTGCCTTTGGGACTTGATAGTGTGACGAGCGACGATGCGTGATCCTGCCCGGGAGTACCGCATCGAACCGGGGTCATCTTGCTGCAAGGACGACGACCCGTTGGCCCGCAAACGACAGAAGTCCGCCACAACAAACCGATCACGGAAGCGGCCGGCGGAGCCGTCGCCGCAGGCTGCAGCCTCACACCCTGACCCGGCCGAAATCGTCCGATCGCGACGCTGGATGTGGCTGGCGGCGGCAATCGCAGCGGTCGTGGTGACTGGCGCCGGGTTGTTCGCCGGCTTTCGCGTCAGCGACAATGTCGCGGCAGACAATTCGTCCGCCGCCACCTTCGTCGGTAGCGAGGCCTGCGCTGGTTGCCACCAGGCCGAGGCAAAACTATGGAATGCCTCGCAGCACAAGGCCGCCATGCAGCATGCGACCGACAAGACGGTGCTCGGCGATTTCGACGACACAAGCTTCGACTATTATGGCGTTCATTCACGCTTCTTTCGCAAGGATGGCAAGTTTCTGGTCGAGACCGACGGCCCCGACGGAAGCCTCGCGACCTTCGAAGTCAAGTATACGTTCGGCATCGACCCGTTGCAGCAATATCTCGTGGAATTTCCCGACGGCCGCATCCAGGCTTTGCCAATTGCCTGGGACAGCCGGCCGCAATCTGCCGGCGGCCAGCGCTGGTTTCACCTCTATCCCGACGAAGAGATCAAGCACGACGATATCCTGCACTGGACGAAGCTCAACCAGAACTGGAACTTCATGTGCGCGGAGTGCCACTCCACGGGCGTGCACAAGAACTACGACGCCCGGATGGACAGCTTCTCCACGACCTGGGCGGAGATCAGCGTGGGTTGCGAGGCTTGCCACGGACAGGGTTCTCGTCACGCCGCCTGGGCGCGCGACCAGCAGAGCTGGTGGCCGTTTGGCAAGCACGAGGATTCGAGCAAGGGCCTGCTGGTCCGGTTTGACGAGCGCAGCGGCGTCTCCTGGCTGACCGATCCGCAGACGGGGACCGCACGGCGCAGCGTCGCGCCGGCCGTCGTTCGCAAGGAGGTGGAGACCTGTGGCTTGTGCCATGCGCGTGGCGCCGGTTTCAACGAGGATTGGGTGCCTGGCCAATCGCTGTCGCAAACCCATGTGGTGGAGACGCTCGCGCGCACGACCTATCATGCTGACGGCCAAACCCGCGATATCGAAGAGCCCTATAACTACACGCCATTCAAGCAGAGCAGGATGTTTGCCGCGGGCGTCACCTGCAGCGATTGCCACGATCCCCACAGCTCCAAACTTCGCGCGTCCGGCGAAGGGGTCTGCCTGCAATGTCACTCAGTCGACAAATATGCCAATGTGGCGCATCGCCATCACGCGGTCGTTAGTCCGCCGCCGACCTGTATGTCGTGCCACGCGCAGGCCCGTACCTACATGGTCGTCGATCCCCGTCATGATCATTCGTTCCGTATCCCGCGGCCCGACCATTCCGTTGCGCTTGGCACGCCGAACGCGTGCAACGACTGCCACACTGACAAATCACCGCAATGGGCCGCCGCTGCCGTCCAGGAATGGTTTGGTGCGAACCGCGAAGGCTTTCAGACCTATGCGGCGGCCTTCCATGCCGCGCGCACGGACGCGACCGATGCGGCTGCGCTGCTCGCTGTTGTGGCAGCGGATGCAAACGCGCCCGCCGTCGCCCGCGCGAGTGCGCTCGACGAATTGGCTTCGCGCGTCTCGCCTCAAAATATCTCTCTAGCGAGAGCCGCGCTCGCTGATCCCGATCCGATGGTTCGTATCGGCGCCCTCGATATGCTGGAAAACCTCCGAGCCGACCAGATCTGGCCGGTGGTCTCCCCGCTATTGTCCGATCCAGTCCGTGGCGTCCGGATCAGGGCAGTGTCGCTGCTTGCATCCGTTCCAACCGCACGCCAACCGCCCTCGGATCGTGAGCGATTCGATCAGGCGGCAATGGAGTTCATTGCCGCGCAACGGCTCAACGCCGAAAGGCCGGAGGCCCGCACGACATTAGGAAATTTCTTGGCCCAGAGGGGATCGACCGTCGAGGCCGAGGGCGAGTACAGGGCAGCGCTGAAGCTCAGCCCACAGTACACCATGGCGGCTATCAATCTGGCCGACCTCTATCGGCGCCTTAACCATGATGGCGAAGGCGAAAGTGTGCTGCGTGCCACGCTCGCCGTGTCTCCGCGCGACGCATCTGTGCATCACGCGCTCGGGCTGGTGCTGACACGGCTCAAGCAGCCCGGTCCTGCGCTCGCCGAATTCCGTCAAGCTGCCGAACTGGCGCCGGAAGACGCGCGCTATCAATATGTCTATGGGGTTGCGCTGCATTCCGCCGACCAGCGCGATGAAGCCATGACCGTCCTGAAAGTTGCTCTGGCAAAACACCCGGGCAATCGTGACATCCTGCTGGCCCTTCTCTCATTCAGCCGCGCCGCTGGGGAGGTCGTGACGGCGCTTGCGTACGCGGAGCAACTTGCTGCCGTCGCCCCGGACGACAGAGATTTGGCTGCACTGCTGCAGCAGCTTCGAACCCAAGCGACCGAACCTCCAGCACAATGAGCGGGCCAGCGGTACGGCTAAGATACCTTGGCTCTCTCGATCGCGGCCAACGGCATTTTGGTCTGGACGGTCAAAGCCGACGCCGACCCACTTCCCTCAAAAATCGCGACGACTTTCCTCAACCGCTCAGCCGCCTCCCCGGTCACTTGACCGCCTGCGTTCGCGATACGGCGAATAATATCGAGTGCCCCTAGTCGCTCCTCCCTGCTCGCCGGCAACAAGTCGGAAATTGCAGCGATTGTCGCGTCCGGTTCAAGCAGGAGCAGGAAATACTGCTCGCGGGCCATTTGCTTGTATTGCGTCAAGGTCATTCGCAAGCCACCATCAGCCAGGCGAACCCGGCGCAGCGCCTCGACACCCCTCTCGTCGACCTTGCCCCGCGCCAAACCGACATAGAGCAGGCCGCGAATGATGCATTCCGGCAATCCCCCCCTCTTGATCAGTGCCTTCAATTCGGCAGTTCGCGCCTCCAGCAATTGCTGGTGCAGGAGCGACTTACCCGGCTTGCGGGGCCGCTCCACCTTCGGATCAATTCCGACAGCCGCCTGAAGCGCCGGCAAGCCGTAGACCGCCATGAATAGCGACTCTGACAGTCTCTCTGTCCAGTCCTGCCAGTCGTTGAGCGACTTGACGATCTGCTCGGAGACCTTCTCCTGGGCCGCGAGGAATGGATTATCCGCAGAAACAGGTTTGCGGTTTTCACGCACCTGATCGGCCGCCCTCGGCAACCACGACATGAACGGATTGGCGTCGCTGAAGATCTCGTACTGCAGCCGCCTCGGGTGAAATTGGCTCGTCCATTCGGCGAACTGCGGCGTGATCATCGGCTTGACGATCGGCTGCACAAACGCGCGGTAGAGCGCGAGGTTGATTTCAGATACGCGCGCGGCCGTTGCGAACCGTCGTTCATCCTCCGGCGAGTTGCCGCCCATGGCGCGAATGTCGTCGAGCGTACGTTGTTCACAGCGCATCACCCATTCTCCCGAGGTCAGTTCGGGATTCACGGTATCGACCGACCTCCGCTCGAACTTGGCTTCGTAGAGGCCTGGCGGCAGCAGATCGATCAAATCGATATTGCTCGAGAACTCATTGTGTTCCTTCTTGGCGACGCCGCCCGAAACGAAGATTCCGAGATGACCGATGGTTTCATGAACCGTATAGACGATGGTCTGGCCGTATAGCCTTATTTCGTCAACGTCGTCATAGAGGTCCAGGATCCAATCAAGCGCCTGCTGCGGCGGCGTGATGTTGTCGCCCTTGGAGCAAAATACGACAATCGGCGAGCGAATGTTGCGAAGGTCGATCGACATCCCGTCAGAGGTTTCGATGCGGCCCGCCGCAAGGTTGTTGCCCACAAACAACTCGTCGACGATGAATTGGATTTCTTCCGCGTTCAGATCGACACTGCTGCCCCACCAGCGCTCGAACTCAAGATAGCGCGGGCCTTCGGTGTCGACCTTTGAGTAGACGTTGTATTGCTTCGACCACAATGTATTGGCTGGCTTCTGGTTCTCAAAATTCTGAACCAGCCAGGCGCCGTCGAATTTGCCGGCGCCCATGTCGCTGGTCAGGGCTGTCATCCAGGTGCCCCCGAGCAGGCCACCCGAATAACGCATCGGATTCTTGCCGTGGACGCCGGCCCAATACGATAAGGGGCTGCCGGCAAGGATGATCGGGCCAAATAGTTCGGGCCTGATCGCGGCGAGGAGCATTACTGCCCAGCCTGCCTGGCAATTGCCGATCACGCAAGGCTTGCCGTCGGCATCGGGATGGAGTTCAGTCACTTTCTCCAGGAAGATTGCCTCGCCTCGGGCAACGTCCTCAAGGGTCTGTCCAGGCATTGGCTCAGGCATGAACCCGACAAAGTAGCAGGGATGGCCCGCCTTGAGCGCGACGCCGATTTCACTGTCCGCCTTGAACCCACCGATACCGGGACCATTGCCTGCGCGCGGATCGACCACGACAAACGGACGCCGGATGGGATCAATCTCGACGCCCTTCGGCGGAATGATACGTGCCAGAAGATAGTTGACGGGCCGCGCGAACGTACGGCCATCGAGCACCAACTCGGCTACATAGCTGAGGACGTGAGGGACCTTCGCGGCGCGATACTCGCGATATTGATTTCCGCGCTGGCGAAGAATGTCGATAAACAACGTGCTCCGTTGTGCTGCATCCACAATGTACTCGAAAGCCGGCGCAAAGGCACCAAACAGCGCATTTTCTGGCATGTGCTTGTCAGTGGACATTTTCCAGCTCCTTGGTCAATCTTGCAATTGGACCATTCGAAGCTACGGCAGCCTTGATCTACCGCAATCAGCGCGTGCCCAAGTTAGCCGACCATCAATGCGCAAAAAGGTAACCAGCATTGATGTGCCGAGTGTCTTCTTCGGCCTACACGAACGCGTGGTGAACTGCAGCGCTGGGCGTGAAAGCCCAGGAATGGCCACCCGCGGGTGAGGATCATCGTCGAAACTGCATCCGAAATATCGTAGCCCCTCCGATATGTCGGAGGTTACCTCGTCGCGCGCAATGATGCCTCGATATATTCTTCTGCCACTCGAACCACGCGCGGCGTCGGCTGCTTTGCGCGGGCCGCCAAGAACTCGCTGAGATTGCCGACGGCCTGGAAGGAATGCGGTCGTAAGCGAATGTTCCTATTCCATAAGCACTGCGTTCGGCATCTGCACGGCGGCTGCCGAATCAAGCTGATTAGCGAGGAACATTGTCAGGTCGCGCAGAGCCGCGAGCCGGGCTCCATCGCGGGCGCAAATGGATCACCTCCGATGCGCTTGTTGGAGGAGCGCTCAGGTTCCGTTGACCTAGATCGAGACATGATGTCGGAGAGCAAGAAAGCTGGAAAAACAATGCGCTCATTGCGGATCACTTTGGGATGACATCGAGCTTGCGGTTACGACAGCTTAGGACGGTCAGACGCTGGCTTTGCAAGCGCATCCTATCCTTGCTTTTTTGTTACGGTAATGCCGATCACACGTTCAGCTATCGATATAAAACGCGTGCCGACTTGCTCAGGCGTGGTCTTGCGGTTGCGCGGCGACATTAAGGAGGGTGACCTGTCCCAGCTAAGGTCTCATTTCAGAGAAAAAGAACGAATCATTGGCCTTGATCTCAGTTCTGACCGAGGAATTCTCGAGGAAGGCCTGCGGATCGCAGATCTCGCACGGCGCAAAAAGCTCATTGTCTACGTCCCTGACGAATGCAATTCCGTTTGCGCGGATGGTTTTTTTGCTGCAGCGAAACGATATTATGGGCCAAATCCAAAGATCAGTGTTCACGCCATTTCTAACTATCGTGATATTGAAGACGTAGGGTCTAAGCTTCTGACCGTTAAATTGGCAAGGCTCTGGGCCAAGCAAGGCGTGCCCACCTCCGCCATCGGAAAGATGGTCACGACTCGCCCCGAGGCGATAACTTATCTGGACCGAACTGATTTGTGGGACCTTGACGCATCAGAAGGAAATCCTTCTGCATACAAGACCGAAAAGTCGGGCGAGTCGGGACGAGGGCAGCAATCAAGCTGCACAACTCAACTGGATGGTAGCCACGGCATTGGGCCTGGGCCGCTACCTGTACAATAGACGACGCAGGGTCTGCCTGCGTCGGTGCACGACCCTGGAAATTGCCGTCTGGAGACGTGCGGGTCAACCGAACAATCAGGCGATCCGCTAATCCTGGTTCGCGTCGCGAGTCACCAGGCAGTACCTCGGCGATGTCCATTTCGGATCTTTGGCGATCGGTGGCATAGCGCAATTTACGGGCTTTTGACCGCACGGACACCAAGTCCTTTGGCCGTCGCAATCGTTCGCCGGCGATTTGAGATTGACCGGAACAACGCTGACTTGCGCGACCGGGCGCGGCCATCGACCTCGGTGCGACGCTCTCCAGCGCCATCTCGTATTACTCCGGCCGCTCCTGTGAGCCGTCACTAACGTCAATATCGACGGCGCAGTGGCGGTGGAGGCGGCGGCAAACCGCGCTGCCAGATCGTTCCGCTGTCGAACTGAATGAGCATTCCGTCCGGCGAATAGACGGCACTCTCGTTGAACGCATCGACCCAGATACGGTTTGCCGGAGAATACCAGTCCGGCCATGCGCGGGAAGGCACGCCCGCCTCGGTCAGCAGATTGAGTTCGGAGCCATTTTGGGTAACGTATGCCGGCAAGCTTCCCCGGCACATCTGAATGCAAGTGAAGACACCAGTCAGATTGACCGATTGGGCGGATGCGCCAGTTGCGCCAAAGGCGGCGACGATAGCGATTGCCATTGAGTTCCGTCTCATAAGGAAAATCCTCTTGGGTTTAAAATGCGGTCACTTCCGTTTCGCGGGAGAGATGACCGCAAACACGATCACCTCTCCAGCGGAATGCCACCATGTTCTTGCGCTTCGCATGACAGTCTCCTTTGATTGAGAAATTGAGAAGCTACTTTGCTTTGCGGTTTTTGCTCGCGCCTCTCAGGGGGGCAGCCGTTGCCGAAGTGGCCAAATCCGCCATCTGCATGCATGAGAGAAGATCGACGTAGCTTGCGATGCCGACGAGGGTGGCCTCGGCTTCACAGCGATCGCGAACCGCACCGGGCGCAGTCCCCCAAGCAGTAACGAGCTGCCGCTGGGCCGTCATTTGATCTCGCATGCAGTCAGAAAGGCTTTGAGCTTCGGCGAGGCCCATTGCCTTATCCACGTCTACGGTTTGCTTGCAGAGCGCTTCCACGTCGAATTGCGGAACGCGGTCGGACACTTGCATGAACGGCTGGCCTCCCAGGAGGGCCAGAGACAATAATGCCGCTTTCATACCAAAGGCCTCCTGCAATTTGAGGATCACAAGACGGCGAAGCAGAGAAAAGAACGCAAACCAATCGTCTGGCTTGCTACTCGATTTCAGGCGCTGTTGAGTTGACACAGGTCAACCAAAGCGCGGCCACGTTGCATTTTCCGACGCGCACACGACAACGGCCAATATCGACGTAGATTGGACTGATCGCTCAATACTGCGCTGGCATAGCGGGAGAAGCGGGCCAATCCGATCGCAGGTTGTTCGGATTGTTGCGATCGAACAGATCTTGCCCGAGGATAAGGCTGGGGCTCTTGATGCCGGTCTGCGACGAGACCTGCCGGCGCTCGTGACTTGGTACGGGCTTCGTGCCAGCGGTCTTCCCGCCAGCCATCGTTGGAAAGATCAACGCGCAACCGACCGCCAAGACCCATACCCTGTCCATGCGAACCTCCTCAATTCATCGGGGCGCGAAAGCCGCCGTCGCTCAAACGCCGGCTTTCGCGGCTGCGCCTCTCAGAACTTGTAGTTCACGCCAAAGCGAAGCACATCTCGGTCATTGGAACGAGCCCTGCGAAAAACGAGCTCAATCTGGAGCTCCGCAAATAACAAGCTTCAACTTGAGACAGCCAGCCATCGCGCCAGAACGCTGGCTTTGAGCCAGATCAAGCTTCACCTGCGAGTGCCACACGCATTGGATTCCGGATCGCCCTCACAAGCTTCCGAGGGCCGCGTTATCAAGAAGCCGATTCAGTTGCTTGGCTGAGAACCGTCAGCGATGCTTCCGCTTTGCTCGGTGGCGTTGTGACGTCAATGCAACGCCGACACTTTTTTGTCGCCGCGGGCACGACGAGCAGAACGGTGTGGTGGCATCGCACCACCTCCTGAGAATTGACGATAAAAGCTGATGCTCATCATACCTTTCGGGCTCGAGCGGCGATCCGCCAGCTATTATGAAAGGAATCGCATTAGCCTGTGACGGTATTGGCGACGCCGGCCGAACTTGGAGCGCTTCGGCGGCTCAGGCGAAGCATTCAATTGCCAGTCGCAGCCATATGGCCACGCGGCGACCGAACAATCGACCCGGGGCGTCATGTCAAGACGATCGCCCTTGACGCCGAGGGGATAACTCGCCGGTTGCGATCTCCATAGAGCGGCAGATATCGCCGAGATGATGCCAATCGCGAGCACCGCCCCCACTACGGGATTATTGAGCTTGTGAGCAAAAATCACTTACCGCGGCTCGTTTGTGCCATCGAATGCTGCGGCGGCAACGGCTTCTCGCAGTTGATCTATCTCAACAAACAGTCGCGTATCAGTCGATTTGCAACTTGCTTGATCCAGGTCAACGAAGACGTGCTGAGCCTGTCGGATCATGTTCTGTTTTTTAGGGAGGTACTGCAATGGCCATTGGTCGATCCTTCCTTGTTGTGTTCACACTCACTGTCGCCATTTCGGCAGGCGCACTTGCACAGCAGGCTGAACCAGCATCACCCCCGCCGGGCTCCCCGGCTGCAACCACGACCATTCCCGGCAATCAGCTTCCACCGCCGCCGCCCGCGTTTGGCGGCGTGATCAAGGAAGACGCCAAGGACTCGAAGCCTTGGTGGCCTCCGACCGTCGTGCCGCCCAGGGGGGCGCCGAACGTATTGTTGATCATGACCGACGACTCCGGTTACGGCGTGCCGAGCACTTTCGGCGGCGTGATCTCGACGCCGACGCTCGATCGGATCGCCCAGAACGGCTTGCGCTACACCCAATTCCACTCGACGGCGCTCTGCTCGCCCACGCGCGCGGCGCTGATCACGGGACGCAATCATCACTCGGTCGGCTTCGGTCAGATCAGCGAATTTGCAACCGGCTACCCAGGCTATGACTCGATCATAGGTCCGGAGAACGCCACCATCGGCCGCATTCTGAGCGACAATGGTTACGCAACCTCGTGGTTTGGCAAGAACCACAACACGCCGTCTTTCCAGTACAGCGCGGCGGGACCGTTCGATCAGTGGCCGAGCGGAATGGGCTTTCAGTATTTCTATGGTTTCATGGGCGGCGAGTCCGATCAGTGGACGCCGTACCTGTTCCGCGACCACACACCGATTTATCCTTGGATCGGAAGGAAGGATTACAACCTCGTCACCGACATGGCGGACGAGGCCATCAAGTACATGAAGGAGCTCAACGCCTCCGCGCCCGACAAGCCGTTCTTCGTCTATTACGTGCCCGGCGCGACGCACGATCCGCACCAGCCGACCAAGGAATGGATCGACAAGATCAGCAAGCTGCACCTGTTCGACCAGGGCTGGGAGAAGCTGCGCGAGCAGATCTTCGCCAACCAGAAGCGCCTTGGGGTCGTTCCGGCAAACACCCAGCTCACGCCCTGGCCGAACGATCTGCCGACCTGGGATTCACTCTCCGACGTGAAGAAGAAGATCGTGATCCGCGAGGCGGACGTGTTCGCAGCCTACACTGCCTATGTCGATAACGAGATCGGCCGGGTCGTCCAGGCCGTCCAGGACATGGGCAAGCTCGACAACACCTTGGTCATCTACATCAACGGGGATAACGGCACGAGCGCGGAAGGGTCGATGATGGGGACGCCCAACTGGCTGACCGTCGCCAATGGCGTGCTCGATTTGCCGGAGATCGAGTATCTGCGGTACTACGAATCCTGGGGTTCGGAACAGACCTATCCGCACATGGCAGTGCCGTGGGCCTGGGCGTTCGACACGCCCTTCAAATTGGTCAAGCAGATCGCATCGCATTTCGGTGGGACGCGGCAGGGCATGGCCATTTCATGGCCCGGCCATATCAACGAGGTCGGAGGCATACGCACGCAATTCCACCACGTGATCGACATCGTGCCCACGATCCTCGAGGCGGCCGGGATCAAGGCGCCGGACATGGTCGACGGCATCAAGCAGAAGCCGATCGAGGGGGTGAGCATGGCCTACACCTTCGACAAGGCGAACGCCAATGCACCGTCGAAGCGTACCACCCAGTATTTCGAGATGTTCGCAAACCGCGGCATCTATCACGATGGCTGGTATGCGGCCACGACGCCGCCGGAGCCTCCGTGGCTGGTCGGCACGAAGGCACTGCCGCCGATCGATCAGTATAAGTGGGAACTCTACAATATCGCCGATGACTTCTCACAGGACAACGACCTGGCGGCGAAGAATCCCGAGAAGCTCAAGGAGCTGCAGGCGATCTTCGCGGCCGAGGCCAAGAAGTACCAGGTCTTCCCGTTGGATAACTCGGTCCTCCCGCGCCTGCTCACGCCGCGGCCAAGCGGAACCGCGGGGCGATCGGAGTTCGTCTACACGGGCGAGAACGTGGACATTCCGATCGGCAACGCTCCGAGTCTCCTGAACCGGAACTACACCATCACCGCCGACATCACGATTCCCGCAGGCGGCGCGGAGGGAATGATCGCCACCATGGGCGGCCGTTTCGGCGGCTATGGGCTGTACCTGCTCGGCGGCCGGCCGGTGTTTGTGTACAACCTGCTCAACCTGAAGCGTTATCGCTTCGAGGGTGGCGTCGGCGCGGAGGACTGGCTGGGCGGCCGAGGTCTCGAGCCCGGCAAGCACACCATGGTGTTCGATTTCAAGTACGACGGACCAGGTCTCGGCAAGAGTGGCACCGGTGTGCTGACAGTCGACGGAAAGGTGCTGTCACAGCAGAAGATGGAGCACACCATTCCGTTCATGATGGCGATCGATGAGTCCTTCGACATCGGAATGGATACGCGCACGGGCGTGGACGACAGCTACAAACTGCCGTTCCGCTTTACCGGCACCATTGACAAGCTGACCATCAAGACCGGGCCGGAGCAACTGGCCGCGGAGGATCGCCAGCGGATGCAGCGGGCGCTTGCCAACGCCCACGATTGATCATTGGGCTCTCGGGGGCGCCGGATTCACCTCTTGCGTCCCCGAAGATGCAGCACCTCTCAAGAGAGGGTACATGCTTAGAACTATCACCTTGATGCGAGTGCCCTTTGCCGTGCTTGTCTGCTGCCTGGTGGCGCCCCAGCCGACGATGGCCGAAACAGCCGGCGAGATGCTCGCAGCCCAAATTCGCCTGCAGGGCTTCGCCTGCGACAAAGCCATTGGCGCGCGCCGAGACAGCAAACGCTCCCGGCCGGATCATGCCGTTTGGGTCTTGAAGTGCAGCAACGCCAGCTATCGCGTCAGCCGCGCTCCGGACATGGCAGCGAGGGTCGAGCCGTTGCAATGACCGAACACCGACCATGGATGGCATATGCAGAGTGTCACTGAGCTTCTGCCTGTCACGCCTTCCATCGACCAGCTGGCACGCATCATCGGCAACGTTGCCGCTCCTGCATTCCTGCTAGGTGCGGTCGCCTCGTTCATTTCGGTCCTGCTTTCCAGGATCAATCGCGTGATCGACCGCGCCCAATTCATTCACGGCATCCCCGAGAATGATACGTCCAGATCATTTCTCAAGTCCGACCTGCCCCGGCTGAGACGCCGTGCCGCACTTCTGAACAGGTCCCTGTTCTCCGCGATAGTAGCCGCAATTTTTACTGCTCTTATCATCATCGTCGCCTTTATCAGCGCACTGTTGCAATTTGCGCATGAATATGGCGTCGCGATCCTGTTCATGGCTGCCTTGCTGACGTTCTGTGCGTCCCTCGTCGATCTCGCGCGAGAGACGAGGCTCGCGCTTCACGACAACGATCTGCGCGCCTAGGCCAGGTGGCCTGTTGTACGTTCACGGCTGAGAGCTGACATGGCGACGGACGCGCGAAATGATCAAAAGGGAAATAGGGCCAGGGCTGGCGCAGCTCCGGCAGCTTCCGCCCGGCCGCGCCCCCCGATCCGACTCAGGACTGCCGCGCTGCTGGCGGTCGCCGCCGCTCCGCCTGTGGCGGTGGACTCGAAAGCTGCCCTTTATCCGCAGTCATTGTTGAATGCCCCCGGGTCGGCTGCCCATCCGTGAGCAAGCTAACGCGTTAGGCATGCAATGGTTCCAGAGCTCAAACTGGCACGCAGCAGAATTCTGATTGCGGCGGGTGATCCGCAGAAAGAAACCCCGGGGCGGCCGGGGCTCAAGTTCTCGAGATTGGTGAAATCAGTAACGGGCCGCGACCGGTGCTCCCCAGCCGCCGAAGCGGTAGTTAAAGCGTACGGTGACCATGTCCACGTCCTGGCTGATCCGGTCGTTGAGTACGGCCACAAGGCGCGGATCTTGGTTTGTTCGGCATGCTCTCGGCCCGCACAAGACGGAGAACTTGCCTCTATACAGCCTGGCATCGGAGCGAGGATGCGCCTGAAGGAACGATGAATAACTGACCGGCCTTCTGCGGCCGCGACTGCACCCGATCATTGAGATGAGCATCCGCTGGTGAAACTGGCGCAGACGATCGACTGATCGTCCCTCAAGAAGAAGTTGAATGATAAAATGTGGAGGCCGGAACCGGATCATATAATTCCGGCCTCTCTTCTCAAGGCAAAGCGGCCTTGTTTGGCGTTGCGGTCTTTTACGTCCGCGCCTAGCTTAATAGCAGGTAACGCCAACAGCGCAGCGTCGCACTGCGCGCCGTGTCGTTCTGCGCGCGACACCCGCGACGCTGCCGGGCGTTGCCGGCCGCCCGACCCGGGCATCGGCCGTGTCGAGCGCCACCGAAACGCTCCTCTCCTGCGATACATGCAGGGACAATGGGACCGCGCAAACCATCATGCTGCCAATGAGCGTCAAACCGACGATAGCCAACTTTTTCATGGGATCGATCCTCCCTGCGCGTCTGTCGCCGTGAAGCCGAGAAGATTTGCGAGCGCAGAAATGTTTCATACGGCGACACTCACAACTCATGCTTGATTTGCATCAACGCGAGAGCACATTAAACGCCAGCAAGAGCACCGCCGGCGCGAAAGGATGGGCATCAATCGAAGCAGCAGCAATGCACTGAATGCCAGCAATTGCCGACGGACAATAATCGTTCAGCTTCTACGCCGGTCCATATCACTCGCTTCCGAACCACTTGTCGTAGATACGCTCGTAGGTGCCGTCCTCTCGGATTGCGACCAACGCACTGTTGATTTGCCTGCGCAAGGGACTTCCTTCTGGAAACACGATACCGGCCTCCCGCTTCTCGAACTCGGTGCCGACCAGCTTCACCAGGGCCTTGCCCTCATGCGCCGCATAATAGCGGAGCACTGGGGCAGGAAACAGCAATGCGTCCTTCTATCGAGCAGGGCCTGAAACATATCGCCGACCTGTGAGAATTCCCGCACGTTGGTGTTATGCGCGCGTAGATAGTTGATTGGGATACTGGCTCCTTTGATCGTCCCGACTTGCTTTCTCGGCAAATCCTCAGGGCCATTAATGGCTCCGCGTATCTGATGGACGGTCAGGTTGGCGGTGAGCTGGGCGGTATAGAGCGCAACGAAAACGATGCCTGTAAACATCCAGACGAATGAGACCACGCGCGCCAATGGCTGCCGAGGCGCTTGCTCCGCTTGTGTCAGCAAAGTCGTTGCCGACCAGTGTATCGCATGAGATATGCCGGGGATGTATTTCTCCGTCGGAATGATGCCGTCCTTGTACCTGCGCTCGAGGAGCCAGATGAGATGGGCCGGGATGAGCATGAACAGCACAGCGATCCCAAGCCACAGGAGGGTTGTCTTCGTTAACAGCAGACCGAGCAACTCCAACAACGGGTTTGGCACAACGGCGTCCCCGGTATTCCGAACCATGACCTGCTGACCCGCTTCCAAGATCGCGTAGGAAAAATCAAACTCCTTGTCGCGTTCCGGCGTTATAAGGACGGCCGAGACTATGAGATCTGCCTTCTTGGACCGCAGGGCATCGAAGCCAGCAGCTACTTCAGGTGCGACCTGATAGTCCGACTTCGTCTTCAGACGCACAGCAACTTCTTCCCAGAGATCGATGCTAAATCCTGTCAATTTGCCGTCTTGCTCAAAGACAAACGGCGGAGCAACGAACGTCTCCACGCGGAGCGTTGCCGGTACGGTCTGCGTCAGTGCCGGAGAAACGGAGATAACCGTCGCCAAGAGCACAGCCGCGAGTGATCGAATAGCGGGGATCATAGTGACCCAGCGCGAATTCTTCGCTGGCGGCAGAGTCAAAATGGAGCCTCCTCCTATATGATCAGCGGGCCCGCTACCCTCCCTGACGATTTTCGCAAGTGCCTTATAATCAAGGACCAAACTACCCAGCGGGTATTGTATTGAAGGCCGGTACCCGGGACGAGCGACATCGTTTTGGCTCACGCGGCGCGAAGCACACCGTCGAGTGTAGCGGCGCGGTCGAGATCGCCGACTTTTTCCTCGACACCATCCGCTCGCAGTAAGTCGCGCGCCGCTCCATGGGCCCCGATGATGCGCATAGTGATGCGGCGACTGGCGAGTTCGGCATGCAGCTCGCGCAGCATGCGCGAGCCGGCAAGATCGAGATAAGGCGAGGCGGAAAGGTCGCAGATGGCCAGGCGGATGGTGCCGGGTTCAGTTTCGCCAAGATGCCGCAAGACCGCTTCCATGACAGCGTCGGCATTGACATAGATCACAGACGCCTCGGGACGAAAGGCGATCGCGCCGGACAGAGGCTCGTTCTCGGGATGGCGGGCCATATCAGAATAGCTGTTGGTACCGGGAACGCGGCCGAGAAACGCGACGTTCGGGCGAGACGCGCGGATGAGCAGCAGCACAACGGAAGCTAGTGCGGCGAGCAGAATGCCCTGAAGGATGCCGAGAAACAGGACGCCTATAAGCGCGATCGCCGCGGCAAGGAAATCCAGCCGACTCACGCGCCACATGCGGAGCAGCGCCGGAAAATCCAGCAAGCCATACACCGCGGTCAAGACCACGGCGGCCAGCACAGCCTTCGGCAGGTTTTCGAGCAGGCCGGTCAGAAACAGCAGGCAAAGCGCAAGCGTGATCGAAGCAAAGACGAGCGCCAGCGAGGTGCGTGCGCCTGCCTTGTCGTTCACCGCCGATTGCGACAGCCCGCCGGCAACCGGGAAGCCGTGTCCTAGCGCCGCCGCAAGATTCGCCGCGCCGATCCCAAGGAGCTCCTGCCTGGGGTCCAGAGCATATCCGTGCTTCGCAGCGAAGGTACGAGCCGCCGATACGCCCTCGATATAGGCCAGCAGCAGGCAGCCGGCCGCAAGAGGGATTATTCCCTCGACGTCAATGATCCTGAGAGCAGGGCCTGCCAGGCTCGGCAACCCAGCCGGAATTTCTCCTGTTATCGGCACGCCACGCCCCGGAAGCCCCAAAACGGTGGCAGCAACGATCGCCAGCACGACGACCCCGAGCGCGACCGGCTTTCCGGGTAGCAGACGTTCGCCAAACACGATCAGCCCAATCGCGACGACCCCGACCGCGAGAACGAGGTACTGCATCTGACCGAGTTGCCCGGCCAGCAGAAAAGCGCGTTCGAAAAAATCGTGACCCCCGCCTTTGACGCCAAAAAGGCTCGGCAGTTGCGTCATGGCGATCGTCAGGCCGGCGCCGGCCTTGAAACCCACGAGGATACTGTCGCTGATCAGCTTCACCAGCACGCTCAGCCGCAACAGCCAGGCGAACAGGCTGAGTGCCGCCACGGTGAAGGCAGCGAGACTGGCAATCTGCGCGTAACGTTGCACGTCCCCTTCAGCCATCGCCCCTACCGTGCCCGCAATCATCAACGAGATCGCGGACGTCGGCCCGACGGCAAGCTGACGCGAGGATCCAAGCAGCGCATAGCCGAGACCGCCCAGCATGTAGCCGTAGATGCCGACCTGCGGCGGCAAGCCTGCAAGTCCGGCATAGGCAAGGGAAACCGGGATGGCGTAGGCCGCCAAGGTTATCCCGGCGACGATATCGCCGGGCAGCCACGCAGCGCGATATTCGGTGAGCCAACGGGCTGGCGGAAACCACCAGAGCCGGTTTGTCTCTTTGTCGTGTAGCTTCTGGTGTAGCGTCGAATCTGCCATCGGGTTACCCGCCATCGATCGCTGTTGTTCAAATATCCCTGTTAAGGCCGTCGCCTTTGATGCAGATCAACGCATTCAGCGTTCTTTGATCGAGGCTTTTATACTGGTCGAACGGGCCAAGCGCTCTATGTGCGACAGCTCCGTGATGCCAAGATCAAGCCGTTGGTCGAGACCTTCGACGCGGAAGTACTGGATCTCTACGGCATGATCTGCGGGTGGATGCTTGCTCGCGCGCATGCGAAAGTCAGCGAGCTGTCTTCAACGATCAGCGGCTATCTCGGCTCGTCGAGTGACGAGTTCGACAAGGCGATGGGCAGATTTGCCTTGGCGTACGCGGATCAGGCAGAACGCGACCATGCCGCCCTCAAGGCGGCCGTAAGGAGAGGTAAAGTCAAAGCCGATCAAGAAACAGCGTCCTAGACGCTGTTTGCAACTGCCGTCAGCTAAGAAGCCTATCGACGACCACCCGTTCCAGGTCCTTTGGACCGATAGCGCCCGTCTTGTGCGCCACCGACAGACTTTCCTGGATCAGCGCGACGAGCTGTTCCTCGCCGAGCCGCTGGCGCCAGCGTGTCATCGACGATCGATCGAACGGCAGACGGTGGCAAAAGCTCAATTCGCCGCAGAAGTATTGGTAGTAGGGATTCTCGATCCAGCGAGCGCACAGCACCTCATCTGACAGGTTGTGCATGT
Source organism: Bradyrhizobium sp. (assembly GCA_035652015.1). Lineage (GTDB taxonomy): Bacteria > Pseudomonadota > Alphaproteobacteria > Rhizobiales > Xanthobacteraceae > Bradyrhizobium. The sequence goes on along the minus strand of DASREP010000093.1, from coordinate 75,870 downwards.
GCTTCAAAATGAACAGGCCAGCGACAAGCCGCGTCGGCAAGCCCGGCTGCCCCGATCCTGCCTGGCACACCGAACTGAAGCGCTCATTCAGGATGTTCCAGTCGATCAACCCCGCCAACCGCACCAGCGGGTGACCCATGTCGATGATCTGATCAAGAGCCGGAAGCAACAGGTCTTTCTGGCGATCATCCCGCGGCTTGCTCATCGCATTCCCCAATGTCGACGACACCGTCAGGGAATCACGAATCGCCCAAAAGCAAAATCCTAAAACGCAAGAAAGCGAGGTCCAACACCCCACTTTCCTGCAAAATCAAATACTATATCGAGACCAATTCTGCTTGTTTCTTAGGTCAATCCGCATTCTTCACGGAAGACGAGAAACGCAGGTTTGGCAAAAATGCCTGAAGATCAGTATGATGGATGGCGCGCTCGGAGAGATTCGAACTCCCGACCCTCGGAATCGAAATCCGATGCTCTATCCAGCTGAGCTACGAGCGCAAGGGCTGTTCCGATAGCAGACTTGCCACAAAACTTCCACCCGGCCGGCATCCTCAAAGCACGGACGGCGGCCCTTTCACATCAGCCGCGTTGTCCGAAGCTACGCGAAAACAGCCCGATAAGCAGGAATCCGAACACGAGCAAGGCCGAGAGCAGCGCGTCGGCACGGATGGTGCGGGGGGCGATGCCGAAATCGCTATGGGCGAGATGGGCCAGCCAGAGCGCGGCAAGTGCCGCAAAGGCAAGGGAAACCAGCAGGGACGTAATTTTTGTGACGGGCATGGCCCGACTATGCGTCGGTCCGGACCAGGACGCAACCCTTGCGCCGCTCTTTCGATCATCTCCATTGGTTGCTCTTTGGCCGCCTTGCTCGCGCCGCTTTCATCCGGGGCTGCCGATCCCCAGGGTCAGCCGCAGCGCGCTACTCGCCGACACAGGTCTGCACAAAATCCCTGCGCTGCGGGCCCACCACCTTCTGGTCGATCGCCTGCCTCAGGCAATCGAGGCGCGCCTGCTCGACGCACAGCTGCATCTGATCGGCGCGATCCTGGCCCTGATATTTCTGCGAGGCGGCGCGGCAGACGAAGCGTCTGGAAGGATTGACGGGGGCTGCCGGCGCCGTGACAGTCTGCACCACCGGCGCGGAAGACGGGGCTGGTGCAGGGGACACCTCTGTCGAGGGTGGATTCGGCGAGGGGCTTGCGGACTGGGCCAGCGCTTCGATCGCGACCACAATCGAGCCCGCCACCAGCAAGCCGCCCACCAGATATTTCATCGCTTCCCCCTCAATCGCCGATGATGGCCAAAGATTAAGAATCCACGGCCTGAATGCAATGTGAATGGCCGCTTCAGCGCCGGTTAAGTGCAGGGGCGCTAGCAGCGGGCTCCGGCCTCGCAGACGAATGCGAATTGCCGGAGCCCCTGCTCGTTCAGTGATGCGCAGAAACGCTTCTGACACATTCCGTCACAAGCTCGGCGCCGGCGAACTGGCCGACATCGCCAAGGCTGATCATGCCGACCATGCGCCTGCTCTTGTTGATGACCGGGAGCCGCCTGATGTGCAGCTGTTCCATGTGATGCACCGCCTTGGCGAGGTCGTCGTCCTCGCGGCAGCAATGGATGCCGGTCGTCATCACGTCCCGCGCCCTCGCCCGCGAAGCATCGAAATTCCGCATCGCAAGCCCTTTGCAGACAATGTCGCGATCGGTCACCATCCCGACAAGCCGGTCGTCCTCGCCGACCGGGATGCAGCCGATGTCATGGGCTCTCATCAATTTCGCAAGTTCGGTGACAGGCGTATCCGGCGCGACCCAGTCGACGCCCTTATGCATTACGTCCTTCACTTTCATGGCCGACCTCCGTTGCTCGAGTTTCGATCGAACAATGCAACGCAGCACAGCCCCCACCTGACGACTATACAGCCGTTCGACCGCACGGTCGCGCGATCAAAACCAGGCGGGCGAAAGTTTTACAGATTCTCAAAATCCTCCGCCGAAAGGCCGAATGCTTCCATCGCCTCGTCGAGATAATCCGCCAGCATCGGTGTTCCGATCAAATACGCCGCGGTGCGGTTGTTGTGGGCTTGCGCGGCCTGCGCCCGCAGGTCGCGGAAGCTGTCGACATCGCCGTCGCCGCGACCGAGCCACATCAGGGCGACCAGATCGACCTGCTCGTCGACATTGAGCCCGCGGATGAAGCTTGCAAGTTCGGAGCGATCGGTTCCCCCGCCGCGTGAGCTGGGACCAAAGCCGGCATCGTCATCGGCGAAATCGGCCATCAGCTCCGGCTCATCGGCCTCGATCTCGGCCTGCCGCGCCTTGGATATGACGAAAAACACCTTTTCCGGTGAGATCGACAGGTTCGGAATGGTCGCCATGGCATCTCCTTCGAACCGCCTCTCAAATCGTTGGCGGCGCTTTCGAAAAAGCTAGGCGCGACCGGCCCTGCTCACGTTGCGCAAGATCAAAACAGAGCGGCACCTGGCGACGCGCGAAATTGTGAAGGGCGCCCGCCCCGATTTCGCCCTCTGCCGTTACCATCGTAACCAGACAAGGGGTTGAAACCGTTGAGGATTGCTTTGCGATGCGGCTGGGAATGAGAATCGGGACGCTGGTGCTTCTGGGGCTGGTCGCCAGCCTGCCGACGGCGGATGCGCGCAGCCATCAGCGCGGACTTCACGGCCATCACGGTATGGGCGGCGGCTCAGGCGAGGCTTCGCGCAGCCCCTTTGCCAGCGACCAGCGGCACGCCAATGACGACTATGTGAAGGCGGCGGCGCAAGAAGAGGACAAGCTCCTGGACAGCAAGATCAGGAGCATCTGCCGGGGCTGCTGATGCCGGCGGCCGGGTCAGACCCCCCAAGACCGACCAGAGCCAGGAATTACCGGAGCCAGGAACTACCAGAGGAAGCCGAAACGGGGCTGCTGGGCCACCTGCATCCGCTGTTGCGGATAGCCGTAATAGCCCTGCTGATACCCATAGCCCTGCTGGGGATAGTAGCCGCGCGGCGGGTAGGCGTCCGGCGCCGCATGGACCCTGGCAACCCGGCGCTTGACGACCGGCTTCGGCTCCGGCTTCTTCACCTCGGCCACGGCCTGCTCCTTCGGCTGCTCGGCGGGCAGCTGGGCAAATGCCTCGCGCACCCTCGCCTTGGCCGAAGCCGCATCGGATCCCGTCGGCAGAGTCGCCTGCGCAACGTTGGCGGGCGCAGCGGGCATCTGCGCATTGGTGTCGAACACAACGCGCTCCGGCCATTTCTGCTGGGAGTGGATGCGAATGGACGGGACGTCGGAGGCCGAGGCGACCGTGCTGTCATCGGCCGGGGGCTTGGGCAGCACCGCGGCGCACAGTAACAGCAATGCGAGCAACGCCCCGCCGACAAACATGAAGTACCGCAACACCAGCATTTCGAATACCGCTCCAACCGCGCCGATGCGCGAAACCACCACGGTAACAGGTGGTATATTGATTTGTTCCTGGGCAGGGGTAGCGGTTCAACCGCGGCGATAACATTTTCGCCATCGGGCGCGGCCCTGCCCCGACGTCCGGCTTATGCCCGGTCTTATGCTAAGGCCTGCTTGCCGATACCAGCGCGCATTTTGCTTTGCTGGCGTTAACGTTACGAAGCCGATATGCAGCGGCTCCAACCGGCTGCACATTCTTGCGCGTCCGGGGAACCGAGCTGCGCCGCCTCAAGAACCGCGGGATGGAAAGAACGGGACGCCGCCGGTAAGATCGCGCCGGTCGCGGCCCACAGCCAAGCTGACCACAAGCCAACCGCGCGCCACGAGCCTGATGGGGAAAGCCAATGCCGATCGTCACCTGGGATCACGTTCACCTGCGCACCCCCGATCCCGAGGCGATGGCGACCTGGCTCGAGAACGTGCTCGGCGGGGCCATCATCCGCGGGCCGGGGCGCATCGATGTCAAGCTCGGCGGCGCCAACATCTTCCTCGCCAAGGTCGAGCCCGGCGACGGCGTCAACGCGCCTCCCGTGACGCCCTATCAGGGCCTCGATCATTTCGGGCTGACGGTGAAGGACATCGATGCCGTCGCCGCCGAGATCAAGGCCAAGGGCGTCGAATTCACGAAAGAGCCGACCACCATCCGCCCCGGCGTGCGCATCTGCTTCATCCGCGGACCGCAGGGCATCTCGATCGAGCTTCTCGAGCGCGACGCGAAATATGCGTGACCGAGGCCGTAGCCCGCATGAGCGAGAGCGACATCCGGGACTGCCTTTGTTGCCGCATGTCGCCGACGCTCAAGCCGGCGACAGACCGTCGCGTTTGCGATCAGGTCATTGATCCCGGCATGAAGCAGCGAATCGAGATGCCGAGATAGCCATGGATCGGCCAGACCATGGTGCGCCCGATCCGGTTCGGCTCAGTGATCACCGCCTCATCCGGCACGTCGACCCATTCGCCGTCGAGCCGCACCCGGTAATGACCGTTGGCCGTTTCCCAATCGACATCCGACACGGCAGTTCCGTCGGCGTCCGAGCAGCACGGCCCCTTGCCGCTTCGCAGGCTCTCGAACCATTTGTGCAACTCGGGATTTTGCGCCGCATAGCGCCCATCGGGATCGCGCGCGTGCGAGGCCTGCGCGGCAAGCATTGCCAGAAGCACGGCACACGCCAGGCGAAGCGGCATTTTCCAGCGGTTATTGCGAGGGTGGTCTTCGTCTCCATACGCGTCACTGAACTGACGCGGCTCATGGCCGCCGGAATTAATCCAGTTGCTCATCTCATCATGCTCCAGCACCTACCCCAGGGTGCGCTGCTAGCTATGCATTAAGCGGGCCAACTGCAGATTCGCTCAATACGGAAGACTACGGGACGCGGAAAGAATTACGGTCATATTCCCAAGCGAATGCGGGAAGCCGTCGCCGCATTGGGCTTTCGGCAAAGCGCGCCGGCAGGGCACCGCGCAAGGCAATGTGAAAGCTCCCCAGCTGATTCCGGCATGCACTGTCCTGATCCCGCCCGAGAGGGAATCGCTCGACCGCGCCCAACCAAGAAAAGGTATTTGCGCAAGCGCGAAGTTTGCGCAGATGCTGCCTGTCAACCTGCCGCGTTGACGCCTCAGCCCGCGCCCGCCACAATGTGCTCCAAGCTTACTGGAACCGGTCTCTGGGGACATGAAGAACGGTCTGTATTCCATCCATGTGAGCCTGTTGGATGGGCGCGTCGGCAAGGGCAGCGGGGTAGTCGTGTTCCGCGACGGCAAAATCGTTGGCGGCGACGCCTACCTTTATTACACCGGCACCTACACGGTGAAGGACAACACCTTCAAGGGCGAGGTGCTGATCCGTCGCCACACATCGAGCAAGGACGACAATCCCCTGTTCGGCGGCCCGAACCCGGTCGGCGTCGGCGTGTCCGGCACCTTCACCGACAAGGACGCGGTGATGAACGGCACAGCGCTGGTCGGAAGCTCAAGCCAGCTGTTCGGCGCTACCCTGCGCAAGCTTGCGGAGATCGATTAGCATTTTTGCGAGGTGGAGCGGACAGAGCTCAGTCGACATATCGCCGATCGTCATCACCCGCGAAAGCGGGTGATCCAGTATTCAAGAGACGGTTGTGCTCAAGCAGAGAAGCCGCGGTGTACTGGATCGCCCGGCACAAGCCGGGCGATGACGGCGGTGTGATTGGCCGTTTGAAATTCAAGTCCGAAAAGTCCTACTCCGCCGCCTGCTCCAGCGGCGCGGTGCGCGGCAGGATCATCTGGATGCGGGTGCCGCCGCCGGGTTCGGAGTCGAGGTCGAGCCGGCCGCCGAGCCGGCTGGTGACGATGCTGTAGACGATATGCAGACCCAATCCCGTGCCGCCCTGGTCGCGGCGGGTGGTGAAGAATGGGTCGAACGCGCGGCGGCGCACGTCGAGGCTCATGCCGATGCCGTTGTCGGCGAAGATGATCTCGACATTGTCCTTGCCGGACTCGCGCGCGGAAATCTCGATCACGCCGGGCCGGCCATCCGGGAAGGCGTGCGCCACCGCGTTGAGGAACAGGTTCGTCAACACCTGGCCGTAGGGACCCGGATAGCTGTTCATCATCAGGTTCGGCTGGCAATCGACCTGCAGTGTCAGATTATGCTTGCGCATGCCCGGCCGCAGGCTCAGCACCACCTGCTCGGTCAGATCGGCCAGATCGAAACTGCGCTGGTCGGAATAGTTGCGGTCGGCCGCGACCTGCTTGAACGACTGGATCAGCTCCGCCGCGCGATTGAGGTTGCCGACGAGCTGCGAGGCGGCATCGCGGCTGGTGGCGAGAAAATCGTTGAGGCTGGAGCGGCGGAGTTCACCGCGCGCCACTTCGTCGGCAAAGTTGGCGGCCTTGCGCTCGAGTGCCGAGGCCACCGTCAGGCTGATGCCGACGGGATTGTTGACCTCATGCGCAACGCCGGCGACCAGCCGGCCGAGCGCGGCGAGCTTCTCCGCCTCGATCAGCGAAGCCTGGGTCTCCCGCAGGTTTCGCAGCGCGGTCTCGGCGGCGTCCCGGGCCTTGCGCATCTCCTGCTCGCCGCGCTTGCGCTCGCCGATATCGAGCGCGACGGTGACGATGCGCTCGATCTCGCCTTCGGCATCGAGCAGCGGCAGCTTGTTGACCAGCCAGTGGCGCATGTTGCCCTTGGAATCCAGGTACTCCTCCTCATAGAAACCGAGGCCTTGCCTGGTCCTGAGCACCTCCTTATCGTTCTCGTCCGTCTTCGCAGCGCCATAGCGCGACATCAATTCAGAAGTGGTGCGGCCGATCGCCTCCGACGGGTCGACGCTGAAAATGCCGGCCATGTAGCGGTTCATCAGCACATAGCGCAGGTCGCGATCCTTGACGTTGATCACCGCGGGCACGGTGTCGATGACCTGCTGCAGCAGCCTGCGACCTTCGGCAATCGCGTCCTCGGCGCGTTTCTGGTCGGTGATATCGCGCACCGTGCCTTCGTAGCGCACCACCTCGCCATGCTCGTCGCGCACCACGGTTGCGCTGTCGGACAGCCAGAGAATGCCGCCGGAGCGCTGGCGCACCTGGTATTCGAAATCGCGCACCACGCCGTCGCGCTGCATCAGCCGCTGGAACTCCTCGCGCGCTTCGGGATGCACATAGACATTCGTCGTGACATCACCGATGCCGTTGATCAGTTGCTCGGGGCTCTCGTAGCCCATCATCCGCGCCAGCGCCGGGTTGGCATTGAGCAGCGCGCCGCCGGGCGTGGTCACATAGATGCCGTCGACGGAGGTTTCGAACAGCTTGCGATAGCTTTCCTCGGCGAGCCGTTGCTCGGTCAAGGCGCGCACTGCCGCTTCCCTCGCGGCATCGGCATCGACCAGGGTGCGCCGGAACACCTCGGCGGCGCGGGCGATGTCGCCGATCTCGTTGGCAACGTCGGTTGCCGGGATCGAGGCGTCCTTCTCGCCGGCAGCGAGCGCGCGGATGGAGCCCGCGATCGCGGCCAGCGGGCGCACGGTGCGGCGGACCACGAAGGAGGCCGCAAAGGTGCCGATCAGGACGCCGATGGTGGAGAGGATGATGCTCTGCCATTTGGCCTCGGCAAGGGTGCGGGCGAAGTCGTGGCTGAGCACCCGCCCCTGCCGCGCGCTGAGCTCGCGGAGCAGTTCGGTCACCCGGCCGATCAGCCGGCCCTCGGTGCCGAGCACGTCCTTGTCGAGGGCGGCGATCTCGCTCTCGGTCCCGGCGATAGCGATAATCGCCTGGGCATAGGCGTCGGCCGCCTCATGCAAGGGCGCATCGGCGATGGTCAGCGCCTTCATTCGCTCGGCGGCCTGCTCGGCGCCGGCGTGGTCGCTCGCAAGCAGCGCGGCTGCGATCTCGTTCTGAGTCCGGAACAGGGTTCGCGCGATCATCCGATCCGGCTGATCGGCGACCGCCTGCTCGAAGCGGGCGCGCACCGGCGGCAAGGCAGCCAACAGATCGACGCGGCGCGAGATCAAGGCCGAGACCCGCTCGATGCCCTCGCGATAATTGGCCAACCGCTGGCTGACGCCGTCGATCATGGCCTGCTGCTCGGGCGCGAGCTGCAGCCTGGTCTTCTTCAGGAGCGCGCTCAACTCGGATGCCGCCTCGGCAACGCGGTCGGACGGCGCGGAGGGATCGGTGACGAAATCGCGCGCGGCGAGCCGCAGCTCGTTCATCTGGCGATCGATGCCCTCGGCAAGGTCACTGACGTCCTGCAGTCGCCGCAGGTCGCTGAAGGTGGTGTCGATGTGGCGGATGGCGATCACGCTCGCCATCGAGGTCGCGGCAATGATGACGAGCAGCAACAGGAAGCTGCCAAAGGTCAATTGCCCGATCGAGAGCGAGAACGATCGGACACGATGCAAAAACGCCGCGAAGGCAGATAGCATGACGGTACGGGCTCGGGGACTAACGGCCCATTATAAGATGGATTTCCGCCATGCGAACAAGTCGGAAACACGAGGCAACGCCCGCAATCCGCCGGATTCGGGGCGTTCAGGACGATTCGAAGACAGAGCCGCGCGGGCCTGCCCGCCGTTAACCAAGCGCTCCGACCTCGAACACCTCGCCGTCATAGCCGGCCTCGCGCGGGATGACGAGCTGCTGGCCGCCATTGTGGCGGGTCATCACCGGCATCACGGTGACGATGGGCTTGCCGCGGGCATCCTCAAGCGCGGCGGTCACGCTGCCCTGCTTGCCGAGCTTGATGAGGTTGCGGGTGGTCGGAAACGGCAGTTTGAAGCGGCCGCTCTCGCCGCCCGCGAGCGCCTCGCGCGGCGAGACCCAGATTGAATCGGTGGATTCCCTGCCATCGTGCCCCCCGAGTTGATCCGGCGGCGCGGCGGCGAGGAAGAACCAGGTGTCGAAGCGCTTGGGCATGCCCTCCGGGGTAATCCAGTGCGCGTAGGGGACGAGCTCGTCCAGCGCCAACCAGAGCTTGTTCTCGGTGAGCACGTCGAGGAAGGTCGTCTTGCCCTCGCAGAGCGGCACACGATAGGCCGCCTCGATCTCGCTGGCCCGCTTGGCATCGATCAAGACACGCGAGCCCTGCTGGCGGGCCAGGAGGATGCCGCTCTCCTCAAACGTCTCGCGGATCGCGGCCACGCGGAAGCCGAGCGCGCTTGGGTCGCGGCCCTCCCCGCCGCCATGGAGCTCACCCCGCGCCACGATCTCCTTGTCGCCTTGATCGACGCTGCCGCCGGGAAACACCAAAGCGCCCGAGTTGAACTCGATCTGATGATGGCGGACCATCATGAAAACCTCGATCTCGCGGCCTGCTGCACTCTCGCGTAGCAGCAGCGTGGTCGAAGCAGGACGCGGGGCGATAATCTCGGCCATAGGTCAGCCCGCCGCGCTTGATTGCGGTTGCAGATTGGCGCGGGCGTCGACCCGCGCCACCCGCGACAACAGGTAGTCGACCTCTGCCCTCGCCGTCGGCGTGATGACGGCACCGGGTTTGCGCTGGGCGCTGGAGGCAATGATGCCGCGCTTCTGCAGCACATATTTGCGCACGGCGAGTCCTGCGCCTGGCTGCTGCTCGTAGCGGATCAGCGGCAGATGCGCATCGAACAGGTCATGCGCGGCATCGCGCTGGCCCGATTTCGAGAGCTTGACCACGTCGATCAGAAGCTCAGGGAAGGCATAGCCCGTCATCGCGCCATCGGCGCCGCGCTCCATCTCGAAATCGAGGAACAGCCCGCCATTGCCGCAGAGGATCGATAGCGGCCGCAGCGATCCGTCCTTCTGGAAGTTGCGCAACGCCGTGATCTTCTCCAGCCCCGGCCAGTCCTCATGCTTGAGCATCACGCAGGACGCATTGTCCATGACGATCTTGCGGATCACCGCGGGCGTGAACACGACCGAGAGCGTCAGCGGATAGTCCTGCAGCACCCAGGGCACGTCCTCGCCGATCGCCTCCTGCGCCTGCTTGAAATAGCCGATGATCTGGTCGTCAGTGCGCAGGTTCGGTGGCGGGGCGATCATGACGCCGGCGGCACCCGCATCCATTGAGGCGCGCGAGAGAGAGCGCATGGTGGCAAAGCCCGGCGCCGAGACGCCGACGATCACTTGCATGGATTTTGCGCGCTTGACGAAGCGCACGGCGACCTGCTCCGCCTCGGCAGCATCGAGCTTCGGCGCTTCTCCCAAAATGCCGAGCACGGTGACGCCCTCGCAGCCGACCTCGGCGTAGAAATCGGTCAGCCGGTCGATCGAGCGCTCGTCGATGCGGCCGTCGTCATGAAACGGCGTCGGCGCGATCGCGAAGGTGCCGGCGGCTTCTGGGGTCAGTTTTGTCACATGCGTCTCCAGTCTTCTCCGTCATTCCGGGGCACGCGAAGCGTGAACCCGGAATCTCGAGATTCCGGGTTCGGTGCTGCGCACCGCCCCGGAATGACGAGGGTCAAAATCTCCGCGCCGACTTCTTGATCTCCTCCTCCGAGAAAAAGATCTCGCGCGCGTGCTCGACGATGTCCTGCGCATTCCAGCCGGTGTGCGGCGGCTTCCACCCGTCCATCTCCATCATGCGCATTTCACGCACGCCACGGGGGCCGGAGACGCCGAGCACCTTGCCGGTTTGGTCGCCGGACAAATCGCTGACCATGTATAGCACGGCCGGCGCGATCCCGTCCGGCCCCAATGCCAATCCCGGGTTCTCCTTATATCGGGGCAGGTCTGCAGTCATGCGGGTCAGCGCGCCCGGCGCAAGCGTCCAGACCCGGATGTTGTACTTGCGGCCCTCGATGGCAAGCACATTGGAGAAGCCCCAGATGCCGCCCTTGGCGGCCCCGTAATTGGACTGGCCGAAATTGCCGATCAGGCCCGAGGTCGACGAGGTATTGACGATGACGCCGCCGCCATTGTCGCGCATCCAGCGGAATACCGGAAGCGTGGCGCAGAACGTGCCTTTCAGATGCACCTTGATGACCTTGTCCCAGTCGGCCTCGTTCGCCTTGGCAAAGGTCTGGTCGCGCAGGATGCCCGCATTGTTGACCAGGATGTCGGCGCGGCCGAAATGCCTGATGGCGTCGTCGAACACCGCCTGGCCGCCGTCGAGCGTCGAGATGTCGGCGCCGTTGGCGACTGCCCGGCCGCCCTCAGCCTTGATCACATCCACCACCTTCTGCGCCATCGACTTGTCGGCGCCGGAGCCGTCGCGCGGGCCACCGAGGTCGTTGACCACGACCGCAGCCCCCTCGCGAGCGAACAGCTTCGCATAGGCCTCACCGAGGCCGCCGCCGCCACCCGTGATCAGCGCCACCTTGCCGTCGAGTAGTCCCATGCTGCCCTCCCGGATTTTGTTATCGTCATCCGGGGCGGTGCTGCAGCACCGAACCCGGAATCTCGAGGTTCTCAGGTGCGCAATTGCGCACCATAGTTCTCGCTTCGCGTGCCCCGGAACGCCACAGCTAGCCCAGCACCGTCATCCCGTTCCTGATCACGGTAACGCCGCGCGACTTCACCTTGGCCTCGAACGAGATCACGTCGCCGTCCTTCCACATCTCCAACGTCACCGTCTCTCCGGGATAGACCGGCGAGGAGAACCGCGCGACGTGGCGCCTGAAGGTTGTGGGATCGTAGTCGGCGTAGGTCTGCAGGATTCCGCGACAGGTGATGCCGTAAGTGCACATGCCGTGCAGGATCGGCCGCGGAAAGCCGGCGCGCTTGGCAAATTCAGGATCGGAGTGCAGCGGGTTGCGATCGCCGCAAAGCCGGTAGATCAGCGCCTGGTCAGGCCGTGTCGAAATGTCGACCGTCCGATCCGGCGCACGGGTCGGCACCTGATGCGGCTCGGGTTGGCCTTCCGACGGCCCGCCAAAGCCGCCGTCCCCGCGGGCGAAGCGCGAGGCAACCAATGTCGCGAGCGGCTCGCCGTCACTGTTCTTCAAGACAGTCTGGTGCCGGATCACGGCCCCCTTGTCCTTGCCCTTGTCGAACACCGCGAGCACCGAGGAGTCCGCCGTGATATGCGCAGCCGTCGCCAGCGGCTTGTGGAAGGTGATGTCGCGCTCGCCGTCGACGACCATCACGCGGTTGAGATTCATCTCACCGGGCCCTGCGCCCCAGGCGGCAACGGATGCGAATGTCGGCACCACCTTCAAGGGCCGGGGCGTCGCCGCAGCCTCGTTGACGAAGGCGAGCTCCTTCTCGTCCAGGGGATCGGCGCCGAGGCCAATGCCGTAGGCATAGAGCATCACCTCGCGATCCCCGTAGCTGTATTTCTGGCCGAGATTCTTCATGGCCATCAGCTCTTCGTATTTGATCGGCATTTTTTCTGCGGCTCCTCCCGGATTGCTTGGCGGCGCAGCTTCCCTACGCCGGCGTAAAGAACGGCAGCGGTGCGCCGTCGGTCGGCTTGAATACCACCTTCACCTTCTGGCCGATCTTCAACTTGTCGATGTCGCAATCGACGAAATTGGTTTGCAGCGACGGGCCTTCCTTCAGCGTCACATAACCGATCGCATAAGGCCCGCTCGGGGATTTGCGCATCAGGCTGAAGGTGTAGATCGTGCCCTCGCCCGACGATTCCTCCCACACCGTCTTATCGGAGAAGCAGAACGGGCAGATCGAGCGCGGGAAATAATGCGCTTCGCCGCAAGCGGTGCAGCGCTTGATCAGGAACTTGCCCTGCTTGGCGGCGTCCCAGAACTGCGCGGTCTCGGGATTGGTGACGGGCGCCGGATATTTTTTCGCTTCGGTCATTTACACGCGCTCCAGAATGGCAGTCGAGGCGGCATGGCGGACGCCGAGCAGTCCGCCGGTGCCATGGGCAATCGCAAGATCGCAGTTCGGCACTTGCACCTTGGGATGGGCTTCGCCGCGCAGCTGCCGCACCGCTTCGATGATTTTGGTCATGCCGCCGCGGTTGACGGGATGATTGCTGCAGAGGCCCCCACCGTCAGTGTTGAACGGCAGCTTGCCGACGCCGGAGATCAGGTTGCCGTCGGCAACGAACTTGCCGCCCTCGCCCTTCCTGCAGAAGCCGAGGTCCTCGAGCTGCATCAACACGGTGATCGTGAAGCTGTCATAGATGGAGGCGTATTTGATGTCCTTCGGCGTGATGCCCGCTTCCTCGAACGCACGCGGGCCGGACCAGACGCCGGCGGAATAAGTGAGATCGAGATCCTTGCCGCCGCGCGGCCCCTTCATCGCCTCGCCGTGGCCGATCAGCCGCACCAGCGGCTTCTTCAGGCTCTTGGCAATCTCCGGCGTGGTCACGATCAGCGCCCCGCCACCGTCGGTGACGACGCAGCAATCGAGGCGGTGCAAGGGATCGGAGATCATCGGCGAGTTGATCACGTCCTCGACGGTCACGACCTCCTTCAGGAGCGCATGTGGATTATATTGCGCATGATGTGAGGCCGCGACCTTGATCCAGGCGAGCTGTTCGCTCGTGGTGCCGTAGTCGTGCATATGGCGCATGGCACACATGCCGTAGGCATTGTGCGTGGTCGCGCCATAGGCGGCCTCGAAGTCGGCTTCGGCTCCGGCCGCGCGCGGCGCCATCGGGCCGGTGCGCGGTTTGCCCGCAAGCGTCACCAGTGCGATCGAGCATTTGCCCGCGGCGATCGCCTCTGCAGCGTGGCCGAGGTGGATGATGTAGGAGCAGCCGCCAGTCTCCGTGGAATCGACATGGCGAACCTTCAGGCCGAGGTAATCGACCATGGGCCAGGCGCCGCCGGGGGCGTCGCCGGCGCAGAAATAGCCGTCGATGTCCTGTTTCGTGAGACCTGCATCCTCGATCGCGCCCTTGGCCACCTCGGCATGGAGCTGCGCGGTGGATTTGTCCGGCGCATGCCGGGTCGGATGCTCATAGATCCCGGCAATGTAGGCCTTGCCCTTGATGGTCAACTCGATCTCCGCTGGCGTTTTCTGATCCAGCGGATTTCTTGGCCTGTTGGGGCCTGCTTGGCAAGCGGCGAAATATTCCGCCGTGCGAGATGGCTCCTCACGATAAAGGTCAGCACGCTACTCCGCTGCGAGTTGCCGCGGCGCCGGCGGCGGGCTGGCGAGATCGGCGACGAGCTGCTCATGCCGCGCCTTCGCCTCGTTCGCCGCCTTCTCCTTCACCGGACCATAGCCGCGGATGCGATCCGGCAAGGACAGCAATTCGAGCGCGGTATCGACCGTCACCGGCGACAGGAAATCGAGCACGGTGGCTACGTCCTTCTCGTATTCGGCAATGAGCTCGCGCTCGAGCTTGCGGTCCGCGCTGCGGGCGAAGATGTCGAGCGGCGTGCCGCGCAGGAAGCGCAGCTTCGCGAGCACGCGGAAGGCGGACAGCATCCACGGACCGAAGGCACGCTTCTTCGGCCGTCCTAGCCCATCCTTCTCGCCACCGAGAATGGGTGGGGCGAGATTGAAGTTGAACTTGAACTCGCCCTCGAACTGATCGCGCAGCTGCTGCTCGAAGCGGCCGTCGGTGTAGAGCCGCGCGACCTCATATTCGTCCTTGTAGGCAAGCAGCTTGGCGTAGTTGATCGCAACCGCCCGCGGCAGTGCCTCGCCATACCCTCCCTTGTCCGCCGCAAGGCGCACCTTCTCCAGAAGGTTACGATATCGCTTGGCAAGCCGCTTGTTCTGATATTCGGTCAGCAGTTGGCTCCGATGCGCGATGATCTCGTCGAGCGACATCGCCTCCAGCGACTTCGGCGCCGCCACGACGTCCTGGCCCTTCATCATCGTCTCAAGCCGCGCCGGATCGACCACCGCGAGCCGGCCGAGCCGGAAGGCTTCGGTGTTCATCTTGATGGAGACGCCATTGACCTCGATCGCCTTTTCGATCGCCTCGGCCGACAGCGGCAGCAGGCCCTTTTGATAGGCGTAGCCGAGCATCATGATGTTGGTGGCGATGGAATCGCCGAGCAAGAGCTCAGCAGGCTTGGTGAAATCGAAGAAGACCGACTCCTTGCGCAGCGCGCTTTCGAGAACGGAATTGATCGTACCGGTCTGGAAGTTGAAATCGCGGTTGAGGATGAAGTCGGCGGTCGGGATCACGTGGCTGTTGATGATGCCGATGGTGCGACCTGACTCGCACAGCGTGATGGTGTCCTTCGATCCCGCGACCACCTCATCCGCCGCAAGCACGAGGTCCGCGGTGCCGGTGACGATGCGCGAACAGGTCACGTCGGCGGTGTGCTCGGACAGCCGGACATGGCTCAACACCGCGCCACCTTTTTGCGCAAGGCCCGACATGTCCAGGATCATGCTGGCCTTGCCTTCGATATGGGCGGCCATGCCGAGCAGCGCACCGATGGTCAGCACACCCGTGCCGCCGACACCTGCGACGCCGATATTGTAGGGCCGATCGAGCGGCGGGAACGCTGGAGGCTCCGGCAGCGCACCGATCTCGCCGAGATCAGCCGGCGCGCGGCTGCGCAGCTTTGCGCCATCGACGGTGACAAAGGACGGGCAGAAGCCCTTCAGGCAGGAATAATCCTTGTTGCAGCTCGACTGGTTGATGGTGCGCTTGCGCCCAAGCTCGGTCTCCAGCGGCTCGACCGAGATGCAGTTCGACTGCACCGAGCAATCGCCGCAGCCCTCGCACACCGCCGGATTGATGATCACGCGCCGTGCCGGATCCTCCATCAGGCCGCGCTTGCGGCGACGGCGCTTCTCGGCGGCGCAGGTCTGGACGAAAACGATTGCCGAGGTGCCGGGCGTTTCCCGGCAGGTCTTCATCACGGAATCGAGGTCGTCGCGATGTGCGAGCTTGACGCCGGGTGCGATCTCGGACGCTGGATAGAGCTGCGGATTCTCCGAGACCAGCCAGATCTCGCGGATGCCCTCGGCATGAAGCTGGAATGTGATCTGCTGCGGCGAGAGGTCACCGTCGTGACGCTGGCCGCCGGTCATGGCGACCGCGTCGTTATAGAGGATCTTGTAGGTGATGTTCGCCTTGGAGGCGACCGCCTGGCGGATGGCAAGAAGGCCGGAGTGGAAATAGGTGCCGTCGCCGAGATTGGCGAAGATGTGCTTCTCGCCGGTGAACGGCGCGATGCCGACCCACGGCACGCCCTCGCCGCCCATATGGGTGAAGGTCTCGGTGCTGCGGTTCATCCACAGTGCCATGAAATGGCAGCCGATCCCGGCCATGGCGCGGCTGCCTTCCGGTACCTTGGTCGAGGTATTGTGCGGACAGCCCGAGCAGAAGTACGGCGTGCGGGAGACCGGTGCGAGCTTCTGTACCTGGGTCGCCTCGCGGCCGTTGAACCAGTCGGCCTTCGCCCGCAGCATCTCCGCAATTTCAGGGTTGAGGTTGAGCCGCAGCAACCGCTCGGTCAGCGAGGAGGCTAACGAGGCGACGGACAGCTCGGCGGCGAAGGTCAAGAATCGCTTGTCGTGCTCATCCATCTTGCCGACGATGCGCGGCCGCACATCGTCGCGCCAGTTGAACAGCTCCTGCTTGACCTGGTTCTCGACGATCTCGCGCCGCTCCTCGATGATGAGGATTTCTTCCAGCCCGACCGCGAAGTTGCGCACGCCCTCGGGCTCGAGCGGCCAGGGCATGCCGATCTTGTAGAGCCTAAGGCCGATCTTGGCGGCGACCTCCTCGGTGATGCCGAGCTCGCGCAAGGCCTGGCGCACGTCCTCATAGCTCTTGCCGGACGCCATGATGCCGAAGCGGGCATTCGGGCTGTCCATGGTGATGCGGTTGACCTTGTTGGCACGGGCAAACGCGATCGCCGCATAGCCCTTGTAATCCTGCAGCCGCAAATCCTGCTGGAAGCGATCATCGGGCCAGCGCAGGTTCAAGCCGCCCGGCGGCAGCTCGAAATCGGCCGGGATGACGAAGGGCTTCATCTCGTCGGTCAGATCGATCTCGGCCGTGGTTTCCACCACCTCGGTGATCACCTTCATGCCGACCCAGCAGCCCGAGTAGCGCGACATCGCGATACCCAAAAGGCCCATCTCGATCATTTCATGCACGCTGGACGGATAAAGATAAGGCATCAGCGCCGAGATGAAGGCATGGTCCGACTGATGCGGCACTGTGGAAGATTTGGCACCGTGATCGTCGCCGGCGAGACAAAGCACGCCGCCGTTCTTGGCCGAGCCTGCTGCATTGCCATGCCGGAACACGTCGCCACAGCGGTCGACGCCGGGACCCTTGCCGTACCAGATGCCGACCACGCCATCATGCTTGGCACCGGGCGAGAGATTGAGCTGCTGCGAGCCCCAGATCGCGGTGGCCGCGAGATCCTCGTTCACGCCGGGCTGGAACTTGATGTTGAGCTGTTCAAGATGCTTGCGGGCGGCGAACAGCTGCTGGTCATAGCCGCCGAGGGGCGAGCCGCGATAGCCCGAAATGAAACCTGCCGTCTTGAGGCCCGCGGCGCGATCCCTGCGGATTTGCGCCATCGGCAAGCGGACGAGCGCCTGGATACCGGTCAGGAAGACGTGGCCGGAGCTTGCGGTATATTTTTGCTCGAGGCTGATCGCACCCTGGTTGATTCCCATTCCACCCTCGCTGAAGCCTTTGGCCGTCTATGGTCGTCCTGGCTCTTTTCTCGCTACTCACTTAGCTAATAAGTGCCGGGCGCAGTTGCCACTTTAGGTCTGAATTTCGCACCCGCGCATCACAAATCTGGAGCGTGGGAAGTCTGCTCCTCAATTCGCAATTTCATGGCTCGGTGGGTGGCCTGTATTTTCAGCTTCTGTCGCCCGCAACCGGGCTCGCGAAACGACGTGACACTCCTATAATGCCGGAACGGCTGACGGTGCAGGGAAGGCGTCGAGGCATGCGGGCGATTCTGGCTTGTCTGTTTTTGTGCGGTGCATTCGTGGCGCGCGCATTTGCCGCCGACGCCTCCGAGGAAACCATCGAACACGGCAAGGCGCTGGTCGAAGCCGGCGACTGCGCAAGCTGCCATACGGCCGACCCGGCCAAGCCTTTCGCAGGCGGCAAGCGCATCGAGACGCCGTTCGGCGCCGTCTACTCGCCCAACCTGACGCCGGACCGCGAGACCGGCATCGGCGCCTGGAGCGACCAGGATTTCTATGGCGCCTTGCGCTTCGGCGTTGCGCCCGACGGCTCGCGCTATTACCCGGCTTTCCCCTACCCCAACTTCACCAAGCTTACCCGCCCCGACATCCTGGCGATCCGCGCCTATCTCGCGACGCTAACGCCGTTCGCCAACGAGGTGCCGCCGCCGACGCTGCGATTTCCCCTGAACTATCGTGTGGTGATGAGGCTGTGGAACTACCTGTTCTTCCGCCCCGGGATTCTCGAGCCGGACCAGCAGAAGGGCACGGCCTGGAATCGCGGCCGCTACCTGGTCGAGGGGCTCGGTCATTGTGGCGCATGTCATACGCCGAAGAACCTGTTCGGCGCCGACAAGCGCGGCCGCGCCTTCGCCGGCAACATGGTCGGCAGCTGGTTCGCGCCGAGGCTTGACGCGGCCGCGCGCAGCGGCTTGAAATCCTGGAGCGTCGACGACATCGCCGAATATCTCGCCAGCGGCCGCAACGCCAGGAGCCACGCCGACGGGCCGATGGCCGAAGTCGTCGTCAACTCTACCTCCAAGATGAGCGACGCTGATCTTCACGCCATCGCCGTTTATCTCAAGAGCCTGCCACCAGGTCCGCCGGAAGAGGCGGTCTTGCCACCGCCAGACACCAGCATGAAGGCAGGGCAAGCGATCTATGCTCATGCCTGCATCTCCTGCCACGAGGCCGATGGCTCCGGCGCGCCGCGCATCTATCCACCGTTACCCGGCAATCCGCTGCTGCAATCGACCGATCCCGCCTCGACGCTGCGCATCATCCTGGACGGCGCGCAGAGCGTGACCACGCCGCGCGCACCCAACAAGGGCTCAATGCCGGGCTACGCCAAGGATCTCTCCGACCAGCAGGTCGCCGACGTCACCAACTACATCCGCAACTCCTGGGGCAATGCCGGCTCGGCCGTGACTGCCGAGCAGGTCGCGCAAGCCCGCGCAGCGAAGTAAAGCCCGCGCAGCGAAGTGAAGCCCGCGCAGCGAAATAGAGGTCGCGCAGCGCAATTCGAGCCGCTGAGGACCGGCCAAGCCCGTCAGCGCTCGTCCGCGGTGAAGACGAATTTCGGCATCTCCCATTTGTAGCGAATGGCGAGCAGCCGCAGCGCCAGGCCGAGCACGAAGGTCAGCGCGGTCCAGAGTTCGTTGTTCAGCTTCAGGCCAAAGGCTGTGGCATAGAACAGGCCGGTGATGACGGAGACGCTGGCATAGAGCTCGGCGCGGAACAACAGCGGCACATCGTTGCAGAGGATGTCGCGCAGCACGCCGCCGGCGCAGCCTGTGATCATGCCCGAGACGATCACGATCGGCAGCGACGCGTCCATCTGCCAGGCGACGTCGCAGCCGGTCATGGTGAAGACGACGAGCCCGATCGCATCCAGCACCAGGAATGCAACATAGAGCCGGTGAACGAGGCGCGCGACCAGGATGGTGATGAAGGCCGCGATGACCGTAAGTTCGAGGTAGGACGGGTTCTGCACCCACACCAGCGGATAATGCCCGAGCAGGAGATCACGGATGGTGCCACCGCCGAGTGCGGTGATGCAGCGGAGCATGCAGACCCCGACCCAATCCATGCTGCGCCGTCCCGCTGCCAGCGCTGCGGTCATGGCCTGGGCTGCAAGCGCAATAAACGACAGGACATGGAGGACGGAATCGCTGGGCGGCAGGTTCCACATGGCGTGCTCCAGGAACGAGTTTGCTCGCAACCTAGAGGGCGGGTTCCGTGCTGAACAGTGCCAAGGAACCGGGTTCCGCCCGGAACGGCGGGACGCATTCGACGATTGTCTAACGGCGCAGGAGACCAACGGAGGAGCCTACATGGCACGCATTCCGACTGATCCTTATGATCCCTATCGCCCGGCCGGCGGCGGCTACGACGCCGATCCGGAAGCCCGCCTCGAACGAGAGGCGCAAGTTGACCCGGAACTCGCCGAGGGGCCGGCCAGCGCCGGCAAGATCGCATTGTTTGCCCTTGCCGTCGCGGTGATCCTGGGCGCGATGTTCTATGGCCTTAACAATTCGAGCGTCCACGAGGCATCGACCGCGCCGCCGGCCCAGACCGCCCAGACCAAGCCAGCGAACCTGAACAGCCAGCCCGGCGTAACCACAGGCGCGGCGACCAACCGCCCGACCCCGCCGCAATCCTCGGCAACGGGCTCGGAGGTCGACCGCGCAGCCAACCCGACGGCTGGTCAGAGCAACGACAACCGCTAAGCGCAGTTCTGGGATGCGGCGGGCACAGCCCGCCGCATCTGCTCGTCGCACCTCATCCAAACATCTTGTTCAATTCCCCGCCGGGATAGCCGCCGGCAAGCTCGGTGAAGGTCCCCTTCTCCGCCATCTCGCGCGCCGCGCGCATGAAGCCGGCCCAGGCCACCCGCGCCAGCGAACCGCCGACGCTGATGCGGCGCACGCCAAGCGCCGCGGCCTCCTCGAGCGACAGCCCGGAGGCGCCGATCAGGAGATTGACCGGCTTTGGATGCACCGTTTTGACGACTGCCGATATCTCTTCCCTGCTCTTGATGCCCGGCGCATAGAGGCAGTCCGCGCCCGCGTCGGCATAAGCCTGCAACCGATCGATCACGAGCTTCAGGTCGCTCTGGCCCCATAGGAACGCCTCGCAGCGGCCGACCAGCATCACGCCGGACTTGTCGGCATCGATCGCTGCGCGCGCTGCCTTGATGCGCTCCACCGCGAGTGCACGCTCATAGAGCGGGCTCGCCTTGTCGCCGGTGGAATCCTCGATCGAGAGACCCGCAACACCTGTCTTCACAGCGCGCGCCACGTTGGCGGCGACCTTCGCCGGTTCGACCGCAAAGCCGCCTTCGAAATCGGCGTTGACGGGAAGGTCGACCGCCGCGCATAGCGCGGTGAGATGCTCGCAAACATCATCCACCGTGACGTGGTTGTCGGCCTTGCCGATGGTCCAGGCAAAGCCCGCACTGCTCGAGGCGATCGCCTTGAAGCCGAGATGCTGCAGCGCCTTGGCACTGCCGACATCGAACGGGTTCGGCAACACGAAGCAGCCGCTCTCATGCATCTTGAAAAAGGCGGCGCGCTTGTCAGCAGTTGTCAGCGGCATTGCTCTCTCCCTTGTTGTTGTTCTCGGGAGCTCAACATAGTCGCACGTCCTTCACGCCACAACCTTGCGCAGGAAGCTGCGCTCCTCGGCGAGAATGAACTTGCCCTCCTCGGCGACATTGAAATTCGCCACGCCCTCGGCGTCGCCGCGCAGCTTCGCGCGATAGGCTTCATAGGCCGCAAGGCTTTCGAACGAGATCAGGCCGTAGGCGATGTTGTTGGTACCTTCGTGCGGCATGAAATAGCCAATCAATTCGCCACCACATTTCGGGATGATCGAGAGCCAGCGCTTTGCATACGCCTCGAACTCTGCGCGCTTGAACGGATCGATCTGGTAGCGGATGAAGACAGTGATGGTCATGGGTACCTCCTGCTGTCGTTCCGGGGCGATGCGAGCATCGAACCCGGAACCTCGAGATTCCGGGTTCGCTCGCTTGACGCGAGCGCCCCGGAATGACTGCGAACACAATACCCCCTTGCCCGTCGGCAATGCTTCGGTTATCATCGAAGCATGAAAGCAGGACCCGACATTGCCATGGTGGCCTCGCTGGTCGGCGACCCCGCACGCGCGAACATGCTGACCGCGCTGATGGACGGCCGCGCGCTCACCGCGAGCGAGCTTGCGCAGGAGGCCGGCATCACGCCGCAGACCGCGAGCTCGCATCTCTCAAAGCTCGAGGCCGGTGGGCTCCTTGAACCGGAAAAGCAGGGCCGTCACCGCTACTACCGCCTCGCCGATCCTGACGTTGCCGGCGTGCTGGAAGGCCTCGCTGGCCTTGCGGCACGCGCCGGCCATATGCGGGTACGCACCGGACCAAAGGATCCGGCGCTGCGCCGCGCCCGCATCTGCTACGACCATCTGGCCGGCGATCTCGGCGTGCAGATGCTGGAGAGCATGAAGACGCAGAAACTGGTGCGGCAGAAGAAGCAGGATATCGAGCTCACGCCGGAGGGCGAACGCTTCCTGGAAAGGAATCTTCAGATCCTGCCTGACATGCTCAGCCACCCGCGCCGCCCGGTCTGCAAGGCCTGTCTCGACTGGAGCGAGCGGCGGCATCATCTGGCGGGCACGCTGGGCGCGGCGTTGATGACGCGCTTTAGCGAGTTGAAATGGGCCGCGCGCGATCCCACGCCCGGCAGCCGCGTGGTCAATTTCTCGCGAACTGGCGAGAAGCGTTTTGCCGCCCTGTTCGGGAACGGCGAGTAGCACACAATCGCGTGTTGGCACCCACCTCTGGTCATGGCTGGGCTTGACCCGGCCATCCACGTCTTTATCCCAGCCCGCACTATCAAGACCTGGATGCCCGAGCCTTCGCCTCGCCGAAGCGGCATCGGCCGCGCAGGCGGGACGAGCCCCGGGTATGACGAACAAATCGATTGAGCCCCTTCCATGCGATCTATCTTCAGCGCGGTTGCCGTCAGCGCCACCCTTCTGTCTCCCTTCACATCCACCCTCGCGGCCGACGCGCCGCGCGAGCCCTATGGCATCAACCTCGAAGGTTTTGCCTATCCTTACCCCGTGAGCTTCCTGCCGGTCGTCAATGACGGCGAGGAGCTGCGCATGGCCTACATGGACGTGAGGCCGGCGCAGCCGAACGGCCGAAGCGTCGTGCTGCTGCATGGCCGCAATTTTCCGGCGAGCTATTGGGCACCGGTCATCAAGGTACTGAGCGGTGCCGGCTATCGCGTCGTGGTGCCGGACCAGATCGGCTTCGGCAAATCCTCCAAGCAGCAGGGCGATCTGCATTTCGACAATCTCGCCCGCAACACCATCGCGCTGCTTGATCATCTGCAGATCGCCAGGGCCGATATCGTCGCGCATTCCATGGGCGGCATGCTCGCAGTGCGCATCGCGCGCGCCTATCCCGACCGCGTGAATCATCTCGTACTCACCGCGCCGATCGGACTCGAAGATTACCGGCTCTATGTGCCGCCGGTGCCGACCGAGAAAATCATCGAGAACGAGGACAAGCTCACGGCCGACGGGTATCGCAAGCAGCTCGAGACCAATTATGCGATCCACCTGCCGCCGGATCAGGTCACGCCATTCATCGACGCCCGCTTCAACATCAAGGGCAGCGCCGACTATCCGCGCTGGTTGCGCGCCTTCGTCGCCTCCTACCAGATGATCTATCGCGAGCCCGTGGCGCACGAGATCCCGCTGATCACGGAGCCGACACTGTTCATCATGGGCGCTGACGACCACAACGCGCCGGGCCGCCCGAACGCGCCGGAAGCGCTGCGCTCCAAGATGGGCCACAACGCCGAGCTCGCGCAGGGATTCGCGGCAAAAATGCAAAACGCACGCGCCGAGGTGATCCCGAACACCGGTCATCTCGTGTTCCTGGAGGCGCCGGAAAAATACGATGCGCTCCTGCGCGACTTCCTTTCCAAATGATCAATGATCATCGCAAATTGAGAAAGGCGGGATCGATCGATCCCGCCTTTTGTTCAGGCCTTACCAGTTGCGGAAGCAACGGCGGCCATAGGGGCCGGAGTGCCAGCCGGGCGGGCAATTGTACATCGGACGGCAGCCGCCATACGGGCCGCGGTGGAAGCCCCAGCCGCAGCCGCCGGCGACACGAATGATTTCGCCCGAGGCGGCCTGGGTCTGGTCGAGCGGCGCAACCGGCATCGCCTGCGATGCCGTGATGGCAGCAAAGCTGATACCCAAGGCAAATGCTGAAGCAGCAAGCAGTTTCATCGGAGCTCTTCCTTCCAAAGTTTGCCGCGAAAACTGCGGCGGGTTGTAGTGTCAAATTGGCAGTCCGGCAGACCCTCTCACCACCTCCGCCAACCGGCTGGCGGGACTCCGCCAATCGATTGGGTGCAGTTTTGGCTCGACGGGCTGAACGGCTGCTGAACTTCGCTGACGATAAGCACGCTTACGAAAATTTCATGTAGGGACATGCGTCTCAACCCGCAGTCGTCCCGGCCAACCCGCCAAGACCAGGCAAAATCACGCAAGATAGATCCGTACGGGCAAATCGGCTGCGCAGACATTCGGCGCTTGCCGGAGTGGCGATCCGATGTCATGGTTCGCTGTCATTGATTGTCCGTCCGCAGCGCGCGGATCTTTTTTAGTCCGGTTAAGCATTTTGTCGCCGCGCATCTCGCGCCCCTTCTCGCGCTACATTCATCAAGAGGATTTGCGATGCCGAATTCATTTGGACAGCACGCTGTGGTGATCGGCGCCGGTATGGGCGGCCTTGCCGCCGCACGGGCGCTGTCATCTTGCTTCGACAAGGTAACCGTGCTGGAGCGCGATGCGCTGCCGACCATCGCGGAGCCGCGGATCGGCACCCCGCACTGCCACCAGGTTCATCTGTTGCTACGCGGCGGCCTCGAGGCGCTCTCCGAATTCTTTCCGTCCATCGAAACGGCACTGGAAGAAGCCGGCGCGGTCAGGATCGGCGTCGGCTCCGACATGCTGGTCGAGGCGCCGGGATTCGACCCGTTCCCGCAGCGCGATCTCGGGATCGACTCGCTGACCATGACCCGCCCTCTGATCGAATTGACGGTGAGACGGCTTGTCGAGCAGCAGGCCAACATCACGATCCAGGCCGGCCGCCGCGTCACCAGCCTGCTCGCAGCAGCGGATCGGTGCGCGGTGACCGGAGTTCGCTACGACCTGACCGACGGCGAGAGCGCGGAGCTCGCCGCCGATCTTGTCATCGACGCCTCCTCGCGCGGCACGCTCACGATGGAGCTGCTCGATCGGCTGAACTTGCCGCGTCCCGAACAGATCGAGATCGGCGTCGACCTCGCCTATGCCACCGCGACATTCAGGATGCCCCGCAACGCCCCTCGCAACTGGCGCGCCGTGTTCCACCGGCCAAGCGCCGCGAGCGGCCGCGGCGGCTTTCTGTTTCCGATTGAACATCATTGCTGGCATGTCGGTCTCAATGGCGTGCACGGCGAGGCGCCGTCCGACCAGCTCGACGAGTTCATCGCCTTTGCCGCCGGATTGCGCACGCCGACCATCCATGACGCGATCAAGGACGCACAAGCCGTCGGCGCGATCCACCGTTTTAACCTGCCCGCGAGCGTGCGACGGCGGTTCGAGGGGCTACAGGATTTTCCGCAACGGCTGCTCGTCATCGGCGATGCAATCTGCCGCTTCAATCCGGCCTATGGCCAGGGCATGACAGTTGCCGCACAGGAGGCGCGCGTGCTCAAGGGCCTGCTTGCAGCCCGTGCAAACGAAGGTCAAGGGCTCGACGGACTCGCGCCCGCCTATTTCGAGGCTATCCAGAGCGTGCTGGCGGCGCCGTGGTCGGTGGCCGAGAACGACTTCATTTACGGCAAGACGCGGGGCTCCTGCCCGCGCGATTTCCAGCAGCGCATGCAATTTTCCGCCGCGCTGCAGAAGGTCGCCGCGCAAGATGCCGCCGTGCATCGGCTGCTAGCGGAGGTGAACCACCTGCTCAAGTCGCCCAGCGTACTGCGCGACCCGAAGATCATGAGCAAGGTCCAGGCGGTGATGGCTGCGGCGTAAGCTTACCACGGGCGCGCGGCGGCTCTGGATTG
Organism: Bradyrhizobium sp.; assembly: GCA_035652015.1. Taxonomy (GTDB): domain Bacteria; phylum Pseudomonadota; class Alphaproteobacteria; order Rhizobiales; family Xanthobacteraceae; genus Bradyrhizobium. The sequence continues at coordinate 50,294 of DASREP010000093.1, read as the reverse complement.
CTTTCCCTTCGCGCCCTTAGCGCGCGCCGAGAAGGCGCTGCCAGATCGTGCCGCCGAACCTGTTCCAGCCGAGATAGAAGTAGAGGATGATCACGGCAAAGCAGGCCAGGGCCGACATGCCACTCAGCTGGAAGCCGTCGGGGGTGGTCTCGCCGGTGAGCTTGGCGATCACATAACCAGCGACGAAGAAGATCGTCACGAAGTCCAGGAAGCCGGCGAGCCCACGGCGCCAGAACAGCTTCTTCATAGCGGGAAGTGCTTGATCCGACATGGCTGCTCTCAGATCTTCCTGGCGTTGACGTTGATGCCGAGCAGCTTCCACTCGCTGTCGTTCTGCACAAATTGCAGCTTGTACGTCACCTCAATGCTATCGCCCTTGAAGACGCCGGCCAGCACCAGAGCGCCCTGCTGATCGATGACGGCCTTCTCGTAGGAAGCGTAGTCGTCGGTTACGATGCTTTCGAAAAACAGCTTGTTGCGCCGGAAAACCTCCGACCCGGAGGCGAGCTTGTCGATACTCACCTGCTGCTGAAACTGCTTCGAGGCCTTGGCCACGAACACGGCGTAGTTGCCGGTCATGTTGGCATCATTGAATGACGCCAGCGTCGAGCGGATCAGCACGTCCTGCTGGTCGTCGGAGGGAATGTCGGCGGCGTAAGCCGGCGCGAGGAATGCCCCGGCAATCATCATCAGGGCGATAATAATGCCGGCAAGCGCGAGAGTCTGTCGCTTGAGACGAGAGGTCAACGTCAGAAACGCTACAATCATTTTCCTGGCCTTTCCCAGCCGGTTAAAAAATCGCGCTGGACGGTAAGGCGCTCCATTTGCGTTTCCCCTAACGAGTGCAACGCGTTTGTTCAGAAGTGGACAATGGCCGAAGGCGCGGTGAATGACCGGTAAACGTCTGCGTGCAGCGCCTTATTCCGCTACCGCGCGATGCAAGCCGGCGCCCATCAAAGCTGCCGGCTAGAGCTTCTTGGCATCGACGTTGATGCCGAGCAGCTTCCAGAATCTGCCGTTCTGCACAAACCGCAGCCGATACTTCACCTGCATGTCGTCGGTCTTGATCATGCCAGCCAGCACCAATGCGCCTTCCTGGTCGATCACCGGTTTCTCCGAGGAATCGCGATGAGCATCGACTGCGCCTTCGAAAAACAGCTCGTTGGCCCGGAAAGGCTCGAACGCCGACGAGAGCTTCTCGGCCGTGATCTGCGTCTGGAATTGCCGCGACGACTTCGCCAGCAGAACGGCATAGTTGCCGGTCATGTTAGCGTCGTTGAAGGTCATCAGCGTCGTGCGGATCAGGACATCCTGCTCGTCGTCCGACGGAATCTGGATAGCGTGCGCCGGTGGTAACGGCGCTGCGCCCAGGATCAGCAATGCTAAGATTACGCCTACCCTACCAAGCGATCTTCCAACGCGAGGGAAGACCCGCCTCCGGTCAGCAAACATCCTTGTCATGGCCTGCCCCAGCCCAATCAGGATTGCATCAGGCAAGCTGATTCGTGGCGAGCGGGGAAGCGCAAAGTTTGGGGCTAGCCGGGTCCAACGGTGGCCGGCGTCATCCACCAAATGAATGGACCAGCCGTGCAGAGTAGCCGACGTAGCCGCGTGAGGCGGCACTCACATCAGCTTCATCGGCGTATCAGTCACCAGGCGAAGATCGATCCTGCCGATCAACTCCGAACGGCGCGCCTCCGCGGCGCCGATGGCGCGCTCGGTCTGGCGCAAGGTGCTGACGTTCGAACCGAGCGAGACGATCCCACCCAGCACCAACGCGATCGATCCGAGCGCGGCGGCTTGACCTGTCCCGAACAGGCCAAGCATCGCGAGCAGGAGCAACACAGGCCCGGCAGCGACGGCGATCTTGGACGCCAGAATGTACTTCCGGCAGCGCTCGACAATCTCGGCCAGCTCCTCGATCCGCGCCTCGATCTCGGAAATCTCGTCAGTCGGAGCATCGTCCATCATGGGCTCGCTGCCCATCCTAGAGCCTCGCTATAACGGCAGATTATCGTGCTTCTTCACGGGCACCTCGACATGCTTGTCGCGCAGCATGGCGAGGGCGCGCGCGATCCGCCGCCTTGTCGAATGCGGCATGATGACGTCGTCGATATAGCCGCGCTCGGCGGCGATGAAGGGCGAGAGGAAACGGTCCTCATATTCCTTGGTGCGCGCGGCGATCTTGTCGGGGTCGGCCATGTCGGCGCGGAAGATGATCTCGACGGCGCCCTTGGCGCCCATCACCGCGATCTGCGCACTCGGCCAGGCGTAGTTCATGTCGGCGCCGATCTCCTTCGAGGCCATGACGTCGAAGGCGCCGCCATAGGCCTTGCGGGTGATCACGGTGACCAGCGGCACCGTGCATTGCGAATAGGCGAACAACAGTTTCGCGCCATGCTTGATCAGGCCGCCGTACTCCTGCGCGGTGCCCGGCAGGAATCCCGGCACGTCGACGAAGGTGACGATCGGAATGTTGAAGGCATCACAAAAGCGAACAAAGCGCGCGGCCTTGCGTGATGCGTCGCTGTCGAGCACGCCCGCCAGTACCATCGGCTGGTTTGCCACGAAGCCGACGGTGCGGCCGGCGATGCGGCCGAAACCGGTGACGATGTTCTTGGCAAAGGCTTCCGAGATCTCGAAGAAGTCCCCTTCGTCCACGACCTTGAGGATCAATTCCTTCATGTCGTAGGGCTTGTTGGGATTGTCGGGGATCAGCGTGTCCAGGGACATGTCGACCCGCTCGATGTCGTCGAAGCTCGGCCATTCCGGCACGCCATCGGTGTTGTTCGACGGCAGAAAGTCGATCAAGCGGCGCATCTGCAAAAGTGCGTCGACGTCGTTCTCGAAGGCACCGTCGGCGATGGAGGAACGCGTCGCATGCACCGAGGCGCCGCCAAGCTCCTCCGCCGTCACCACCTCGTTGGTGACGGTCTTCACCACGTCGGGGCCGGTGACGAACATGTAGCTCGTGTGCTTCACCATGAAGATGAAGTCGGTCATCGCCGGTGAATAGACGTCGCCGCCGGCGCAGGGGCCCATGATCACGGAGATCTGCGGGATCACGCCCGAGGCCACCACATTGCGGCGGAACACATAGGAATAGCCGGCGAGCGCGGCGACGCCCTCCTGGATGCGCGCACCGCCTGCGTCGTAAAGCCCGATGATCGGCGCGCGGGCCTTCATCGCCATGTCCTGAAGCTTGGTGATCTTCAGCGCATGGGTCTCGGACAGCGAGCCGCCGAACACGGTGAAGTCCTTGGCGAAGACAAAGGTCTTGCGGCCGTTGACGGTGCCCCAGCCGGTGACCACGCCGTCGCCCGGCACCTTGGTCTTTTCCATGCCGAATTCGGTGGAGCGGTGTTCGACGAACATGTCGAACTCCTCGAAGCTGCCCTTGTCGAGCAGCAACTCGATGCGCTCCCGCGCGGTCAACTTGCCGCGGGCGTGCTGCGCCTCGATGCGCTTCTCGCCACCGCCGAGCTTGGCGCCCGCGCGGCGTTCTTCAAGGGAGTCAAGGATATGCTTCATTAGCCTGTTGCCCGTCTCAAATAGGGTCCGTTCGCCCGCGGTTCTAACACGGCCATTTCCCAAACCAAAAGGCGGTAATCCACCCTTCATGGGACCCCAAACCGGGGTACAAGGGCCGTCCAATCAAGGCAAGTTCGGAGTGATTGACATGAGCGAGACAACCGGCCCGGCGCCCGCAGCGGGCAGCGTCACCGGCGGGGTCAGGATCCTGCTGCGGCTGGAGGGGCTGACGCTGTTTGCGGGCATGGTGCTGCTCTACTGGATGTGGGGCGGCTCCTGGTGGGTGTTCGTGATCCTGTTTCTCGCCCCTGACCTCAGCTTCATCGCCTATCTCTCCGACCCGAAGACTGGCGCCATGATCTACAACGCCGCGCACAGCTACATGGCCCCCGTGGCGCTGCTCACGACCGGCTTTGCGATCGGTGAGCCGCTGACGCTGTCGCTAGCCATGATCTGGCTCGCCCATATCGGGATCGACCGCGCGCTCGGCTATGGGCTGAAGTATCAGGCCGGCTTCGGCTTCACCCATCTCGGGCGGATCGGCAAGACGTCGGCGTGACTCCCCCGTCATTCCGGGGCGGTGCGAAGCACCGAACCCGGAAGCTCGAGATTCCGGGCTCGTCTCTTCGAGGCGCCCCGGAATGACCGATTCCCAAACGAACACTAGATCGCCCCGATGTCGCGCAGGCAGGCTTGCGCGAGCGTCATGCGATCGGCGACGTGGCGCGGCTCGCGGCAATCCATGTTGAGCGCGAACACGGTCCGCGCCGATCCCTTCTCGACCCAGCCGACCAGCCAGCCCAGCGAGCCATGCTCGCGGTCGGTCAGCCCCGTCTTGGCACGGATGATGGCATCGTCGACTTGCGTCGCCGGGAGAATGTCGCGCGTCAGCGCCTGGCTGCGCTTGGAGACCGGCAACACGCCGCGCCGCAGCCGGTCGACGAAATCGACCTGCTGCACGGGATCGATGCGCAGCTCGCCATTCACCCAGAACTGATCGATGCCGCCGCCGATGTTGCGGTTGCCGTATTCGAACAGGTCGACATATTTCTGCATCCGTGCCTGGCCGATGCGGCGGGCGATCTCCTGGTAGACTGGAAAGGCCGAGACCGCGATCGCCGAACGCAGCGTGTGATCCCTGTTCCAGGCCTCGATGGGGCGCTTGACGCCGTCCCATTTGAAGACGTCCTTGTCGGGGTCCTGCACCACGCCGGTCTCAAGCGCAATCACCGAGTTCGGGATCTTGAAGGTCGAGGCGGGCAGACGGCCCTCGCCCGATCGCTCGGTGTCGCTTGCGATCATCAGGTAGTCGTCAACCTTGTAAGCGACGAAGGTGCCGAGCGTTCCCTCGTCCTTGAAGCGCGCGGCGAGCTCGGGGCGGATCTCGCTGTTCATCGGCGCGATGTCGGCAAAGCTCTTCGACGGCATGAGGCTCGCGGCCGCGAGAAGACCGAGGGCATGTCGACGATGGATCACGTGCAGGCTCCGACAAGCTTCAAGTAGCGCGGGCGGACGATGCGAACGGGATGATGGTGAAAGCATGGCAAGCGTGAACCGCCGCTAGCGCGGTGCGCGCGTCAGCTTGAGCACGAACACCAGCACCTCGGCGACCGCCTTGTAGAGCTCGACCGGGATCTCCTCGCCGAGCTCGACGTTGGAGAGCGCACCGGCCAGCACCTCGTTCTCCTCGATCGGAATGTCATTGGCCCTGGCGACCTCGATGATCTTCCTGCCGATCGCGCCCCTGCCCTTGGCGGTGACGCGGGGCGCGCCCTGGCGGTCGTATTGCAGCGCGACCGCGAGCTTGGACTCTTTCTTGGGCCCGCTCTTCTCCTCTTTGACCTCGGCACTCATAGCGCGCGATCCAGGAAGTAACCGGCCTTGGCTGGCGCGGCCTGCGGCGGGGCGCCTTCGCGGATCACGATGTCGCCGGGGACAAGCTGGGCGCGGCTCAGGGCCTGGCTGAGCTCGAAGGCGCCGGCGCGCAGGCGCGCCGCGGTCTGCGGCCGCTCCGCCCACATGCGAACCGACGTTCGTTCGCCGCTGAACGTGACCAGCGCATGCACCGGCCCCGCCGGCTCGAGATCCAGCGTGAAGCGCGCGCGCCACATCCGCTTGGCGGCCTCGGCTTCGCTATTGCCGCCGCCGTCGCGCGAGATCTCGAACTGCGCCATCGCGGTGCCCTGCGGCGTCGCGAATGGAATCTCGAAATTCCAGCGCGGCATGCTCGGATCAAGGCGGTTGCCGTTGGCATCAGTGGTTTGATTGGGCGCTTGCGGCAGCGAGGCGACCTGCAACAGCGTCTGCCGCGCCAGCGCTGCATCCGTATCCTCGAGCAGGCGATGGGCAATCGTTGCGAGCGGCGCGCCAGGCGCAATGGTCGCAGCTGAGACCGGCTGCGCTGCGGGCCAAGCGCCGCGGATCGGCGGCGGCGGGGTCAGCGTGCGCAACGTCACGTCTTCGCTGCGGCCGTCCGGCAGCACGATGGTCGTCTGACCACCGCCGGCGCGCGGGGCGCCCTGCAGCGCTTCCTGCAGCAGGTTCAGCACCGTCGCCGACGTCGCGGAGCCCGGCTCCAGGCCGAGCAGCGCCTCCGACAGCACGCTTTGGGGCGTGCCCGTCGCCGCGCCCTCCGGCAATCCGAGTTGCAGCGGCACGCGTGCGCCTTGCGGAGCCCCATCGGCCTCAGGTGTGAGCCACGGCGCCATTGGCGGTGATGCGACATTGCCGGCCGTGTATTTGGTCGCAACCGTCTGCGGGGCCGCCGACGCCGAAGACGCCGCCGCGGCCGGCTCGAGCGGGCTCGCGGTCTCCACCACCGAGGCCAGTGCCTGGCGCAGCACGATCAGCGCGGCCTTGAGGTCGGGCACGCCGCCGCCTTCAGCCGGGCTTTGCGGGGCGGCAAGCGAGGCCTCCAGGAACAAGCCGGATTGCTGGAACGCCGCCTGGATGTCGGTGCCGGAGAGGCCGGACTCGAGGCTCGCCTGCTGCGCGAGCACCTGCGTCACGGCCTCCTGCAGCGCCGGCGGCAGGCTGTTCGAGGCGGCCGCCGCGGTGAGATTGGCAAACAGCGTGGACAGGCTCTGCTGCCGCGTGGCGGCCGTCTCGGAGGCCATGTCCACCGCCATCCGCTGCAGCGGCGTCAGCGGATCCTGGAATGGGGTGGCAGCCGGCTGCACAAGGCTGGTCGCGCCGACCTGGGCGTTGGCCTGGGCGTTCGGCGACAGGCTGACGTAGTCCGCGGCGGTACCGGCCGCACCCGCTGCAGTGCCCGCGCCCTGCCCGACAATGGTCAGCCGGACGCTGCCATCCGGGTTCTGTGATACCGCAAGCTGCAGGGTCTGGCCCGCCGTCAGCGGGACCTCGGTCATCACGTCCATTGCCAGGTTGGCGATGGCGATCTGGACCAGGTTTTCGGCGGCCTGGAGCACCGCGGCATTGACCACCGTGCCCGGCAGGAAGACCGTGCCGCCGGTCGCGGTGGTCGCGCCCTGGGCGGCAATCACGGGAAGCGTCGGAGTGACGGATAACGCCATCGTACTGTACTGGTACTCGGGAACTCTACGGCCTGGGACCATAGGCGAGCGGCGTAAACCCCGGCTTAACCGCGCTCGTTAAGACGGCTGCCCTATTCTCCTTTCCCCATCACCTCCAGGATCCGCGCCGCCGCGCGGAAATCGACCGACCGCGCCGCACGCCGCTCGGCCGCCTCCTCGTCCGTGCCCCATTGCTCCGCATTCCAGTCCTCATCGACATGGGCGGCGGCCCAGACCGCGTCCGCATCGAGCTTTCCATGTGCAAGCGCCAGTGCAAGCAGCGCCGAGCCGGTCAGCGTGGTCACCACATGGGTTGCCGCGATGGACCAGGGATCGCTGGCCAGGGCCGCGCGCGCGGCCGCAACCGCCGCGTCCGGCTGGCGCACATGCATGATGCCCTCGGCCAGGATAAAATGCGCGCCAAGCTCGTCCGCCGCCCAGAACAGCACGGGATCCCAATGCCCGGCCTCGCGCGCGACCAGCGCGTCGGGGTGCCCAGCGCGGTAGAACAGCAGGTCCGAATGGAAATATTTGGCGATGTCCTCGGCCACGGCGTCCGGCCGATCGATCACGGCCTCGACCACACTGTTGGCAAAGCGCGTCATCGGCATGGTCAGGGGATCGATGATCTCCTTCTGCGCCTCCCATTCGGCGGCAACAGCTTCCGCAATCTCGCATGAGGGAATGGCGACGATGCGGCCCGAGGGGGTGCGGATCGGCCGGCCATCCAGCATGACCGTAAAGCCGCCGCCCTCGGCCTCCCCGACCGCTGCGCTCGAATAGAAGCGCTTGCGCTGGGCTGCACGCGCGCCCCGCCGGGCCGCCTCCTGCGGATCGAGCGGCGATTGGCCGTCCACCTCGTCAAACAATTCGCGCATCGGCTGCTAGCTTCCTTTGGTCGCGGAAAAATCCGTTGGGGATTATGATAAATAAGGTGCCGCATAAAGTGAGGCCAGTATGAACAGGCTTGTTCAGGCCAGCCTGATCGGGCTTGCGGCTCTCGCAGCCCCCGCTGCCGAGGCCGGGTTCCGCTCGCCGGTATCGCTGGTCCGGAATGTCTATGCCCATTACGGCCAAGGCAGCCCGGAGCTTTCCCATGGCCTGCCGCGCGACGCGGACACGGCCAGGAACTTCTTCGATCCGAGCCTGCGGGTACCGTGGATGGAGGTCAAGAACGAGCCCTATGACTTCCTGGTGCAGAGCCCGACCTGGCAGCTCTCGGACATCTCGATCTCGATCCTGCGCAAGCAATATGACAAGACCTATGTCGCGGTCGCCTTCCAGAACCAGGGCCGTCCGGTCACGCTCAATTTCATCCTGGTCAACAGCCACGAGGGCTGGCTTATCAGCGACGTCGAGAGCCCGCATGACTCCTTGCGGATGTTTCTGGAGCAGTTTCGGAATTGAGCGCATGAACCTGCAGTCTCGCGGCGCGACTCGCGTCCGAGCTATTGCTTGATGAGAACCCTCGATACCGAGGGCGCAGGGAAGACCGGGTGGCCGCTGCACCCGGGGCTCTCGCGCAAAAAATTGCGCAAAGAGCGCGAAAACCTCAGGGTACAGGCGGTGATCACACCGGCCTTCCCTGCGCAGTGGTTTACGGCTTATGGCGCGCTCTCCCCGGTGAACCTTGCCGATTGCCACCGTCGTCGCCGCAATGCGCGAGCATTGTCGGCATAGCGCCAAGCCTTTGGGGCGCCAGGACCACGCGATTTCGCCGTCCGTGTCAGAGCCGATCGTCACCCGGCCCCTCCACGTCCACCGCATTCCGCACCACGTTCGTGACGACGCGTACGCCCCTCGTGTCGGCGCGGGATGCGGGAGAATAAAGCATGAATTTCTGAAAAACGAAAGATAAATATTTTTGGCGGAAGGGCTGGAAAAAGCGAAAACCGTGAAATCCGAAAACCCGAAACTGATTTGCCCGACGGGCCAAATCAGTTGCAGGACGACACCACTTGCACCGCGGTGGTCCCGGCGAAGGCCGGGACCCACACCGCGGAATCTTTCGAAGGACCCGATATCCAACGATCTTCGCAACAATTGCGTCCTGGGGTTATAGGTCCCGGCCTTCGCCGGGACGACGTTGAGGATGTAGTCCGCTCCACAACAGAACGTGTAGAGGACGCGATTTTTTTGCCCGGTCTCGTCGGACCTAGTTGCGTGACGCCTGCCCGATGGAGCCACGACCTCGGTGCCCGAGTTCGCCTGCATCGTCGCAAATGCACCCGAACCGGACGCGTGCGGAGCGCTGCGCGTCGGTGTGGCAATCGCAGACCGACCGTCATATCCTTGACAGGATGAGTGGAGGGACGTTCCCCATGCAGCCGATCGTAAGGGTCTCCATTCTTCGATGCCCGCCGGACAGGTTTGGCGAAATGCGGCAAATGATGATCGAGGACGAGAAGGCGCTTCGCCCCGGCATCGAGACGATGCGCGGGTTGCGCGCATTCTACGTCGGTGCAGATGAGGACACATCGTCACTCGTGAATGTCAGTCTATGGACCGATTTGGACGCGGCAAAGCAGTTGGATCGATTCCAGCCGATGCTCGATGCCGGCAAACCATACGTCGCCAAAGGCGCAACCTTCGAGCGGCCGATCATGAACTACACGACGCTCTGGCAGCTGCAACCTGTGACAAAGGTTTGAGGTTCGTTGCGATTGGCCCCAAGCGCCGGACCCGGGCACGCCCGCAAAATGTCCGCTGTTTGGAGGTGAAGCCGGCTCGATATCCTCAAGCTGAGTTCTTCCGGGTGTGACCCACAGCGGTGATTGGCTATTCGTTGACTTCGGGATCGGAAGGCCGACTCCCTTTGCCACCTTGAGATCGATTACCACTACGCTCGCCCCGCGAAAGCAGCCGACTCAAAAACGTCTGAACAATTTCGACTCATAGGTTGGGGATCGATCTGGCTGCTTGCTCCTCGAGATAGCGTTGGAGTGCTGCTTGCTCACGGTGAGAAAGGCGCGCCGTCTTCCATTCCGTCCTGTTGAGAAAAGCGAGCCGGCCGCGCGGTGACCACATGAGCTGCGCGGATATGGCGGCACCGTAAAGTAGCCGCGGGTCAGATACGCGTTCAACCGCCCATACCCGCCAGCGCGGCATCACAATCGCCCACCACATCCATCCCACGCCCACCGCGAGCGCCATGACGACCACGAGAGTCGGAAATCCTACGCCTTTGCTCGCTCCGCCTTCGATCCAACCCTGTATGACAGGCCCAGCAAACCAGATCGTGAGCAGTATCAGGCCGAGGGCGGGAATATTCACCACCATCTCGCCGATGAGTATGGCGCGGCCGACGCCGAGAGCCTTTGCGCCATCGTCTGGCCCTCTCCAATCCGGCGGCGAGAGGCTGTCGAAGATCCGCGCGACCACAACCATCAAGAAGACCCACGCGAGCCCAATGACGCCAAGAAAAAACAATTTCCACGGCATGCCGAAATAGGCGGCGCCGGCATGGTATGCGATGAGTGTGAGCACGATGCTCAGAATCATCGACCATTTCCAATTTGGCCACCGCGACATCGCCTGCCACTTGGAGTGAAAACAATTCCTGTCGAAGGATACAGAGTCGAAGCTGTGATGTACATTCCAGCGGCGTGGGCCCGGCAGGAAATCCGGTTTGGCCCCGGGACCGCGAAAGCCTCCTTGTGGCCCGACGCTGCCAAACCGGGATGGGGCACAAAAGTCGAGTTGATCGTGAACCTCAAAGCCGCGAAGCCGCTCGGCATCGTCGTTCCGACTTCGCTGCTCGGACGTGCCGATCAAGTGATCGAATAGCCGTCAAATTTGTTGGCCCCAAGCCGCGGAGCCGGCATGTCCGCTGGATGTCTGCGTGACCTTCACGAAGGTGCTGCTCCCGTGTCGTCCGGATCTGGGGAGCCAATGCTTACGAAATACGTGCTGTCGCTGGCGTCGCTGCTGACGATGACGCAAGTCCTGCCTTGCAGCTCCGGGCGGATCAGCGATAGCTCCGCAGCCAATCGCTCGGCGGCCCGAAACGCGTCGAGTTCATGCTCGAACGCCAGGCCGCCGGGATCGTCGAGATCTTGCCCGCCGCGAAGGCCGAAAAAATATCGCGCCATGGTCACCTGCGATTGAACTGCGGCCTAAAGCGCGATGAGATTGGGATGAAACGTCATCGCGCTTTAGCTCTCTGATTGAGCATGATCTTTTCGGAAAACCGCCTCACACTTTGCGCTAACGCGACCCTCCGGGTCATGCTCTCCCCGCAGGATCCGAAGGGCTAGTCGTGTCCTGCTGAATTGTCTCACTGTCATGGAGGCGTGCGAGAGCCTGCCACGCCAATGCAAGCCACAACCATTCCATCCGCTCAGGCTCGCTGTTCGTTGAGGCCGCCATTTGCAGGGCTGCCCTGCTCTCGTTTTCGTAATCGCAATCGAATACGCTCATCGGCCGCAACCTTGATGCTGAAAAAACCAATTCACGCCTGCAATTATCAAAACCGTATATCGCAAAATACTAGCTAAAGTTGCGCATACTGAAAAACAAAATCAAGTGAGCAAGCCTGACGATTTGCGCGGCTTTATTCGGACGCATTCGACTAAAATTTGAATCACGCAGAGAGCTTCAAGGAAGCTGCCGATCCCGCTCACGTGCGCCCAATGCGTCGGCCCGGAAGTCGAAGCCAGCTCCACGTCAACGGCTCGGCATTCCCTTCTCCGATGCGGGCGATCATATCCATCACGGAAACTCGTGGCGGCGGTCGCGACCAGACTGTGGAGCCCCTGTCGGCGATGCGGCTGATGCCTCGCATCTATCAATCCGGTCAACTCGATCACTAAAAGTCTGCAGACGATCTTAAGAGGTTGTTCGCAACCTGCACCGGTCCAGCTTTCGCCGGCTTACAGCCGGAAGCCAAGACGCTTAATCCGAAGCTACCATGGGCGAGGTGCACGAGCGCAATGCTTGGGCTCGAACGCTTCATTATGAGACAAATCCCGGGAGAGGTTGAGGCTCCCGCTTAAGCTTGAATTTCTTGCTTAACGGGGAGGTAAGTATCGCGACAGAAGTCCGTCAAGTGAGGCGCTTGGGCCTGAATTTCGTGTCTGTTTGTCAACCCACGCCTGCTATCTGATCGACGGTTACAGGTCTGTTTGGGCAGGATGGAAGATGTATTCATACGGTGCTGAGCGGGTCGGCAGCCAGGCCGAGGCGGCGATGGCATCCATGCAGGCGCACGGCGTGCTGCCAATCCCGTCGAATTTTTCGGTCTGGTATGCCTATCATTCGGGCCACAATGCCGAGCTGACGCGGGCGATTGACGTGCTCGTCTCGAACCATTGCCCGATCGACGACCGAACGCTCGATGACTTGCATGCGAAGTTCTTCGGTCCCCCCGTCTCGGAAAAGGCGCTCTGCGACAAGACGATCCGGGCCAGGGACACCCTAAAGACTGTCCTTGCGCTGGTGGAGAAGGCCAAAAGCGATGCCGACGGCATCGGCATGGCCATCAACGATGTCTCGGCCCAGTTCCTCGCCAACGTGAACTCCCTCGCCGACCTCATCGATTCCCTGGTCGAGGAGACCAGCAAGATCGTGGGTCGCAGCCAGCGCCTCGGCCTCGATCTCAAGCAGTCGTCCGACAAGATCGATGCGCTGGAACGAACCCTGGAGGATCTTCGGCGCGAGGCCACGACAGACGCCCTAACCGGTATCGCGAACCGGCGATATTTCGACATGGTTCTGCAGACCATGAGCGGCGATGCCATGAACAGCGGTGACGACCTGTCGCTGCTCCTGATCGACATCGATCACTTCAAGCGGGTCAACGACACCTGGGGCCACGCAACCGGCGACGCCGTCATTCAATTCGTCGCGAACACGCTGGCGCAGAGCGTCAAGGGACAGGATTGCGTGGCGCGCTATGGCGGCGAGGAGTTCGCCATTATCCTGCCCGCCACGTCGATGGATGCCGCCATGCATGTCGGCGAGAATATCAGAACGGCACTGGCGCGCAGGCTGTTTATGCCGCGCCATCTCGACGAGACTATCGGTGCGGTGACGGTATCGATCGGCGTCGCCTGCTACGAGCCAGGTGAAGCCCTTGCGGAGTGGATCCAGCGGGCTGACGCAGCGCTCTACAAGGCAAAGAAGACGGGAAGAGACCGTGTCATCTCTGCCTGAATCATCCGCAACGGAGCCGGAAATGAAACGATGCCTGATTGTTGACGATTCGCGCGTGGTGCGTTCGGTCGCGCGCCGCTTCATCGAGGCCATGGGCTTCGCCGTCGAAGAGGCCGATGACGGCCAACCGGCGGTCGTCGCCTGTGAGCAGCAGATGCCCGACGTGATTCTGCTCGACTGGAACATGCCCGTGATGACGGGTATCGAATTCCTTCGTCATTTGCGCGCGCGCGAAGAAGGCAAGAAGCCGTTCGTGATCATGTGCACGACGGAGAAGGACGTCGACCACATCCATCAGGCCATCACGGCCGGAGCCAACGAATATATCGTCAAGCCCTTCGATCAGCCGACGCTGAGCGCCAAATTCAGCAAGGTCGGGCTTGCACAGGCCAGTTAGCGCCACGGGCGGCGTGCCGTGGGTCCGATCCCGAGCAAGCGGCCCAGTCGGGACCAGCGGCTGCGCTCGACCATCAGCCGATAGGATTGAAGGTCCGCCTTGGCCGACGCCTCGATGGACTCAAGATCCTCTCGCGCTCTTGCGTTGGCAATCCATACCGCGAGATGGCGCAGCTCGATCCTGGCCGGAAAATGGATATCGAGTGCGGAGTTGCGAAACTGCAGGTCGAGAAACGATCCGACCGGCGGGCCGAGAGCCGTGGGGATGCCGATCCGCCGCCACATCTCGCAGCACAGATGCATGAACGACGCGGCGCTGGCGCGCGCCATCATCTCCTCGCCTCGTGCCGGGTCGAACAATGCCGGCACGTCCGAGTAGATGAAGGGGCACCCCTGCTCGCTCGAAGCCGCCCACGGTTCCAGGCCGTGCTTGTGGATCAGCGTGGTCAAGAGCGTCGGGCCGGTGCTCGCCCATGCGACGTCCTCGCCGGCCTGGACCGCGAGGCGTGCGGCTTCCGAAAGCAGCGGGTGCGCACGCGGAAATTTCATGATCGAGTTGGTGTAGTGGTTCTCTTCGCGCACGAAATACACGGGCGCCGCGGGCAATTCTTGGCGCAACAGCGCAGCATCCGTGTCCACCCACCAGCCGCCGAACCGATCGAGCAACAGCAGCCGAAACAGATTGGCGTGGAGCGCCGGACTGCCCGCCCCCGGTCCCCGCCGATAGACCAACACGGTCTCGGTCGGCAGAATATCGCGTGCGTCCATGGCGGCGATCCAGGATGGAAAGCCGTGGTTGCGTTCATAGGTGAACAGTTCGACGGAGTATCCGCGCTCGACGAACGAGGCGAGGCACAGCAGCAGATAGGGGTTGAGCGGAGGGCCGTGCCAGAAACTCCTGATAACCTCGGTCATCGACTCCAAACTGGCTAATGAAAAGGGCGCGATGAAAATGCGCCAAAGCAGCGTATCGTCGGCCTTGGCAAGATCGCTCGTAGCATAGCGCCGCAAAGCAGGCGCAGTACGCCTTTACCGGCGCTCAGCGGATGGCGTAGGCGACGCCGAAACCGATTGCGGCGAGCAGGCCAAGCCCAACCAGCCAGCGCTCGTATTTCTCGATCAGGTGCAGAACCTGCTGGCCCCAGAACACCGTCAGCGCGGTGATGATGGCGAAATGCAGCGCGCGCCCGAGCACGGTCGCGATGGTGAAGGTCCAGAGATTCATCGCGGCGACGCCGGCGGCGATCGCAATGAATTTGTAGGGGATCGGAGTAAAGCTCTTGGCGATGATGATCCACACGCCCCAGTGTTCGACCAGATGCTGGTAGCGCCGGAAATGCTCGGCCTGTCCATACATGTCGACCAGCGCCTGCCCGACGGCTGCCCAGGCCAGATGGCCGATGCCGTAGCCTGCGAGGCCACCGACGGATGACGCAATCACGCAAGCGGCCGACAGCTTGAGCCACCGGTCAGGCCGCAACAGCAGCATCGGCACCAGCAACAGGTCCGGCATCACCGGCAGGACGCTGGAATCGGCAAAGGAGATCAGCGCCAACACAGCAACGCCCCATTTGCTGTCGGAGAAGGCGTCGGCGCGGCGCAGCCAGGCTTCGCGGTTGCGGGACAAAAGCGACATTGGATTCCGTTAGCCGGCCCCGTGAGGAGCCGCAATAGCGACGCTATCACGTCTACGATGGCGCGCGGATCAGGAGTTTGCGACATGGCAAACGGAAAGCTTGATGGAGGTTGAGCGTTGCGGACCCACCGCGATTGATGGCAAATTTGCCTGCAACGCGCCGCAGCGAGCGCCAACCAAGAAGCTCAAAACCAACAAGCAAAACTTAAGAAGAAGGTCGCCCCAGATGAGCCCGCACCCCGCACTTCCCCGCCGCGCCATAGGTCGCACGCAAGTTGAGGTCTCGGTGCTGGGATTTGGAACCGCGCCGCTCGGCGACCTCTTTCGTCAGCTCGATGACCGCACGGCCATTGCTACCGCCGAGCGTGCATTCGAGCTCGGCATCAATCTGCTGGATACGTCCCCGCTCTATGGCCATGGTCTTGCCGAGCATCGCAGCGGAACGGCGCTCCGGCGCGTGGCGCGCGAGGAGATCGTACTCTGCACCAAGGTCGGACGCTGGATGGACCCGCTGCACGGCGCGGGCGACCGTTCCGGCTTTGTCGGCGGACAGCCGCACCGGGCCGTGGTCGATTATTCCTATGACGGCACCATGCGCTCGGTGGAGCAGTCCCTGCTTCGGCTCGGCACCGACCGGCTGGACCTGCTGCTGATCCATGATGTCGACATCTGGACCCATGGCAAGGACGCGATCGAGGACCGCTTTCGCGAGGCAATGAGTGGCGCGTATGTGGCTCTGGACCGGCTGCGCAGCGAGGGCCTGGTCGCAGGCATCGGGGTCGGCGTCAACGAGGCCGAGATGTGCGTGCGTTTCGCCAAAGCCGGATCGTTCGATGTGATGCTGCTCGCCGGACGCTATTCGCTGCTGGAGCAGCCTGCGCTCACCGAGTTTCTGCCGCTGGCGCTGGAGCGCGGCATCGGCGTGCTGCTCGGGGGCGTGTTCAATTCGGGGATCCTGGCGACCGGCGCGGTCAGCGGCGCCAAGTACAATTATCGCGATGCGCCGCCTGATGTCCTGGCGAAGGTGGCTCGGATCGAACAGGTTTGTGCCGCGCACGGGGTTGCGCTGCCGACGGCCGCGCTGCATTTTGCCCTCGGCCATCCGGCCGTCGCGAGCGTCGTGCTGGGCGCGCAAAGCCCGCAGGAGGTGGAGCGCAATGTCACCGCGCTGTCGAGCGAGGTGCCTGCGGCGCTGTGGGCCGATCTGAAGGCGGCGCAGCTATTGGACGCCGATGCTCCCGTTCCGGCAACGGGCGCGCGCTGATGCGGATCGACGCGCATCACCATGTGTGGCGGCTGGGGCGCGGCGACTATGGCTGGCTGACGCCCGCGCTGGCGCCGATCTATCGCGATTTCGATCTGTCGGATCTCGCACCACACCTCGCTGCGGCCGACATTACGGGGACGATCCTGGTGCAGGCAGCGCCGACGGAGGCGGAGACGCATCTTCTGCTCGAGGTGGCCGAGGGCGCGGACATCGTGCGCGGCGTGGTCGGCTGGATCGATTTTGATGCGCCAGACGCCCTCGCCCGGATCGATGCCTTGGCGGCACAGAAACTGCTGGTTGGCCTGCGGCCCATGGTGCAGGACATCGCCGACGACGACTGGCTGCTTGGTCCGCATCTGGCCAAACTGCTCGATGCGATGGCGGGCCATGGTCTGGTGTTCGATGCGCTGGTGTTGCCGCGCCACTTGCCACGGCTGTTGCAAGTCGTCAGGCGCCATCCGGAACTGCAATTCGTGCTGGACCATTTCGGCAAGCCACATCTTGCGACCGGCGACATCGCGGAGTGGCGCGGTGATATCGCGCGTCTGGCCAGCGAGCCGAATGTCGTCTGCAAGCTGTCGGGGCTGGTGACGGAAGCCGCGAAGGATTGGCACGTTTCGGATTTGCGGGACGCCGTCGATCATGCGCTCGCCTGCTTCGGAGCGCAGCGCATGCTCTGGGGCAGCGACTGGCCCGTGGTCAATCTCGCGGGCGGCTACGACAAATGGTTCGCGGCCGCCGAAAGCCTGCTCGCCGAGCTGTCTGCCGATGACAAGGCCGCGATCTTCGGCGGCAACGCCGCGCGCGTCTATCTCGCCAAGCGCGGGCGCCACGCGGCAGAGTAGCGCTCGCTATTTCCCCGCCCCCGTGGTCAAGCCGCTCACGATATAGCGCTCGAGGAAAATCCCGACCAGCACCAGCGGGGCGATCGCGGCGGTCGAGAGCGCGGCCATGGACCACCAGTTGATGCCTTGCGAGCCGGTCTGGCTCGCGACCATCACTGGCAGCGTCTTGGCATCCGTGCTCGTCAGCAGCGCGGCGAAGAAATATTCGTTCCAGCACAAGACCAGCGAGAGAATGAAGGCGGCCGCTATTCCGGGCACCGCCAGCGGCAGGATGATGCGCAGGAACGCGCCCCAAACGGACAGCCCATCAACGAAAGCGGCCTCATCGAGCTCGATCGGAATCGAATTGAACTGGTCGCGCATGATCCAGATGACGATCGGCAGCACCGTCAGGGTGTAGAGCAGGATCAGGCCAAACCTCGTATCGAGCAGCACCAGCGCCTTGTAGAGCACCAGAAACGGCAGCGCCAGCACAACCGGCGGCAGGATCAGCTGCGACATGAAGAAGAACAGAATGTCGTCATTGCGCATCCAGCCGAATTTGTAGCGGAAGCGGCTCAAGCCGTAGGCTGCGAGCGAGCCGAGCACGAGCGCCAGCAGCGAGGCGCCGACCGAGGTGATGACGCTGTTCTCGAACCGGCTCACGAACTCGTCGCGCGGGTTGGAGGTGCGCAGGATGGTGTCGGGCGACAGACCGATCGAGCGCCAGCCTTTCCAATCCGGCTGAAAGTCGAGCCAGGGGATGAGATGCCCCTGCGTGACATCGACCGCCGATTTGAACGAAGTCGAGACGGTCCAGTAGATCGGAAACAGGCAGATGAAAGCCCAGACCAACAGCGCGCCGTAGATCAGCACGCGGCCGGCAACGTGCTTCGCACGCAGATTGCCGCGGCGCTTGCGGACGGGTGCAGATGCCGAGGTCAGCGTGGACAATTCAGCAACTCCTCAAACTCTGGCGCGTGGCAGCACATGCCTCATGCGACCTTCTGCATCCAGCGACTCGTCACGCGTAGCAGCACGGTCAGGAACACGATGATCAGCAGCAGATAGAAGATCGCAAGCCCCGTGCCGTAACCGACATTGGATCGATCACGGTAGACGCGATAGATGAAGCTTGACACGGTGTCGGTGGCGCCGCCCGGGCCGCCCGCGGTTACGTTGATCACGATGTCGGCGAGCTTCAATTTGAAGATGATGCGGATGATCAGCACGGTGACGCTGACCGGCAGCATGATCGGAAACGTCACATGCCAGAACGACTGCCAGCCATTGGCGCCGTCGACCTTGGCGGCCTCCAGCACCTCCTTCGGCATCGCCTGCAGGCCTGCGAGCAGGATGATCATGATGAAAGGAATCGAGACCCAGGCATCCATCGCATCGATCGAGACGCGCGCGATCCAGGGGTGGGCGAAGAACGCCGGATTGTCCCAGCCGAGCGCCCTCGCCAGTGTCGCGGCCGGCCCGAAGCGGTACTCCATCAGCGACTTGCCGATCATCCAGCTCACCGCGACGGGGCTGAGCATCAGCGGCAAGAGGAAAACGACACGGAAGAATTTGCGGGCGCGGATATCGGCATTGAGCAGCAAGGCGAGACCGAAGGCGATGGCATATTCGGCAAGCACGGCGAGCGTATAGAACACCATGTTGCCGAGCGCATTCCAGTAATAGCTGTCGTTGAACAGCGCGATGAGATTGTCGAGGCCGTTGAAATGCGGGCCTTCCAGCGACGAGAGATTCCAGTCCAGCGAGGCGATGTAGAACCCGAACAGCGTCGGGAAGATCACCACCGCGACGGTGAACAACACGGCCGGCAGCACGAACAGCGCGCGCTGCCCACGTTCGCCATGGATCATCACCTGACCGATGCCGAGTGCGACCGACCAGACGAGATAGACGTAAAGGATCGGCCGCCAATTGGCGAAACCGGCGCTGATCGTGCCGGTCGTGTGCAAGACCTGGATCAGGAGGATGAGAAGACCGGCGAGTGAAGCCAAGCCTATCAGCGCGCGCCCTGCAAGCCTGCGCCTGGCAAGATTGGGCCGCAGTGCCGGTTTGGTGTGTCCGCGATCGGTGACGGCTATCGAGTCCTGCATCAAGGTGACTAACCGATCCTGACTTGAGGCTTGCTCGTCATTGCGAGGAGCAACGCGACGCGGCAATCCAGAGTCTCACGCGCGGCCCTGGATTGCTTCGCTTGCGCTCGCAATGACGGAACACCTGGGCCGGCGCCGCGAACGACGCCAGCCACAGATCCTTTTTGTCCCGCGACATCGCCCGCTAGACGCCGAGAGACGCCTTATAAAGCGCGATCTGCTTGTCGCGGCCGAGCTGGTCGGTGAGCTTTTCCCAGGCGGCTGCGATGTTGTTGGCGCCGGTCTGCGCGTCGGACTTGCCGGCGAAGATCTTCGCGAGCTCATCCTCGGCAATGCTGTAGTACTGGAAGATGCCGGGGATGCGCGGCTCGACCGCACGGTTCGGATGATTGTAGGAGCCGAGCTGCGAGTTCAGATAGGACGTGATGTACTTCCTGTCATAGCCCGCGGCCACCCATTCATCGATCTTGAAATGGCTGGCGCGATGCACCTGGAAGCCCGACGGATACATCACGGTCCACAGCGACAGGTCCTTGCCGCCGAGATGCGCCGCCGCGCTCCATGCCGCCTTGTGCTTCTTGTCGTCGCCATTGACGCGCGCCATCACATAGATGCCCCAGCCGAGATAGGCGCAGTTCGGCGCGTGGTTCGCCCCGCTGGCGAGCTTGTCCCATTTACCGGTCTTGGAATTGTAGACATCGTCCGAACCGGGGAGGATGTCGAAGCCGACGACGTCGCCGACGACAGATGTATCGCTCGCCTTCGCGACCTGGCCGATATCGCCCCACCAGGGGATCATCGAGCCGATGCCTGCGAGGAATTGCTGGAAGCCGGTGGTGTTCGGATCGGCGTTGAGCTGATCGGCCGGCTCGAACGGCAGCGCATCGATCACATCCTGAATCGCGCGCACCCAGGCTGGATTGTTGATGCGCGGCTTCATGGTGTCCACATCGAACAGCCAGGCCTTGTCGTCGGGATGCTTGGCATAGGCGGTGGCGCGGCTGCCGAGGAAATAGAAGCCGAAGCCGCCCCAGGGCTTGGGCGCGTCCAGATAGCCATAGACATTCTGGCCCTTGAATTTCTGGCCCTTGAGGAATTTGGTCACGGCCTGCACCTGCTGCCAGGTTTTCGGCACGCCCCACTCGCTCTGATTGCCCGCGTCCTTCCAGGCCTTGGCGAGCCCGGCGTCCGAGAAAATATCGGTGCGATAATTGAAATTGTGGCAGTCGCCGTCGATGGTGACGCGATAGGTCTTGCCGTTCCAGGTGCCGACGGGGGGCTTCAAGTAATCGACATAGTCGTCGATATCGATCTGCTTCTTGACCCAGTCCGGCATCTCCGAGGCGAGCCCCTTGCCGCACACGTCGCCCTCGAACGGTGCCCCCATCTCGAGAACGTCGAAGTCGACCGTGCCGGTCGCGATCGCCTGCTGCAGGCGCGGGTTGTAGTCGGCCTGCGCGAGATCGATCCAGGAAATTTTCGCGCCGGTATAGGCCTCCCACGGCTTGAGAAAGCCGCGGAACAGGAGGTTATGCAGGTTCTGGTTATTGAGCCCCATGAAGGAGAGCTCGACACCCTTGAACTCGCCGGCCTGTACGTTCGCCTTGGTCGGACCGAGGCATAGCTCGCCCACCTTCTGCCAATCGGCATCAGTCGGAGCCCCCTTCCCAACACCCGGGATCTGCGCGATCTGTGCGCGCAGGGCGTCGTCCGCCCGCGCAGGCGTGGTCAGCGCGCCAAGCCCGGCGGTGGAACCCAACGCAGCGGCGCCCACGGCGCCCTTGAGAACGGTGCGGCGGTTTGGTCCGGTTGGGGGATGAGAATCGAACTCCTGGTCTGCCATCACGAAACCTCCCATTCTTATATTTTGCTTTTGCTATTTCGTTATTTGTCGCCGACTGGGCCCCCTACCGAGGACAGCCGCTCGCGAAGGTGTTGCGCCTTTCCGCGTTTGGCTTGGCGCAATGCGGACAGGAGGTGACAGAGGCTGTTTTGAGTATGCAACAGCCTCAATCGAAGTCAACGACGGCGGCCGAACCGCCTTCTTCGCGACAGCGCGCAGCATGCGTGCTTTGATGCGGCGCCGCAGGAAAGCTAGCCGCGAGGGTGAGTCCCGCCATTCACCTCTAACTCGCGTCGGGTGGGATGACGCCCTTCTTGAATACAAAGCAGCCGTAGAAGCGGCGTTCGCCGGTCTGGATCACGCAATAGGCCTTCTTCGCGAGATCATAGAATGCAAAACGCTCGATCGATCCCATCGGAAACGATCGCCCCTCCGCAGTATCGATCTCCCGCTGCACCTCGGCCTGCACGGGAGGAACCTCATCGGGCTGGCCGACGATCTCCATTCGAAGCGCCGGCTTGTCGACAAAGGAATCCAGCGGCAGCACCGAAAGGATGGCGCGCGCCGCGCGAGAGGCCGGAACGTTATCGATCCGAAGCAACCGCCCGAGCGTGGTCTGTCGCGCCACGGAATCCGCCGGGAAATTCGTATCGCAAAGCACGAGGTCGTCGCCATGCCCCATCGAGCGCAAGGCATAGAGCACGTCCGCATTCAGGATCGGGTCAATCGATTTGAGCATCCTTGCCGCTCCCTCCGGTAAATCGCCGGGCTTTTTGACGAGACGCCCGGTTCCATTGATGCGGCTCGATCATTGCCAAGTATAGGGTGCTGATCAAGCCAGCAGTAAGCCCGGTGTATTCGAGTGCTCGAAGAATCCTCGGCCCAACCGCGACCTGCGTCCACATTGCCTCTGAGCCGACCTCGGGCGCTTCATGACTCCACGCGCCCGCCATCACCCCACACCGTCTGCTCGGTCCAGCCGAGCGCGGCAAACTCGGCAGCCCTCAGCGGCGCCTCTGCAATGGCGAAGAATTCGTCGATCTGCGGCGGCGCGACCGACGTCGCCGACAGCATGGCGTGCGCCTGCCCGCGATGGTGAATCTGATGCTGGAAGAGATGCATGAGCAGGCGGTCGCGTCGCTCGGTCTGCACCCTGGTTTCGCGATTGAGGCGCACGATGCTCCCGAGCTGGTCGGGCGTCAGCGTATCGCAACGGGCAATCAGACGTTGGTCAACTTCGGCCTGGGCGCGCTGCAATTCTACCACCGAACGGCAGGGCACCCTGTTCGCCCAGGCCCTTGGCCCGAGCCAGCCGCCCTCGAGTGCATCGACGTAGAAGAGATCGACGATGTAGATGTGGTTCAGCGTCATCTGAAGGCTGGGAAAGAAGCCGGTTCGCGCGGCTTCAAATTCCGCCTGGCTCAGACCTGCGCAGGCGTTGAGCAGGCGATGATTGGCCCAGGCGTTGTTATACGCGAAGGCGCGATAGGTCTGTACAAAGCCGGCGGACATGTCTGCTCCTCAACTGAGGGTCGTCGCGCCACTATACCGATTTTTCTGTCCCTCCAGAAACCGGCATGCGACGCTGCGGTGAGCCCGCGGCGCCGCCTGATCCTCCGCTCAATCCGCGATCGCTCAACAGCCGCCGGTGCAGTTGC
This sequence comes from Bradyrhizobium sp., assembly GCA_035652015.1. Classification (GTDB taxonomy): domain Bacteria; phylum Pseudomonadota; class Alphaproteobacteria; order Rhizobiales; family Xanthobacteraceae; genus Bradyrhizobium. The sequence continues at coordinate 27,336 of DASREP010000093.1, read as the reverse complement.
CGTTGGCGTCGAACTCCATGGTCTTGCCGCTGAGCGGCAGATAGGTCGGCACCTGGACCGCCCCCTTGAAGGCTGCGGTCTTGGTGTTCGGCAGCAGCTTGCCGTCCTTGGTGGCCGCTTCATTCGCATGCGAGGCGATCACGGAATTGGGCTTGACCAGCTCGTTGATTACATAGGCCGCTTCCGTCGGCCCCGTGGTGAAGACACCGCCAATGTTCAAGACCGCCAGCCTGGCGTTGAATTCCCGCCGGACCACGAGGTCCTGATCGGCGATCACGCCGGTGTCGCCGGACAGATAGACCGTGAGCCCATTGGAGAAGCGGAGCACGTAGCCGCCGGGCGGCCCGAGATCGGCGGTCAGGCCGTTGGCCTGCAGCTGCTTGGCGAGATCGCCGCTCAGAAACATCGGGCTGAGCCCGTTGCTGTGCGCCGCCGGCACGCTCCAGATCGCGACGCCGCCGAGCTTGCTCATGGCGCCGAAGCGGAGCGTGACCACCTGCGCCTTGTCGCCGCCGGCCGCCGGAATCCTGGTGGCGAAAAAGCTGTTCATCTCGCCGCCGACGAAGAATTTCGCTTTCTTGGCGACCACGATCTTTTCCGTGTTCGAGCTCGGCGCGTCCATGACATCGAATTTCGGCGCACCGCATTCGCCGGAGTTTGCCGCCGATGCATGCGCCTCGCCGAGATGATCGACATGCGCGTGGCTGAGCAGGACGCCGTCGATCTTGCCGAGCCGCGGATCGTCCGCGCCGCGCACCGTGCGCCCGGCGTCATAGAGGATGCGCGTCCCGTCCGGATCTTCGAAGATCATGGCGCGGTCAAGCGCACAGAACTCGCCGTCATGGCTGCCGAGCGGCGTGATCTTCACGTTGGCCGCCAGGGCCGGTTGAATAGTGAAAGCCAACAGGCCGCCCAGGACGGCCACAAGCAAAGGCATGCGCGTCATCTTCTTCACCCCAGATTTTTCGGCTTATCCAGTCAAAGCGCTCTTGTCATGAGGCGTACGCCGTGCGCGGCGCGTCCTCCGATCACAGCGTGAAACAGCTCTTATCGCCGGCGCAAGAGAAAAATCCGAACAAAGACGCGTGAGAGCCACGACATCTCACAATGTCGCATAGTCGATCCGTCACTCCTCGGGCGCGTTCTCGATCGGATCGAACCGGCTGGCGTCAAAGCCCAGCAGATTCCAGGATTGCTGCATATGCGGCGGCAATGGCGCTGACACGTCAATCACGCCGCCGCGCGGATGCGGGATCACGATCCGGCGTGCGAGCAGATGCAAGCGGTTCTGCAAGCCGCCTGGGAATTCCCAGTTCTCGCGATTGAAATATTTGGGATCGCCGATGATCGGGTGCTCGATATGGGCCATATGCGCGCGCAGCTGATGGGTGCGGCCGGTGACCGGTTTCAGCGAGACCCAGGCGAGCTTGGGGCCTGCGTTCTCCACCACGGCATAGTAAGTCACCGCGTGGCTCGCGCCCTCGTCGCCATGGGCGGCGATGCGCATGATGCTGTCCTCCTCGCTCTCCTCCTTGGCGAGATAGGTGGAGATGCGGCCCTGCTTGGGCTTGGGCACGCCAGCAACCAGCGCCCAGTAGATCTTGCGCGCCGAGCGTTGGCGGAAGGCGCCGGTCAGATGCGTTGCGGCAAAGCGCGTCTTGGCGACCAGAAGGCAGCCCGCCGTCTCCTTGTCGATCCGGTGCACCAGGCGCGGCTTCTGGCCTTTTGCATCGCGCAATGCTTCCAGCATCTGGTCGATGTGACGCGTGGTACCGGAGCCGCCCTGCACCGCAAGCCCGGCCGGCTTGTTGAGGACGAGCACATCGTCGTCCTCGAACAGCGTCATCGCCTTGAGCTGCTCCAGCGTCTTGCGCTCGGTCTCGGAGAGCGAAGCAGCAAGCTTGGGCGCATCCAGCCGCAGCGGCGGAATCCGCACGCTCTGCCCCTCCTCCAGCCGGTCCTTGGAATCGGCGCGCTTGCCGTTCACCCGCAGCTCGCCTTTGCGGACGATGCGCTGGATGTGGGAAAACGACAGCCCCGGAAACCGCGCCTCGAGGAAGCGGTCGACGCGCATGTTGTTCTCGTCGGCGGTGACGACCACCGTCTGCACCTTGGCCGGCAGCGCCGCGGGCTCGGCGGCTGGTTTGGCGGGCTTTGCCGGCTGCTCCTCGGCGGCGCGGCGCGACTCGCCGCGGTCGGCAGCAAAGCGCGCCGGCTTGGGCTGCGAGCGGAAGCCCGCCTTGGGCTCGCCGAGGCGTGCTTTCGGCCTTTCCGCCTGCGTCCGCTCGGCTTGCCGGAACGGGCGCTTGTTGCGCCCCTGTGCGGGACGATCGTCCCGGCGGTCTGACCTCGTTTGGGTTCTCTTGATGCGGCGGCTCATTCTTGACGTGACTAGCCCAAAACAGGCGAATCGTCACGGCGAAATCGCAGGAAATCGGCTCGCCGACGCCAGTGCAACCTGCAGGGATGTTCAATGCGTGGACTCATTTCCCTGCTCGCTCGCGCCTCAGCTTGGCCCAATAATCCAGCCGCTTCCTGATCTCGCGCTCGAAGCCGCGCTCGGGCGGATCGTAGAAGGTCTGGCGTCCCAGGCTTTCGGGGAAATAGTCCTGGCCGGAAAACGCGTCCGGCGCGTCGTGATCGTATTCGTAGCCCGAGCCGTAGCCTTCGTCCTTCATCAGGCCGGTCGGCGCGTTGAGAATGTGCTTGGGCGGCAGCAGCGAGCCTGCGTCCTTCGCGACGCGCTTGGCCGCGCCAAACGCCATGTAGGCCGCGTTGGATTTCGGGGCGGTCGCGACATAGATCACGGCCTGCGCGATCGCGAGCTCGCCTTCGGGCGAGCCGAGGAAGTCATAGGCGTCCTTGGCGGCATTGGCGATGACCAGCGCCTGCGGATCAGCCATGCCGATGTCCTCGACCGCCATGCGCACCACCCGCCGCGCCAGGAACAGCGGGTCCTCGCCGGCGTCCAGCATGCGCGCGAGATAATACAGCGCCGCATCGGGATCGGAGCCGCGCACGGCCTTGTGCAAGGCGGAGATCAGGTTGTAGTGACCGTCGGCGGATTTGTCGTAGATCGGCGCGCGGCGCTGCAGGATGTCCTGCAATTGCGCGGCATTGAAGATCTCGCCGGGACGCGCAGAGCGCCAGACCTCTTCGGCAAGCGTCAGCGCGGCGCGGCCATCGCCGTCGGCCATCCGCACCAAAACCGCGCGCGCCTCGGCGTCGAGCGGCAGCTTCCTGCCCTCGACGTCCTCGGCATGGCGATAGAGCTTTTCGATCGCCTCGGGATCGAGCGAATGAAACACCAGCACCCGCGCGCGCGACAACAGCGCCGCGTTGAGCTCGAAGGATGGATTTTCGGTGGTGGCGCCGACCAGCACCACGGTGCCGTCCTCCATCACGGGCAGGAAGGAATCCTGCTGCGCGCGGTTGAAGCGGTGCACCTCGTCGACAAAGAGCAGCGTGCCCTTGCCCATCTCGCGCCGACTGCGAGCCGCATCGAACGCCTTCTTCAGATCGGCGACGCCGGAGAAGACCGCGGAGATCTGCTCGAAATGCAGCTCGGTCGCGTCCGCAAGCAGCCGCGCCACGGTGGTCTTGCCGGTGCCCGGCGGGCCCCAGAAGATGAGGGAGCCGAGCGTGCGCGTCTCCAGCATGCGGGTCAGCGCGCCGTCGGGGCCGAGGATGTGATCCTGGCCCACGACGTCGGACAATTTGCGCGGCCGCAACCGATCCGGCAGCGGATGCGGCGCGTCCTGATCGAGGCCTACGGCCGCAAACAGCGATGCGCCGCTCTCGCTACCGCGTGGTCGCTTCGGGCTCATCCGCCGAGCGTGACGTTGATCTGCTGACCGCCCCGCAGCAGCGTGATGCGCCACAGCCGCGCCTGCTCGCGCGACACCTTGTCGAGATCGCCGGTCTTGGAGATCTTCTTGTTGTTCACGGCGAGGATAATGTCGCCCTTCTGGAAGCCGACCGTGGCGGCCGTTGAATCATCAGACAGCCCGGTCACGACCACGCCCTCGGTATCGGCATCCAGATGCAGTTCGTCGGCAACCGCAGGCGAGATGTTCGAGATGGTTGCGCCCTGGAACGGCGAGCGGCCGGCGAGCGTAATCTCGTCGCGGTCGCGATCGGGCGCGGTCTCCAGGGCAACCGCGACCTTCAGCGGCTTGCCGCCGCGGATCAGGTCGATCTGCGACGTACCGCCCAACGGATGGGTCGCAAAGCGATAGTCAAAGCCATTGGGATCGTCGATCGACTGGCCATCGACGGCGGTGATGAGATCGGAGGCCTTGAGCCCTGCGCGGGCGGCCGGGCTGCCCGGCACCACGCTCGCAATCAGCGCGCCGGTCGGCGTCTTCAGCCCGAGGCTGTCGGCGATATCGGGCGTCACGCTCTGCAGCTTGGCCCCGAGCCACGGCCGCTTCACCGACTTGAAGCCGCTCTTGGCGGAGGCGACGACGATGCGCACCATGTTGGCCGGGATTGCAAAGCCGATGCCCTGCGAGCCGCCGGAGCGCGAATAGATTGCGGTGTTGATGCCGGCAAGCCGCCCCGTCATGTCGACCAGCGCGCCGCCGGAATTGCCGGGATTGATCGGCGCATCGGTCTGGATGAAGAACTGATAGTCGGTGATGCCGACCTGCGTACGTGCGAGCGCCGAGATGATGCCATGCGTCACGGTCTGGCCGACGCCAAACGGATTGCCGATGGCGAGCACGACGTCGCCGACCATCAGTTCATCCGAATTGGCGAAGTCGAGCGTCGGGAATTTCTCGTGGGAGTCCTTCAGGCGCAGCACCGCGAGATCGGAGCGGGAATCCTTCAGCACGATCTCCGCCTCGAATTCGCGCTTGTCCGACAGCGAGACCTTCACCTGGTCGGCACCCTCGATGACATGGACGTTGGTGACGACGAGCCCCGACGGGTCGACCATCACGCCCGAGCCGAGCGAGCGCTGCATCTGCTCCTGCTGGCCGCCGGGAAGGCCGAAGAAGCGGCGGAAGATCGGATCGTCCAGGAACGGGTTGTGGTTCTGCACCATCTTGGCCGCGTAGACGTTCACTACCGCCGGCTGCACGCGCTGCACGATCGGCGCATAGGACAGCCGCAGTTCCGCTGGCGACGTTGGCACGCGACGGTCCTGCGCAAGCGAAGGCGTGGCAAAGAGCGCCGAGACCAGGAGCGCTGCGGCGAGACGGATGAGCTTCATGCGGGAGATCCTGAAATTCGTAAGGCCAGATATTGCGAGGAGGTCGGTCATGGGACGCGCGAGGCTCACGCCACACGCTCTTCGGGAATGGGGTCCTGTGCGGGCGCGCAAGATAGCCGCTCCCGATGAGTTTCACCCCACGCCTTTAGTGTATCGATCACTGGGCGCAAGCTCTCTCCGATCTCGGACAGGCAATACTCCACCCGGGGCGGCACCTCGGCATAGACCTTGCGGATGATCAGCCGGTCATCCTCCAGCGCCCGCAGCTGTTTGGTCAGCATGCGCTGGGTGATGCCGGGCATCCGTTTGCGCAATTCGCCAAAGCGCTGGGTGCCCTGCTGCAGGTGGAACAGGATGACGCCCTTCCACTTGCCGTCGATCAGGTCCAGCGTCGCCTCGACCGCGCAGCCCGGCCGATGGGCAAAATTCCGTCGTTTCATGAGGTCTAGTCCAATAGTATCCGAACGGGGACTATATCCCTAAATTTACAGTACTTGCCAAGTCGGTTCCAAGGGGACAGCTAGGCCGCAGGTTTTACGCCGCAACAGGAGACCAGCCATGAAGGCCGTCGGGTACAAGAAATCCCTTCCCATCGACGCCGCGGACGCCCTGATCGATTTCGAGGCGCCCAAATCCGAGCCGACAGGGCGCGACATTCGTGTCGCGGTGAAGGCGATTTCGGCCAATCCCGTCGATTACAAGGTGCGCAAGCGCGCCGCGCCGCCGGAGGGCCAAGTCAAGATCCTGGGCTACGATGCGGCTGGAATTGTGGACGCCGTGGCCCCCGAGGTCACCCTGTTCAAGCCGGGCGACGAGGTGTTCTATGCCGGCTCGATCCAGCGCCAGGGCACCAATTCCGAGTTCCACCTGGTCGACGAGCGCATCGTCGGCAGCAAGCCGAAGAGCCTGTCCTTCGCCCAGGCCGCAGCGCTACCCCTGACCTCGATCACCGCCTGGGAGCTGCTGTTCGACCGCCTTGGCGCGGTGCCGGGCAAGAGCCTCGATCCGCGCACGCTGCTGATCACCGGTGGCGCCGGCGGGGTCGGCTCGATCCTGATCCAGCTGGCGCGGCGCCTGACCGGGCTGACGGTGGTTGCGACCGCGACGCGGCCCGAGTCGCAGCAATGGTGCCTCGAGCTCGGGGCGCATGCCGTGATCGATCATGCCAGGCCGATGAAGGAGCAGATCGAGAAACTGAAGCTGCCGCCGGTGGCGCTGGTGGCAAGCCTGACCTTCACCGACCAGCATTACAAGGCGATCGCCGATTTCATGGCGCCGCAGGGCAAGTTCGGCCTGATCGACGATCCCGCCGAGTTCACCGTGAGCGTGTTCAAGGGCAAGGCGATCTCGGTGCATTGGGAATCGATGTTCACCCGCTCCTCGTTCCAGACGCCTGACATGATCGCGCAGCATCATCTGCTCAACGATGTCGCCGACCTCATCGACAAGGGCGTGTTGCGGACCACGCTCGACCAGAGCTTTGGCACGATCAATGCTGCCAATTTGAAGCGCGCGCATGCGCTGCTGGAGAGTGGCAAGTCGCGCGGCAAGATCGTGCTGGAGGGGTGGTAGGTCGAAGGACCTGTAGGGTGGGCAAAGCGAAGCGTGCCCACCATCTCAAAACGAATCCGAGCGCTTGATGGTGGGCACGGCGCATGCGCCTTTGCCCACCCTACTTCTTCGCTACGTCCGGTCGCGCGGCGACTCCGCCTTGTCCACAAATCCCTTGGCGAGGGCGTGATACACGCCCTCCTCGCAGACGAGTTTCGATGTCGCATGCGCAATCAGCGCAGCAGTCATCAGCGGCACCACCATGGCGTGATTGTCGGTCATCTCGGTGACAATGACAAAGGCCGTGATCGGCGCCTGCACGACGCCGGCGAAATAGGAGACCATGCCGAGCAGCATGATGGCGGCAACCGGAGCCCCGTGAAACAGCGAGGCGATGTTGCTGCCGATGCCGGCGCCGATGGCAAGCGACGGCGCAAAGATGCCGCCGGGAATGCCGCTGATCGCGGCGAAAGTGGTGGCCAGGAATTTCAGCACGCCGAAATCGCCCGGCAGCGGCGCGCCATTCTCCAGCGCCGCCTTCACCTGCGCATAGCCGGTGCCGTAGATGGTATCGCCGGAGATCAGGCCGCAGATCGCGACCGCGAAGCCGCAGACAAGGGCGAAGACAGGCCCATGCCGCTTGATGGCGCGTCCTAACCCGCTCGGCAGGCCGCGCGCCATGGTGATCAGGATGCGGCTGAACAGTCCGCCTGCCAGACCGCCGACGACCCCGCAAAGCGGGATCGCGAGCCAGTCAAGCCCGTTGCGCAACGCCGCCGGGCTTGAGCCGAAATAGGTGTAGTTGCCCATCAGCGCGATCGAGGTCAGGCCCGCCGCGATCACGGCGGCGATGATCAGGCTCGAGGTGCGGGTCTCGAACGCGCGGCTCATCTCCTCGATGCCGAACACGATACCGGCGAGCGGCGTGTTGAAGGCAGCCGCGACACCGGCCGCGGCACCGGCCAGGATCAGCCCCGGCTGTCGTCGCGGCGAGAACCGCCCGAGCGCAAACATGATGGAGGCGCCGACCTGCACGGTCGGCCCTTCGCGCCCGACCGAGGCGCCGCACAGCAGGCCGAACAAAGTGAGGATGATCTTGCCGATCGCGATGCGGATCGAGACCAGGCTTTGGCGCGCCCCCTGGTCGGTCAAGTGCCGCGCCGCGATCGCCTGCGGGATGCCGCTGCCCTGGCTGTTCGGGAAATAACGGTTGGTCAGGAATACCGAGGCTGCAAAGCCGACCGGCGTCACGATCAGCGCCGCATAACGCGATTTCGACAGCAGCAGCGCAAAGACGATTTGCGCCTGGTCGGCGAGCAGCGCCAGCGCAACCGCCGCGCCGCCGACCACGACACCGCCAAGCAGGAAGATGGCACGTCGCTGCAGGCGCGCGGAATGAAGCTTGAGGCGCCGCCTGGCGCGGGTGGAAAACACGAGTCTCATCCCGTGAGATTGCCGATCGGACGCGCGGATGCAAGTCCATTGCGCGGGCACGACCGCCCGCCCCGTCGGCGAATGCCGCGTGGACGCCGACCCAACCAATCAGTCAACTGCCCGTGTTCGGGCGGCGCCAGCGGATCACGTTGTTGTCGGCGCCCACACGACGACCCGTTATCAATGATGTTCATCATATTTTTCGGCGCTGTCCCGCGGCGCGTTGCGTCATTGCATCATTGGGAACCGCGGCTTCGTCACCGAGCAGTCATTGCCGATGCTTATTGATACGTGAACCGATCAAGGCACCGCCGGTCGAATGACCGCTCGCATCGTCTGCAGCACGCCCGGTCGTATGCCTGGCGGCAACGAGGTTCTCTTGCGTTGGCCTTGACGGCCTTTGAAGCGCATTATGCGGGAGATTGTCATGAACTGCGCACCGATGGCGTCGGCAGCCATCTCATCTACTCCACTCTCGATTCGGGTTTCACGACTAGCATGCTCGGCGGAGCCAGGAAGGCGTGGTCCGCTGGTCAAGGGAGGGATCGCCGGATTGCTGCTGGCTGCGATGCTTGGCGCGTCGCAGCTCGCAATCACGCCGGCCTATGCTGATGAACAACAATTGCAGCGCCAGATCGATGCCATGAAACGGCAGCTGGAAACGATGCAGCGGGAGCTCGCGCAGACCAGGAAGCAATCGGCTCAGCAGCGCGCCGTCGCGGCGCATCAGCCGGCGGGCGCGACACCGGCTCAGCCGGTCATGGCGCGCAACGGAAATGAAATCATCATCCCGCCGCCGGCTCCAACTGCTGGCGCGACAATGCCGACCAAGGCGCTTCCGTCGTGGTTCGACGGAATCCATGTCTCGATGGCTGGATCGTTCATCGATCTGGACGCGGTGGTGCGCCAACACAGCGAGGTATCGGATGGCGCCAGCGATCCGCCTTTCGGCAGCCCGGGGATTCCGCTGCAGAATTCGGCTCTCTGGAACGAGAGGGAATTCCGCGCCAGCGCGCAGCAGAGCCGCATCGCTCTCAAGGTGACCGGCGACATCGACCCCAATCAGCACCTGAAGGGCTATTACGAGATGGACTTCCTCGGTGCGGCGACCGATGCGAACAACCGGGAGAGCAACAGCTTCACGCCTCGCATACGCCAGGCCTATGGCCAGTACGACAACGACACCTACCATCTGCATGCCGTGGCGGGACAGGCCTGGAGCCTCGCGACCCAGAATCGCTTGGGCATGCTGCCTGGCAGCGAAAACACTCCATTGACCATCGATGCCCAATATGTCGTGGGCTTCGACTGGCTGCGCAATCCACAGGCGCGATTTGTCTATGACTGGGGCAAGATCGCGTGGTTCGGCCTTTCGATCGAGCAGCCGGCAACCGTATTCCCGGGCTCGCCCAGCGCCGCAACGGTGTCGCCGCCGGCACCGATCGTCACCAGCATCAACAACACCTGCACCGGCTCGTCGCACCTCAACGGCACGACGACCTGCTCGAACGACATCGCGCCCGACATCATCGAGAAGTTCGCGGTCGACCCGGGCTTCGGCCATTATGAAGTCCTCGGCATCGAGCGCTGGTTCACCGATCAGGTCGCCAACGCGGCCGTTCCCAACAGCTGGTCGCAGAAGACGACGTTTGCCTGGGGGGTTGGCGGCAGCGCATTGCTGCCGGTGATTCCGAAGCTTCTCGATCTCCAGGGGAGCGTTTTGTACGGCCAGGGCATCGGCCGCTATACATCGAGCCAACTGCCCGATGCCGTGGTCGGTCCGGACGGCTCGCTGACGCCGGTCACCGCCCTGTCGTTCATGGTGGGGGCCGTCGGTCATCCGACCGCGGGCACCGACGTCTATGCGTATTATGGCCAGGACAGGACCTACGCCAATGCATGGACTGCCGGAGCCACGCAGGGCGGCTGGGGCAACCCGAATTTCGTCAACAATGGCTGCCTCACCCAGAACCTCACCGGCGGCACGCTCGGGAGCTTCAACACGCCGGTCGCCGGCTTGACCTGCACATTCGACGTCCAGAAAGCGCAGGAGTTCACGATTGGCTTCTGGCAGGACCTCTACAAGGGGGATTACGGACGGGTCAGAACCGGGTTGCAGTATGAATACGTGAAGCTGACCGCGTTCCCGGGCGTCCCCACCGGACCTGGCACGCCAAACGCGGGGCTCAATCCCGACAACAATATCGCCTTCGTCTCGCTCCGCTATTACCCGTTCAACTGAGCGCGACAAACCCACGCGCGATGGGGTCCAGCCTGACTCCATCGCGCTTGCATCACTCGCGTCGGCTCAGATGATGGTATCGACGATGCCGCCTTCAACCTTGAGCGCCGCGCCGTTGGTTGCGGACGCCTCCTTCGAGGCGACATAGACGACGAGATTGGCGACTTCGTCGACACTGGCAAAGCGCTGCAGCAGCGAGCTGGGACGATGCTGCTTGACGAAGTTCGCCGCCGCCTCCTCAAGCGACTGGCCGTTCTGACGCGCCAGATCCTGCACGAAGGTCTCGACGCCCTCCGACATGGTCGGTCCCGGCAGCACCGAATTGACGGTGACGGCCGTGCCGCGCGTCAGCTTGGCCAGCCCGCGCGCCACCGCAAGCTGCGCCGTCTTGGTCATGCCGTAGTGGATCATCTCGGTCGGAATGTTCAGCGCGGATTCGGAGGAAATGAAGACGATGCGGCCCCAATTGCGCTTGAGCATGCCTGAGAGATAAGCGCGCGACAGCCGCACGCCCGACATCACGTTGACATCGAAGAAGCGGCTCCAGTCCTCGTCGGGTATCTTGAAGAAATTCTTCGGCTCGAAGATGCCGGCATTGTTGATGAGGATATCGAGATCGGGCAACGCCCTGGTGAGCGCGTCGCAACCTTCGGCAGTCGAGACGTCGGCCGCGATGCCGCGAACTTTTGCGCCCGCGATAGCCTGCTTGAGTTTGGCCACGGCTGCATCGACCTTGTCCTGGCCGCGCCCATTGATGACGACCTCGGCACCGGATGCGGCAAGCCCCTTGGCGATGGCGTAGCCGATGCCGGCGGTCGAGCCGGTGACCAGTGCGGTCTTGCCTGAGAGATCGATGTGCATGCGCGGTCTCCGTTGGTTGCTTTGGCGAATATCGGTGACAACGCACGCAGCGGCAATTCGCTGCAGCATCACATTCGGGATAGCTAGCGGCTCCTCCGGGTCGTCCCGGCGAAGGCCGGGACCCATAACCCCAGGCTGTCGTTCTTGCGATGAGCGTCTGCCATCGAGAGCCCCAGATAGATTCCGCGGTATGGGTCCCGGCCTTCGCCGGGACGACTATGGGTTGACAGCCGTGCAACAACAAAAAAGCGGCGCTTGCGGCGCCGCTCTTGAAACTCTCACTCGGGAAAGACGCCTTACGCGGCTTCTGCTTCCTTGGCCTCGACGGGACCGGAGTCCTGGCCCTTGGCGTCGACGTCGCGGTCGACGAACTCGATCACGGCCATCGCGGCGTTGTCGCCGTAGCGGAAGCCGGCCTTGATGATGCGGGTGTAGCCGCCCTGGCGGTCCTTGTAGCGGGTGGCGAGAACGTCGAACAGCTTCTTGACCTGGTCGATATCGCGCATCTCGCTGATCGCCTGGCGGCGCGCGGCGAGGCCGCCCTTCTTGCCCAGCGTGACCAGCTTCTCGACGATCGGCCGCAGCTCCTTGGCCTTGGGCAGCGTGGTGACGATCTGCTCGTGCTTGATCAGCGCGGCGCACATGTTGGCGAACATCGCGCGGCGATGCTCGTGGGTGCGGTTGAGCTTCCGATGAACCTTGCCGTGACGCATGTGTCTATTCCTTCGTTTCAGTCTGCCGCGACGGTTCGTCGGACATGTTGCTCAGGTGGGCTGCCTGCGTTCGCCCCGGACGCGAGTAGCGAATAGAAAGAGGTGCTCTATTCGCTACTCCCTATTCGCCATTCGCCAATTCTACGCTCAGTAATGATCCTCGAAGCGCTTGGCGAGCTCGTCGATGTTCTCCGGCGGCCAGCCCGGCACTTCCATGCCGAGATGCAGGCCCATCTGCGCCAGCACTTCCTTGATCTCGTTCAGCGACTTGCGGCCGAAGTTCGGGGTGCGGAGCATTTCCGCTTCCGACTTCTGCACGAGGTCGCCGATATAGACGATGTTGTCGTTCTTCAGACAGTTGGCCGAACGCACCGAGAGCTCGAGCTCGTCCACCTTCTTGAGGAAGGCCGGGTTGAAGGCGAGATCGGGGATGATCTCCTGGGTGACTTCCTTGCGCGGCTCTTCGAAATTGACGAACACGTTGAGCTGATCCTGCAGGATGCGCGCGGCATAGGCGACTGCGTCATCCGGCGTGATCGCGCCGTTGGTCTCGATGGTCATGGTCAGCTTGTCGTAGTCGAGGATCTGGCCCTCGCGGGTGTTCTCGACCTTGTAGGAGACCTTGCGCACGGGCGAGAACAGGCTGTCGATCGGGATCAGGCCGATCGGCGCGTCCTCGGGCCGGTTGCGCTCGGCGGGCACGTAGCCCTTGCCGGTCGTGACCGTGAACTCCATGCGGATCTCGGCACCGTCGTCGAGCGTGCAGAGCTGCAGCTCGGGATTGAGCACGGTGATGTCGCCGACCGTCTGGATGTCACCGGCGGTGACCGCGCCCGGCCCCTGCTTCTTCACGACCATGCGCTTGGGGCCTTCGCCCTGCATCTTGATCGAGATGTCCTTGATGTTGAGCACGATGTCGGTCACGTCCTCGCGCACACCGGCGATCGAGGAGAACTCGTGCAGCACGCCGTCGATGTGCACCGACTGCACCGCCGCGCCTTGCAGCGAGGAGAGCAGCACGCGCCGCAGCGCGTTGCCGAGCGTCTGGCCGAAGCCGCGCTCCAGCGGCTCGGCCACCAGCGTCGCAAAGCGCGAGGCGTCGGAGCCCTGTGTCACCTGGAGCTTGTTGGGGCGGATAAGTTCCTGCCAATTCTTCTGGATCGTCACTGTTTCACCCTCGGGCCAGCCAATCTGCCATCTCGACTGCTGGCGTTGGAAACGTCGCGGATCAAAGGCCGCGGCTGATCAAACAAAAGCAAAAACGCCGCAGGCGATAGGCATCTCGCCTGCAGCGCAAACGTCAAACGCGCCGGCGCTTGCGGGGCCGGCAACCATTGTGCGGGATCGTCGTCACGTCGCGAATCGAGGTGACGGTGAAGCCCGCGGCCTGCAGCGCGCGGAGCGCCGATTCGCGGCCCGAACCGGGACCAGCGACTTCGACTTCCAGCGTGCGCATGCCGTGTTCCTGCGCCTTCTTGGAAACGTCCTCCGCCGCGACCTGCGCGGCATACGGGGTCGACTTGCGCGACCCCTTGAAGCCCATCGTGCCGGCCGACGACCAGGCAATGGTGTTGCCCTGCGCGTCGGTGATGGTGATGGTCGTGTTGTTGAACGACGAGTTCACGTGCGCCACGCCGGATGCGATGTTCTTGCGCTCGCGACGGCGGACGCGGGTGGCTTCCTTGCCCATTTCTAACCTTTCCTAGAGATCTCAAACGCCGCCGTAATGCCAGCGGCTACACCTGTGAGGCGAATGGTGAGTGGCGAATAGCGAATAGGGCCTCAACCCTACTCGCCATTCGCCATTCGCGACTCGCCAATTACTTCTTCTTGCCGGCGATCGCCTTGGCCGGGCCCTTGCGCGTGCGCGCATTGGTGTGGGTGCGCTGGCCGCGCACCGGCAGGCCGCGGCGATGACGCAGGCCGCGATAGCAACCGAGGTCCATCAGCCGCTTGATGTTGATGCCGGTCTCGCGGCGAAGGTCGCCCTCCACAACATAGTCGCGGTCGATGACTTCGCGGATCTGCAGCACTTCCGCATCGCTCAGCTGGCTGACACGGCGATCCTCGGGAATCTTGACCTTCTCGACGATGTCGGCCGCAATCTTCGGACCGATGCCATGGATGTACTGGAGCGCGATCAGGACGCGCTTGTTGGTCGGGATGTTGACGCCGGCAATACGGGCCACGGACTTCTCTCCTGTCGCCGGTCCCTATCGCAGGGAGGCGGCTATAAGTTCTTGCTATCTCGGGCAGCGGGTGTCCGCAAACGCGAACACGACGCCTTACCCTCTGCTTCCTCGGGGCGAGGCATCGTCTGAATAACTATCCGATATGGATGCCGCGCTTATTAATGGATTCAGGGTCGTTTCGTCAACCGCCCCTAGGCTTTAGCTCGCCTTTTCGTGAGCTTTTTTGCAGGTCCCCGTCCGGCCTTCTTGACGCCCTTCCGAACCGCCCCAGAGGCCTGTTTGACCGCCCTTCGGGCCGCTTTGGGGGCCTTTTTGGCCGCTGGACGCCCCTTGGCGGCGCCGGAACGGGCTTTTCCGGCGGCCTTGGCAACCTTTTTCGCGGCCTTGGCGGCCCGGGCCGGCTTTTTGGCCGCCTTCGCGGTCACCTTTTTCGCCCCTGCGGCGCCCCGCTTGGCGGCACCGGCTTTTTTCTCGGCGGGCTTGGAGGACGGCACGGCGCCGATTGCATGCAGGATTCGGCTGATCTCGCGGGTGACCTCCTCGATGGTCATCATGCCATCGACGGTCAGAAGCTTGCGGCGCTCCGAATAATAATGAATCAAAGGCTCGGTCTGGGAGCGGTAGGCGGCCAGCCGCTTGGTCAGCACCTCCGGCGTGTCGTCGAGACGCACCTCCTCGCCGCGCGCGCGGGTTTCCTCGGCCCGCTTTTCGACCCGCGCCAGCAGCGCGCTTTCGTTGACGCGCAGCTCGATCACCGCGTCGAGCTTCATGTGCTTGTGCTTGAGGAGTTCGTCCAGCGCTTCGGCCTGCGGCACGGTACGCGGGAAACCGTCGAGGATGAAACCGTTCCTGGCGTCAGGCTGGTCGATGCGGTCGGAAATGATGCTGACCACGATCTCATCCGAGACCAGGCCGCCGGAGGCCATGATGTCCTTGGCCTGCAGCCCGACCGGCGTACCGGCCGCAACCGCGGCGCGCAACATCTCGCCGGTGGAGAGCTGGACGATGCTGTAGCGCTCGACCAGCCGCTGTGCCTGGGTCCCTTTGCCAGATCCCGGCGGTCCCAGAAGTATCAGTCTCATCGGTGTTCGCCCCCCGGCGGTCGGTGAGCGAAACTCACCTGTTGTTTTGGACCCTAACGGCGCGCTAGCGGCGGCGCCCTCTCAATTTCGACTTCCTGATCAGCCCCTCATATTGATGGGCGAGCAGATAGCCTTGAACCTGCGCCACAGTGTCCATGGTGACACTGACCACGATCAAAAGCGACGTACCACCAAAGTAGAAGGGTACGGAGGCGTAGGAAATCAGAATTTCGGGAATCAGGCAGACAATCGCAAGATAAATCGCGCCAAGCACAGTGATCCGCGACAAAACGTAGTCGATATACTCCGCCGTGCGCTCGCCGGGACGAATGCCCGGGATGAATCCGCCATGCTTCTTCAGGTTGTCGGCCGTCTCGGTCGGGTTGAACACGATCGCGGTGTAGAAGAAGGCGAAGAACACGATCAGCGCCAGATACAGCACCAGGAACAGTGGCCGGCCGTGGCCGAGCTGAGTCGTGATCCACTGGAACCACTCGGGTCCCTTGCCGGCGTTGAAATTGGCGACGGTGGTCGGCAGCAGCAGCAGCGACGAGGCGAAGATCGGCGGGATCACGCCTGAGGTGTTCAGCTTCAGCGGCAGATGCGAGGACTGGCCCTCGAACATCTTGTTGCCGACCTGGCGCTTTGGATACTGGATCAGCAGCCGGCGCTGGGCGCGCTCCATGAACACGATGAAGGCGATCACGGCGACCGCCATGATGATGACGATCAGGATCAGCCCGGTCGACAGCGCACCCTGGCGGCCGAGTTCCAGCATGTTGGCCAGCGCGGACGGCAGCTCGGCGACGATGCCGGAGAGAATGATCAGCGAAATGCCGTTGCCGATGCCGCGCGAGGTGATCTGCTCGCCGAGCCACATCAGGAAGATGGTGCCGCCGCTGAGCGTGATCGCGGTCGAGATGCGGAAGAACATGCCGGGATCGCTGACCACGTTGCCCGCGCCCTCCAGGCCCACGGCAATGCCGTAGGACTGAAAGAAGGCGAGCAGCACGGTGAGATAGCGGGTGTACTGGTTCAGCGTCTTGCGCCCCGCCTCGCCTTCCTTCTTCAGCGCTTCGAGCTGCGGCGAGACCGTGGTCAGGAGCTGGATGATGATCGATGCCGAGATGTACGGCATGATGTTCAAGGCAAAGATCGCCATGCGGTGGATGCCGCCGCCGGCGAACATGTTGAACATGCCGAGGATGCCGCCGGCCTGGGTCTTGAACACCTGCTCCCAGATATTGGGATCGATGCCCGGCAGCGGAATGTAGGTGCCGAGCCGGTAGACCAAGAGCGCGCCGAGGGTGAACCAGATGCGCTTCTTGAGTTCGTCGGCCTTGGCGAGCGCGCCGAAATTAAGGTTGGCCGCCAATTGTTCCGCTGCTGAGACCATCTTTGACTTTCTCCCGCCGCCCCTGCGCCGTCATGTCCGGATGCGGGACATCAGGCGGACGCCGGACATATTTGGTGCTCGGCTTCGATGAAGTCCATCGCAAAGCTGGCGTCGCCCTCCGCTGAGGCGGACGATGACGCAGATGTTACGCAGCCTCGCCGTCTTCCTTCGCAGGTGCGAGCACCTTAACCGAGCCGCCGGCCTTCTCGACCGCAGCAACGGCCGACTTCGAAGCGCCGTGCACCTCGAGATTGACCTTGGCCTTGATCTCGCCGCGGCCGAGCAGCCGAACGCCGCCCAGAGCGCGCTTGAGCACGCCGGCCTTGACCAGCGCGTCCGCGTTGATCACTGCGCCGGTGTCGAGCTGCTTGGCGTCGATCGCCTGCTGCAGGCGATCGAGATTGAGCTCGGCATATTCGACGCGGAACACGTTGTTGAAGCCGCGCTTGGGCAGACGGCGATGCAACGGCATCTGGCCGCCTTCAAATCCCTTGATGCGGACGCCCGAACGCGCGGTCTGGCCCTTGCCGCCGCGCCCCGAGGTCTTGCCCTTGCCGGAACCGATGCCACGGCCGACGCGCATGCGCTTCTTGCGCGAGCCGGCATTGTCGGCGATCTCGCTGAGCTTCATCGCCCTTCTCCTATTCTTTCTTACTTCTCGTCGACGATGCGAACGAGATGATGAACCTTCTCGATCATGCCGCGCACCGCCGCCGTGTCCGGCAGCTCTGCAACGCGACCGATGCGATTGAGCTTGAGCCCGATCAGCGTCGACCGCTGCGAGTGGTGGCGGCGGATCGGGCTGCCGGTCTGCTCGACCTTGATCGTCTTAGCGGCCATTGTCCTAAACTCCGAAAGCCTGAATTAGTCCGCCGCCGCCTCGGCATCGCCGCCGACGCGACGGGCCTGCAGGGTGGACACCTTGATGTTGCGGCGCGCCGCGACCGAACGCGGGCTATCCTGGTGCTTGAGCGCGTTGAAGGTCGCGCGCACCATGTTGTACGGGTTGGAGGAGCCAATCGACTTCGCCACCACGTCCTGGACGCCGAGCGACTCGAACACCGCGCGCATCGGACCGCCGGCGATGATGCCGGTGCCGGCGGGCGCCGCACGCAGGTAGACACGGCCGGCGCCGTGACGGCCGGCGATGTCGTGATGCAGGGTGCGGCCCTCGCGCAGTGCGACGCGGGTCAAATTGCGCTTGGCGGCGTCGGTTGCCTTGCGGATCGCCTCCGGCACCTCGCGCGCCTTGCCGTGGCCGAAGCCGACCCGGCCCTTCTGGTCGCCGATGACGACCAGCGCCGCAAAGCCGAAGCGCTTGCCGCCCTTGACGACCTTCGCCACGCGATTGATGTGGACCAGCTTGTCGACGAACTCGCTGTCGCGCTCCTCGCGCTCCCTGCTCCGTTCGCGTCCGCCGCGTTCGCGTTCCGCTGCCATGGTTCTTTCCAATCTCTAAAAGAGGCCTCGGCCCCTGTCCTTCAATCCGAAATCTGTTGCCTTAGAAGCTGAGCCCGCTCTCGCGCGCCGCATCCGCCAGCGCCTTGACGCGGCCGTGATAGAGATAGCCGCCGCGATCGAACACCACTTCCTTGACGCCCTTCTTCACGGCGCGCTCGGCGAGCAGCTTGCCGACCGCCTTCGCCGCGTCGATGTCGGCGCCGGTGTTGCCGCGCATCTCCTTCTCGAGCGAGGAGGCAGACGCCAGCGTCTCGCCCTTCTGATCGTCGATCACCTGGGCGTAGATGTGCTTGGACGAGCGGAACACGGAGAGCCGGGGACGGCCGCCCGCGGAGCGACGCAACGCCAGCCGAACGCGCTGCTTGCGCCGGGCATTCGTGACCTTGTTTCTGGACATGACCGGCTCCGTTACTTCTTCTTGCCTTCCTTGCGGAAGATGAATTCGTCGACATACTTCACGCCCTTGCCCTTATAGGGCTCCGGCGGGCGGAAGGCGCGGATCTCGGCCGCCACCTGGCCGACGCGCTGGACGTCGGTGCCGGTGATGGTGATCTCGGTCGGCTTCGGCACCGCGATGGTGATGCCTTCCGGGATCTGGAACACCACGTCGTGGCTGTAGCCGAGCGCGAGCTGCAGGTTCTTGCCCTGCATCGCGGCGCGGTAGCCGACGCCGGTGATCTCGAGCTTCTTCTCGAACCCCTTGGTGACGCCGTCGACCAGGTTGGCGATCTGCGCCCGCGCCGTGCCGTAGAGGGCGCGCGCACGGTTGGTCTCGTGACGGGGGGCGACCTTCACCTGCCCGTTCTCGAACTTCACCTCGACGTCGTCATGGACGACGAACTGAAGCTGGCCCTTCGGCCCCTTCATCTTGACGGTCTGGCCGTCGACGGTCGCGGTCACTCCGGACGGCACCGCCACAGGCTTCTTGCCAATGCGTGACATGGCTTCAAAATCCTTCTCAGAACACCGTGAAGAGAACTTCGCCGCCCACATTCGCTTCGCGCGCGGCGTGGTCAGCCATGATTCCCTTCGGCGTCGACAGCACCGAAATGCCGAGCCCGTTGTTGACCCGCGGCAGGTTCTTCACCGAGGTGTAGACTCGACGACCGGGCTTGGAGACCCGCTCGATCTCGCGGATGACGGGCTCGCCATCGAAATATTTCAGCTCGATCTCGAGCTCGCTGCGCCCCGAGGAATGCTCCACCGAGGCATAGCCGCGGATATAGCCTTCCGACTTCAAGACCTCGAGCACGCTGGCGCGCATCTTGGAGCCAGGGGTCGTCACCTTCGACTTCGAGCGCATCTGCGCGTTGCGGATGCGGGTGATCAGATCGCTGATTGGATCGTGCGTAGACATGCTGATCGACCCTCCTTACCAGCTCGACTTCAAGAGACCCGGAACCAGGCCCTTGGAGCCGAGTTCACGCAGCGCGATGCGGGACAGCTTGTTCTTGCGATAGTTCGAGCGGGGACGGCCCGTCAGCTCGCAACGGTTGCGAATGCGGGTCGTCGACGAATTGCGCGGCATTTCCGCAAGCTTCAGCGTCGCGGCGAAGCGCTCCTCCATCGGCTTGGTCTTGTCGGCGATGATGGCCTTGAGCCTCGCCCGCTTGGGCGCGGCATTCTTGGACATCCGCTTGCGCCGGTTGTTCTTCTCGATCGAACTCTTCTTTGCCATGCTTGGCTCCTTACGTATCCGCGTTTGAGACGCTTCTCAGCGGCTCACTGCCGGAACGGGAAATTTAATGCGGTCAACAGGGCACGCGCCTCCTCATCGGTGCGCGCGGTGGTGCACACCGTGATGTCCATGCCCCACGACTCCCCGGCCTTCTCGAAATCGATCTCCGGGAAGATGATGTGCTCCTTGAGGCCGAGCGAATAATTGCCGCGGCCGTCAAAGCTCTTCGGGTTCAGCCCGCGGAAGTCGCGCACGCGCGGCAGCGCGACGGTGACCAGGCGGTCGATGAACTCGTACATGCGCGCCTTGCGCAGCGTGACCTTGCAGCCGATCGGCTGGTTCTCGCGCAGCTTGAAGGTCGCGATCGCGGTCTTGGAATAGGTCACGATGGCCTTCTGGCCCGCGATCAGCGTGAGGTCGGCAGCCGCCGTCTCCGCCTTCTTGCGGTCATTGACGGCTTCGCCGACGCCCATGTTGAGCACGACCTTCTCCAGCCGCGGCACCTGCATGACGTTGGCATAGCCGAACTTCTCGGTCAGCTGGGCCTTGATCTTGCGGTCATATTCCGCGCGCAGGCGCGGCACGTAAGCAGTCTCAGCCATCGATCTCAGCTCCCGAGCTCTTGGCAATGCGGACCTTCTTGCCGTCCGCGTGAATCTTGAACCCAATGCGCGTCGGCTTCCCGTCCTTGCCGAGATAGGCGATGTTGGACAGGTCGATCGGCGCCTCCTTGGAGATGATGCCGCCTTCCTGCGCCTGGGTCTGTTTCTGGTGACGCTTGACCAGGTTCACGCCACGGACAAGCGCGGTGCCCTCGGAGGGACGCACCTCGAACACCTCGCCGGTGCGGCCCTTGTCGCGGCCGCTCAGCACGATGACCTTGTCACCCTTGCGAATCTTGGCTGCCATCACAGCACCTCCGGCGCCAGCGAAATGATCTTCATGTGGTTCTTGGCGCGCAGCTCGCGCGGCACCGGCCCGAAGATACGGGTGCCGACCGGCTCCTGCTGGTTGTTGATCAGCACGGCGGCGTTGCGGTCAAATCGGATCACCGAGCCGTCGGGCCGGCGGATGTCCTTGCGGACCCGCACCACCACGGCCTTCATCACGTCGCCCTTCTTCACCTTGCCGCGCGGAATCGCCTCCTTGATGGAGACGACGATCACGTCGCCGATGGTGGCATAGCGGCGCTTGGAGCCACCGAGCACCTTGATACACATGACACGGCGTGCGCCGGAATTGTCGGCCACGTCGAGGTTGGTCTGCATCTGAATCATTGATGCACCTCGTCCTCTTCAATCTGTCGCGCGATCGCTCGCGCTATGAACTTCAAAAAAGCCGGCGCTGGCCCCTTCGAGGGCCCGAGCCCGCCTCAGGCGGTCTGCTTGTGTTCGCCCCGGACCACGGTCCAGCGCTTCAACTTCGAGATCGGCTTGCTCTCCTCGATCCACACCGTGTCGCCCGGCTTGAACTCGTTGCTCTCGTCATGGGCGTGGTAGTTCTTGGAACGGCGGATCGTCTTCTTGTAGATCGGGTGGGTGAAGCGGCGATCGACGCGCACCACCACGGTCTTCTGTTGCTTGTCGCTGACGACCACGCCCTGCAGCGTACGTTTCGGCATTGCTTGGCCCTCTTACTTCTGCTTCGCGCGCTTCTGCGCGGCGATGGTCTTGATACGCGCAATGTCCCGGCGCGCCTGCTTCAGGCGCGAGGTGTTCTCCAGCTGCCCGGTGGCGCGCTGGAAGCGCAGGTTGAAGCGCTCCTTCTTCAGATTGAGGATGGCGTCCTCCATCTGGTCGGGGCTCATCGCGCGGATGTCTTCTGCTTTGAGGTCGGCCATCGGCATTACTCCGCAATGCGCTCGACGAAGCGGGTCTTGATCGGCAGCTTGGCTGCCGCCAGGTTCAGAGCCTCGCGCGCGGTCTGGTTGTTGACGCCGTCGATCTCGAACAGCACGCGGCCGGGCTTGACCCGCACCACCCACAATTCCGGCGAACCCTTGCCGGAGCCCATGCGGACTTCGGCCGGCTTCTTCGACACGGGAACGTCGGGGAAGACGCGGATCCAGACGCGGCCGGCGCGCTTCATGTGACGGGTGAGCGCACGGCGCGCGGCCTCGATCTGGCGCGCGGTGACGCGTTCCGGCTCGAGCGCCTTCAGGCCGAACTGGCCGAAGGACAACGTCGCGCCCGAGGACGCAACGCCGTGGATGCGGCCCTTATGCGCCTTCCGGAACTTCGTTTTCTTTGGTTGCATCATGGCTTTAAGCCCTCAAATTCCCAAATGCCTCAAGCGGCGTCGCGGCGCGACGGACGCGGGGTGCTGTCGCCCTCGGCCATCCGCTTGTCCTGCGCCATCGGATCGTGCTCGAGGATCTCGCCCTTGAAGATCCAGACCTTCACGCCGCAGGTGCCGAAGGTGGTGAATGCGGTGGCAACGCCGTAGTCGATGTCGGCGCGCAGCGTGTGCAGGGGCACGCGGCCCTCGCGGTACCACTCCATGCGCGCGATCTCGGCGCCGCCCAGACGACCCGAGCAGTTGATGCGGATGCCCTCGGCGCCGAGACGCATCGCCGACTGCACGGCGCGCTTCATGGCGCGGCGGAACGCGACGCGGCGCTCCAGCTGCTGCGCGATCGATTCGGCGACCAGGGTCGCATCGAGCTCCGGCTTCCTGATCTCGACGATGTTGATCACGACATCGGACGACGTGATGTCGGCGACCTTCTTGCGCAGCTTGTCGATATCGGCGCCCTTCTTGCCGATCACCACGCCCGGACGGGCCGAGTGGATGGTGACGCGGCACTTCTTGTGCGGACGCTCGATCACGATGCGCGCAACGGCAGCCTGCTTGAGCTCCTTGTGCAGGATCTCGCGGATCTTGACGTCCTCGTGCAACAGCTTGCCGTACTCGGCCTTGCCGGCGAACCAGCGCGAGTCCCAGGTCCGGTTGATGCCGAGACGCAGACCGATCGGATTGATCTTTTGACCCATCTTATTCTCCCGCGCCTCTATCAAGCGCTCGCTTCGACCTGACGAACGACGATCGTCAGCTGCGAAAACGGTTTGAAAACCCGGCCCGAACGGCCACGGCCGCGCGGCGCGAAACGCTTCATCACGATGCCGTTGCCGACATGCGCCTCGGTGACGACGAGATCGTCGACCTCGAGATCATGGTTGTTCTCGGCGTTGGCGATCGCCGATTCCAGGCACTTCTTGACGTCGACCGCGATCCGCTTGCGCGAGAACTGCAGGTCGGCGAGCGCAGCCGACGCCTTGCGGCCGCGGATCATCTGCGCAACCAGGTTGAGCTTCTGGGGGCTCACCCGCAGCATCCGGGCGACCGCCTTGGCCTCATTGTCCGCGAGGGCGCGTTGGCGCTTTGGTTTGCTCATCGCTTAAATCCTCAAGCCTTCTTGGCTTTCTTGTCGCCCGAGTGGCCATGGAAGGTCCGGGTCGGCGAGAACTCACCGAACTTGTGACCGACCATTTCCTCGTTGACCGACACCGGCACGTGCTTCTGGCCGTTGTAGACGCCGAACACCAGGCCGACGAACTGCGGCAGGATGGTCGAGCGGCGGCTCCAGATCTTGATCACGTCGTGACGGCCGGACGCACGCGCCGCATCTGCCTTCTTGAGCAGCGACGCCTCGACGAACGGGCCTTTCCAGACTGAACGAACCATGTCCGGCGTTCCTTACTTCTTCCGCTTGTGGCGGCTTAGGAGAATGAATTTGTCGGTCGACTTGTTGGAGCGGGTCTTCTTGCCCTTGGTGGGCTTGCCCCATGGAGTGACCGGATGACGGCCGCCCGAGGTGCGGCCTTCGCCGCCGCCATGCGGGTGGTCGATCGGGTTCATGGCAACGCCGCGGTTGTGCGGACGGCGGCCGAGCCAGCGCTTGCGGCCCGCCTTGCCGATCGAGATGTTCATGTGATCGGGGTTGGACACCGCACCGATGGTGCCGCGGCAACGGCCGTGCACCAGGCGCTGCTCGCCCGAGTTCAGGCGCAGGATGACGTAGTCCTGGTCGCGGCCGACGATCTGGGCATAGGTGCCGGCGGAACGCGCGAGCTGACCGCCCTTGCCGATCTTGGTCTCGATGTTGTGGACGATGGTGCCGACCGGCATGTTGCCGAGCGGCATGACATTGCCCGGCTTCACGTCGACATAGTTGCCGGCGATGATGGTGTCGCCCACGGCCAGGCGCTGCGGCGCCAGGATATAGGCCTGCTCGCCGTCCTGGTACTTGATCAGCGCAATGAAGCCGGTGCGGTTCGGATCATACTCCAGCCGCTCGACGGTCGCGGGAACGTCGACCTTGTTGCGCTTGAAATCGACCAGGCGATAGGCCTGCTTGTGGCCGCCGCCGCGGAAGCGCACGGTGATGCGCCCGGTGTTGTTGCGCCCGCCGTTCGACTGCTTGCCCTCGGTGAGCGCCTTGACCGGCTTGCCCTTGTAGAGCGCGGAACGGTCGACCATGACCAGCTGGCGCTGGCCCGGGGTCGTCGGATTGAATTGCTTGAGTGCCATGACCGTATCGCCTCAGAGTCCGGTGGTCACGTCGATGCGGTGGCCCTCTTCGAGGGTCACGATCGCGCGCTTGGTGTCCGACTGCGAGCCGTAAGTGCCGCGGAACACCTTGTTCTTGCCCTTGCGCACCAGCGTGTTGACGCTCTTGACCTTGACGTCGAACAGCTTCTCGATGGCTTCCTTGATCTGCGGCTTGGTCGCCTTGGAGGCGACCTTGAACAGAACCTTGTTGTGCTCGGAGGCCATCGTGGCCTTCTCGGTCACGACCGGTGCGACGATGATGTCGTAATGGCGAGGCTCGATGTTCTTCATTTGAAGCGCGCCTCCAGCGCATCGATTGCCGCCTTGGTCAGCACGAGCTTCTGACGGCGCAGGATGTCGTAGACGTTGATGCCCTGGATCGGCAGCACGTCCATGTTCGGGATGTTGCGGGCGGCATTGGCAAAGCCGTCATGCAGCTCGGCGCCGTCGATGATCAGCGCGTTGGTCAGACCCAGCCCCGAGAAGTGGCCGAGCAGCGCCTTGGTCTTGGCGGCTTCGAGCTTCGCAGCCTCGAGCACGACGAGATCGCCGTCCTTGGCCTTGGCCGAGAGCGCATGCTTGAGCGCGAGCGCGCGGACCTTCTTCGGCAGGTCGGTGGCGTGCGAGCGCACCACCGGACCGAAGGCACGGCCGCCGCCGCGGAACTGCGGCACGCGGGCCGAGCCGTGACGGGCACCGCCGGTGCCTTTCTGCTTGTACATCTTCTTGCCGGTGCGCCAGATCTCGGCGCGGCCCTTGG
Organism: Bradyrhizobium sp.; assembly: GCA_035652015.1. GTDB lineage: Bacteria > Pseudomonadota > Alphaproteobacteria > Rhizobiales > Xanthobacteraceae > Bradyrhizobium. The sequence continues at coordinate 2,197 of DASREP010000093.1, read as the reverse complement.
CCTTGTGGGTGCCGGCCTGGCGCCTGTTGAGCTGCCACTGCACGCAGCGCGCAATGATGTCGGCGCGCGGCTCGAGGCCGAAGATCGCATCCGACAGCGTGACCGAGCCCGCGTCCTTGCCCTCGAGGGTTGTGACTTTGAGTTCCATGATCAGGCTCCCTGCTCGGCCGGAGCTTCGGCTGCCGCATCGCCCGCGACCTTGAACTTGCCGGGCTTCGGCGCGTCCTTCGGCAGCGGCTTCTTCACGGCATCGCGCACCCTGATCCAGCCGCCCTTGGAGCCGGGAACGGCGCCTTCGACCAGAATCAGGCCACGCGCGACGTCGGTCTGCACCACACGCAGATTGAGCGTGGTGATGCGGTCGACACCCATGTGGCCGGGCATCTTCTTGTTCTTCCAGGTCTTGCCGGGGTCCTGGCGGCCGCCGGTCGAACCGATGGAGCGGTGCGAGATCGACACACCGTGGGTGGCGCGCAGACCGCCGAAATTCCAGCGCTTCATGCCGCCGGCAAAACCCTTGCCGATCGAGGTGCCGGTCACGTCGACGAACTGGCCGACCACGAAGTGATCCGCCTGGATCTCCGCACCCACCGGGATCAGCGCATCCTCGGACACGCGGAATTCCTGGACATTGCGCTTCGGCTCGACCTTGGCGACCGCGAACTGTCCGCGCTCGGCCTTGGGCATATAGACGGTCTTGCGGGCGCCCGAGCCGAGCTGCAGCGCGACATAGCCGTTCTTCTCCTTGGTGCGATGACCAAGGACCTGGCAGTTGCCGAGCTTGAGCACGGTCACGGGGATATGCTCGCCGGTCTCCGTGAAGACCCGCGTCATCCCGACCTTCTGTGCGATCACTCCGGAGCGCATCGGTGTGCTTCCTGTTCTTCTCAAGGTCCGCGCTTCGATTGGGAGCAGCGGACGGAATTGAAATCTTAGAGCTTGATCTCGACGTCGACGCCTGCGGCCAGGTCGAGCTTCATGAGAGCATCGACGGTCTGCGGGGTCGGATCGACAATGTCGAGAAGGCGCTTGTGCGTGCGCATCTCGAATTGCTCGCGGCTCTTCTTGTCGACGTGCGGCGAACGGTTGACGGTGAACTTCTCGATGCGGGTCGGCAGCGGAATAGGTCCGCGAACCTGCGCGCCGGTCCGTTTCGCCGTGTTCACGATCTCACGCGTCGACGTATCGAGAATCCGATGGTCGAACGCCTTGAGCCGTATGCGAATGTTTTGGCCGTTCATTGCCGTAGCTTTCTTTTGTGAGTGGCGAATAGCGAATAGCGAATAGAGGAAACTCCAAATTCGCTACTCGCTACTCCCTATTCGCTTCTTTACTCGATGATCGCGGCAACGACGCCGGCGCCGACGGTGCGGCCGCCTTCACGGATGGCGAAGCGCAGCTTCTCTTCCATCGCGATCGGCACGATCAGGTGCACTTCCATCGCGATGTTGTCGCCCGGCATCACCATCTCGGTACCCTCCGGCAGGTGCACGACGCCGGTCACGTCGGTGGTACGGAAGTAGAACTGCGGACGGTAGTTGGTGAAGAACGGGGTGTGACGACCGCCTTCTTCCTTGGTGAGGATGTAAGCCTCGGCCTTGAACTTGGTGTGCGGCTTGACCGAACCCGGCTTGCAGAGCACCTGGCCGCGCTCGACTTCCTCGCGCTTGGTGCCGCGGAGCAGCGCACCGATGTTGTCGCCCGCCTGGCCCTGATCCAAGAGCTTGCGGAACATTTCGACGCCGGTAACCGTGGTCTTCTGGGTCGGACGCAGACCCACGATCTCGATTTCCTCGCCGACCTTGATGATGCCGCGCTCGACACGACCGGTCACCACGGTGCCGCGGCCGGAGATCGAGAACACGTCTTCGACCGGCATCAGGAAGGGCTGATCGATCGGACGCTCGGGCTGCGGAATGTACTCGTCGACATTCTTCATCAGCTCGAGGATGGCGTCATGGCCGAGCTTCTTGTCCGAGTCTTCGAGAGCGGCGAGCGCCGAACCCTTGATGATCGGGATCTTGTCGCCCGGGAATTCGTACTTCGAGAGCAGCTCGCGAACCTCGAGCTCGACGAGCTCGAGCAGCTCGGGATCGTCGACCATGTCGCACTTGTTGAGGAACACGACCAGCGCGGGCACGCCGACCTGGCGGGCGAGCAGGATGTGCTCGCGGGTCTGCGGCATCGGGCCGTCGGC